>DASWHR010000103.1:0-85214 GCA_036398095.1 Actinomycetota bacterium
CAGCGTGCCGACGATCAGGATCTCGTCGCGGTCGATGGTCATGCCGGGCGCGCCGGTGAACCAATCGCCGGGGATGCGGCCGGCGAACCAGCCTCGAAGGTCTTGCTCGGTCATCATGGTTTCTCCCTTGCTGAGTAATCTAAATTACACCGCAAGAGACCTGGGTGTGTCAAGCGCCGTTCCGGCTGGAGGCCCTACAGGATGGACGGGAGGACCGCGGCGAGGCGTTCGTAGTCGGCCGGGGCGTTGTAGAGCTGGGCCGACAAGCGCAGCACGCTCTGGCCGGCGACCAGGTTGACCGGCACCTCGATCCGGTGCTCGTCGTAGAGCCGCCGGGTCAGCGCCATCGCCTGCTCGCGAGAGCCGGCGACGCCGGCGCGAAGCGGAACCGCGCTCATGGCGGCGTGCATCCCTTCGGGCGCGACGCGGCCGGCGCCGATCGCGGCGGCGACGGTCGCGCGGCCGTGCTCGGCGAGCGCGTCGTTGTGCGCGCGAACCCGATCCCATCCGAGCGCATCGAAGAAGTCCACGGCCGCCGGCGCCGCAAGGATCGGCGTCGGATCGTAGGTGCCGGTCCAATCGAAGCGCGCGTGGAACGTCTCGAGGTGATCGTGCGAGGTTGCGAGGGGCCGGATGCGGTCGCGATGGTCGGGCGACACCCACAGCACGGCCGAGCCTTTCGGCGCGCACAGCCACTTGTGCAAATTGCCACACCAGAAGTCGGGCGCGAGCGCGTCCACGCCGGTGTCGATCATGCCGGGGCTGTGCGCGGCGTCGATCATGACCGGCGCGTCGCGCTCGCGGCACGCGGCGACGATCTGCTCGACCGGAAAGACGAGTGCACTGGGCGATGAGACGTGGTCGGCGACGACCAGCCGCGTGCGCCCGCCGATCATGCGGGCGATCGCGCCGGCGACCAGGGACGGGTCGTCGAGCGGAAGGGGGATTCGCGCGATTCGCAGCGTCGCGCCGGTCCGCTCGCACGCGCGCCGCAGCGCCGCGCGGACGGCCCCGTAGGCGTGATCGGTCGTGACGATCTCGTCTCCTTCGCCGAGCGGATGCGACGCCAGGACCGTGCTCACCGCCGTGGTCGTGTTGGCGACGAACGCGAGCCCGGCCGCGTCCGCGCGCAGGAATGCCGTAACGCGGGCGCGCGCCCCGGACAACAGATCGTCGATCTCGCGGTCGAGGAACAGGACCGGCTCGGCTTCCATGCGCTCTCGCCACGCGGTCTGGGCATCCAGAACCGGCTGCGGACAGGCCCCGAACGAACCGTGATTGAGAAACGCGACCGCAGGGTCGAGCCTCCATGCCGATGCGGCCACGCGCAGATCGTCCATCGGCGCGCCAGGCTACCGGCTTCGGCGCCCCCGGCAGGAACCCGAGCCGGCCGGGGCGAAGGAACCGGGGCAAAGGATCTGTTTCGACCGCAATCGTTCACCGGGAGGACCGCCGTGCATCGGAGTCGCCGCATCGTCGCCATCGTCATCGCCGCCGCCGCGATCGCGGCCGCATCGATCTCGCTTCGTCCCGCCGCCGCAACCGGCGTCTTCGAAGCCGGCTTTGGGGTCCGGGTGATCACGCCGGTCGGGGAGCCTCCGGCCGAATGGTCGCAGTACTTCACGCCGCATCCGGTCACCGGCGTATGGGGCGAGCCGTATCTGGATCTGGACGGCAACGGGTGCATGAGCGGGCTGACCAACCACAACTTGGAGCCGCTGCTCGACGCGGCGCCGCCGCGCGGCGAGACGCCCGAGCCGCACGTCGATCAGCCGTGGAACTCCGCCGGCGACACGCGCCGGGCCGGTGCGTTCTCAGTTCGCGGCGTCACGATCGTCGGCGACCCGGATTCGACCGGCAAATGGGACGGCCTGTTCGCCAACGCCGGCTTCGGCGCGAAATGCACGCTCGGGAAGCACGACGACACGTTCGCGCGCGCGGTCGTGATGCGGCTCGGCGAGACCACGGTCGCGATGGTCTCGCTCGACGTCGTCGGATTGTTCAACGTCGAAGTCGCGCGCGCCCGCGACGAGATGCGGGTGCGCTATCCCGACATGAACGTCGACGAGCTGGTCGTGTCGGCGACACACACGCACGAAGGCGTGGACACGATGGGCTACTGGGGCCAGCTCTATCTCAATACCGACGGCAAGTTCCCGGCCTATCAGGCGTTCATCCGCTCGCAGATCATCGACGCGGTTCGCGCAGGCTACGAGGCGCTCGAACCGGCGAAGGTCAAGCTTGCGATCGGCGCGCAGCCGGTGCCGATCCGCGACTCGCGGCCACCGGACGTGACCGACCCGGAGGTGATCGCGGCGCAGTTCGTGCGCGGAGGCGACTCGACCATCGGCACGATCGTGAACTGGTCGAACCATCCCGAAGCGCAAGGCTCGGACAACGGCTACGTGTCGAGCGATTTCCCGTGGGGCGCACGCGACACGCTCGAACAGACGCTGGGTGGGACCGCGATCTACTTCTCGGGCAGCGTCGGCGGCCTGCAGACGCCCCTTGGTGTGAACATCAACGGCTTCGGCTCGAATCCGACGTGGGAACGCACCTTCGAGATCGGCCGGCTCGTCGCCGAGTCGGCGATCGCCGCGCTGGACGATGCCGTGGCGGTGGACGTGCCGTCGCTCACCGCGACGCGGCGCGCGTTCACGATCGACTCGGACAACACCGCGCTGCGGGCGCTGAACATGCGCGGCATCTTCGACATTCCGACCTTCGTCGGCGCCGAGTCGTGGGGGCCGGGGCCGATGCACCGCGACGGAATTCCCGCGCACACGGCCGGCACGCAGATCCGCACCGAGATGGTCGCGGTCGAGGCCGGCCCGATGATGTTCCTGACGGTGCCAGGCGAACTCTCGCCCGAAATCGAGCTCGGTGGCTACGGCAGGTCCGAATGTCCGTCGGCCGATACCGGCCGTCCTTTTGAGCCGGTGATCCGCGATCAGTACGCGCAGCGGTATCAGTTCGTGCTCGGCTTGGGTCAGGACGAATTGGGCTACATCATCCCGGGCTACGACTTCCATCTGCTTTCGGCGCCCGAAGACGCGACCGGCTCGCCGGCCGACGACCACGACGGCGTCGGGACGGTTCCCGTCGGCGCGGTCGAAGTGGAAATGTGCGACCAAGGCCACTACGAGGAGACCGTGTCGATCTCGAGCGTCTTCGCGCCGTGGGTCGCCTGCATCGCCAAGGAGCTGGCCGGCCGCGATCCCTGGACCGAGGACCCGGCGTGCGCGCATGACAACATGCACACGCCGCCCTACGGGATCGGTTCGTAGCTTCGCTTAGTAGCCGAGCGACGGATCGACGAGGCCTTCGAGCGGCTCGCCGGCGGCGAATGCGCGAACGTTTCGCTCGACCAGTGCGGCCAGCTCGGGGACGGCCATGCGAAACGTGTTCGCGGTATGCGAGGTAATGATCACGTCGTCGAGGCCCCAGAGCGGATGATCCGCCGGCAGCGGTTCGGGATCGGTGACATCGAGCGCCGCGCCGCCGATCGCCTTGCGCTTGAGCGCGTCCACGAGCGCCTCGGTGTCGACCAGCCCGCCGCGGGCGACGTTGATCAGCCACGCGTCGGGACGCATCGACGCGAACACCTCGCGGCCGATCATCCCGCGCGTTTCGGGCGTGAGCGCCGCGGCGACGACCAGCCAGTCGCATTCGGCGGCCAGCGACGGCAGATCGGCCGGCGCTCCGGTGTGCTTCGCCCACGCAACGCTGCGTCCGCTGCGCGAGACGGCCAGGATGCGCACGCCGAGCGGCGCGAGGAACGATGCCAGCGCCGTCCCGATCCCGCCGGTTCCCAGGATCAGCGCGGTTGCGGCACGCAAGCTGCGCATCGGGGGATCGGTGTCGCCGGTCCACGCGCCGGCGCGCACGTGAGCGTGGAGGCGGCGGGCGGCAGCCAGCATCAGTGCGAGCGCATGCTCGGCCGTCGCGGGACCATAGATCCCTTTCGCGCACGTCCAGATGCGATTCGGATCGATCGCGCCGGCATCGAAGAACGATTCGATGCCGGCGAAGGGCAACTGAATCCAGCGCGCCGGCGAACCGGACAGCATCGCGGCCAGGTCGGCTGCGCCCCGCGCGTCGGTCCATACGATGGCATCCGCCTCGGCGGGCGGGGCGATGACGCCGCCGCCGCGCTGCACGGCTTCGACCGCGAGCGGAAGCGGATTCGGGACGACGGCGACGCGCGGCGGGTTCATGTCGTTGCTCCTATGTCAAGCCGCGGCCGACTGCAAGCCGGCTGGGGTTGTGAGCTGGTGTCTTGTGATCGTGTCATAGACCTTCGGTGCGATGTGACGTTTGAGGCTTCGAAGCGCCTCGGTCTTGGTCTTGCCTTCGCTGATCTTGCGGGCCATGAAGTCCTTGGCGGGTTGATGCATCCGGATCTGGGTGACGGCGATGCGATGAAGGGCGGCGTTGAGCTGCCTGTTGCCGGATCGGTTCAATCGGAAGCGTGTCTTGGCGCCGCTCCACACCGGCAGCGGCGCGATCCCAGCATGCATCGCGAACTTCGCCTCAGATGCGAAGCGACCCACCCCCGCGGTCTCACCGATGATCTTGGCGGCGGTCAGCGGCCCGCAGCCGGGCAATTCGAGCAAGCCCGGCGCGAGCTTCTCGGTCATCGTCTTGATCCGCGTCTCCAGCGCATTGACGCGTGTCGTGAGCGCACGGATCGTCGCGAGCAGCTCCCGGCAGATCTCAACCCGACCGTCGAGCAGCATCTCGTCGAGGCGAGCAGCGACACGGTCAAGGGTCACGAACCGATCCAGCGTCCGCAGCGGGATCTCGAGCTCCGGGTCGAGTTCATGGAGCAGCCAGCGAAGCTTCGACTGCGCCTCAGAACGCTGCCAGACGAGCGTTTCCCGGTGATCCACCAGCAGTCGCAGATCCCGTTCGGGGCCATCAAGCCGCGCCGTCGGCAGATCCGGCTCGCGAACCGCAGCGCGCGCCGCCGCCAGGGCATCGATCGGATCCGACTTGCCGCGCTCACGACCAACCCGGCGGGACTCCGCCATGAGCTTGGTCGGCACCCGAACCGACCGCTCACCCGCCGGGATGAGGTACCGCTCCAAGCTGCCGGAGACATGTCGGCAATCCTCAATCGCAAACACGCGATCTGTGTCCAGCCGCCGCGCCCACGCCAGGAGCCGCTCAAAACCCTTCACCCGCGCCGGTACCGTGATCACATCCACCTGCTGGCCGGTCGCGCGATCCACCGCCACCGCCGTATGCGTCCTCTTATGAGCATCAACGCCGATTACAATAGGCACAGTCCCTCCTTCGGAAGTCTCACCAGCGGACGAGTGGAAGGGACTCGCCGGCGGACAAACCTCAGTCGGGACGTGCACGTCACGCTCCTATCAAGTCACGCCGGTGAGGCCTCGACCTGGTGGTGGGTGACACAACGACATGCTGTCATCCCGCAAGGGAGACACCGATCCTACGAGTCAACCCACCGCCAGGCGCGAGGCTACTGGCCTCTCTGCCAGATCCCACGCAACCCAGCGTGACACTGAGCCGATCTTATCCGGCCGGAAAAGAGCTGAGCCTCCCGGGGGGAGTGGGAGGCTCAGCGGCGGAGGGGTTGGGTGGTGCGGGGGGGGTTTTATGCGACGTGGTGCGCGTCCTGCACGACGTCGAGGTCGATGACGGTTTGCGGCCTCGGCCGCTCGAGCACGATCACGCGTACCGGCATCGCAGCCGTCGCCGGATCGGTGCCGCCGCGCCGTCCGCGGCGCATCAGCGCGATCGCCGCGCCGATCCCAAGCAGCGCGGCGCCCATAGCCAGGCCGGCGGCGCCGCCGGGAAGTCCGAGCTTCAAGTTCAGCGCGACGTTCACGATCGCCAAGCCCCCGGTCGCCATCGCCGCGTCGGCAGCGGTGTCGGCGGTGGCGCGCAATGCGCGGCGACGGCGCGTCGCAGCGAATGCGGCAACCGCGTTCGCCCGAGAAGCGGCGTCGAGCGCGCGGCGATTGCTCGCGACCCGCGTCATGCCGGGCGTCGAGTCGGTTGTCAGATCGATCGTCCGGTGTGCCGTGTCGGTCGTGGCTCGCATCATTCGCTCCTGAAGTCGCGTTCGCATCTCGTCAGGGGAAAACGACGCGTTCGCTGTTTCGCTGCATAGTTCTTCTGGATCATTTCGGCACGCGAACCCGGATGCAGCGCGCAAACCTTCCGCAGACGGGCAGCTTCTTCACAATGCGCGTTGCGCGCGATCGGGGACGAGTTGGACAACACGTCGTTCGCGACGAGACGGGTCGCGACGCGCGTCGCGGGCGCGGTGCCGGCTCGTTGTAGGAAGCACAATGCGGAACGCGAACATGATGGAAACAGGGGATGCCGAACGGAAAAACTTTCGTTTTCCCTTCCGGCTCGCACCGGTGCGTCCGAGATTGGACCGAAAAAAAGTTCCCGCCGACCCCTTGACGTGGGACGGTAGCCCGTTCTAACTAGTACCTTGCAACACATGTAGCGGAACCGAAACAACGCGCAGACGCCCGGGCCTCCGGGCGTTTCGGCTTTTCGGACCGCGATCGGCATCGACATGTTCATCGCACCACGCACTTCCGGCTCGGGCTTTCGCCCGGGCCGCCGTCGTTTGCACCACCGGCTCGGGCTTTCGCCCGGGCCGCTGTCGTTTTCGGATCACGCCGGCGCCTTGGCCAATGGAAGGGGCCGGCGAACTCGTTGCCCGCAGATGCGGGTGGAAAGGAAGGAATCACCATGACCAAGGCTCCCTACACTTCCGGAACGCGCGAGCGTCTCATCGAGCGGCTCCGCCGTCAGGCGATGGCTCTGCAGAACGGCCACCGTCGCGAGGACTCGCTCCTGACGACCGGTGAGGTCGCGATGCTCTTCCGCGTTTCGCACCGTGCCGTCCGTTGCTGGGCCGACGCCGGCAAGCTTCCGTACATCCGCACGCTCGGCGGACACCGCCGGTTCCTCGCCAGCGCCGTCTGGGAGGCCCTGCGCGGCGTGCTCCCCGAGGAGCCGGGCGAGAGCCAGCACACGACGGGCCGTTCGGCGACCACCGCCTAAGCGGAGAAATATTTTCGAAGCAGCATCATCACGCTCGCCCGGATTTGCCGGGCATCGTTCGTCCCAATTTCGCAACCTCGGGATCGTTTTCGCATGGTCACGCAGCGTGAAAATTCGCTGCAACGACCTGCGGAGGGCCTCGTTTTCGTCGTCGTACCCGGAAGCGATGAAGCGCCCGGATCGAAGACACCGAAGCCCGAAACATACGACCCAGGGAAGCGAGAGAGCAGACGATGATCGACACGGTCGGCGGAGTCGTCACCGCACTGAAGAACTTCCGGGATTTCTACGGCCCGCGGACTTCTTCCTTCATGACGCCCGGCAGAAGCACGCCGGACATCGACGCGGATCCGTTCCGTCGTGGCTTTCTGGATGCCCTGACGATCCGGAGCGAGCTGACGAAGCGACTGGCTTCGCTCGATGAACGCGAACGAGCCGTCGTAACGCTGTGGTACGTCGCCGACCTTCCGGTGAGCGAGGTTTGCAAGCGGCTGTCACTGAGCCGTAGCCACGCCTACCGGATTCGCGACCGGGCATTGAAGTCGATGACCGGATCCGCACCGGCGGACATCGAGATCACGGAAGCGACAGCATAGAGACAACGGAAAGAGTGCCGGCGCACAACCGCATCCCTCCCTCCCTCCCTCGCGGACCATACGCCGGCTTCGACCGCCCCCGAACGGCCATTCGGGGGCGGTCATCTTTCCGGAGTCGAATCGGCTGCATCTGCCAAGAACCGGCGAAGCAAAGGACGATCTAGCACATGCCACGGATCATGAAGGAGTTCTTCATGAAGGACGAGCTCACGTTCCTCGAACTGATCGCGCTGGGCGTCGCCGCATGCTTGATCGCGGCGATGGCGATCGTCGGTTCGTAAGGAGAAGGAATCAACGCACGACGAGTCATAGACACTCACCCTGCCGGGACCGCGCTTCCGAAGCGAAGCGCGGCGAACGGCGTTTCGGCGACGTAGACAAGGACAGGGCCAACCGTGGAACCGAAGGACTTCTTCCGCGTCCTCCTCCGGAGGAAGCGATCCGTCATCACCGCGCTCGTCGCGGTGGTTTCGATCGCCTTCGTCCTGTCGATGCGCCAGGAGCCTCAGTACGCGGCGGCCTGCAAGGTGCGCATCGCCGCGGTCGGTCCCGGCGGCGCATCCCAGATCGGCGACGACCCCAAGAAGAACCCGACCGAGATCTACGCCTCCTTCGAAGAGATGCAGCAGATCATCCAGTCGCCCGCCATCGCCAAGCGGGTCGCGTCCCGGATGGACGCGCCCTACGAGCGCATCGTCGGGCGCATCAACGCCGCCCACGAAGCCAACACGGGCATCTTCAATCTCACCGCCGTCGATCGCGACGCCGTCTTTGCGGCCCAGTTGTGCGACGCCTACATGCTTCAGTTCCTGCAGGACCGCCTCGACGGCGCGACCGAGAAGGTCCTGGCCGCCAAGGCCGTCGCCGAAGCCCGCATCCAGGAGTTCGACTCGCAGATCGCCGCGCTGGACGCGAAGGCGCTCACGCTGAAGTCGAAGGAGCAGTACGACAACAACCGTGCCGTTCGGTCGCGGCTGCTCGCGGCCAGCACCGAGATTCTCCGCGACCAGATCGACCTGGAAACGGCGCTCGACTTGAAGCTCAAAGGCGGCGGCGAAGTCATGGCCAACGCCGGGCTCCACGGCGTCAAGGTCGGCCCGGACCACAAGCGCGCGGCGTTCCTGGGGCTGATCATGGGCCTGATCTTCGGTGCGGCGCTGGCGCTGGTTCGCGAATACATGGACGACACCGTCCGCGACAAGGAAGCGGCGCAGCGCGACATCGGCCTGCCGGTGCTCGCGTCCCTGCCGTCCGGCCGCGAAGACGATCCCTTCGGCGACGGCGCCTTCGAATCGATCGAAGCCGCGCGAATGCTGCGCACCAACCTGGCGTCGATGGGGCTGGGCGGCGACGTGCGCTGCATCGTGGTCACCTCGACGCTGGCGAAGCGGCGCAGCGAGACGCTGGCGTCCCTCGCCGGCGCGATCGCCGAAGCCGGCCGCACCGTGCTGGTCATCGGCGCCGACTTTCGCAACGCCCGCGTCCACGAGACCTTCGGGGTCGGCAACGCCGTCGGCCTGACCAACGTGATCCGCGGCCAAGTCACCTTCGACAAGGCGATCCGCCCGGTTCCCGGGCAGGTGGGCGTCTACGTGATGCCGACCGGGCCCGTTATCGGCAACCCCGGCGAACTGCTCTCCACCGAAGAGATGGCGATGGTGATCCGCCGCGCCCGCAAGTGGGCCGACATCGTGCTCATCGACGCGCCGCCGGTGCTCGCCGCCGCCGACGCGTCGGTGCTGGGAACCTACGCGGACGGCGTCCTGCTGGTGATGAGCGCCGGACAGACGCTGCGCGCGCAAGCGACCGAGGCGAAAGAGCAGTTGCAAGCGGCCGGCGCTCGCGTGCTCGGCGCGGTTATGTTCGGCGCGTCCGAGTCGCAGCAGGCCGGCAAGGTACTCGCGCTGGCCGGTATCCGCCGCGGCGGCGACGACGACGACCTTCCGCCGCTGAATCCTTACGGCGGCGGCGGCGGGTTCGACGGCGGTTTCGACGCCGGCGGCTACGGCCCGTTCGCCGGGAGTGGCTACGGCGGCGGCTACGGCGGGTTCACCGACGCATCCGGGTCGGGCGCCGCGTACGGCGGTTACGGCTCCTACGGCGACCCGTACGGGGGAGCCCAGGATGTCTATGACATCGACGACGACGAACCGGTTCGGCCGCGGTCGCGCTCGCCGAAGGATCCCGACGGCAAACCGACGGCGAAGAAGAAGAGTCCACCGAAGAAGATCGTCGCGGCGCGACCGTCGGCGCGTGAGCGTCGCATGGATGTCGAGGCGGCGCAGGCGCCGCGGGCGAAGGCGCGCGGCGCGAGCAATGGACGATCGGCCGCAAACGGACAGGCAAAACCCGCGCCGAAGAAGCCGAGCGCAACCCCTGCGCGCCGGGCTCGTTCGAAAGGACAAGGCGGCACCACCGGGGCGAAGCGCACGCCCGCACCCGGATCCGGCCGCCCACGCCGGAGCGACGACCTGTTCTGATGCGAATCGTCCAACTGACACGCGATGTTCCTCCCGCTGCGAGCGGGATCGGCGACCATGTCGCCCGCCTTTCGGCCGAACTGGCTCGAGGGGGCGACGAGGTCGTCGTGGTGTGCTCGCCTCCCGCCGATGCGGGGACCGGCATCGACGTGCGGCCGGTCGTGCGGCGGTGGGATCGCCCCGGCTTCGACGCCATCGCGGCGTTCGTCGGGCAAGCGAAACCCGACGCGATCGTGTGGCACTACAACCCATTCCAGATCGGCCGCCGCGGTGTTTCGTTGTCCGCCGGCCGCCTCGCTCGCGCGCTCGCGCGGATCGCGCCGCTTACCGTCGTCGCCCACGAACTGTGGTACCCGTGGGGACGCGGCGGACTTCGCGGGCTGGTCTGGGCGATCGCGCAGCGCGTCCAGTTCCGCGGTGTCGCCGCAGCGGCTCGCGCGATCGTGGCGACCACCGAGGCGCGTCGCAGCCTGCTCGCGAAGCGGTATCCGGCGACGCCCGTTTCCGTCGTTGCCGCCGGCGCGACCGTCGATCCGCACCCGGATGCTCCCGGACGCACCGCGGTTCGCGCGTCCCTTCGCATCCCGGCATCCGCGTTCGTCGTCGCCCATCTCGGCGCGATCGGCGAAGGCCGCGACCTGGTCCCTGCGCTGGCCGCCATCCGGCGTCTCCGCGGCGAGGGAATCGACGTGCGCCTGCTGCTCGCCGGCCGAACCGGCATCGCCGCGCCGCAGGCAGAGGGGGTCCACGCCACCGGGCCGCTCGATCATGCGCAGCTCTCCGGTGCGCTCGCCGCGGCCGACTGCTACCTGTTCGCCGAGCCGACCGGTCCGGTCGCGCGAAAGACGAGCCTTTTGTCCGCGCTCGCGCATCATCTCCCGGTCGTGGCCTACACGGGCAGCGCGACCGAAGCGTTTTTCCGCGACGCATACAACCTCCTGCTCGTTGATCCATCCGAGGACCGGATCGCGGACGCGTTTCGCCGTCTGGCCGTCGATGCGCCGCTGCGCGAGCGGATCGGCGAGGCCGGCGCGACGCTCGCCGCGGAGCGGTTCTCGTGGACGGCGATCGCCGCGGGCATCCGCGCGGCCGCCGTCGCCGAATCCGAAGACTCACGGAAGACGATCGCATAGATGGAAACCACCTTCTATCCGCACGAGACGCTCGAACTGCCCGAGCGGCGAACGATGTCGCCGTTGGCGTGGAGCGTCGTCATGCTGTTCGGCGCGCTGTTCCTGGGCAACCAGGTGGTCAGCGGTGGTTCGCTGCTGCGCGTCGTCGCGGCCCTGTCAATGGTGTTCATCTTCGCCGTGCCGGCCGTGTCCAACCCGAAGCGCGCGATGGCGATGATGTTCGGCTTCCTTCCGTTCCTCGGCGTCTTTCGACGCGCGCTGGTTCCCGCGACCGGCTTCTCCGCGCTCGATCCGCTGCTGCTGGTCTCGTCCGCCGTCATCTTCGTGATTCTGGTGACCTTGATCATCGGCGGGAAGGCGAACCTGGGCGGCACCGTCCTTGCGCGCATGGTCTTCTGGCTGCTGCTGATCGGCTTGCTCCAAGTCTTCAATCCGGCGCAGGGCAACTTGATGGTCGGCTTGACGGGCGTGATGTTCGTGCTCGTGCCGATGATGTGCTTCTTCATCGGACGCAGCATCGCCGACCGCGAGATGGTCGCCAAGATGCAGCGCTGGATGATCTTCGTCGGCGTGGTCGCCGGCGCGTACGGGCTGTATCAGGTGCTGGTCGGCTTCCCCGGGTTCGAGCAGGCATATCTGGCGCGCGCCGGCTTCGGCGGCCTGTACGTCGGCTCGGCGATCCGTCCGTTCGCGACCTTCGTCAACCCCCTCGAATACGCGACGTACCTGAACTTCGCCGTGATGACGGCGCTGGCGTATCTGGTCTACCGCAAGGGCATTCAGCGCTACTGGATCTACGGCGCGCTCGCCTTCATGATCTACGCGGGGTATCTGATCGGATCGCGCGGGTTCATCGTGCTCGCCGCCGTCGGGGCGATCGCGCTGATCGGCATGCGCGCTCGCCGCGCGATCGTCGCGCTGTCGCTGATCGGACTGATGATCGGATCGATCCTGTTCTTCACCTCGACGCGGGACGGCGGCGAGATCCGGGCCGACGAGACCGCGACCGCCGCAGAGCAGTTGAAAGAGCGACAACGCGTCGCGCTGCTGGATCCGCTCGACGAGCGGCGCTCGACGCTGAAGCAGCACTATCGCGGCATGAAGGACGGCTTGATCTTCGCCTTGACCCAGCAGCCGTTCGGGCTCGGGACCGGTGCGACCGGCCGCGGATCCCAGAAGTTCGGCGACGGCCGCTCGTCGTCAACCGAGCTGGACCTATCCGACGCGACGATCGCATTCGGCGTCGTCGGCGGCGCGCTCTACCTGATGATCATTCCGCTCGCCCTACTGCAGTTGATCCGGATGCGAAACTGGCTGCCCGGGCCGATGTTCCCCGCGATCCTGGGCATGGGCCTGGTTTCGTTCGGGCAGTGGCTCAACGGCGGAAACTACGCGGTCGCGCCGCTGATCTGGTTCATGATGGGCTTCGCCGACAACTTCTACATGCGCGCCCGCGACGCCCGCGCCCGCGGTGAGAATCCCGAGGACGTCGTCGACGCCGCGGCCGCGCTCCCGGTCTGATGCGTGTCCTTGTCTCGGCGACCGACTTTCCGCCGACACGCGGCGGCATCCAGACGCTGCTCCGCGAGTTCTGCGACCGCACCACCGCCGACGTTCGCGTCGTCGCGCCGGCCGATCCCGGACACCAAACCGTCGACGCATCCCTGTCTTTTCCGGTTCGCCGCGTCCGCTCCGTAGCGGGGTCCGGACGTCGCGGCTACCTTCCGGCGCTCGCCGCCGCGACGATTCGCGAGGCGCGCGCGTGGCGTCCCGATGTGTTCTTCGCCGGTCACGTGCTGGCCGCGCCGGCCGGCGTGTGGCTGCGCCGCCGGCATCGCATTCCGATGGTGATCGGATGCTACGGCGTCGAGCTGGTCGCGCCGCGGGGACGCCGAATCGCTTCCTTCGTGCTTCCGCGCGCCGATCGGGTCCTGGCCGTGAGCCGCTTCACCATGGATGCGGCCCGCTCGCTGGGCGCGCGAGACGGCGAGGTCATCCCCGTCGGCGCACCGTCGCCCCGCGAAGTTTCGGCCGAGCGGCTCGCAGCTCTCCGCGAACGGTTCGGCCTTTCCGGTGCGCGCGTGCTGCTGACCGTCGCGCGACTCGAACCTCACAAAGGCATCGATGTGGTCGCCCGGGCACTTTCGTCCCTTCCGCCGGATGTGCGGTACCTGGTGGTCGGATCCGGAGGCTCGCGCGACATGTTCGAGCGAGTCGCGCGTGACGCCGGCGTCGCCGACCGCATCGTGTTCGCCGGAGCGCTGTCCGACGACGACCTGGCCGCGTCGTTCCGGATGGCCGACGCGTTCGTGCTCGCCTCGCGCTCGCTCGACGGCGGACGCGGCGGCGTCGAAGGGTGTCCGGTCTCCTTGCTGGAGGCCTGCGCCTACGGCTTGCCGATCGTCGCCGGACGAACCGGCGGCATCGCCGACGCGATCGAAGACGGCGTCACCGGGCTGCTGGCCGACCCCGAGAACAATGCGGACATGGCGGCAGCGTTGAATCGGGCACTCGACCCATCATTCGCGAAGCCCCTCGCCGAGGCCGCGGAAAAAACGGCAAAGGCGGAGCGGAATTGGTCCACGGTCGTTGAACGAATGCAGCGGCTCCTTGAAGAAGCCGCCCGCATTCGAACTCAATGACGATGAAAATCGCGATCGTTCACGATTATCTGGTGAACCGCGGCGGCGCCGAAAGGGTCGTGGCGGTGCTTCACCGTATCTTTCCCGACGCTCCGATTTTCACCGGGTTGTACGCGCCCGACGCGACCTATCCCGAATTCGCCTCCGCCGACGTGCGGCCGTCCAAGCTGCAGAAGTGGCTGCGCGACCCCGAAGACTTTCGCCGGCTGGCGCCGCTGATGCCCCGCGCCTTCCGCAGGATGAAGATCGAAGGCTTCGATGTGGTTCTGTCCTCGACGTCCGGATTCGCCCACGGGGTCAAGCCGAAGAGTGGCTGCCACATCGCCTACACCTATACGCCGCCGCGCTTCCTGTGGGACGACGGCTACGAGCGCGCCAACGCCGTGCCGGCGCCGCTGCGTCCGTTCAGCGGGCTCGCCGTCCGTGCGTTGCGTCGCGGCGACCGCCGTGCCGCCGCGCGACCGCACTTCACCGTGGCGATCTCCAAGGTGGCCGCCGAACGCGTGCGCGCGATCTACGGACGTGAAGCAACGATCATCCACCCGCCGGTCGAGACCGGCATGTTCGGGATCGCGCCCAACACCAAGGACGAGTTCCTGCTGGTCTCGCGGCTGCTCACCTATAAGAACGTCGACGTCGCGATCAATGCGTTCAACCAGATGGGGCGCAGGCTGATCATCGTCGGCGACGGGCCTGCGCGCGCCGGCCTGCAAGCGCTCGCCGGACCCACGATCGAGTTCCGCGGCGTCGTGGACGACGCCGAGCTGGTCCGCCTCTACGGGCGCTGCCGCGGCACGATCCTGGCCGCCTCCGAAGACTTCGGCCTGACGCCGCTCGAGGCCAACGCGAGCGGCCGGCCCGTCGTCGCGCTGCGCGCCGGCGGCGCGGAAGAGACCGTGATCGACGGAACGACCGGCGTCCTCTTCTCGCCTTCGAACCCGCTCGCTCTGGCCGATGGGGTCGCGCGAGCGATCAGCACGACCTTCGACCCGGCCGCGCTTCGCGCCCACGCCGAGCAGTTCGGCGTCGATGCGTTCGCCGGAAAGCTTCGCGCCTACATCGAGCAGTCGCGCCGGGCCTGCATGACCTGCCACCGGACGCGCCGCGCCGAAAAGATTCGTCACCTGCGCGCGATCCCGCGTCATTCGGAAGAAGACGGGCCGCGTGACGCGGCGGTGAAGGCGCCGTGATGCGCGTCGCGTTCGTCGCCCCCAGCTTCGGCGAGGCCGAAGGACAAGGCCGCGTGAACCTAGAGATCGCGCGACGCCTGATCGACCGCGGCGTCCCCGTGGAGGTCTTTACGAGCCGTCTGCCGCCCGGCGGGCTGCCCGGTGCGCGCGTGCGGCTTGCGCCGAGGCCCTTCCGCGCGGAACTTCTCAACCAACTGCTGTTCGTCGCATGGGCCACGCTGCGCGTCTCGGCCGGCCGCTACGACGTGGTCCACGCCGACGGCTCGTCGCTGCTCGTTCGCGCCGACGTCGTCGCCGCGCACATGCTTCATTCGGTCTGGCGCGAGATCGCCCGCGGGCGCGAACCCGGGCTGCGCGGCCGCTACCATGCGCTCTCGACCGCCATCAACGTGCGGCTCGAGCGCCGCGCGTACCGTCGCGCGCGGCTCGTGCTCGCCAACTCGGAACGCACCGCCGACGACTTGGTTCGCGCCATCGGCGTCGCGCGCGAGCGGATTCGCGTGATCCCGCTCGGCGTGGACGCGGCCCGCTTTCATGTTGCCTCGACCGGCGAGCGCGCAGCGGCCCGGGCGCTCATCGGCGCCGGCTCCGACGAGCTCGTTGCGGTGCTCGTCGGCGCCGCCGAACTCCGCAAGGGCGTCCCGCAAGCCATCGAAGCGTTCGCCGGGATCGAAGGCGCGATGCTGATCGTGGTCGGCGACACGCGCGGCGGCGCGATCGTGCGCGAGGCAGCGGCCCGCCGCGCTCGCGTGCGCTTCGAACAATGGCCGGCCGATCCGCGCGCCGCATACGCGGCGGCGGACGTGCTACTTCACCCGGCCGCCTACGAGCCGTTCGGGCTTAGCGTTCTGGAAGGCATGGCATGCGGACTGCCGGCCGCCGTCTCGCCCGCAGCCGGCGTCGCGCCGCTCGCCGCCGACGCATCGATTCCGGTTGCCCCCGACGCGGCCTCGATCCGTCGCGCGATCGAAATGCTCCGCGACGACCCCGAGCGTCGCGCGCTGATGAGCAAGCGAGCCCGCGCCATCGCAGCGGCGCGGCCGTGGGACGCGACCGCGGACGCGGTGCTGTCGGCATGGACGGAGGTGAGTCGCTGATGGAGAGTGGCTCGCAGATCCGCGTCCTGTACATCGATCACGTCACGCACCTGTCGGGCGCCGAACAGAGCCTGTTCGATCTGGTGGTCGGACTCGCCGGCGGACCGATCGAGCCGGTCGTCGTCCTTCCCGAAGACGGACCGCTTGCGACGCAGCTTCGCGGCGCCGGCGTGCTCGTGCGCAAGGTCAAGATGTCGAAGCGGCTGCTGGAGACGTCCCGCGCGACGCTGCACACGCGCCCGCTGGTCGCGCTGATCCGCCTGGTGTCCTTCATCGCCGTCGCCTTCCGGCTGCGCGCGATCATCAAAGAGACCCAGCCGCAGGTCATTCACACCAACACGCTCAAGGCGCACCTGCTGGCGATCATCCCGGCCAGGCTTTCGCGCACGCCTCTGGTGTGGCACATGCGCGACATCCTGCCGAAAGGCTGGCTGCGCCGAGCGTTCAACGGCTGCGCCCGCTTTGCCGACCGGATCGTGGTTCCTTCCCGCGCCGTCGCGGCTTCCTTCGGCCGCAACCGGGCCGTTTACCGCAAGCTTCGGCTTGTTCCCAACGGCATCCGCGTGGACACCTTCGACGATCACAGCGACGAAGGGCCGGCGCTGCGCGAAGAGATCGGCGCCGGAGACGAAGATGTCGTGATCGGAATCGTCGGACGGATCGCACCGTGGAAAGGGCAGGACGTGTTCGTCCACGCGGCCGCGATGGTCGCCGAGCGCCATCCCGAAGCGCGCTTTGCGATCGTGGGCGCGCCGATGTTCGGCGACGACGACTTCCAACACGACCTGTCGGCGCTGGTCTACCAATACGGGCTCGACGGCCGGGTGATGTTCACCGGATGGCGCGGCGCGCAAGAGGCGATGGCCGCGCTCGACATCGTCGTGCATGCCTCGACCGAGCCGGAACCGTTCGGCCGGACGATCGCCGAAGCCATGGCCGCCGGTGTGCCGGTTGTCGCCGCCGACGGCGGCGCGACCCGAGAGATCCTTCCTCCGAACGCGGGCTTTCTGGTTCCGCCGGGACGCCCGGAGATTCTTGCCGATGCGCTCGAAAGCCTTCTGGAAGACGCCAACCTGCGTGCCCAGCTCGGCGAGAACGGCAAGGCTGCCGCACATCGCTTCTTCGACGTGCGCCGCACTATCGGCGCCGTCGCCGCGCTCTACGTCGAAGTTGTCCGCGAGGCGGTGAAGCGTCACGCACGCCGCCGCGCCGCCGGTCGTCGCGGCGCCCGCACGCGTCCCGCGGCGCGTCAGATGGGGCACCCGCGGCCGATGAATCCCGATCGACGTCCGCCGGTGCTGCGTCCCGACACGCCCGAGATGGGCGTCGCTCGCCGCACGACCGGGTCGCGGCACCGCGACGAACCCCAAGCGCCGCGTCCCGTCCGCCGCACCGCCCGCATCGATGAAGACGACGCCGTCGAAGCGCCGGCGTCGCGTCCGCGCACGCCGGTCGCGCCCGGTCGCCGTCCCCTCCCCGCGCTCCGCGACCATGCACCGGTTCGCGGCATGCCCGCGCGTCCCGGAGCCGGTGGCCGCACGATCGGAGGAGCGCCGACGCGCCGCATCCACGCGCCGGCCGCATTCGAAGGCGGTCACGTGATCCGCCGGCCGCGCGTGCTCGAGGATCCTCGCTTCGCCGCCGACCTGCCGGCCGTGTTCGCCTCGTT
This sequence comes from Actinomycetota bacterium, assembly GCA_036398095.1. Lineage (GTDB taxonomy): Bacteria > Actinomycetota > AC-67 > AC-67 > AC-67 > DASWHR01. The sequence goes on from DASWHR010000103.1 coordinate 17,864, forward strand.
CGATCGTCCGCTCGAGATCCCGCCGGCGCGTCGCGGCCGCCGCGGCGAAACGCCCCAGCATCAGCCCGAACCGTCGTCGTCCGGCATCGACGACGGCATCGACGACGATTTCGAAGACGAGTTCGAGATCGAAGGACTCGACGCTTTCGACGAGCCGGCCGAGCGCACGCCGAAGGGGCGCAAGCCGAAGGGGCGCAAGCCGGCAGGCCGGCGTCCGGCTTCCGAGGTTCCGATGAGCACCGAGGCGACCGCACTCGTGCTCGAACCCGACCTCGCCGGCGAACCCGAACCGGCTCCCCCGGTCCGCAGCGAGCGACCCGTTCCGGTTGCGCGCACGCGGACGGCACCGGCTCCGAATCCGGCCGTCACCCCTATGCAGATCGGCCGTCCGGCCAAGCCGGCCTACGAACTGATCAAGCGGCTCATCGACATCGCCGGGGCCGCCGTCGTGCTGATCGCCGGCTCCCCGCTGTGGCTGCTGGTCGCGATGGCGATCAAGCTGGAGTCGCACGGTCCGGCCTTGTTCAAAGGCACGGTGTGGGGCAAAGACGGCCGCGCGTTCACCTACTACAAGTTCCGTTCGATGCGCGCCGAAGATGCCGACGACGGTCACCGCAAATTCATCGAGGAGTACGTGCGCCGCGGCATCCACGGCGGCGTCGCCCACGAAGGCAAGCAGGTCTTCAAATTCGTCCGCGACTCGCGAATCACTCGCATCGGCCGCCTGATCCGCAAGCTGTCGATCGACGAGATCCCGCAGCTCGTCAACGTCCTCAAGGGCGACATGTCGCTGGTCGGGCCGCGCCCGCCGCTGGGCTACGAGTTCGAGCTCTACGACGAGTGGGCGATGCAGCGGCTGGTGGTGCGTCCCGGCATGACCGGCCTGCAGCAGACCTATGCGCGTCACAGCGCCTCGTTCACTGAGAAGGTCGAGATGGATCTCGCCTACATCCGCGACCGTTCGCTCTGGCTGGACCTAACGATCCTGCTGAAAACAATTCCCGCCGCCTTCAAAGGCGAATAGCCCTCCACCTCCGGCCGCCTCAACGCAGCGACGGCCCCTTCCCTTACGTGAAGAAGGATGCGCCCTCCGAAAGCACAACGCAATCGTCGGTAGCGCGTGCGGGCACAACTCCCGCAAGCGCGGCGATCGCCACAGGAACGGCGAGCATCATGCGCCGGACTCGAACCTTGATCGTCATCGTCCTCCCCCCTCTAGAGTCCGTTTTCTGCAGCGACACATCGGTTGAGGACATGTGCGGCTGGCGCGGCCGGGCCACTCATCGGCTCCACGGTGTGGTGCACCGGGCCTGAGATGGGACCGGCCTCTTTCGGTCCGGCGAAACAGGTTGGGTAGGCGACAGTCAAGAAGTCCGCGCTGAAACCGACGCTGCCGCTTCCGCCGGTTACGAACACCATCGAACCATCGGGACTGGTCGCGATGGCCTCCGCGGAGTCGGGAACGCCGAAGGGGTCGGCTTCGTTGTAGTGCGCCGACCAGAACTGGGCACCGTTGTAAGCGTCGAACGCGACGGTTCCGTAGTCTTCGCCGCTCGGGCCGAAGCTTGCTCCCGTTACGAAAACCGACAAGCCGTCGGGGCTCACCGCAAGGGAGCGCGCAGAGCCGTCAGTGCGGGCGACCCAGAGCTCGGCGCCACTGGAGACTGCGAACGCAACGGTTGTGGCGTCATCGATGAGATCCTCTCCACGACTGTTGCCGGTCACGAAGACCTTCGTGCCGTCGGGGCTCACGCCGAGCGAGCGCACGATGTCCCGCCCCCCGGGTCCGCTGTACTGAACGTTCCAGATCTCAGCACCCGTCGAGGTATCGAACGCGAGGGTTCCGTAGACGGTTGGGTAGAAGTAGTTCTCGTAGGGCCCGGTGCCTGTGCCGGTCACGAAGACCTTGCTGCCGTCGGGGCTCACGCGCAGAAACAAGGCGCCGACGTCGTTGGGATACGTTCCGTTCGGGCTTTCCCAGATCAGAGAGCCATCGATAGCGCGATAGGCATAGGTTCTGCCCCCGGTGGCGAAAACAATGGAGCCGTCTGGGCTCACCGCGACGGAGCTCGCTTGGGGGTAATCTCGCCAGACGAGTGCGCCATCCGATGTCGCGTATGCGATCGTGCCTCGATCCCCGGTCACAAAGACTTTGGCACCGTCTGGGCTCACCGCGAGCGAAGAAGCTTTGCCGGCTTGGCGAGCCTCCCAGAGTTGAAAGCCGGTGGCGGAGTTGTAGGCGACGGTGGCATATTCCAAGCCATGAGATCCGGCGCTGGAGCCCGTCACGAATACGGTCGATCCGTCGGGGCTCACCGCGATCGAAGTCGGATCATCGTCGCCGTTCGCGGCTCCGTTGTATCGAGCCGCCCAAAGTTGCGCTCCGGCAACCGAATCGTAGGCGACGGTCGCGTAGTCGTGGGGAGGAAAGCCGGTCGGTTGGAAGCCGCGGCTATATCCCGTGACAAATACCCTGGCGCCGTCCGGGCTTGTCGCGAGTGCGGTCGCGGAGTCGAGAGAGTTCCCGCCCCCGTTATAGCGGCTGGCCCACTGAGGAATGGGATCTTCCGGCGCCGCCCCCTGCGCGCCCTGCGCAACACCCGCAACGACGAGCACCGACAGCAGGACAAGAGTTCGCCGCCGGACAGCCTTGATGATTCCATCGGCCACAAGCATTCTGGACCAGATCTTCATCTTCATTCCTCTCTCATCGCTGTTTCCGGAACGATCGGCCTTATTCGAAGTGGCCGGTGGTCAAGGTGATTCCTGAGTCCCCGTAGTTCGGACCCCCGAAGAGCAGGCGCGCCTCTGTGTTGCCGGGAGTGCCGCACACCATGCCGAGGCGGAGACGGTCACCGCCGGCGACACGGCCGGGCGGCAACTCGAACGACATTTCATTTCGGCCGTCGACGAGTCTGCGGGTCGCGAGGCTCGAGCCGAGCGAATACACGGCTCCATTCGCGGTTATCCCTTCGAGCCAGTAATAAAGCCAAGGCTCGAATCCGTAACTGACGGGACCCTGCGCTGGGGATGCGTTGTATGCCACGACAGTCGCCGTGCCTCCAAGGACGAAGGCCTCTTCGAACGGTGCGGAAGTGAACTCGGCAGGCTTGAAAAGCCCCCATCCCCATTCCCCGCTGTGGCAGACACCGCCGGACGCCGGCGCTGCGAGCACGCCGACCGGTTCGCCCGGCTCGATCTCGCAGCCTTCGGGCGAGAGCACGCCGGTCGTCCGCGCCGGAACCGGAGTGAACGCCATCGCCATCGCGCCGTCCGCGACGAATCGGGGTAGCGGCGCGGTGACGCGCTCCTGTGCGTCGAGCAGCGCTGCGGCAACCGTCACTTCATCACGTGCGTCGTCGCTGTAGCCGAGCGACTCTTGGACTCGCAGCGTCCAATCGCCGAAAACGGCCGGCACCTCGCGCAGATCGATGAGCGCCGTCTCGACGGTGGCAGTCGTCGTCGTGAAGGCTGACGTGCCGCCGATCTCTGTTCCGCCGGCGTCGAGCACGGTCACCGTGTAATCCATGTTCAAGGAATGATTCATCGTTACCTTGACCGCGTCGGTCCCCGGTGACACCGTGAACCGGAGGTCGCGACGGTCGGGGGATATTTCCTCGGCGGTTGCGATCGGCGGCACCCAGGTCCAGTGGTCGGATGCACTCACTTTCCAGTCACGATCGGCGAGCACGCGAGCGTCGTCCGCCGCGTGCGCCTTCCTGAGCCGAGACGCGAAGTTGTTGGCTTGCACCATCTCGAGGGCGGCGACCGCATCGGCCACGCCGTACCCAACCTGCCAGAAGGGCGCACCGTCGGTTGGCTGCTTCGCCGTGGCCTCGAGCGTCTCGCGTACCTGCGCGACGCTCAGGCCGGGGCGTGCCTGGCGCAAGAGTGCTGCCAGACCTGCGACGTGGGGCGCCGAGAAACTGGTTCCATCCGCTGTGCCCGTGCTTCCCGGAGTGCAACCCCAGGCGACCACGTTCGGCTCTGTACAAGAAGACGCCAGTGGTCCGGCAGGCGCAGCGAGCGTTGGATGGTACATCCCGATCCGGTCGCCGGTGAACCGCACATGCCCGTCGGTCGTCCCCGTGGGCTCGGAGTTGTCCACTACGAGACCATTCGACGAGTAGTCGATGCGTCCGCCGGCGATCGTGGAACCGGCCACGGAGATATTCCATGGGGCCACGGAATAGGGGTTCATGGTCATCTCGGTCCCGCCCGCGCCAGAGTTTCCCGCGGCCCATACGACGACTATGCCGTGATCCGTGAGTGTCTTCGTCGCCACGTTGATGGGGTTGGCGGGGTCGAACGTGTCCCACACCGGTCGTATCCAACTATTGCTGAGTACGTCGATGCCCCATTCCGGATGGTCGAGGATGTGATCGAACGCCATCAAGAACACCGACTCATTCGTCCCCGGGCCCGTGTAGCCGATGAGTTCTGCATCCGGTGCCACGCCAACCTGCGATCGATCCGTGGTCCCGTCCGCAGCGAGCACCCCTGCGACGAGGGTCCCGTGGCCGCCGTTGCGGTCGGTGTTGCTGCCTGGTCCCTCGTCCACCGCAACGAAGATCGGGGTTTGCGGAGTCGGGGATGTCTGTTGGACGTTCTGATCGACCATTGTCACGTTGTGCACGACATGGTCGGCCAGATCTGGGTGCGTAGCGTCGATGCCCGAGTCCACGATCGCGACCGTCATGCCCCGGCCGGTGAAGCCAAGGTCGTGCAACCGGTCCACGCTGATGGCGTGGTTCGAGGCTGTCGAGGCGTACGTGATGGGCTCGTCGGGATAGAACTTGATCGCCGCGCCCTGTGTCACCGCAGCAGCGATCTGGGCGGCCGTTCCGCGCACCATCGCCATGGGCAGGCGCTTCATCCCCTGCGCTCGAAGGCCGAGAGCGTGCAGCGCGGCCAGTTGCATCTCGGTCGGCGGGGCGTGCGTGAATGTGAGAACGCCGCTCAACTGCTCGCCGGAACGGCTACCGAATGCACGGTCGGCGACGGCGTCCCACGCGGTCGGTCGAGCGTGCGCGCCGGCGGGCATAGCCGCCGCAGCAAGCGTCAAGACCAGCAGGAATCGTGGCCTCGGTTTTGTAACGGCCTTGATTGTCATCTTCCCGCCCCCTTCTCGGTCGTTCCCGCAACGCGGCGTTAGACGGCGGCGAACAATGTTGGCAGTTGACGTGGGGCCGTCGCGGTCCTCGAGCAAACGGAGAGCGGCGTCATCGTCGCGGAGTCCGGCGACGGCAAAGATGCCGTCGCACAGGCGAAACGGATCAAGCGGCAAGTCATCATGCGCTAACCGCGCATGGCCCCGCTCAGCCCACGGAGCCCGCTGCTCGGCCCAAGGGGGAGGTCGCGCCTCCTGGAACGCGTCCCGCCCGATCCCGCCTCCCACGATCTGCGGTGCATCGCGGTTGCCTTGGCGGTGCTCAACGGCGTGGGCGTGCAGACCGGGCTTCCAACGCGCGTTCTACCGCGCGGACCTCTGAGCCAACCCGTTGCTCAGGCGGTATTAGAGACGGAACACTTCGAATTCGTTGTCGATCGACGCAGAGGCCGGCGCATGGATGAGATCAACGGTCCCCGTCACCGAAACGTCCCCGACCCCGGTCGCGGATCGTCGGATGCCGCCTGCTGATGCCCAGACACCGGGTGGGAGGAGGCCGAATCCTACGCCCGGCCCATACGACTTCTCAGGAACGCCCGCACCTTCAAAGTGGGCGTCGATGAAGATTACCTTGCCATCGCGCTCGGCATGCGCATGCACCGACGCGGTCAATAGCGCGGAATTCACCTCGACGTCAACGATGTCCACACCGTCCTCGTCCAGACCGTCAATCAGCCGGAATTGATAGAACTGGTCTCCCGGAAGGTACACGTACACGAAGACTGAATCACGTCGCCATTCAGCGGGGGCCTGGCCACCGAAACCTTCGTAGGCCTCCAAACGTACGGTTGAAACCCCGTCGGAAATTGTAGCGTCCAAGCTACCTTCTCCCGGCGAGGAGTCCGTGGGACAGGCGGCAAGGGTACAGGCATGACCCGGGGCCGAAGTGAATGCAGATGACACGACGACCAGTGCGAGCAGAATCTTTCTGACGGCCATACGTTGCCCCGATCCCACCGCCCGCCCTGGTGGGTCGCTAGAGCGCCCGCCCTTTTGATCACCACGGCGGCGGCGCATGCGCGTGACTCGAACCTTGATCGTCATCTCCCGCCCCCTTCTTGGTCGTTCCCGCAACGCGGCGTTAGAAGGCGGCGAACAATGTTGGCAGTTGACGTGGGACCGTCGCGGTCCTCAACATGGCGGCCACTCGTGGAGCAGATTGGAGGAGCCATCGCGCCCGGCAAGAAGAGCCCTCGAACGGCCGGTCGCTCGGCGACGCCGCGCAAAGACCTGCCTTCGGTGATGCTCGTCGACGACCATCCGATGTGGCGGCAGACGCTTCGCGACGTGGTCGAGCAAACCGAGAGCGGCGTCATCGTCGCGGAGTCCGGCGATGGCAAGGATGCGGTTGCGCAGGCGAAACGGATCAAGCCGCAGGTGATCGTGATGGACGTGCATCTGCCCTCGATGAACGGGATCGAGGTGACCCGCACGGTGGCGAAGATGCTTCCGGAGACGCGCATCCTGGTGTTGTCGTCCTCCGACGATCGCACGGACGTGATCGAAGCCGTCCGGGCCGGCGCCTCCGGGTACGTGGTCAAGACCGAGGGCTCGCCGGAGATCGCGAGCGCCGTTCGCCGTGTCTTTGCCGGCGAACTCGTCTTCCCCGCGTCCGTCGCCGGCATCGTGCTCGAGGAGCTTCGATCGGGCGCGACGACGCGCAAGTCGAACACAGGCGCGAAGGCGCGACCGTCGAAGGAGACGAGCAACGTTTTCCGCCGGGAGGGCGACTACTGGACGCTGTCCTTCGGCGCGGCGATGTTTCGAGCCAGGGACTCGCGCGGACTGCGCTATGTCGCGCATCTGCTGGCGAGCCCACACCGCGAGTTCCAGGCGATGGAACTGGTCGCGGTCGCTTCCCGCCGCGACCGGACGGAGTCGGCCGTGATGAAAGCCGCTGGCGCGAGCGATGCCGGCGAGGTGCTCGACCAGAAGGCGCGGACGGCGTACCGCCGGCGTATCGAAGCGTTGACGCAAGACGCGGAGGAAGCGGAAAGCTTCAACGATTTCGAGCGCGCCTCACAAGCGCGCGAAGAGATCGACCGGCTTGTCGCGGAGCTCGCCCGAGCGGTCGGGCTTGGCGGACGATCGAGGCGCGCAGCCTCGGATTCGGAGCGAGCCCGCGTGGCCGTTCGGAACAGCATCACGGCTGCGGTGAAGGGGATCGCGCGCCACGACGCCGGCCTGGCGCGTCACCTCCAGAACGCGATCCGAACCGGGGTGTTTTGCTCGTACGTGCCCGACCGGCCGGTCGACTGGCGGCTCTGAGGCGAGACCGAACATTGTTACGTCGCACCGAACGCCTGGGGATAGCATGAGGAAATTAGGATTGTCCGGTGTTGGCGGGTGTGGCGGCTCCGAAACAAGGGAGCCTTCGGGTCGGCGGCGAATGAGTATCCGATGAATCGGCATGCGTGGTGGCTGGCGACTCCCGTCGTCCTTGCCGTTTCGTGCGTTGTGTTGCTCTCCGCCGTCATCGTCGGCGGCTCCTTCTCGGACGGACGCATGTTTCCGCCTTACGCGAGCAGAGCCCGGATCGGCAACACGCTGGGGGAGGCCGGCCTCGCTCCATTGACCGATCGCTTCGTTGATCAAGTTCTTGGACCGGGTACGACGCCTTCGGACCCAAGGCCGGGTCCCGTCGGCTCGCGAGGCCGAAACATCTTTGGCGGTTCGGAGGACGCGGCCGGCGAGGTGGTCGATCACGCCTTCACGAACAACGATCAGGCGAACGCGTATCACGTGACGCGGCTGCCCTTCACCGGTCGTACCTCAACGACCGACGCGGGCCGGGAGGCCGGCGAGCCCGAATGCGGGACGCAACTCGGCGGAACTGTGTGGTACCGCTACCGCGCGACGCGGAGTGAGGCGTTGCTCGCCGACACGTTCGGGACGGGCTACCAAACATCGCTGGCTGCTTATCGTCAGAGTTCGGGCGGGCCGGCTGCGCTGGAGAACGCGTGCGACTTTGATCCTCAGGGGAACTCGCAGATCAAGATCGATGTGATCCCGGGAACAACGTACTTGTTCCAGATCGGCGCGGCGGTTCGCGGTGGAACCTTGACGTTCCATCTCAAGAGATTCGGTACGACGATCCTTGCGAGCGTGTCGGCGAGAGGCGAGCCGGGGAACGCGCCCTCCATCGAATCGTCTGTTTCATTCGACGGTCGATACGTCGCGTTCGTATCTCAAGCGACCAACCTTCTCGGCGGCATGTATAGCGGCGCGGTTACGAACACCTGCATCGCTTGCTACAACGTGTTCCTCCGCGACCGGAAGGCAGGGACGACGAGCCTCGTGTCGGCCGGGTTCGACGGCCGAGGGGGAAACAGCCACAGCAACCGCCCGCAGGTCTCGGACGACGGACGGTACGTATCGTTCGACTCGATAGCTTCGAATCTTGTGGCAGAGGACAGCAACCGCGTCGCCGATGTCTTTGTCCGCGACATGCGAGCCGGTCGCACCGAACGCGTGTCGCTGAGCGACCGAGGCGAACAGGCTCTCCCGGGTCCCGTCTATTCCGTGGCTGCGTCTGGCGGCCACCTCTTTTCGTCGATGTCGGCGGACGGCCGCTACGTCGCCTTCATGTCCAGATCGCCGAACCTGACCGAGGGTAAGACCGACGAATCCTGGGACGTCTTCGTTCGGGACCGGCGCACCGGCACGACACGCCTGGTTTCTGCGGACGCCGGGGCATTTGATGTCTGGCTGGAATCCATATCGCGGAATGGCCGGTGGGTCGTGCTTCGCACTGCTGCGCCGTTGAGCGAGCGGGACGGGGATCTCTCTCAAGACGTCTTCGTGCGTGACCTATGGACCGGCACGACGGAGCTCGTCAGCGTCCCGGAGCCGGGGCATGAGCTCGAAGGGAACCGAGACGCAGCGGACGCCTGGCTCATCCCCCAACGAGCGATCTCCGACGACGGACGTTTCGTTGTCTTCGGAGCCGACGGCGCTCTCGTGGACGGAGATACCAACGGGGTTCTCGATGTGTTTGTTCGCGATCGGCTCCGGCAGACCACCGAACGCGTATCGGTTTCTTCGACCGGCAGCGAGGGAACCGGCACATCGACCACCGACCCGATCAACTCGGTCGTAGCGTTCGACTGGTCCATCTCCGGGGATGGACGCACTGTGGCGTTCGCGACCGACCTCAACTTCCTGGAGCCCAGCGACGGGAATAACGCGTTCGATGTCTACGTCCACGATCGAACCCACGGGGTGACCCTGCGTGTCTCCACGAGCGGCGATGTGGGCGGCGGATTCAACCCGAACATCTCCGGCGACGGCATGTACATAACGTTCTACGGGAACTATCCGCTTTCCTATCGCGATACGAATGCGTTCAACGACGTTTTCGTGTTCTCTCCCTTCGCGCTTACAGAACAGGCTGGCCCCTTCCTGGGGGTGGCCGCGAAGGGCTCGGTCCCCACCGCCCCATGCACGTCGAGTTCCGAGTACGCCCGAGTGGGAGTGGCGGGTGCGCACGAGGACGTGACACCGCCGCTGTTCCCGGGCATCGAGACTGTGGCAACCCAGGACGCCAGGAACTATAACGAGCGCTCCGTGGTCCGATTCAAGTATCGCATCGACGCTTCAAAGTCTTCCGCGGCGCCCTCCGCTCGAACCGCCGACGTCAGGATCGCGCTCTCCTGGGACTACACCGGCGACATCAACCTGAGCGGCGCGAGCGACTTCGACCTCTATGTCTACGACGCGAACGACGAGCTTCTGGCCTATGGCTATACCCCCAACGATACGGGAGGCGGCGAAGTGGTGCTCGTCTCGCAGGTGCCTCACTGCTCGGACCTGCGGGTGGACATCGTCAACAATCAAGGTTTGCCGCCAAACAAGATGGCGCTGGATACGACGCTCGTCAACCTCGAATGAACAGCCTCCTGAACAGGTGCGCGCTCGCCCTGGCGACGGTCTGCTCGGTGAATCCATGAGGACGCCGGCGAAGGTTCTGCGAAATCTGCCGCTTCTGTGGAAGATCCTCGTTCCGTTCATGGCGTTGATGCTGCTGCTCGGCTGGGCGGGGACGTTCATCATCGTGCGGAACTTGACCGCCCGGGCCGAGACGGCGATCGATCAGGATCTCGGCCGCCGTTCGCTCGACGTTCGCGCGCAACTTCAGTCCCACGAGCTTTCCCTGGTCGAGTCGGTCAACCTGCTGGCGAACCTGCAAGGCATGAGCGACGCCGTCGTCCGCAGCGACGGCGCGGCGATCGCTCGGTTTACCCGCTCGGTGCTCGCACTCAAGACCGGCGTCGCCTTCGCGTCGATCTCCGACATGAACGGGCGAGCTCTCGGCGGATTCTCGCGCGTCGATCCCACGAACGTCCAGGCGTTGGATCCGCGGCTCTGGTCGAAGCTGTTTCCCGCCGCGATCGCCGCCGGAGAGCGGCGCGCCTCCCTCGTCGAGCTGAACGAGACGACGATGCTGGCGCTGGAGATCGCGATCTGCGCAGGCGCACAGGGTTGCGAACCGGTCGGTGTCGCCAGAGTTGCCGTGGACGTCGGCGACCTGCTGGGGGGACCGGGTGCCGTCCACGGAGACGCCGGCATTGCCTTGTACGACGGACAAGGCCGGCTGCTCGTCGCCCGCGGCAGAGCGATGCCGGCCAGAATCGAACCGTCGTCCGGCCCGAGGATTCGCCGGTCATCCGGCGGCGAGACCATGCTGATGCGGTCCCCGTTCGAGGTGCAAGGGATTCGCGTGGGAACAGTCGCCGTCGCGATCCCGAAAGCGTCCGCGTCCGCGGCCGTTCGAGGAACGGGGTACCGGCTCGCCATGATCTTGCTCGCAGCGATGGTGGGGGTCGCCGCGCTCGGCGGTCTGCTCTCGCGTTTCATCCTCGCGCAAGTTCGCCCCCTCGTGGATACGAACCGAGCGTTGGAAGAAGGCGACCTGGCTGCGCGCGCGGCGGTGCTGGGAACCGACGAGCTCGGCCAGGTCGCCCACGGTCTCAATCGCATGGCGGAGCGGCTCCAAGCCAGCCACGAAACGCTCGAAGCGAAGGTTCAGGAGCGCACGTTCGAGGTCGAGCGGTTGCTGCGCGAACGCACCGAGTTCTTCGCGACGCTCAGCCACGAGTTGCGAACCCCGCTCGCGATCATCATCGCGAAAGCCGACCTGCTGCTGGAGCCGCTCCATGGATCCCGCGAGCCGAGGACGCGCGTGTCGTCGGCCACGATCCGCCAGTCGGCCGGACAGGTGCTGTCGATCGTCAACGAGATCCTCGACGTCGCCAAAGCGGAAGCGGGGCACCTGCCGGTCGTGCTCGAAGACGTGCGGCTCGACGGTGTGGTTTCCGACATGCAAGCGACGATCGATGGGATCATGGGTACGGCCGAACTTGCGCTTTCGATTGAGCTGCCCGAAACCCTGCCGGCCGTTCGCGCCGACCGGGCGCATCTGCACAAAGTGCTGATCAACCTGCTCGACAATGCCGCCAAGTACACGCCGGCCGGCGGGCGCGTGACGGTGCGCGGCGTGATGCGCAACGGGTCGGTCGACCTGTCCGTGACCGACACAGGAGTCGGCATCCCGGCGAAGGAGAAAGATCACATCTTCGAGCCGTTCTTCCGCGTCGACGGCACGCCCGCCCGCCCCGGCACGGCGTCGACGGGCCTCGGACTCGCGCTGGCGAAACGTCTGATCGAAGCGCAAGGCGGAACGATCCAAGTCGCAAGCCGCCCCGGCCGCGGATCGCGATTCACCGTCTCGCTGCCCCGCGCCGGCTCCTGAAGCCGCGGGTCATTCGAGCTGACATCGAGCGCGGCGAAGCTACTTCGGCCTTCTGGCCGGGTTCCGGACGAGCAGGAAACCGAGGGATGTCGCGCAGCCAACAACGACAAGCGCGGAGAGGGACCCTTCTGCTCAAGCCACGTTGCTGCCGCAGATTGCACCTGCAGCGCAGCGCGCTCGAGTACGAGTGCGTGTCCGGCCACAGGGAAGGTTCGCCGCTCCACGCTGCTGCTGCTTCTGAACAAGCCGGCTTGGACTTCGGCGGCGGTGCTGACAAACACCGCGTCTGCTTCGCCAAACAGCAGGAGGATCGGTACCTGAATGCTGCCCACTCCGGCGACGTTCGCGGCCGCCATCCGCACCAGTGTCGCGTTGTCGGAGCAGGGATCCCGATTGCGTTTCGCCGTGACGGCGTCTTTCACGGCGGGATCTGTGTCGGCGAAGACGTTCTGCTGAAAGTCGGCCTCGGATCGTCCGAAGTATGCGTATCCCGACGGGCCGCCGGGCTCGGCGGGCTGTCCACCAGCGGCGCAGTCAAGCGCTTGCTGCGTGGACTGCTCCATTGATCGCGCGGAGTATCCCTGGTCGGCCTACGCGAAGATCAACAGTCCGGCGATGTCAAGGTCAGGGAAAGAGTGCGTGGCGAGTTCGGCGATTCCAGCTCCGACGGAGTGCCCTGCCAGAACGATTCTTTCAAAGCGGATCGGAGCCCGGCTTTCGGCGGTGTAGGTTCCAGCTTTGAGCTGCCGAGCGATCTGCGACGCGATGTCGGCTTGACCCCCGAGGCAACTCTTGTCTCCCGGCGGGTGGCCGCTCTGGTCGTATCCGAGCCGGTCAACAATGATCGAAACGTGTCCTCTCCTTGCAAGCGTTGTCGCGTAGTCGTACCCAGGTACGGCGTCGAAGTTCCAGAAAAATTTCCCGAACGAGAACTCATGGAGATACAGCGTCGCCGTAAGGTCCGTCCCGCGAGCAAGAAGGTCTGCCGGTCCAACCGACTCGCCGGCGATCGTGTAGCGCATCCCATCGGTCTGACTGCAGGGGAGGGCGGACCGATTCACGTTCTCCACGCTGAAGGAGACCCCCATTCGAGCGACGCCTCGTGCGCCGCTTTGCGCTGTCGGGGAGGCCGCCGCCCCGTGTGGGACGCTCAGCAAGACGATCGCGATCGCTGCCGCACATGATGCGAAACACGCTCGGGGTGTCACGGGTGGATTCCTTCCTCTGGATTCATACCATCAGTACGTACTAGAGTTACGTACTCTTAGTATGAAAAGTCAAGTCGGTCGCCGAGGGTCCTCATCCTGCCCCCGATGGCAGGTCGTATGGTTTCGTGGGCAAACTCTGGAGGACCGATGCCATCGAAGGGCCGGCTAGCCGAGAAAAGCGCGGCGACGCGGGCGGTACTCATCGCCGCCGCGCGCGAGGTCTTCGCCCAAGGCAGCTTCGCGGAAACCTCCATCGAGGACATCGTGCGGCGCGCCAAGGTCACTCGCGGCGCTCTCTACCACCACTTCGACGGGAAGCTGGAGCTCTTCTGTGCGGTCTACGAGGCCATGGAGGCGGAGCTCGCAGCGCGCTCGATGCTGGCTGCGTCAAAGGGGTCGAACCCGCTTGAGATGACGCAGTTGGGCGTCGAAGCGTTCCTGGAAGCTTGTCTTGAACCGGACGTTCAGCGCATCGTCCTGATCGAAGCCGTGGGTGTCCTTGGCTGGGAAACGTGGGAAGAGATCGGTGAGCGGCACAACTTCGGACTTCTCCGGGCGGGAATCGTTGCCTCGATCGACGCAGGGCAACTAGACCCTCGGCCTCCCGACATGCTGACGCACCTCATCCAAGGCGCGCTGATGCGGGCAGGGCTGGTCGTCGCTCGCGCAGAGGATCCGCTCGCGGCGAAGGATGCCATGTCGGCGGAGATTCGCAAGTTGCTGGAAAGCTTGAAGGCGCAGCCGCGGGAGCGGCTCCGCCTCACCACCAAGCGCAAACTCAAATGAAGCCCTCGCACGTTGTTTAAGATGCTCGAGCCGTGCGAGCCCCTCCCTTCAACGTTTCGACCCACTGTGCAACCAAGTTGAAATGGCGACAACCGAATAATCGGAAGGAGGTTCCTTTGTGAGAGTGCTGGTGACGGGCGGGGCGGGGTTCATCGGGCTCGCGACCGCGCAGGCGCTTCGGGCGCGTGGCGACGACGTGCGAATCATGGATGCGCTCACGCAACCGGTGCACGAACCCGGCGCGGCCGGCCCCGGCGGCTTCGACTTCGTCCAGGGCGATGTGCGATCGAAGCCGGACTGGATCCGCGGGCTCGACGGCATCGACGCGGTCTGCCATCTGGCCGCCTATCAGGATTACCTCAAAGACTTCTCGACGTTCTTCCACGTCAACGCGGCGGGGACGGCGATGCTCTACGAAGTGATCGTCGAGCGGTCGCTGCCGGTGCGGCGCGTGGTGGTGGCATCCAGCCAAGCGGTCTACGGCGAAGGCGTCTATCGCTGCGATCTGGACGGCATCGTGGCGTGCGAGCCGCGTCCGGCGGAGCGGCTGCGGCGCGGCGAGTTCGAGCAACGCTGCCCGAAGTGCGGCGGGCCGGTCGAGCCGGTTCCCACACCCGAAGACCACGCCGATCCGCGCACCCCCTACGGCATCTCCAAGCTGGCGCAAGAGCGCATCGCGCTCGCGCTCGGAACCACCTATGAGATTCCCACGGCGGCGATGCGATACTCGATCGTGCACGGCGCCGGGCAGTCGCCGCGCAACGCCTACTCGGGGCTGCTGCGCTCGGCCGCGCTGAACCTGCTGGCCGGCGTCCCGCCGGTGGCGTTCGAAGACGGCGAGCAGCAGCGCGACTACGTCGCGATCGGCGACGCCGTCTCCGCGAATCTGATCGCGCTCGACCATCCGGATGCCCCCGGACGCGCCTACAACGTCGGAGGCGACATGGCGTGGACCGTCTTGGAGGTAATCGAAGCGCTTCGCGAGATCTCCGGCCGGGACATCGACTCGCTCACCCCAGGTCTCTACCGCGTCGGCGACACGCGACACATCGTCAGCGACGTCTCGCGTCTTCGCAGTCTCGGCTGGGACGCGCGCGCGGACCTGAAAGCGGTCTGGCGCGACTACTGGCGATGGATCGAAGGGCTTGGGATCGATCCGGCGATCGCGTGGCGCGCCCACCAGGACATGATCGAACGCGACGTGATCCGCAAAGTCGGGGCATGAAGGCGATCGTTCTGTGCGCCGGCCTCGGCACGCGGCTGCGGCCGATCACCGACCGGATTCCCAAAGTCATGATCGAGATCGGCGGCGAGCCGCTCCTGCTCCGGCAGCTTCGCCTGCTCCGCCACGCCGGCGTCACGCAGGTCGCGATGAACCTTCACCATCTCGGCGACGCGATCCGCGCGGCGGTCGGCGACGGATCGGCGCTCGGCATCGAGGCGGTCTACGCCGACGAGCCCGAGCTTCGCGGCTCGGCCGGCGCGCTGCGCGGCTTCCCCGGCTTCTTCGACCAACGGTTCTTCGTCGTCTACGGCGACGTCTACCACGAGATAGACCTTGGCGAGCTTGCCTCATTTCACAATGCTCGCCGCGGCGACATGACCATCGCGACGGCGCCCGCCGACGATCCGACCCGCTGCGGGGTGCTGCGAATCGCCCCGGATGCCCGCATCGAGGCGTTCGTGGAGAAGCCCTCTTCGGCGCCGCCCGACGCGCCGACCAACACCGGGGTCTACGTCTGCGAGCCGAAGATTGCCGCGATGATTCCTCCCGGTGTGAGCGATTTCGGGGGCGATGTCATCCCCTCGCTCATCGCTTCCGGCGAAAACCTGTATGCCTTTTCGGCCTCCGCAGTCGTTCAAGACATAGGAACGCCGCAGGGGCTCGAGCGTGCACGCCGGCTCGCGTCCCGCACCTGACCGAACGGAGCGGCCCTGTCGCAATGCCCGGGCGCAATCCCGGGCGCAATGCCGGGAATTCGGCACAACCGAACCGCAACGGAAGGGCAGGACGGTCGTTTCGGCGAAACGGGACCGCGAGGCCAAAAGGAGCATTCGCAATGTCGATCGTGGTAGGACGCGCACCGGCGCGCGTGTCGCTGCTGGGTGGGGGAACCGACCTGCCGGCCTTCTACGAGCGCCACGGCGGCGCCGTCGTGAGCATGGCCGTCTCTCTCTACGCATACGGGCAAGCATCGCCCCGCGCGAACGACCTCGAACTGGTCTCGCTCGATCACTCGAGCCGCGAGATCATCGCGCCGCAGCATTTTGCGCGGCGCATGCGTCCGCCGATTCTGGCGCAAGAATTCCTCACCTATCAGAAGGCCGTCGCGTGGCATTTCGGGATCGAGCGCGGCCGGCTGGCCGCCGCCAGCGAGGTGCCGGCCGGCGTCGGGCTCGCGTCGTCCGCCGCGGTGTGCGTCGCCTTGGTCATGGCGGCCAGTCGCTTCGTCGGCGAAGACATGGATCGCCGCGCGATCGCCGAGACCGCGTGCCGGATCGAGATGAAGGTGCTCGGCCGCTCGTGCGGAAAGCAGGATCAGTACGCGGCCGCCTACGGCGGCATCAACACGATCGAGTTCTTCCGCGACGGGTCCGTGGAGGTCACGCCGTTGACGCTCTCGCCCGAGACGCTCGCGACGATGCAGGGACGCATCATGCTCTTCGCCAACGGCGCGCGCCGCAACGCGCAATCCGTGCTGGCCGAGCAGGCGCGCCGTTCTTCGTCGGACCCCGAGACGGTCGGCGCGCTCCACCGCCTCAAAGAGATGGCATACATCGCGCGAGACATGCTTTGTGCGGGCAATCCGGACGCGATGGGCGAAATGCTGCACGAAGCCTGGGAAGCGAAGCGACACCTCAACTCGCAGGTCCACACACCCGAAATCGACAGGGTGTATGCACTCGCTCGCGAAGCCGGAGCGATCGGCGGCAAGCTCGCCGGAGCCGGCCTGGTGGGCACGATGCTCCTGTACTGCCCGGAGGACCGGCAAGACGAGGTTCGGCGAACCCTTGCCAGCCAAGGATGGCGCGAGCGCAAGATCGCGATGGACTGGGGCGGCGCAAGTTTGTGCGCCAATATCGGCGGTCCGCTCGTTCTACAAGAGACATAGGGAACCACGCGGCACGACGCGACGAAGGAAGAAGGACAGAGTGGGCGCTCTGACGGAAACGAAAGCGGCATGTCCCGTCTGCGGGCATGCATCCGCGCGCGCCCTTTTCGTTCGCGACGGCTACGCGATTCATCGGTGCCGCGACTGCGCGCTCCGCTTCGCCGCGCCGCGCCCCACGCCGTCCGACCTGGATGCCGTCTACGCCAAGGCCTATTTCGACGACAAAGGCTGGGTCGGTGATCCGACCTCGGATTCGTCCTACATGACGCGATGCTGGCGCGAGGTCGCGCCGCTGCTGCATCGCCGCTTCCCGGCGCGCGGCCGTCTGCTCGACATCGGGTGCGCCACCGGCGCGTTCATCGCCGCCGCCGCGCGCGACGGCTGGAACGTGGCGGGGATCGAATACTCCGTCGACGCCGCCGCGCGCGCGCGCGACGCCGGACTCGACGTCCGTGCGGGAACGCTCGCCGGCGAGCCGTTCGCCGGCGAGACCTTCGACGTCGTCGGCGCGTGGCACGTCGTCGAGCATCTGATCGACCCGGTCGCCGACCTGCGCCGCATCCGCTCGCTGACGCGGCCCGGCGGTCTGCTGGTTCTGGAGACGCCCAACGACCGGTCGATCGGCGCGAAGATTCGCGGCGAGCGCTGGGCCCAGATCCGCCCGCCGGAGCACATCAACTTCTTCGACCGCCGCGCGCTCGCGCGCGCCTTGGCCCTGGCGGCATGGCATGTGGTGTCGTCGCGGACCATCTACAAGCGCGACACGGCCGAACGCATCGCCGGCCGCAAATCCTTGTACCCGCTGGCGCGGCTCGCCGCTCGCGCGAGCGAAGCGGCCGGCATGGGCGGCAACCTGCGCGTGATCGCGGAGGCCCGATGAGCGGCGCGAACGGTCTGCGGCCGGCGGTGTTCCTGGACCGCGACGGCGTCATCTGCGAAAACCGCGAGGACTACGTCAAGTCCCGAGACGAGTTCGTGTTCATCCCCGGCGCCGTGCGAGCCGTCGCCGACCTGACGCGCGCCGGCCATCCCGTCTTCGTCGTCACGAACCAGTCGGCGATCGGGCGGGGCGTGATCGCGGCGGGCGACGTCGACGCGATCCACGACGCGATGTGCGAGGCGATCGAAGCCGAAGGCGGACGGATCGAGGGCATCTTCGTGTGTCCGCACGCGCCGGCCGACGGGTGCGGGTGCCGCAAGCCCGCCGCGGGCCTGCTGCGCGAAGCGGCGGCGCGGCACCGGCTCGATCTTGCCCGCTCATGGCTGGTCGGGGATGCGGCGACCGACTGCGAGGCGGCCGCGACGGCGGGATGTGGTTCGGTTCTGGTGTTGACGGGGCGCGGACGCGCCCACGAGCGCGATGCGAAGCCCGGGTTCGTCGCGCGCGATCTGGCGGAGGCGGCGCGATGGATTCTCGATCGCCTCCCGGACGGTTTCCAACAGGTGAGGTGAGTAGCGTGGAGACGCGCAATCTGATTCTGCAGTATCTGTCGTCGGTCGAGCGGATCCTCCAAGGGATCGATTCTCCGACGCTCGAACGAGTCATCGACGTGATCTACGACGCGTGGCGCGGCGACCGGCAAGTGTTCTTGGTCGGCAACGGCGGCGGCGCGGCCACGGCGATGCATTTCGCCTGCGACCTAAACAAGACTGCGATCGTGCCGGGCAAGAAGCGGATGCGTGCGCGTTCGCTGTCCGACAACGTCGCGTTGCTGACCGCCTGGGCCAACGACACGCACTACACGAACGTGTTCGGCGAGCAGCTCATCAACTTCGCGCAGCCGGGCGACCTGGTGATTGGGTTCACCGCGTCGGGGATGAGCCCGAACATCGTCAACGCGATCGCGCTGGCGAACGAGATGGGCTGCGCAACGATCGCCTTCGTTGGTTTCGACGGCGGGACCGCCAGCGCGATCGCCCACCACGTGCTTCACATCCCTTCGACGTCCTACCAGCACATCGAAGACGTGCATCTGCTGCTGTGCCACGCGATCACCTCGGCCGTGCAGGAGCGGGCGCGCCACGATCCCGACCTCGGCGCCGGCCTATCGGGCGACGATCTCAACGACCGCCTGCGCGGCATCTACTACGTGCGCAAGGCGCTCGCGGGCGAGAAGGTGCTCGAACGGCGGATCAAGATGATTCCGGAACTGGCTGCGCGCATCATCGGCTTCGACGCCGCCGTCCTGTATCAGGTGCACCGCGACGGGCTGGTCCTGATGGCCGGCGGCCACAACGTCACCGATGTCGCGCCGTTCGCGGTGGATGACGACGTTTGGGAAGCGGAGGCGATCCGCGAAAAGCGCGCGCTCACCGCCGAAGGCGGCGCCGGCGGCATGGCGTCGTATGCGATCGCGCCGATCATGACCGACGAGGACGGCGTCGTCGCCGTCATCGCCGGCGGCTATACCAACGGCCGTCGCGTCACCGGAAGCGACCTGCAGCTGTTGCAGATTTTCGCCTTCAACCTGCGCGGCGCGCTGCGCGAAGGCGAAGCCACGCTCCCCGGTGGCGGGTGGTGGGCGGCCAAGTGACGGCCGGCCGTCCCGTCCGCGTCCTTCTCGTCAACCCGTCGCCGATCCGCGGCGGCGCCGAGGAGATGCTTGCCGCGTTCCTGCGCGGCTTCGACCCCGCGCGGATCGAAGCGACGGTGGCCTGCCTGGCTCCCGGGCCGTTCCCCGACGAGTTGATCGCCGCCGGCCATCACGTGCATTCGATCGACGCCGGACGGATGCGACAGGTGCGCCGATACGAGCGGGCGGTGCGCGCAGTGTCACGGCCGGCTCGCAAGGCCGATCTTGTGTGCTCCTGGCAAGTCAAAGGCCACTACTACGGGACGCCGGCCGCGCGGATCGCGCGGCGTCCGGCGGTCTGGTGGGATCACGGGATCAGGCCGAAGCGGGGCGAGCAGTCCGCGTTCGCCGCCGGCACGATCCCGAAGCTTCTTTCGGCGCGACTGGTGCTGACGTCGTCGCATGCGGCAGCCGTGCGTCACGCCCGCGCGGTTGCGATTCATCCGGGCATCGACACAGAACGGTTCGCATCCGCGCGCGCGTCGCAACGCGCCGCCTCCCGCGCGGCGTTCGGCGTCGCCCCCGACGAGCCTCTGGTCGGCATCGTCGGACGATTGCAGCCGTGGAAGGGACAGCATGTCTTCCTGCGCGCTGCAGCCCGCGTCGCAAGCCGGCAGCCGCGCGCGAAATTTCTCATCGCCGGCGACGCGCTCGGCGGATTCTCGGCCGCGTATCCGGACGAGCTGCGCACGCTCGCCGCGGATCTGGGCATCGCCGATCGGGTGATTTTCGCCGGCGCGCGCGACGACGTGCCGGCAGTGCTCGCCGCCCTGGACGTCTTCGTGCACGCCTCGGTCGAAGAGCCGTTCGGGATCGTGATCGTCGAGGCGCTCGCGGCCCGCGTCCCGGTCGTGGCGACCCGCGGCGGCGGCGTCGGCGAAATCGTCACCGACGGCGTCGACGGATATCTCGTCGGCTGTGGCGACAACGAGGCCATGGCCGCGCGGATCGACTCGCTCGTGTCCAAGCCGTCCGTGGCCGCCCGGCTCGCCGCCGCCGGACAGGCGCGGGCGCGGTCGGCGTTCACCGCGGAGCGCATGGTCGAGCAGTTCACCGCCGTCCTGGAACGTTTCGCGCCGCGCCGAATCAAGGAACGCGTGTGAAGGTCGGCATCTGCATCTCCGTCTACCGCCGAACCGGCGGATTGGAGCGCGTCGCCGTGGAATGGGCGCGGGGCCTGCGCCGCCGCGGCCACGATGTCGTCGTGTTCGCGCAGCAGGTGATCGAATCCGACGCGGACCTGACGGTCGTCCCCGTCGGGGGAGCGCGATCGCCGAACTGGCTTCGCGCGGCGACGTTCCCCCGCGCCGCGGCAGCCGCGCTTCGCGCGCATCCCGTCGACGTCGCGTGCTCGTTCGGCGCGGCCGTGGACGCGCCGACGGTGATGGGCACCGCCGGACCCCATCGCGCATGGTTCGAGCAAGGCATCGCCGAGGCGCCGCCGTGGACGGCGGAAGGCCTGCGGCGACGCGTGAACCCGCATCATCGCGTCGTGATGGCGATCGAGAAGCGAATCGTGGGCGGCGGCCGCTTCGAGATGCTCTTTGCGACCTCTCGGCGCAGCGCCGACGACTACCGGCGTCTGTACCGTGTCCCCGCGGACCGCATCGGCGTGCTCGAAAACGGCGTCAACACCGACGAGTTCCGCTTCGATCCGGCCGTCCGCGAACGGGTCCGCGCGGCATGGGGCGCCGGCGACCGCCGCGTCGTGCTCACGCTCGGCAACGAGATCGCGCGCAAAGGAATCGACACGCTCATCGCCGCATTCCCGCGCATCAAAGCCGCCGTGCCGGGTGCCTTGCTCGTGATCGGCGGACCTGCCGGCGGCGCGGAAGCCGAACGCTTGGCGCGCCGGGCCGGCGTGTCGCCGCACGACGTGCGAACGATCGGTCCGGTCGCTGAACCGGCCGAGTCCTACGCCGCCGCCGACCTGTTCGCCTTCCCGACGCGATACGACCCGTGGGGGCTCGTCGCGATCGAGTCGCTCGCCTGCGGCACGCCTGTCGTGTGCGGATCCAGCGCCGGCGTCGCGGAGCACATCGAAGACGGTCGCACCGGCGTCGTGATCGACGCCGTTCGCGATCCGCACGCGCTTGCCGGCGCGATCGTCCGGGGCTTGAGCCTGCCGGCGTCGCGAGACGCATGCCGGGCGAGCGTCGTGCACCTGTCGTGGGAGCGCATCCTGGACCGCGTCGAAGACATCCTGGCTGAAACGGTCGCGCGACGCCGCGTGGTGGGATCGCGATGAAGATCCTCGTGCTCACGCCGGCGCTTCCGTGGCCGCCGCATACCGGCGGCACGCGCCGCATCGCCGCGATCATCGAAGGACTTGCGGCGAACCATCAGGTTTCGCTCTTCGCGCTCCACGGGGTCGGCGGCTCGATCGAGGAAACCGTCGCCGGTCCGCTCGCCGCCGTCCGCACCGTCGCCTATCCCGGGCTCGGCAGGCGCGGACGCATCCGATTCTGGGCGCAGGTGCTCACCGACCCGCTTCCCAAAGCCGTGCGCCAGGCATTCAACGACGACACGCTCGCGGCCGCGGCCGCGTTCGCGCGCGACGTCGCGCCCGACGCCATCTACGCCGAGCCGATCGAAATGGAGCCCTATCTGCGCGCATGCGCGGACGCGGTCCCGTCGGCGCGAACCATGCTCGGCTGGATCGACGTCGTCTCCACCAACGTTCGGCGGCAGACCGAACGCGACCGCGGGCTCGCCCGCCGGATCCATGCGCGCCGCGAGATCGCGCGCATGGCCCGGCTGGAGCGCCGCGCCGCGCACCGCGTCGATGCCCGGACCTGCGTATCGCCTGGCGACCGGACGGCGCTCGAGGCACTGACCGGCGAGCGGTTCGTGCTCGCCCCCAACGGCGTCGATGCGACGTTGTTCGCGCCGCGACCGGGCCCTGTGAGCGACCGGCAACTGCTCTTCGTCGGCCCGCTTTCGTTCCCGCCGAACCGGGACGCGGTCGCATGGTTCGCCTCGCAGATCCTGCCGGCGATCCCCGGCGCCACCCTGACCGTCGCCGGCGAGCCGGCCGGCTTCTGTGCACCGCCGGGCGTCGGGCTGGCCGGACGCGTCGCCGACGTTCGCCACATGATGGCGCGCGCCGGCGTCGTGGTCGTGCCGCTGCGCGCAGGGAGCGGGACGCGGCTCAAGATCCTCGAGGCGCTCGCGATGGGAAAGGCCGTCGTGTCAACGCGCCTCGGCGCGGAAGGTCTGGACGTCCAACACGACCGCGACCTGCTGCTGGCCGACGACGCCGGCGCGTTCGCAGACGCCGTCCGCCGCGTGCTCGGTGACGCGACGCTTCGCGCGCGGCTCGGCGCCAACGGGCGCGCGCTCGTCGAGCGTCGCTATCGCTGGCAGGACACCGTTCGCGCCGTCGAAGCGGCGCTCGCCGGCGAAGGGGCGCGCGTATGAGCCGCCGTTTGAGCCCGCGGGCGGGCCGGGTACGCGCCAAGCAGACGAGCGTGGTCGTCGTGAGCCACGCGTGCGTGGTCGACGTCAACCAGGAGCCGTTCCGCGCGCTTGCCGCGCGAGGCGTCCGCGTCCACGTGATCGCCCCGAAATCGCTCCGCACCGACCTGCGCGGCACCATCTCGTTCCGCGCGCTCGACGGCGTGGATGCGACGGCTCTGCCGGTTCGCATCGGGGGATTCCGTCGCGGCATCCGGCAAGCCGGCGTCCACATGATCCTCTACACCGGGCTGCGCGAGGCGATCCGGATCCACGAGCCGTCGCTCATCTACGTGGAAGAAGAACCCTGGAGCTTCACCGCGATGCAGGCCGCGCGCATCGCTCGCGAGATTGGCGTGCCGTTCGTGTTTCACCAGTCGCAGAACGTCGCCAAGCGGCTGCCGCCGCCGTTCGAGTCCATTCGCCGCCGCGTTCTGCGGGAGGCGGCCGGAGCGACCGTCCGGCTCCAGGGCGCGGCGCGGGTGCTTCGCGACGCCGGGTTTGCGGCGCCGATGCTTTCGATTCCGAACGTGGTCGACCCGGCCCGCTTCGACGGGGCGACGCCGCTGCATCCCGGCATGGCCCGGCCGGTCTTCGGATTCGTCGGTCGTCTGGTCGCCGAGAAGGGCATCGTCGACTTCATCGACGCCGCAGCCGCGGCCGGCGCCGGCAGCGCGCTGATCGCCGGCGACGGACCACTCCGCGCCGCGGCCGAGGCGGCCGCGCGCCGCGCCGGGCTGGACGCGCGCTTCACCGGCAGCGTCCCGCACGATGCGGTCGCCGGCATCTTCGCTTCGATCGACATCCTGGCGATTCCGTCGCGAACCGCGCGCGGCTGGAAGGAACAGTTCGGGCGCGTCGTGATCGAAGCGAACGCCGCCGGCGTTCCGGTCGTCGCGACCGAGTGCGGCGCGCTGGGCGAAACCGTTCGGGAAACCGGCGGCGGAATCGTCGTCGGAGAAAGCGACCCGGTTACGCTCGCCGCCGCATTGCGGCGCCTCGGCGACGACAAAACCGAGCGCGCGCGACTCGGCGAAGCCGGACGGGCCGCCGTCCGCGAACGATTCACGCCCGAGGCCGTCGCAAAGGATCTGCACGAATTCTTCACACGATTGGAGGACGACCGATGACGATCACGACCAAAGCGTCCCTGCCCGACGGCCTGCAGTGGGCCTCGTGCCCGATCTGCGCGAAGACGGGCGGCAAGGTCGTGCACACCGAACCGATGGGCGTGCTGTCATCGCCGCTCACCGGACGCTTCCCCGAGGATCTGCGGATGCGGATCGTGCGCTGCAAGCACTGCGGCTTCTTGTACGCCACCCCGCGGCCCGCCCAGAACGTGCTCGACGAGCGCTACCAGCACATGAGCGACATCGACTTCAATTTGAACGGACAGCAGGCGCGCGTGCGCATGTTCGAGCATCTCATCGACCGGCTCGAATCCAAGCATCCGGCTCCCGGCAAGATTCTCGACGTGGGCTGCTTCACCGGCACGCTTCTGGAGGTCGCGGCAAAGCGCGGATGGGAGCCCTGGGGCGTCGAGATCAACAAGGTCGCGTCCGCCTACGCGCGCGAGGACCTCGGCTATCACGTCGTCACCGCCGAGCTACGCACGGCCGGGTTCGAGACGAACTTCTTCGACGCGGTCACCATGACCGACGTGGCCGAGCACGTCATCGATCCGAAGGAGACCTTCGAAGAGATCTTCAGGATCCTGCGTCCCGGCGGCCTTCTGGTCATGACCGTCCCCAACGGCAGCGTCCAGATCCCCAAGGAGAACCTGAAGAAGCGACTCAAGAAAGGACCCGGCGTCGTCATCGGCGGGCTGGGACACGTGAACCACTTCTCGAAGTCGTCGGTGCGGCGTCTGCTTCGCGGAATCGGCTTCGACGCGCTCGACGTCGCCTGCATGATTCCCGAGCGGCAAACCACCGCGAAAATGGACCGGCTCAAGCGCGCCTACGTGTCGGTGGCGCGCGTCGTGCTGGCAACCACGGGCGTTCACATCGGCCACGAGCTTCTGGTGACTGCGCGCAAGCCGTGAGAGTCCTTCAGATCGGCCGGTACGGCACCGTCAAGGGCGGCGCCGAATCCTACGTGCTCGAACTGAGCGCCGGCTTGCGCGACGCCGGACACGAGGTCGCGCTGGCATACCGGTTCGACCCCGACGACTCGCGGCCCGAGGTGCGCGCCGGCATGCAGATTGCGGCGATCACCTCGCGCAGCGCGACGCCGACCGACGTCGAAGTCGCCGAAGTCCGCCGCGCCGTCGAGGCGTTCGCCCCCGACCTGATCCACATCCACAATGCGGAAGCGTCCTGGCTGCCCGGCGCGTGCGCCCGGATGGCCCCCGTTGTGAACGCGGTGCACGATCATCGCCTCGACTGCCCGACCGGGACGCGCTACTGGGCCGGGTGGAGCCGTGCCTGCGATGTCGCGCCCGGCGCCGGCTGCCTCGGCTACAACGTGGCGGCGCACTGCGGCAGCCTCCGCGCGAACGCGACCTTGGAGCCCTACCTGCGGTGGAAGCGACTCCACGCCGCCGCGCGCAGCGGTCCGCGCATTCAGGTCTTCAGCGCTTTCATGCAAGGCATGCTGGGCCGCGTCGGCATCGAAGCGCCCATCGACGTGACCCCGTATCCGGCCACGGTGCTGCCCGATGCGGCGCCGGCCGATCCGGGCGATGCGCGTCCGGTCGTGTTCGCCCACGGCCGCGCGACGAAGGAGAAGGGATTCGATCTTCTGCTCGATGCGATGCATACGGTGGAGATGCCGGCGCATCTCGTGATCGCCGGCGACGGCCATCAGCTGCCGGCGCTTCGCCGCGCTTCGGCCGGCGTCCCGTCGCGGCATCGCGTGACCTTCCTGGGATGGACCGGGCGCGACCTGCTTGCCGCGTGGCTGCGCGCCGCAACCGTCGCGGCCGTCCCCAGCGCATGGCCCGAGCCGTTCGGGATCGCCGGCATGGAAGCGATGAGCGCCGGCCTGCCGGTCGTTGCGACCGACATCGGCGGGATCCGCGAATGGCTCGACCACGACGTCACCGGCATCGCGGTTCCGCCGCGGGACGCCGCCGCGTTCGGACGCGCGATCGCTCGCCTGCTTGCCGACGCGCCGCTGCGCCGGCGCATGGGCGTCGCCGCACGCGGGCGGATCGAAACCGAGTTCACCCGCGACGCGCACATCGAACGCGTCGCCCGGATCTACGAACAAGCTCGCCGGAGCTGGAAGGAGGCGGCGTGAGCCGAAGCACTTATACCGAGCGCCCACTCGGTGCTTCGTCCGCTGCCCCTTCCGCTCCGGCGCTCAGCCGAATCGCGGTGATCGTCCCCGTCTACAACGGCGCGCATCTAATCGAAGGATGCCTTCGCGCGCTCGACGCGCAGACCGTCGATCGTCGCGACGTGCGCGTCATCGTGGTGGATGACGGCTCGACCGACGGGACGCGACAGGTCGTGAAGCATCTGATCGCAAACGTGCGCCTGTCGGTGACGCTCATCGAGCGCACCCATGCGGGCCCCGCGGCGGCGCGGAATGCGGGACTCGCGGCAAGCGATTCACCCTACGTCGCATTCACCGATGCCGACGTCGAGGTTTCGCCCGACTGGCTCGAGAGAGCCGTGCGCCGTCTGGATCAGGACCCGTCGCTGGCCGGCATCGAAGGCCGGACGCTCGCGAAAGGCGAGAAGGGAACCTACACGCATCAGATGGAAAATGAGCGTGGCCGGCTCTACATGACGTGCAACATGATCTACCGCCGAGAAGCGATCGCCGGCGGCTTCGACGAGCGGTTCCGCATGGCCTTCCTCGAGGACTCCGACGTTGCCTTCGGGGTGCTCGATCGCGGCGGCACCATCGAATTCGTCCCCGACGTCCTGGTCCGTCACCTGGTCCTGCACGAGGGGCCGGTGAAGTATTGGCGAGAAGCACGAAAGCGCTTCTACAACCCGCTGCTGTTTCGCAAGCACCCGACCGCCTACCGCGCTCTGCTCAAACCCGTCGTGCCTGCGTTTCCGGCCCCGTATCTCGATTACTTGGGCGCCGTGTTCGTGCTCGCGGTCGCGTTGATCTCACGCGCATGGATCGTTGCCGTTCCGGCATCGCTCATGGCCGCCTGGACGTTCCGCCGCGTCGCGCACGTCCTGCGCGCCAAAACCCTGCCTGCCCTCATCCGCGCCGCCGCGGTGCCGGTCGCCCAGACGGCATGGGTTATCGCCGGCATGATCCGGTTCCGCTCCTTCGACCTCCGTATCTAGGGCGGCCGCTGCCGCCGGGTGTCTTCGAAGCGGTCAGGAGCGATCTTCGATCTCCCACGCATGGTCGAGCGCGTGCCACGCCGAGCGCCGGATGGCATAGCCCGGCGTCCACATCGGCGTGGTCGCACGCATTCGCCGGTCGGGCTCGCCGCGGTTTCGCGCGTCCAGCGCTTCGCGAAACGCGGCGTGGACGTCCGCGCCGGCGCCGACCGGGCGGCCGAGCTTCGAGACGTAGGCCCGGTCGGCTTGGAAGACGTGCTCGGCCATCGCGGCGACGGTCCGGCCTCCGCCTCGCGGGCCCGATGCGAGCGTCGTTCGGGCCGCCTTCTTCGCCGCCGCATCGAACGCCGCCCAGCATGCGACCAGCAGCGCCACCTGCCGCCGCAAACGCGCGTCGGTCATCGCGTCGTGGTCTGCCGACGGGGCCACCGAGGGCGCGCCGAAGTCCGTGGTCGCGTCCCCGCGGAGGCGCTCGACCACCTTCACGGTCGCGGCGGCCGGCAGGTGAATTCCCGATGGTGCGATGGCCGCCGCGTATCGATCCCGATATCCGGTGAGGGCCCGAAGCGCTTCCGGTTCGGTCTTTGCACCGCGACACCAGCCCGGCCAGTCGATCGCGCCGGCGAAGATGCGCTTGGATCCGGCCTCGACGTACACCGGGATCCCCGAGGGCCTGCTCTTTCGGCGTTCGCCCACCCGCGCGACTCCCTCCGGCCGGTCTGATTTACCCTATATGCCTCGATTTGAGGCAGGGCAACATTGTTTCTTCATATCTAACGCCCTTCGGACGAATGCGAAAGAACCGACGGGGGAGAGCAATCATGCGGGCGCCAGACCGGTCTCATCGACGTATCGTCTTCGTGTTCTGTCTGGCTGTCATAGCCGGTCTGTCGGCTTCGATCGCGGCGCCGGGCGGTCGCGGGGTCCCGCAGCAGGCGCCGGCGAAAGGTGTCGCGCACTCCGAGGATCCGTTGGCGACCGCGCCGGGACTCGACACCGGCCGGATCATCGAACAGGTGCGCCACAACGTCGCCGCCGTCGCGGCGGGCCATCTTCGAGCCGAGGATCGCGCCTACCGCGCCGACTTCACCGCTGCCGGCTTCTCGCTGTCGCTCAAGAACGCCGCCGGAACCGTCACCGGCGGCGCGGCGCTGACCGTCAAGACCGCCACCGTCGATACCGGCGCCGGGCCGCGCGCCGCCGTGGCAACGCCGTGGCAAGGCTCGCTCAACGCGGCCGAGCGACTCGTGGCACCGGGCATGCTCGAGCGCGTCACCGCGCGGGACGGCGAGATCGAATGGGACTTCGTCATGGACGCGCCGCCGTCCGGCGACGTCCGCATCGTCGCGGCCGTCCCCGGCCCCGCCGGCGTCGCGCGCGGCGCGTCGCTGCGCTTCGGACGCGGCACACGGACCGTGCGCATGGCCGAGATGATCGTCAAAGACCGCACCGGCAAGGAGATCTATCGCGCGCTCCCGGAATCCGTGCCCGGCTCGGTGACGCTCACCGTTCCGCAGGCGCGGTTGAAGGGCGCGGCCTATCCGATCACGATCGACCCGACGGTGAGCCCCGAGTATGGCGTGTCGGATTCGGCGATCGGATCTTCAAATACCGGAGCCCCCGCCGTCGCGGCCGGCGGCTCGACCTGGCTCGTGGTTTGGGACGATGCAAAGGCCGAGAGCCAGTCCGACATCTTCGCCACGCGCGTCGATTCGGGCGGACAGGTGCTCGACCCGCTCGGCATCGTCGTGGCGCACGGGCCCTCGAACCAGGTGGATCCCGATGTGTCCTGGAACGGAACGCATTTCGTGGTTGTGTGGCAGGACGTCGTTGATGCGGACACCTCGGCGATCATGCTCGCCCGTATCGCGACGAACGGAACCGTCGCGTTCCCCGCCTCAACCGTGCTCGACGCAGGCACCTCCGGGGCGAAGCCCAAGGTCGCGAGCGTCGGTTCGACATCCATGGTCGTGTGGCAGGGGTTCGGCTCATTTCTTTCAGGCAGGATGGTGCCCGGGAGCGGCGTGCCCGGCAACTTCGCATCCTTGCCGTCCGGAGCGGTTTCGCCCTATTCCCTAACGGCCTCGTCCACCCAGTTTCTCGTGACGTGGTCATCGACGTCGCCGCTTGGCGTGTTCGCAAGTCGCCACGCTACGGACGGCTCGATGCTTGGGTCGCAAATCACCGTGCACACCGCCGGTGCGAGGCCGCTCGCCGGATGGAACGGGTCGGTCTTCGCGGTGACGTTCCACCTGAGCGGAGACTTGGTGGGCAAGCGCGTGTCCTCGACCGGATCGGTTCTCGACGGATCGCCCGTTGAGATCGCGACCGAGGTGAACGAAGGCTTTAAATCCGTCTTTGAATATCCCCACGCGATCTCTGCGGTTTCGGGAGGCGTTTTCTATCTGTTGTTCGAACGCGTCGTCACGGATTTTTTGTTCGATTCGTCGACGCTCCGCGGGACGAGGTTGTCCGGTTCGTCGCTGCTGCCGCTCGACCCGGTGGGTGGAACCCTCCTTGCGCAATCCGAAGGTGGGGATGTCGCCTGGAACGGCACTCACTTTCTCGCCGTCACCGTAACCCTCACGCAGGACGGCACGCGCATCACATCGGGCGGAACCATCGTCGACACGTTTGCGCTCGGACGCGGAGCGAACGACCAGCAGGGGATCGTCGCGTCCTACGACGGCACGAATTTCCTGCTGGCCTGGATCGAAGTGAAGGGCTTCTTCGCGCAAACCGACGAGGCTAAGGCCGCGCGCGTCTCGCCCACCGGGACGCTGCTCGACCCGGCCGGAATCGCGATCACGCCGTCGGGTGAGTTTGCGGTGAGCGTCGCGGCGACCTGGGACGGAACCAACCACATCGTCTCGTGGAGGAACAGCGCCGGGGCCGTTCGCCTCGTGCGCGTGTCGCCGGGCGGCGTGACCGCGGCGCCGCTTACGGTGGGAACGGCTGAATCCGGGGGCGGTTCGCCGGCGCTGGTGGGTGCCGGCGCGACGACGCTGATCGGATACACCGATGGCAGCGTGCTGAAGGTGCGTCGCTTCGCCGGAACATCGTTCATCGACGCGGCCCCTGTCGACTCGCTCGTCTTCCCGGACGGGGCATTCAACGTTTCGCTGGCCTACAACGGCAGCACCTACCTCGTCGTCGCCGCGTCCGGATCGACCGTCCGGGCGGCACGGCTCGGCGCGTCGGGCGTCTCGATCGACGGCAACGGATTCATCGTCGCATCCGGCACGGGGATGACGTCCGAGGATGTCGCCTCGAACGGCACGGACTATCTCGTCACGTGGCAGGAAGCGATCAGCGGCGCGCACCGAGTCCGCACCCGTCGCGTTTCGGCCCAGGGCGCGCCGGAAGGATCCGCGAGCACGATGAACTCCGGGGTCGTCCAGCGAACCCCGAAGGTCGCATGGACGGGCGAAACCTACCTGGTCACGTGGACGGACTATCGCGCATCCACGACCGACGTCTACGGCGCCCGGCTCACCGCTGCCGGCTCCAACATCGACGGAACCGGAATTCCGATTGCCGCAACCGACTCATACGAGTGGGCGAACGGGCTCGTCCGCGGTGTTCGGGGACGCATCGCGGTGACGTATCAGCGCTACGCGGTCGAGTTGCGACGCGCGAAGCAGTCCTTCATGCGCACGTTCGACGACGCCGTCAACGATGCTTTCTCCGCCGCGAGGACGTTGACCGGGCAGGCGGCCTCGACGGACGGGATCAACGTCGGCGCCACCGAAGAGGCCGGCGAGCCCAACGCCGGCACCCTGCTCGGCGGCAAGTCGGTCTGGTTCGCGTGGACGGCGCCCGCCGGCGGAACGCTCACGGCCGATACCTTCGGGAGCTCGTTCGACACGGTCTTGGCCGTCTACACCGGCACGTCGGTCGGGTCGCTGACCCCGGTCGCGTCCAACGACGACTCCGGCGGCCTTCAAAGCGAGGTCGTGTTCCCAGTCGTCGCCGGCCGGACGTATCGGATTTCCGTCGACGGATTCAATGCCTCGACGACACCCGCCAACGCCGCCGAAGGCGAATACGACCTGACCTTGTTCCTGGCCGTCGACAGCACGCCGCCCCAAACCACGATCACCGGGGGGCCGTCGGGAACCGTGTCGGACACCCACGCGGTCTTCACCTTCACCTCCAGCGACGCCGGCTCGACATTCGAATGCTCGCTGGACGGAGCCGCGTTCGCGGCGTGCACGTCGCCGGCGACCTATACCGGGCTGGTTCCCGGTTCGCACACGTTCTCGGTGCGCGCCACCGATCCGGCCGGCAACACCGATCCGTCCCCGGCGACCCGAACCTGGACCATCGACGATTCGCCGCCCGAGACGACCATCCTCACCGGTCCGTCGGGCACCGTCGGATCGGGCGATGCCACCTTCACGTTCACCTCCGACGACGCGACGGCCACATTCGAGTGCCAGATCGACGGCGCGGGCTATGCCGCGTGCGTCTCGCCGAAGTCCTACACCGGCCTGACCACCGGTGAGCACACGTTCCACGTTCGCGCTCGCGACGCCGCCGGCAACGTCGACGCCTCACCGGCCGCGCGCACCTGGACGGTGGATGTCACCGCGCCCGATACCACCATCACCGGCGGGCCGTCGGCGGCGACCTCGTCTACGTCGGCGTCGCTGACGTTCACCGCAACCGAGGCCGGCGCGACGTTCGAATGCTCGCTGGACGCGGCGCCGTTCACCTCGTGCACCAGCCCGGCCTCCTATGCCGGGTTGACCGAAGCGGCCCACACGTTCCAGGTCCGCGCAACCGACGCCGCCGGCAACACCGATGCGACCCCGGCAAGCCGCTCGTGGACGGTGGACACGACGCCGCCGGACACCATGATCACTGCCGGACCGTCCGGGCCGACCGCATCGGCCTCGGCGTCGTTGTCGTTTACCTCGCCGGACGCCGGCGCGACGTTCGCGTGCTCGCTGGACGCGGCGCCGTTCACGGCGTGCACCAGCCCGGTTGCCTACAACGGTCTGGCCGACGGCTCGCACACCTTCGCGGTGCGGGCGTCCGATGCGGCGGGCAACGCCGATCCGACACCGGCGAGCCGCTCATGGACGGTGGACACCGCCTCGCCCGTCACCACGATCGACTCGGCCCCCTCGGGCAGCGTCGCGTCGACCTCGGCGAGCATCTCGTTCCACTCGTCCGAGCCCGGTTCGACGCACTGCTCGCTCGACGGAGCCGCCTTCACCTCGTGCACCAGTCCGGTTGCCTACACCGGACTGTCGCAAGGCGCGCACACCGTGCGAGTCCGCTCGACCGACCCGGCCGGCAACGTCGAGCCGGCCCCGCCGTCGCGTACCTGGACGGTGGACACGGTCGCGCCCGACACGACCATCTCGGTCGCGCCGCCGTCGCTCACCTCGAGCCGCAGCGCATCGATCACGTTCTCATCGAGCGAGACCGGCTCGACGTTCGCGTGCTCGCTGGACGGCGCGCCGTTCGCGACCTGCGCCTCGCCCGCGTCGTATGCGGACCTGGCCGACGGGCCGCACACCGTCGCGGTGCGCGCGACCGACGCGGCCGGCAACACCGATTCGACGCCGGCGACGGCATCCTGGACGGTGGACGGGACCGCGCCGGACACGACCATCACGGGCGGGCCGTCGGGTGCCGGCTCCTCGCGCGAGGCGACCTTCACGTTCGCCTCGACCGAGGCCGGATCGACGTTCGCGTGCTCGCTGGACGGCGCGCCGTTTGCGTCGTGCGCCTCGCCGTTCACGCGCACGGACCTGGCCGACGGGCCGCACGCCTTCGCGGTGCGCGCGGCCGATGCGGCCGGCAACACCGATCCGACGCCGGCGACCGCATCCTGGTCGATCGATGCGACGGCGCCCGACACGACGATCACCGACGGACCGCCGGGGACCGTGGGCGCGTCGGAGGTCACCTTCGCCTTCACGGCGACCGAGGCCGGATCGACGTTCGCATGCCGCGTCGACGCGGCCGCGTTCACCACCTGCTCGTCGCCGGCGAGCTTCACCGTCGCGGACGGTTCGCACACGTTCGCGGTGCGCGCGACCGACGCGGCCGGCAATACCGACGCCACGCCGGCCACCCGCGCCTTCGCGGTGGACACGACCGCGCCCGACACGACGATCCAGTCCGGGCCGAGCGGCGTCGTCGCCTCGACCGGCGCCACGCTGTCGTTCGCCGCGAACGAAGCGTCGACGTTCGCATGCTCGATCGACGGCGGCGTCGCCCAGGCATGCACCTCGCCGGTTTCCTATTCGAGCCTGGCCGAGGGCGAGCACACGTTCGCGGTGCGCGCGACCGACGCGGCCGGCAACGCCGACGCGACGCCGGCGACCCGTTCGTGGACGGTAGACACCACCGCGCCGGAGACCACGATCGTGGTCGGGCCCGCCGCGGCGACCAACTCGACGTCGGCAACGTTCACCTTTACCTCCAACGACGCCGAGGCAACCTACCGGTGCCGCCTGGATGCGGCAGCCTTCACGGCCTGCTCGTCGCCGCATACGCTGTCGAGCCTGACCGAGGGATCGCACACCTTCGAGGTGATCGCCACCGATGCCGTCGGCAACGCCGACGCCACGCCGGCGCAGCGCACCTGGACGGTGGATACGGTCGCGCCGAACACCTCGATCACGTCGGGGCCGACCGGGACCACCGCCGCGACGTCTGCTTCGTTCACGTTCACCGCGACCGAGACCGGCGCGACGTTCCAATGCCGGCTCGACGGCGGCGCATTCAACGCGTGCACCCCGCCGTTCACGGCCGACGGGATGCTCGACGGCTCGCACACCTTCGAGGTACGGGCCAGCGACGCGGCCGGTAACACCGACGCGTCGCCGGCGACGCGGACCTGGACCGTGGACACCCGCGCGCCCGAGACGACGATCACGTCCGGTCCGTCGGGTCCGATCAGCGCGACCTCGGCCACGTTCACTTTCGTTGCCGACGAGACGGGGTCATCGTTCCGGTGCAGCCTGGACGGAGCCGCGTTCACGCTGTGCGGGTCGCCGACGAGCTACGCCTCGCTCGCGCAGGGTTCGCACACGTTCCGCGTCAAAGCCGTCGATACGGCCGGCAACGAGGACGCGACGCCCGCGTCGGCGACCTTCGCCGTGGACACGGCCGCGCCGGCCGTCGCGCTCACGCGGCCGACCGGCGGTCTGTGGCTCAACGATCAACGTTTGGTGAGCGGGGATCAGGTCATGGTCGTCGGAGCGATCACGGTGCAGGCGACCGCGACCGACGCGTCGGGAATCGCCTCGTTCGTCTTCGAGGTGGACGGCGCGCCGGTGGCCGCAGCGCAGGTCGCCTTCGATCCCGACACCGCGACCTACACGTTCACCTATCGGCCGACGACGGGGATGCACACGATCGTCGCCCGCGCGACCGACGCCACCGGCCTGAGCCGCACGGCATCGGTATCGCTGGTGGCCGTCTCGGTGTAGATCGAGCGAACGCGACGAGGGCTGCCCGCCGGCAGCCCTCGTCGCATCAGCGCGCGCCTTGCGTCATCAGGTCGGCCAGGTGGAACGCCAGATCCAGCGACTGCTTCGCGTTGAGTCGCGGATCGCACAGGGTCGTGTACTCGCGGTCGAGGTCGGCTTCGGTCACGTTGTCGCCGCCGCCCAGACATTCGGTCACGGCCGCGCCCGTGATCTCAAGATGCACGCCGCCCGCGCGCGTTCCCGCCGTGCGGTGCGCGGCGAAGAAGCCGTCGATCTCGGCGACGATGTCGTCCAGGCGCCGCGTCTTCAACCCGGTGCCGCTGGTGAAGGTGTTGCCGTGCATCGGATCGCACGACCAGATCACCGGCTCGCCCGAATCTCGGACGGCCTCAAGGATCGGCGGCAGCGCGTCGCGCACCTTCGAAGCCCCCATGCGCGTGATCAGCGTCAAGTGGCCGGGCACACGGCCGGGGTTCAGGCGGCGGCACAGCTCGACGACCTCGGCCGGATCGGCCGTCGGGCCGATCTTGCAGCCGATCGGATTGCCGACTCCCGCGAGGAACGCGACGTGCGCGCCGCGCGGCGCGCGCGTGCGCTCGCCGATCCACAGGAAATGGCCGGAGCAGTCGTACCAGTCGCCGGTCAGTGAATCCTGACGGGTCAGCGCCTCTTCGTATTCGAGCAGCAGCGCCTCGTGCGAGGTCCACACGTCCACCTGATGCAAGGCCGGGTTGTCGGTATCGATTCCGACGGCGCGCATGAACGCAAGCGCCCGGTCGATCTGCGTCGCGATCTGCTCGTAGCGCTGCCCCTGCGGAGACGAAGCGACGAACTCGTTGTTCCAAGCATGGACCTTGCCCAGATCGGCGAAGCCGCCGTCGGTGAACGCCCGAAGAAGGTTGAGCGTCGCGGCTGCATGATGGTAAGCGTCGAGCATGCGGCGCGGATCCGGCACGCGGGCCGCGGCGACGGGCTCGTCGCTGTTGACGATGTGGCCGCGGAACGAGGGGATCTCGACGCCACCGACCATTTCCGTCGGAGACGATCGCGGTTTGGCGAACTGGCCGGCTATCCGGCTTACCTTGACGATCGGCGTCCCCGCCGCATAGGTCAGCACCGCCGCGATCTGCAACAGAACCTTGAGCCGGTCGCGGACGCTGTCGGCCGAGTGGTCGAGGAACGACTCGGCGCAGTCGCCCGCCTGAAGAAGGAACGCCTCGCCGGCGGCGACCGTGGCGAGCTGCGCCTGCAAGGTGCGGGCTTCGCCGGCGAAGACCAGCGGCGGCCACGACTGAAGCTCTTTGGCGACCGCGTCCACCGCCGCCGGGTCGGGCCAGTCGGGCTGCTGCAGCGCGGACATGTCGCGCCAGGCGCCCGGATTCCAGATCGTGCTCGTCTCCATGGGTTCCGACACTGTATCGCCGCCGCCGCGTATTCTGCTCGCGACAATGCCGAAATCCCCGGAAACCGCGCGTGCTCGGCGGCTCAACCTTGCCTACGTGTCGCGCAGCGCGCCGCCGCGCGCCGGCGGGATCGAGGCGCACATGCGGCGGGTCGCGGCCGGCCTGGTCGCCGGCGGCCACCGGATCCGCGTGTTCGCGGCGCGCATCGACGACGAGCCGTTCACGCGCCTGAACACCACGCTCGCCGCGCAGCGGTTCGAGCCGTTCCTGGACGGCGAGATCGAAGTCTGGCCGATCCCGTCGGGCCGGCGCGCGCGCGCCGCGATGCTGCCGTCGGCCGTCGTGGCGCTGCCCGGTGCCGACCGGATCGGCTACGACCGGATTCGCCGGGCGACGCTCCCGCTGATCGTCACCGCGCTCGCTCCCGGCTTCAAACGGGCCTTCTTCGCGGCGAAGTTGGTGCATTGCTGGGGCGGCGAGCCGCTGATGCACGCCGCGGCGCGCGCGGCCCGGCAGCGGCTGCTGCCGCTCGTCGTTACGCCGTTCGCGCACCCCGGGCACTGGGGCGACGACGACCTCAACGCCGGCCTGTACCGCAACGCCGACGCGGTCGTGGCGCTGCTGCCCGGCGAAGCCGCGTTCTACGCCTCGCTCGGCGTCGCCGAGCCGCGGCTGCACGTCATCCCCGTCGCGGCACCTGCGGCCGTCGACGGCGGCGCCGACCCGCGCGCGGTCCACGGCATCGACACCCCGATCGTGCTCGCGCTGGGCGTGAAGCGTCCCTATAAGTACCGCGCGCTGCTCCAGGCGCTGCCCCGCATCGCCAACAAGAACGTCCGATTCGTGTTCGTCGGGCCTGAGACGGCCGAATCCGAAGCCGACTTCGCCGCCGCCGCCGATTCGCGGATCCTTCGCCGGGGCAAAGTGGATGAGGCGGAAAAATGGGGTTGGCTTCGCGCCGCGAATGTCCTATGTCTCCCTTCGGTATCGGAGATCCTGCCGGTTTCCATTCTTGAAGCGTGGCGAACCGGCACTCCGGTCGTTGTAGCGGAAGGAAGGTTCACGCGAGACCTCGTCGCCGACGGCGAAGACGGAATCGTCTGCACCGGAGAGCCCGAGCAGATCGCGCGAGCGATCGAGTCGGTGCTCTTGGACCCGGCGGCCGCCGAGCGGATGGGCCGGGCCGGAGCGGCGAAGGTCGCGCAGCGCTACGAACCGGAAACGGTCGTCGCGCAGCACGAGACGCTCTACGCGTCGCTCGCCTAGCGCCTCCCGCGCACGATCCGGGCAACCGGCAACCGAACATCCGACCGAGCGGGAAGGGGCGCCCGAACGGTGAGTAAGCTCGACAACATGCGCGCCTTTTGGGATACCAAGGCGCAAGACAATCCGCTGTGGTACGTCACGACGATCCTCGATTACGCGAAACCCGACGAGGACCAGTTCTGGCAGACCGGCGAAGACGAGGTCGCGCGCGTCCTTTCCGACGCGCGATGCGACGGCGGCGAAGCCGCGGCCGAGATCGGCTGCGGCGTCGGGCGCTTGACGCGGCCGCTCGCGAAGCGGTTCAGTCGCGTCCACGCCTACGACGTCTCGCCCGAGATGGTCGTGCACGCGCAACGAAACCTCGCAGCCCATCCCGGCGCGAGCGCCGGCGCGACCAGCGGCGACGGAACCCTCCCCTTGGCCGACGGCTCGATCGACTTTGTGCTTTCGATGCAGGTTTTTCATCACATCCCCGACCGAGCGATCACGCTTCGATATATCCGCGAGGCCGGCCGCGTGCTGCGGCCCGGCGGCGCGCTCGGATTCCAGCTCCGCACCTGCCGTATGACCGACCCGGTGCTCGGCCGGCTGGAGCGCGTGGCGCGCACCACGATCGAGGCTGCGCGTCGCCGTCGCCGTCCGCCACCGGCCGACCTGGACGCTCCGGCCTGGCACGGCTCGCGGGTGCTCGTCAGCGAGATCCGCCGCGCCGCTCGCGCGTCGGGTATGACGGTCGAGTCGGTCCGCTGGCTGGTCAAGGACGGAGCCAACGTCCAAGTCGTCTGCCGAAAGAGGCCCGCGTGAACGTGCTC
This sequence comes from Actinomycetota bacterium, assembly GCA_036398095.1. GTDB lineage: Bacteria > Actinomycetota > AC-67 > AC-67 > AC-67 > DASWHR01. The sequence continues at coordinate 56,112 of DASWHR010000103.1, forward strand.
GTCACCGGCGGTGCCGGGTTCATCGGCAGTCATCTCGTCGAGGCGCTGGTTGCGCGCGGCGACGACGTCACGGTGCTCGACGACTTGCGCGGCGGCACGATCGGCAACCTCGACGCCGTCATCGGCCGTGTGCGATTCGAAGAAGGCGACCTGCTGGGCACCGACATGAAGGCGCTGCTCGCCTCCGGGGGCTTTGCCACGGTCTTCCATCTGGCCGGCACCGCATACGTGCCGCCGAGCGTCGAGGACCCGATCTACGACTTCCGGCTCGTCGCCGAAGGCACGTTGAAGGTCTGCGACGCGGTGCGGCGCGCGAGTCCGTCCACCACGCTGATCTACACCTCCAGCGCGGCCGTCTACGGCGATCCTGAATCCCTTCCGATCACCGAAGAGCATCGTATCGCTCCCGTCTCGCCCTACGGTCTGCACAAGTACACGGCCGAGCAAGAGGTGCGGCTCCACGCCGAGCTCTACGGCGTTCCCGCCGCGAGCGCGCGGCTGTTCAGCGTCTACGGTCCGCGTCAACGCAAGCAAGTCATCTTCGACTTCGCCCGCAAGATCGCAGTGAATCCCGCCCGGATCGAAGCCTTCGGCGACGGCACGCAGGTTCGCGACTTCGTGTATGTCGGCGACGTGGTCCGCGCCCTGCTCCGGATCGCGTCCGAGGCGCCGCTGCACGGCGAGGTCTACAACGTTGCCACCGGCCGCGGCATCTCGACCGGCGAGCTGCTCGCGATGGTGGCGGCGACGCTCGATGCCGATCCCGACGTCGTCTGGTCGGGCAGCGTCCGTCCCGGTGACCCCGACAAGTGGCTCGCCTCGATCGAGCGGCTGCGCGGCATCGGCTACGAGCCGGCCACGACGTTGGAGGACGGCATCGCCGCGACGGTCGCCTGGGCGCGGGAGCTGATCCAAGCATGAAGATTCTCGTCGTCAGCGCGGGCATCGTTTCTGATCGCCGCCCCCACGGCGAGGCGCTGATCGCGCACAACATCTTGTCCCGGCTCGCGCGCCGCGGTCACGACGTCACCGCCTACGTCACCGAATACGACGACGAGATCCCGGGCGTGACCTTCAAGACGATCTCGGCGCACGCGCCCGGCGCGGCGTTGTCGCGTCTGGCGTTCGCCCGCCGCGCTGCTCGCGCGGCCCGCCGCGAAACGGCCGACATCCACCATCTGCTGCTGCCGCTGACGACCGACGAGGGCTACACCACCGTTGCAGGCGCGCCGCTCGTCGTCGGTCCGCTGATGCTGCCCTGGCCGGACGGAGACGGAGGATCGAGGCCGCGGAACCGGCTCGTCTCCGGCGTCGCGCGTTTGGCGCTGCCGCGCTACGAACAGTGCCTGCACGCGCGCACGATGCGTCGCGCGTCCGCGTTGCTGGTCACCTGCAAGCCGGCGATGAGCGCGATCGACGCCGACCTGCACGAGCGATGCGTCGAAGTTCCGTACGGAGTGGACACCTCCCGCTTCACGCCGTCGCCGCTGCCCGAGGATCCGGTCGTGCTCTTCTATTCGGTTCTGCTGCCACGAAAGGGCTTTCGCACCCTGCTTCGCGCCTTCCCGATGGTCCGCGAGCGCATTCCGAGCGCGCGATTGATCATGGCCGGCGACGATCCGCGCGGTCTCGCGGGACAGATTCTGGCCGAGGCGGAGCGGCTCGGCATCGCCGACGCCGTCACGCTGTCCGGACCGGTCGCGCCGGCCGATGCGCCCGCGCTGTTCCGCGGAGCGCGCGTCTTCTGCCAGCCGTCCCACGGCGAGCCGTTCGGCATGACGATTTTGGAGGCGATGGCATCGGGCCGTCCGGTCGTGGCGACCGCCGCCGGCGGCGTGCCCGGTTTCATCCGCGACGGCGAGCACGGCCGCTTGGTCGCGCCGGGGGACGAACGGCTGCTCGCCGACGCGCTGTCGTCGATGCTGGTTCGCCGCGAGGCCGAGCGGATCGGCGCCCACAACCGCGACGTCGCCGTCGCGCGCTACGACTGGGAACGTGTCGTCGATCGCATCGAAGCCGCCTACGCCGCCGCCGCGGGAAAGGAGGCGCCGCGTGTGCGGATGGCTGGGTAGGCCGGATCCGATCGAGGCGGCCGGCCACGGCGACGAGGCCCCCGGCATCGTCGGACCGCTCGGCTTGACGCCCGACGCCGAAGCCGGCATGAGCGCCGCTGAGTCCGCCGCGCTCGAGCACGCTGCCGACATCGCCGGGGTGACGCGATCCCTGGTCGAAGAGGATCCGCCGATGAGCGCGCACGAGGTGCGACGCCTTGCCGTCAAAGGCATCGGCGCCGTCCTGGTGCGAACGTTCACGCTCCGCGCGATCACGTTCGCCGGCAACATCATTCTGGCACGAATCTTGGATCCGAAATCGTTCGGTCTGTTCGCGATCGTCAACTTCGTGGTGCTGATCTCGGCGTTCCTGGCCGGCATGGGCATCGGCGCCGCGCTCGTTCAACGCAAGCAGCGACTGACCGAGGACGACCTGCGCACGGCCTTCACCTTGGGTTTCATCGTCGACGGCGTCATCACGATCGCGCTCGTGCTGCTCGCCCCGGTGCTCGTCGCCGCGTACAACCTCGAGCCGCAATACGCCAACGCCGTTCGCGTGATGGCGCTGACGATCATGGTCTCGGCGCTCGCGATCGTGCCCGCCATTCAGATGGAGCGCAACCTGCGCTTCAAAGAGATGGCCAACGCCGACCTGGTCGCGCAACTCGTCTACGTCGCCACGGCCGTCGGGCTGGCGGTCGGGGGACTGCACGTATCGGCGTTCGTGATCGCCTCGGTCATCTCCCGGTCTCTGCACACCATCATCGTCAACATCATCTCACCGTGGAAGCCGGCGCTCGGGATCGTGCGGGAACGGCTGCGGGCGATGCTCGCGTTCGGCGTTCCGTATCAACTCAACGGCCTCGTGCTGCAACTCAAGGACAACTTCGTTCCGACGTTCATCGCCGTCGTGGCCGGAGCGGAAGCCGTCGGCTACATCAACTGGGCCGTCGGGCTGGCCACGAACGCGCTGTTCCTGCTGACCATCGTGTCGCGCGTGACGTTTCCCGCCTACGCGCGGCTGCAGCACGACCTGCCGGCGCTCAAGGACTCGGTCGAGAAGTCCATCAAGTGGATCTCGGCCACGGTCTTCCCGGCCGTGTTCATGCTGGCCGCGCTGGCGCATCAGATCGTGCGCTTCCTCTACGGCCCGAAGTGGGCGCCCGGCTTGATCTCGTTCTATTTGCTCTGCATCCCGATGATCGCCTCGTCGTACTCGACCGTTCTGGTCAGCGCGCTGCACGGCGTCGGCCGGGCCAAGACCGTGCTCAAGCTGACCACGATCTGGGCGATCGCCGGGTGGGCGATCGCCGTTCCGATGACGCTGTGGATCGGCTACAACGGCTTCGCGCTGGCGATGGCGTTCGTGTCGATGCTGTCGGTCCTGTCGGTGATCGAGATGAACAAGGTCGTCAAAATCTCTTTCGTCCGCGATCAGATCAAGATCGCGATCATCGCCGGCGTGCCGGCGTTTGCCGTCTGGGTGATGTCCTATCAGGTCGTTCACGGAATTCCGTCGCTGCTTGGGCTCGCGGCCTTCGGCGGCCTGTCCTACGTCGGCTTGATGGCGCTGACCGGCGAGATCCGCGAAGCCCGCGCGCTGGTGAAGGGGTCGCTGCAGCGTGCGTAGCGGCCAGCAGATGATGCGCGTCGCCGGCCTCGTCCGGCCGTGCGTGGTGTGCGACTCCACCGAACGCTCCGTTGAGCTTCGACTAGGCGAATACGAGATTCACCGTTGTCCGTGCGGGCTGCGGACGCTGTCGCCGGAGCCGGCCGAAGAGACGCTCGTCGAGGTCTTCGACGACGGCACCATCTACTCGGAAGCCGAATCGCTGCGTGTTCACGTGCTGGAACAGAACCATCGCTCGCTCTACGACGTCGAGAAGTTCGTCACGCCGGGCCGGCTGCTGGACGTCGGATGCGGGCTCGGCTATCTGCTCGAGTCGGCGCGCGCGCGTGGCTGGGACGCGGTCGGCGTCGATCCGTCGCCGTTCTCGGTGCAGCGCGCCCGCGAGAAAGGCTTCGAAGCGCATCGCGGCTTGCTGCACGAGCTGAAGCTTCCGGCGGCGTCCTTCGACGCGATCTCGCTGCTGCAGGTCGTCGAGCATCTGATCGACTCGCGCGCGCTGCTGGCGGAATGCCGCCGCCTGCTCAAGCCGGGTGGCGCGATCCTGATCGAGACGCCGAATCCCGCCTCGCTGCTGGCCGGCGTCAAGCGCGAGCGCTTCAACTATTGGATCCCGCCGGTGCACTGCGTCTGGTACACGCCCGATGCGCTCGGCCGCCTGCTGTCGTCGGCCGGCTTCACGCCGGTCAAGGTCGCGACGTGGAGCGCCCGAACGCCCGTGCTGCACGACGGCGTTGACGTCGTCGCCTCGACAAAGATCGGCCGCAAGCTGCCGGGGCGCGTGCGGCGCGTCGCCGGCGGCGCGGTCGGCGCGCTCGCCGACGCGTTCGGTCGCGGCTCGATCGTCGAAGCCGTCGCACTGCGATGGGAGGACGCGTGAGCGTCGCCGTGCGCCTTCGCTGCCCGTCCTGCGGCCGCGGCGATTGGAGGCCGGATCTGGAGGCCGGCGAACATCGTCTGGTTCGCTGCCGCTGCGGCCTGCGCGCACTCGACCGCGCGCCCGACGCGGCCGCCGCGCTGCACGACAACGAGAACATGTACGGCGCCGAGGAATACAACGCCTGGTATCGAACGATGCGCGAGACGCTGACCGCGCGGTACCGCCGCGACCTGGACGAGATCGAGCGGCTCACCGGTGGCACGCGTGGCGCGATCCTGGACATCGGATGCTCGTACGGCTGGTTCCTGTCCGTCGCCGCCGGTCGCGGCTGGCGCACCGCCGGCATCGAGGCAACCGACGCAACCGCGCGCGAGGCGCGCGAGGCCGGACTGGACGTCCGAACCGGAACGATCGACGCCGCCGGCTTCGCCGACGGTTCCTTCGATGTCGTGTGCCTGTGGGACGTGCTCGAGCATGTGCCGGCAGTGGACGAATTCCTCGCCGAGATCCACCGCGTCCTGCGCCCGGGCGGCGTGCTGGCCGTCAACTCGCCGAACATCGGCAGCGTGATGGCACGCCAAGCCGGCGCGGACTGGGCATGGCTGCTGCTGCCACACCACGTCTGGCATTTCACGCCGCCGGCAATGTGCGCAACGCTGCAGACACGCGGCTTCACCGTCGAGCGCGCCTACACCTGGGAGCCGCCCGAGGCGTTCGTGGAAAACCTCATGCTCTACAAGCGCCACCCGAGGCTCGGGTCCAAGCCGGTCCGGCGCATCACCGACAAGCTGCTCAGCCCGGCCGAGAAAGCATGGTGCCGTCTCGGCTACGGCGGCCTGATTCGCGCCTACGCTCGGAGGTCGCCGTGACGCTTTCGGCCGTCATCATCGCCGTGAATGAGCGCGACATGCTCGCCGCGGCCATCGAATCATGCCGGTTCGCCGACGAGATCCTTGTCGTGGACGGCGGATCCACCGACGGAACGCAAGACATCGCCGGCGTTGCTGGCGCGCGAGTCGTTGAGCGCCCCTTTGACGATTTCGCGCGCCAGCGCACCTTCGCCCTGTCGCAGGCGCACGGCGACTGGGTGCTTTTCGTGGATGCCGACGAGCGCGTCACGCCGGCACTCGCGATCGAGATCGGCGGCGTCCTGGAACGCCCATCCCATGCGGGATACAGGCTGCCGCGACGCAACATGGTCCTCGGCCGCTGGCTCGACTGGCATTTCGGCGGCGACGACGCGCCGGTGCGCCTGGTGCGCCGCGAGGCCGCCCGCCTGCAGCCGCAAGGGGTCCATGAGATCATCGACGTGGGTGGCAGCGTCGGCACGCTGTCGAACCGGCTCGTGCATCTGACGCACCGCTCGGTCGCCGATCTGGTCGACAAGATCAACCGCTACTCGGGAATCGAGGCCGCCGAGCTGGCCGCGAAGGGCGCGCGCGCCCCCACGCGCCGCGCGATCGCCGCCGCCTTCCCGAAGGCGTTCGTCAAGTATTGGCGCAGCGGCTTGAACAAGGAAGATGCCGTCGGCGCGATCGAAGCCGCGTTGCTCGCGGTCAATCGCACGCTGGTGCTCGCAAAGCTGTGGGAGCTGACCCGCGCAGAGCCGCTGGAGCAGACCTACGCGAAGGCGGAAGCGGAGGCGAGGCGATGAAGACGCACGGGCACACCGAAACGACCGCGCCCGTGTGTCCCTGCGGCGGGTCGAGCTACAAGACGATCCTCGAAGCCGGCCGCTACTGCGTCTACGGCTGGAACGTGCAGCCGATGGACTACCAGCTTCGCAAATGCCGTCGCTGCGGCCTGATCCGCACCTGGCCGGAGCCCCCGCACGAAGAGCACCACGTGTTCCGCGACGACACGTTCCTGGAGTCCTACCTGCAGAATCCCGGACTCTACGAGCACTATCTGCGGATCACCGTCGGAGAGATCGCGCGCGTCAAGCCGGCGCCCGGCCGGTTCCTCGACGTCGGAGCGAACATCGGCACGCAACTGAAGATCGCGCTCGATCGCGGCTACGACGCGGTGGGCGTCGAGCTGAACACCGCTGCGTGCGACTACGCGCGGAGCCAAGGACTGAACGTCATCAACGCTGCGTGCGAGGAAGCCGGCTTCGAGGACGCGTCCTTCGACGTGATCAGCCTCAGCGCCACCGCCGAGCACATTCCCGACTTCGGCGCCGAACTCGGCTTGTACCGGCGGCTGCTCAAGCCCGGCGGGTTGCTGCACCTGTCGAACTCGCCGAACTACCGATCGCTGGGCGCCCGGTTCGAAAAAGACCTGTGGTACGGGATCCAGCCGACCGGCCATGTTTGGCAGTTCACCCCGAAGACCCTCAAGGCCGTCGTGCGCCGTTGCGGTCTGGACCCCGTCTACGTCCGAACCTACAACCTGCATCGCGACTTCGGCCGCGGCAAGAAAGAGCGGCTGCGCAAGCGTGCCTTCGCGGTGGCCGAGAAGCTCGGCTTGGGCGACGCGCTCTCCGTGGGTGCGGTCCGCCCCCGCTCATGACCCGGCCTAATCCTGGGGCTATGATCCGGCCGTGAAACGATCGTTCGCGCGGGCACTGTCGCGTCTGCACCGCAAGCTCCACGCATTCGAAGAGCGCGCGGATGCGCCGGCCTTCGGCGCGAAAGGTCCCGGCAGCGTCGTCGTCATGCCCAGCATGCTGCTCAACCCCGACCGGCTCCACATCGGCCGCGACTCCTACATCCATCCCTATTGCCGGCTCGAGGTCATCACCGCCAACCCGCACCTTGACGGTCCGCCGCTGCCGCCGGTCGATGCGCGCATCGTCATCGGCGACCGCGTGGTCATCAATTCGTTCACGCACTTCGGCGCGATGCAGCGCATCACCTTGGGCGACGACGTCGGCATCGCCAGCGGCGTGTGCATCGAAGACCACCACTATCTGTTCGAAAAGGCCGACGAGACTCGGCCGCTCAAGAAGCAACCGTTCCGCGTCGCGGCGGTCACGCTGGAAGACGGCTGCATGATCGGCGAGCATGCGGTGATCCTTCCCGGCGTCACCGTCGGCGCGAACTCGTGGGTCGGCGCCAACGCGGTCGTCACCGAAGACGTGCCGCCCTACTCGATCGTCGCCGGCGTGCCGGCAAAGGTCATCCGCCGGATGGATCCCGCATCGGGCGAGTGGCGACGCCTGCGCGCCAAGCGCTCGTGAAGATCGCGGCGGTCGTTTTGAACTTCCGCCGGGCCGGCGACACCATCGCCTGCGTCGAATCGATCCGTGGCGACGCGCCCGATGTGGACGTGATCGTGGTGGACAACGCCTCCGGCGACGGGTCGGCGCAGCGAATCGCGTCCGCGTTGCCGGGAATCGAGCTGATCGAAAGCAAGACGAATCTCGGCTACGCCGGCGGCAACAACCTGGGAATCCGCGCGGCGCTGGCCGGCGGCGCCGATGCGATCCTGGTGCTCAACAACGACCTGACGATCGAACCGGGGTGCGTCGCCGCGCTTGGGGGCGCGCTGGAGGCCAACCCACGGTGGGGGATGGCCGCGCCGCTGTCGCTGCTGGCCGGCGACGGCGAAATCGTGGATTTCTTCACCGGCGAGGTGCTGCTCGACCACGCCGCCCTGCGCGCGCCCGGCCGCGACGAGCCGCGCGGCGTCCGGTTCACCGAGCCGTCCGAGACCGGCTACGTCACCGGCAGCGCGATGCTGATCCGCCGCGAGGTCATCGAGCGCGCCGGCCTGCTCGACGAACGCTATTTCCTGGTTTGGGAGGACGTTGAGTACTCGCTGCGCGTTCGCAAGGCCGGCTTTGCGCTGGGCGCGACGCCGGACGCGATCGTGCGGCACGCGCGCAGCGCGTCGTTCGGCGACGAGGCGTCCCCCCTTCAACGCTACTTCTTCGTCCGGAATCCGTATTTGTTGATCCGCACGCATCTGCCACCGCCGCGGCGCTGGCTCGCCGAAGCGCGCGCCACGCGCCGCTATCTCGCGTGGGCGCGCAAGAGCGAGCCGAAGCTGCGCCGCGCGATCACGCTGGGCATGCGGCACGGCTTGACCGGCCGCTTCGGCCCTCCGCCGCCCGACCTGATGCCCTAGCCCAGAAACACGCGGGGTTCGCTTTGCCCCCGGCGCACCATTTGGGGTTCGCTTGTGTCCCCGCGTGCATGCGAACGCACCGGATGCGGCAACAATCACGCCTGCGAAGCGCGGCCGCATTGCCCCGCAAATCCTCGGGAGAACTCGCAGGAGCACGAAGGAGGAAGTCGAATGAAACCCCGTGTGCCGGATGCTCAGCCGGCGCAACGAGGAGGCTCCGATGACGTTCGGCTCGTGGACCAGATGGCGGATCGCGATCGCGATGCTTTGCGTCGCGGTCGGGATCGCACCGCTCAACGCCGGCTTCGCCGACATTCAAGGCGGGTTGGTGAACGGGTATTCCGACAACTTCGACTACACCGGCGTCACGCCGACCAACGACGTGCCGATCGACCAGCTCGACTGGCAGATCACGCCGACCGCCACCGACGGCACGCCCATCCCGAACGTGTGGGTGGTCGGCAGCGTGCAAACGTCCACGCTGGGAGGCCCCGGAAGCGAGATCAAGGCGCTCAAGCAGCGCACGACCGGTTCCGTGCCGAGCGAGCCGATCGCGTTCGTGCGGAACGGCAACTGGCAGAACCTGATCGTGCAGGCCCGCGGGGCGTTCGACGGCAACAGCCAGAATTCCGGCGTCGGCATCGTGTTTCGTGCTCCGGTCGATATCAACACCGGCGTCGCCGACAAGAACAACTTCTACTTGTTCACGGCCGCGTCTTCGGTTCCGGATCCGCGGCTGTGCCCGACCGGCCGGTGCGTGTTCCTGTTCAAGCGCATCGGTGGCGCCTACTTCCTGTCGGCCGTCAAGAACACCTACCTCAACTTCGTCAACGCCAGCGGTCCGGCCGAGTCGCACCTCTACAAGGTCGTGATGAGCGGCAACCGGATCCAGGCCTACGTGGACGGCCGCCTGCTGATCGACGTCGTCGACTCGCCCGGTGACGACATCGCCGGTGCCCTGTCGATGCCCGGCCCGATGTTCGCCAACGGCACCGTCGGATTGCGCACCTCGGGCACGCGAGCCTGGTTCGACGACTTCTCCGTCATGGGCGACTCCGAGCGGGCCTACGAGGGTCGCGCGGCCGCGCTGACCACCTACGGTCAGGTCGGAGCGGGCGCGACCGGCGCGGTGCTGCAAGCCACGGCGGCCGACACGAACTTTCACTATCACGATCACGACTTCCCGACGGGACCGTCGACCGAGGGGACCTTCATCGGACCGACCTCGCCGGGCAACGGGTTCGCCGGCGGCGCGTTGGTGCAGACCAAGGGCACGGACGGGACCACGACCAGCAGCGCGCAGCTCTTCGGGTTCTCCGGAACGATCACACAGACGATGCCCGACGGGACGATGATCGACGTGACCATGGTTTCGGACACGATTTCGGCGACCGCGTCCACGAACTGCGACGACACGCCGTTCACGAACGTGCAGCTGCTGAACTTCAGCTACCTGATCGTGGTGAGGAACGCGCAAGGATTGCCGCTGGTCAATGAAGGCAAGGTCACGCAAGTCGTGCCCCCGCCGAACACGGTGATCTCGGATCCGCAGTCAAACGGCGGCTACGTTCAGATCGTGCTGAACTCGCAGCGAACGACCACCGATCCGAAGCGCGCCGACGTGTCGGCGATCCAAATCGACTTCCTGCAGCGGCCTCTGACGGTGTCGTCGGGGAACTCGACCGTCGCGACGAGCGATATCACCTTCGCATCGGTGCAACTCGCCAATGTCGTTGCAGGACGGCTCTGCATGCCGTTCATCTAAGACCTCGGAATGGTCCACGAGGAACCGGCGTCCTAGGCGCCGGTGGCAAGAGGGAGAGAGCGGAACGACCCGGGTTGAGCCCCCGGGTCGTTCTCGTGTTCGCCGTCGCCCGGCCGGTTCCGAATCTCCCGAAATCGCGCCGGGGAACAAAAGCCTCGCGGCGCTCGGAGCGACAGGATGCGCCCGGTTGCGCGCCGAACTTACCACCCACATTCATGAATCCGATTCGCCGTCCACGACCGCGCGCCCTCGGCGCGCTGTTGCTGTGTGTCTGCCTCGTCGCGAGCGGCGGCATCGCCGCACTCCCGGCCGCCTCGATCGCGTCACCAGCGGGCGATGTCGTCGCCGGACAAGCGATCGTGCACTTCGTCGCGACCGCGACCCAGTCGGCCCGCGCCGCTGCGCTTCGTGCCGCCGGCGCGCAGGCGATCCGGCCGCTGCTCGTTCGCGACCACGCGCTCGTCTCGGTCCACGCATCGCTGCCCGCCGCTTTGGAGCGGCTGGCGGCGCAGCCGACGATCGAAAGCGCAGAGCCGAATCGCCTCGCGCGCGTCCAGCTCGAACAACCGAGCGATCCCTGCACCGCCACCGTCGCGAATCCGCCGTGCCCGTCCGGCTGGCATCTCGCCGCGATCGCCGCTCAATCATCGTGGGCGCGCTATCCGGCCGTCTACTATCCGCCGGCCTCGAAACTTGCGATCCCGTCGGCGCAGCGCGTCGCAGTCGCCGTGCCCGACACGGCCGTGCAGCGAACCAACGCCGATTTTCGCAACGGCGGTTCATCCGAGGACGCGGCGCTCGGTGGGCAGATCGACGTCGCCGGCATGAACGGCTTCGCCGGCCTTCCTCCGACGAGCGGCCCGGCCGCCTATCACGGCACCTACGTCGCCGGCCTCGTTGCCGCGAGCGCCAACAACGGCTACGCGAGCGCAGGTGTCGCCTATCACGCCGACCTGCTTCCACTCGCGGTCGTCAACGGCGACACCGGCGCGGCCGAAACGGCCAAGCTCGCCGACGCGATCGTGTACGCGCAGCAGCGTGGCGCGCGCGTGATCAACCTGTCGCTGGGGTTGCTCGCGCCCGACGGCACCGTCGAGGCCGCGATCCGGCAGGTCACCACGAGCGCAAACCCGCCGCTCGTCGTCGCCGCCGCCGGCAACTACGGCAACGATCAGCCCTTCTACCCGGCCTGGTTCGACAACGTCGTGGCCGTCGGCGGAACCGACGCGATGGACCGCAAGGCGCCGTGTTCGAACTACGGCGCGAAGATCTCGGTCGTCGCGCCGGCCAAGGGCGTCGCATCGATCACCTCCGACGGGTTCATGGTGGCGCCCGATTGCGGAACCAGCGCGGCCACGCCGCAGGTGTCTGCGCTCGCCGCGGCGCTGTTCGCGCAGAACCCGTCCCGCACGCCGGCGCAAGTGCGCGCGATCATCGAGCAGACCGCCGACGATCTCGGCACGCCCGGCCGCGACGACGTGTTCGGCCACGGACGCATCAACGCCGACCGCGCGCTCGGACTCGGCGCCGGCCCGCAGACGTCGCGCGCGACGGCCGCGCCGGTGCGCGCAGGCGGCGGCGCGTCCACCGTCGCGGCGATCGCGACGGGCGCGTCGGCGATCCGCCAGGCCGAGATGTTTCTCGATCGTCAACCGTCGGGTCCCGCGGATCGCGGCTTCCCGGTCGGCGCCGCCGACGGAATCTTCGACTCGACCTACGAGGCGCTGCAAACGAACTTTTCGGCCGGCTCCCTGACCGTGGGTCCGCATCGCGTCTACGTTCGCGCGATGGATTCGTCGAATCAGTGGGGTCCGGTCGCGTCGGCCGTGATGTATGCCGACGGCATCGCGCCGACGATCTCGGCATTGCAGGCCACCAACGTCGTGCGTCCACTCGACGGCGGGAGCACGATCACCTTCACCGCGTTGGACGACTACTCATCGACGATCAACTACGACGTCGAAGTGATGCTCGCCGGACAGCCGGGCTTGCGCGTGTTCCGAATCGAGCGGGTCGTTGCTCCGGTCGGCGTGCAGCGAATCACCTGGACGCCGCGGGCGATCGAAGCTCCCGGCTCCTACACCGTGCGGATCACGCTCCGAGACCAGGTCTCGAACACGACCGCGGCTTCGACCACCTTCGTGATGGTGTAACCGGCGCTCTACGACGAAGGCGATGCGGTTCCGGTCGGCGATGCGGTTCCGGTCGGTGCTGCGGTTCCGGTCGGTGCTGCGGTTCCGGTGGCTGCGGGGGCCGGCGTCTGGAAGACGGGCTGGCCCTGCACCGATTCGGGTCCCTGGTTCTTGAACCGCTTCACGAACGCAGACGCGGCTTCGTCGATCTTGTCGTTGGGCTCGTTGCACTTCTGCAGCACTTGCCAGCCCGAGAACGCGACCTTCGCGTCGCGGTTGGCGCGCGGCGCGAGCTGAATCCAGCCCGGATCGGTCTGCACCAGCTCGACCAGCGACTGAATCTGCGCGTCGTCGAGCGCGTCCGGCTGGTACTGGATCAGAATGTGACCGTGCTCGAGGTTGTGGACCTGCGACTCGTTCGGCAGCGCGGTTTGCAGCACGCCGGTCGGTCCCGGCGCCGGCGGATTCGACGCTTGCGCATAATGCGAACCCGACGTCGGCGGATCGGTCTTGTAGTCCACCGTCGTCGGCGGGCTGACGTGTTCGCTGCCTTCGCTCGGGTATTCCTTCGGCGCTTCGCAGCCGGCGTCGGCGGCCAGCGTCGCGGCCTTCCTCTTCGCGGCTTCGTTCGACGCGCGTGAGATCAACACACCGGCGACGATCGCCGCGAGCACGGCACCGATGATCCCGAGCGTGTAGAGCTTGCGCATGCGTGCCCGCCGTTGGCGGCGCCGCATCTCTTCGAGGCGGCGGCGCTTCGCTTCGTCCTTGCGCTCGCGTTTCGTCGGTTTTTCGGCCATGTCGTGGAATCTCCCGGCAGTCGTCGTCCCCGCTCCAAAAAGGGTGGGGGCACAGGTGGGCTTTATAGCAAATGGCCCGGGCGGGCGCCACGGCACCCGCCGGAACGGGCTCGTTCGGGAACTTTGAGCCGAACCGGAAGATTGCGGGGGCTCCGCCGGGCAGGGAGCGAGGTGGGCGCCGTCGAAGAACGAGGATCGGGGGGTGCATGCTTCGTTGCCCAAGAAAATTAGTCATATCGATCCGGTCGAGGTCGAGCGTGCCGCGCGGAGCGTTCCCGGAGTCGCCTTCGCCGAGGTCGGCGAAGGCTCCGACGGTCGTCGCGCGCTGAGCATCGTGTTGTATCAAGACTCGCCGGCCGACGAGACGGTGGGTCTGGTCGAAGTCGCCCTCCGCGAGATGGGCGTAGACATCGAAGCGGGCGACGTACGGATCTCGGGCGTCGCGGGGCACGCGCCGGTGGGTTCGAGCGCGGCCGGCGTGCGTGTCATCGACCTCGGCAAGGGCACCTGGGCGACCGAGAGCGAAGGCGAAGCCGTTTCTCCGGTGCCGCTGGGTTCGGGCGGCGGGCCCGGCCGCACGATCGGACTTCTGTCGGTTACGGTCTCTCGCTCACGCGATCGGTGCCGTGCACGCGTCGAAGTCGACGCCGGCGACGGCGTTCACGTTGGGGACGCATCCGGACCCGCAACCGACATGCGGATGCGGCGAAGCGTCTGCGAGGCCGCCGCGAAGGCGGCCGCGACCGCACTCGGACTCGGCGCGCCCGACGTCGAGCACGTGGCGCTGGTGACGCTCGGCGACGTGTCGTGTGCCGTCGTCGTGGTCGGCGCGCCGGGCGAGTCGCCCGAGCGTCGCGTCGGCTCGGCGCTGGTGACCGGCGACGCGTGGCACTCCTTCGCGATGGCGGCGCTTCAGGCCGCTGCCGCGCTCGTGGACTAGAACCACGGGTCGGCCTTCTTCACCGCCGGCAACCGGCGAACTTGTGTCTGGTTCATCGCGCGTCCCCATCCTTTGGTGGATTCCGTGAATCCAGTCATGACCGAATTCTGTAGCAGGTAGCACGCGCCCCTGAGCAGAGCGAGGCACGAGTTCAAGTCTCGTCGGGTCCACCCCTCAAGAAACGTTGGGGGACCATCGCCGGAGCGGTGAACAGGGATAGCCGCTCTGCCACCTGGCTCTTGCATCTGCAAGGCCGTATTGCGACAATGAAGGAACTCAGGGGCGCATCCGCAACACCACGGATTCCTCGAACGCGAAGGAGCGAGGCTCACTCCTCGCTCCTTTTCATTTGATGACAGGAAAGCGGGCCGCAATCGCCGTCCGCTCGTGGACTGAAAGGCGGCTACGGTTCGGTCGCGCCCGTGCGGAACAGATCGTCCTCGGGCGGACGGATGAGCATGCGCGCGGTGCCGTTGCCGCGCACGTCGAGTCCCCGAACGATCGCAACCGGGACGCCGCCGACCTTTCCCATCACGAGTTCCGCGGCGCCGGCGATCTCGTCGGCCACGGCGATCTGCGTCGAGTGCATCGGCGTGCCGAACGTGTCTTCGACACCGACGTAGTCGCGGATCGGCACGATTCCGGCGGCGCCGATCGCAACGTCGATCTGTCCGTTGCGCCAGGCGCGGCCGAACGTGTCGGACACGATCACGCCGACGTCGGCTCCGGCCGCGGCCCGCAATCCGTCGCGAATTCGCGCCGCGCTTGCGTCCGGATCGGCGGGGAGCAGCGCCAGCCATCCCCGAGGCACGTTCGAGGCGTCCACGCCGGCATTGGCGCACACGAACCCGTGCGCGGTTTCCGCGATGATCACCGGACCGCGCCGAGCCACGATCCGGACGCTTTCGCGCTCGGCCCACCGCGCACGCTCGGCGTCCGCGTCGGCCGCGTCGATCGCGACCATGCGCCCTTCGGCTTTCGACACGATCTTCTGCGTCACCACGACCACGTCGCCGTCCTGCAGCGCGGTGCGCGCGGCGATCAGCCCGGCAACGTCGTCGCCCGCCGCGACTTCGGGCATGCCTTCGACGGCGATGACCTGGATGCTCATCGGATTCGCTCGGCAAGCGCGAGCGCCGACTTCGCCAGCGCGGCCGCATCCTCGACGCTGCGCATCATCGTCTGCGCCACCTCGACCGCGCAGTCCGCCGCGGCGGCGACGGCGGCGGCCTCGGCGGCGTCGACCAGGTCGATGACGAACCCGTCGAGCACATCCGCGTACAGCCGGGCGACTCCCGCGCAGGACACCTCCATGCCCAAGCCGGTCATCAGCTTGTCGGCCATTCCGCGAACGACGGCGCCGCCTACGATCGGCGAGACACCGACGACCGGAGCCGGCGTGGCTCGGAGCGCGTCGCGAATGCCGGGGACCGCAAGGATGGTGCCGATCGAAACGATCGGATTCGACGGCGCGATCAGCACGGCCTGCGCGGATGCGATCGCCTCCAGCACGCCCGGCGCCGGCTGCGCGGCTTCCGCGCCCTCCAGCTCGACCGCCGCGACCGGATCGGCCGCCCGCCGCCGCACCCAGTACTCCTGAAAGTGCATCCGCTCGCCGCCTTCGGCCGTCACGATGGTGGCGACGGGATCGTCGGTCATCGGCAGCAGCCGCGCCGACACGCCGTGGGCGGCCGCAAGCCGCGCCGCGAATGCCGACGCCGTCCCTCCACCGCGAAGGAACGACGCGCGCGCCAGGCAGGTCGCGAAATCGGCGTCGCCGAGCGTGAACCAGGAGTCCTCGCCCAGCGCGCGCATCCCCTCCAGCACCCGGAACGTGTCTCCGGCGATGCCCCAGCCGCGCTCGGCGTCCACGATCCCCGCGAGCGTATACACAACGATGTCCAGGTCCGGGCTGACGTGCGCGCCGTAGATATGGAAGTCGTCGCCGGTGTTGGACACGACCGTGATCGTCGACGGGTCGGCGACGCGCGCCAGCCCGCGCAGGAAGCGCGCCGCGCCGACTCCGCCGGCCAGAACCGTGATCATCGCCTGTGAGACTATCGGAGCGGCGAGATTTGCTCTCCGGCCGCTCCGTGCCGGTGGTAGGCTCCGCGCGACGTGACCGACGACATCGCCGTTCGCCGTGCGCTGCGCCGTGCCGAGCAGGGACGCACGCTCGCACGCGACGAAGCCGCTGCGCTGCTGACCGCGCGCGGCGACGAGCTCGAACGGCTGCTCGCCGTCGCCCGGCGGCTCCGCCAGGCGGGACGCGGCGCCACGATCTCTTACAGCCGCAAAGTGTTCATCCCGCTGACGCGGCTGTGTCGCGACCGGTGCGGCTACTGCACCTTCGCCACGTCGCCCGACCGGACGCCCGTATTCCTCACACCGGACGAAGCCACGGACATCGCGCGCGCCGGCGCTCGCGCGGGCTGCAAGGAGGCGCTGTTCACGCTCGGCGACCGGCCCGAATCGCGCTGGCCGGAAGCCCGCGCATGGCTCGCTGAGCGCGGCTACGCATCCACGCTCGACTACGTGCGCGCCGTTGCGATCACCGTCATCGAACGAACCGGATTGCTTCCCCACCTGAACCCCGGCGTGATGAGCTACGAAGAGCTTGCGCGGCTCAAGCCGGCCGCCGCAAGCATGGGCCTAATGCTCGAAACCGCCAGCGAGCGGCTTTTCAACACGCCCGGCGAAGCGCATTTCGGTTCGCCCGACAAGAAACCCTCGGTGCGGCTTCGCTGCATCGAGGATGCCGGCCGGCTTTCAATCCCGTTCACCACCGGCATTCTGATTGGCATCGGCGAGACGCCCGGCGAGCGAGTGGACGCGTTGCTGGAGATCCGCGCGCTGCACCGCAGCTACGGGCACATTCAAGAAGTGATCGTGCAGAACTTCCGGGCGAAGCCGGCGACGCCGATGGAGGACGCCGCCGAACCCTCGGAAGACGACTATCTCGCCACGATCGCGCTCGCTCGCATCTTGCTCGGCCCGCGCACGACCGTTCAGGCGCCGCCGAACCTGAGCGACGAACGATTCCCGCGGTTGCTCGACGCCGGCATCGACGATTGGGGCGGCGTCTCGCCGGTCACGCCCGATCACGTCAACCCGGAGAAGCCCTGGCCGAACCTGGACGTGCTGGAACGCGAAACGATTCGTCGCGGCTTGATCCTTCGCGAGCGGCTCACGATCTACCCCGAGTACGCGATCCGTCCCGACCCGTGGCTGGCCGGCCGGATGCAGGCGCCGGTCGCCGCGCTGCGCGCGGGCGACGGCTTCGCATCGCTCCGCTCACCCGAGCCGGTGCCCTGGCAGGATCCGGATCCTTCGTTCACCAAGCCGATGAGCGCCGCCGTCGCGGCGATCGTCGCCGGCGACGACGCGACCTCGCCGCTCGAGCGCGGAATGCGCGGCGACTCCGACGAGGTGCACGGCAACTGGGACGCGCTCGAGGTGGATGCCTCGCGCGCATGGGCGACGCGCACGACAGCGCCGCCGAGCGAGGTTCGCGCCGCGCTGCATCGCGCCGCCGGCGATGGGCGGCTCACCGACGCTCACGCCACCGCGCTATTCGATGCGGCCGGCGACGAGCTCGACGAGCTTTGCCGCATCGCCGACGCGATGCGCGCCGACGCCGTCGGCGACGAAGTCACCTACGTGCGCAACCGCAACATCAACTTCACCAACGTGTGCTACGTCGGCTGCCGCTTCTGCGCCTTCGCGCAGCGGCGGAACGATCCCGACGCCTACACGATCTCGCTCGACGAAGTCGCCGATCGCGCGCAGGAAGCCTGGGACCAAGGCGCGTCCGAGGTCTGCATCCAGGGCGGCATCCATCCCGATCTGCCCGGCGATTACTACTTCCAAATCGTGCGCGCGGTGAAGGCGCGCGTGCCGGCGATCCACGTGCATGCGTTCAGTCCGATGGAAGTCCTCAGCGGCGCGACGCGGCTGGGGATCTCGTTTCGCGAGTGGCTGAGCGAGGCGAAGGCGGCCGGGCTCGGCACGATTCCGGGAACCGCCGCCGAAATCCTCGACGACGACGTGCGCTGGGTGCTCACGAAAGGCAAGCTGCCGGCCGACACGTGGGAGCAGATCGTGCGCACGGCACACGATCTGGGCATCCGATCGTCGAGCACGATCATGTACGGCCACGTGGACGCGCCGCCGCACTGGGTCGCCCACATCCGCCGGCTGCGCGCGATCCAGGACGACACCGGCGGGTTCACCGAGTTCGTGCCCCTTCCCTTCGTGCATCAGAACGCGCCGATCTATCTCGCCGGCAAGGCGCGTCCGGGGCCGACCCCCGACGACAACCGAAGGATGCACGCGATCGCGCGGATCATGTTGCGCGGCTCGATCGACAACGTCCAGGTGTCGTGGGTCAAGCTCGGCGTCGACGGTTCGAAGCAGATGCTGCGCGGCGGAGCCAACGACTTCGGCGGCACCCTGATGGAAGAGACGATCTCGCGGATGGCCGGCGCGAACCACGGCGTTCGCATGGAGGTCGAGCAGTTCCGCGACGCGATCCTTTCGATCGGCCGCATCCCCGCCGAGCGCACGACGACCTACGACCGCGTCGTGGCTCGCGCCGGTTGATCGCTACTTCCACTCGTAGAGCGTCGCTTGAACCTTGTTCGACTCGTCGGTGTCGAACTCGTACAGGACCGCGACGCCGTTGAGCCGGGCCAGCTTCTGGGACGTGGTCCGGTAGTAGATCGCGCCCCGCCAGGCAACGGCCCCCGGGCGTCCGGCCGACGTGCCGATGCCCTCGCCCGTCCAGGTCAACGTCTCGCCGTCCTCGGTTATCGACACGCCCCGGCCGTGGCCGGTGAACGTCCCGTCCGGCCGCAAGACCGACTCGTAGGTGCCCATGTCGTCGACGTGGACGCCGAAGATCGTGCCGCTTTGGCGGAACGAGGCCTCGACGCGCGGGTGCCCTTCGACCGGCGATAGCACTCGCAGGCCGGTCATCTCGCCGATCGAGTCTCCGATGCGTTCTCCGAGCATTCCCCTCACCCTTTCCATGCCTCGAACGGTTCCCAGGCGCGGCCCGCCTCCTTTCTTCGTCGCCGCATTCGAGCCTAGGAAGGCGCAGCCCGCCCAGGAATAGACCGTGTGGCTCATTTCTCGCGCGACGGATGACGAGGAAGGTGGGGCCCGGATGGGCGCGCACTCGGAACCGCCCGCGAAAGAGGAAATAAAACAGGGAGGGGTGGGGCCCCTCCCTGCGGGGGATGCGCTCGAGGGGGATACCCTCGACGGGGGGTATCTTACCCCGCGATCCGCGGAATCCCTCGGCTCCATCGGGAAAACTTTCGGTCGGCGCGCCGCTGCCCGCGCTGGTGCCTTTGTCGCCGTTTGGAGCCCCGAGTAGGATTGCGCGGATTCCCAAGGAGGGGTGAGCCAAGGGTGGCCGACGACATCTCCCGACGTATCGACGACCTTCTTTCCGGAGCGATCGACGAGCAGGTCCGCGAGCAACGCGCGCTGAGCGACACCATGATCGGCGTGCGTGACGGCGTTTCCCGCCTGGTCGGAGACGTCGCGGCCCTGTCGGCGCGCGTGACCGAATCGCGCGAGACCTCGCAAGGTTTGCGCGAAGAGCTGCCGTTCCTCGTCCAGCGCGAGGTCTCCTCGGCGGTCAACTCGATGAGCGTGCGCGTCGATGTGCTCGAAACCGCCATCGGCGAGCTGGTTGCTTCGCTGGCGGGGTTGGAGGACCGCGTCGGGCCCGACGTGATCATCGGCGGGGTCGCCGACCGGCTCCAGTCGATGCGCGCCACCGACGAGGAACAGGCCGGCGCCGCGACCGCGCAGGCCGCCGAATCCGCGATTCGCGAGGCGACCGAGTCGCTCTCGGCCGCGTTCGAGGATGCCTCCGCGGCGATGACCGAGATGGTGGATAAGCATCACACGCAGATCGCGCGCCGCCTGGCGGACGTGAAGAAGTGGGCGGACGACGTCGAGAGCCGCATGAAGTCGCTCGAAAAGACGCTGGAATCCAACGTGAAGATGCCCGGCGAGGTCCGCAAGCAGCTCAACGAGCTGACCGGGGCGACGCAGGACATGACCGACTCGGTCCTGGAGGAGATCCGCATCAATGCCGAGTCCGCGGCGGCGCGCATCAGCGCTTCGGTCGAGGGCCTGGACCGCGAAGCGATCGAGATGAACCGCCGCTTCGGCGAGATGAACGACGCGATGCGGGGCTTCCAGGAGCAGATGCTCGCCTATCTTCAGGTCCGCGACGTGGCGCTGGAAGAGCGTCGCGACCAGATCGTGACCGAGCTTCTGGCCGAGTTCTTCAACGAGCTTCCCGAACGGGACCGCGAGCGCACCGTCGGCCGGCTTCGCACTGTTTTCGCGCGACGACGGGATCGCCGCGACGCCGACCGCTACCGGGCCGGCGGCAAGCCGACGCCGCTCCCCGACGTGCCGCCAGAAGCCGTCGCTCGCGCGCAGGCCGACATCGCTCGCGAGCAGCGCCGCTCGGAACGTCCCTGGTCCGAGCCGGCCGTCGAGCCCGTCCGCGGCCCGGACAGGCATCTAGAGCCTCCCCGGCGCCGGCCGTCGACGGCCGCCTCGCAGGACGATTTCGACGCCGATTTCGATGCCGATCTCGACTCCGGCGGCGATTTCGGCGATGAGCCCGGTGATCGGACGAGCCCGCCGGCTAAGCGGGCGGCCGCGAAGAAGAAGGCAACCACGAAGAAGACCCCCGCCAAGACGGCGCCCAAGACGCCGGCCAAGAAGCCGGCGAAAAAGCCCGCCGCGAAGAAGACCACGGCGAAGAAGACCCCGACGCCGGACGAGACGCCGGACGAGACGCCGGACGAGACGCCGGGTGCGCCCGAAGCGGCCGGTATCGACGAGCCGGACGTGGCCCCCGACGAGATCGCGGCCGAGGTCGGGTTTGAGATCGCGGCCGAGATCGTGGCTCCGGACGCCGCCGAGATCGATGTCGTGGAGATGCAGGTCTTCGCCGACGTCGACGCCGAAGAGGCCGCGGCGGCCAAACCCGCGGCGAAAAAGAAGGCTGCTGCAAAGAAGAAACCCGCGGCCAAGAAGAAGGCCGAACCGGTGCAGGCGGGGGCAGAGGCGGGCCCAGAGGCGGGGGCAGAGGCGGGGGCAGGCGAGGAACCGCCGGCCGCATCGGCGGCTCCCGAGTCCGAGGACACGCTGCAGCAGGCCCTGGCGCGGGTGCAGGCGTTGGTGGACCAGCACCGCAAAACCCCCGGCGGCGGCCGCAAGCGCTAGTGCATAAGCGGATCTTCGGCGCGCGGTAGCCCGTCCTGACTACCGCCAAATTCGTCACGGTTAGTCATGCAGCCGGCGGCTCGCGCTCCCGATGCTTCCTGTGACAAATGCGCGCGAGCGCCATACCTCTCCCCCCACGTGACCGGCGAGTTCCTACAGGAGCTCGCCGGCCGCTATTTGGTGCCTCGGGGCCGCCTTCCGCCCAAGAACTTGAGACTCGCGCTCGTGAACTCGTGAAAAAAACTTTGCCTCAGAACTTGACCTGGGGCTTCGTCTCCCTAGAATTACACCAGCGTAATTACGGTTGTCGCATTCAGAGTCATCGGACCCCATCACCGGGAGCGGGCGAGGACCCGAAGCCAGAGCGATGAAAAGGGGGAGCAGCGGGTGCGGAGGTTTTCGGAAGAGGAACTTCCTTGGCAGGAAGAGGCCCTCTGCGCATACGTGGACCCGGATGTGTTCTTCCCCGAGAAGGGCGGATCCTCGCGCGAGGCCAAGCGGATCTGCGCGCAGTGCGCCGTGCAGAAAGTCTGCCTGGATTACGCGCTGGAGAACGACGAAAGGTTCGGCATCTGGGGCGGGCTCTCCGAACGGGAGCGACGCCGCCTGAAGCGCCTCGCTTCGTAGTTCTTTCCCAGGCCTTTCCCCTAGACCGGGAGAGGAGGTGAATCCATGCCAGCGAAGAAGAGGGCAGCCCGCAAGCCGGCGAAGAAACGTGCCGCCAAGAAGACGGCAGCACGCAAACCGGCGAAGAAGCGGACCGCGAAGAAGAAGACGGCAGCCAAGAAGACTACGGCTCGTCGTCCGGCGAAGAAGCGCGCCGCAAAGAAGCGGGCCACCAAGAAGCGGGCCACGAAGAAGACTGCCGCTCGGCGTCCGGCCAAGAAGCGTGCCGCGAAGAAGACGGCCCGCAAGCCGGCGAAGAAGCGTGCCGCGAAGAAGACGGCTCGCAAGCGCTCGGCAGCGGCCCGTAAGACGACGGCCCGCAAAACGACGCGACGCACGACGCGCAAGAAGGCAACACCGCGTCGCAAAAAGTAGCGCCGCGACCATCTCGTGAGGCCTCGCCCGCCCGGCGGGGCCTCAATATTTCCCCGAACCGAGATTTCTTCGAAACGAGGCGCCGCCGATCCGTGCGACTCGCCTGCCCGAATCGTCCCTGATAGGCTCGCGCCGCCCATGGCCCAGGACACCGAAGTCCTTCTCGTCCTCGTCGCGACCAATGGGGCCTCGTGGCTTCGCGACACGATCGCAGGCATCAAAGCCCAAACCCACGAGAACCTGCAGGTCGTCGCGATCGACAACGCGTCCTCCGACGGCTCGCGCGCCTTGCTCGAAAAGGCGTTCGGCAAGACCTCGGTCGCGACGCTGCAGCGTCGTGCCGGCTATGCGCGCGCCTTGGTCGCCGCGCTCAATGCGGCCGGCGACAAGGCCAAGACGGCGCACGCGTTCCTCCTGCTCCACGACGACTGCGCGATGGAGCCCGACACAGTCGCCTCGCTGCTCCAGACGCTCGATTACGAATCGGTCGCCGTCGCCGGGCCGAAGCTGGTCGAGTGGGAGCAACCCGACATGCTTCAAGAAGCCGGCCTGTCCATCGACCGGTACGCGCGGCTGTTCGATCCGCTCGAGCGAGGCGAGCTGGACCAAGGACAGCATGATCGCGTGAAAGAGACCATGTGGGTGTCGTCGGCATGCATGCTCGTCACGCGCGAGTTGATCGAGCGCGTCGGGTTCTTCGATACGCGCTACGTGCTCTTCCGCGAAGACATGGACTTTTGCTGGCGAGCCCGCCTCGCGGGAGCCAAAGTCGCCTATTGCGGCACGACCAAGGCGCGGCACGCGGCAGCGTCGCTTCGAAATGCGCGCGAAGGGTGGGCCCAAGGGCGCGTCCGCTACTTCGTCGAGCGAAACCTGCTCGCAAGCCTGTTCAAGAACTACTCACGACTGTCGCTGCTGCTGATCCTTCCGGTCGCGATCATCTCCTCGCTCGCCGGTGCGCTGCTGTACGTGGCGACCGGCCGCCGAAGCACGGCGGCGCAGATCCTGGAGGCGCTGCGATGGAACCTGGCGCATTTGCCGAGCAGCATTCGCGCCCGGACGCGCGCGCAGCGCGTGCGCACGACGCCCGACGCCGAGGTGACCAGCCTCGCCATGCGCGGCGCGCATCGCGTTCGCTCGCTCGCCGAGCGGATGTTCGAGCGCGTTGCCGGCGACCCGGCCGAAGGCGTCGAGGAGGCGGAAGGGTTCGCCACGCCGGGACAGCGAGCGCGCCGATCCATCCGTCAGCGGATTCGCGCGCACCCGGGCGCGACGACCGTGTTTGTCTTGGTGACGCTCTACGTGATCGGCTCGCGCACGTTGTTCGCGTCGGGCGGCATGGCCGGCGCCGACATGCCGGCGTTTCCCGACGGGCCGGGCGCGCTGTTTCGTTCGTTCTTCTCGGGCTGGCGGTCCGGCGGGACGGGCTCGTCCGCGCCGGCGCCGCCGGCGGTCTTCCTCTCGGGCGTGTTGTCGGTCGTGACGCTCGGCAGCACCTGGTTCGCGCAACGCCTGCTGGTCATGGCGATGATCCCGCTCGCCGGCTTCACCGCCGCGCGTCTGGCGTCGCGTTTGGGTTGCGGGGTCGCGTCGCGGCGTATCGCCGGCTTCACCTACGCGCTTTCGCCGCTCGCGCTGTGGGCATTGTCGCAAGGCCGTCTCGCCGACATGGCGCTCGTCGCCGTCGCGCCGGCAATCTGCGTTCCGCTCGCGCGCGCGACCGGCTTCGCCGAATGGAACGGGTGGAGGGATCTGGTCGTCCCCGGCGTCGGCCTGGCGGTGGCGACGGCCTTTTCGCCCTGGGCAATCGTGTTTGCCGGCGGCGCGGGCGCGGCGTTCGCGGCCGCGGCGGCTGCGTCGGGCCGTTCCGATCGCAGCGTGCGCACGCTGCTGGCCGGCCTGGCCGTATCGGCCGCGGCGGTCGTGGCGCTGTTCCCGTGGAGCCTGGAGCTGTTCCGCGAGGGAAGCCCGCTCGGGCTCGGTGGCCGCACCGCGCCGGTCGCCGCGGAAAACCTGATCCGACTCGTCCCGGGCGATTTCGCGCCGATGTCGTTCCTGCTTGCCGCCGCTTTCCCATTCGCCGCCGTCGCCGGATACCTGCTGGCGCCGCGGGACCGGGAGCCGGCCGCGCGAGGGCTGGTCGTCGCCGGCCTGATCGGCTTCGCCGTCGCGTGGGCGGTGGCTCGTGGCCTTCCGTGGATCGCTCCACGCCCGGCGCTGCCGCTGGCGCTGACGGCCGTGGCCGTCGCGATGCTCGTCGGCCTGGGCGCCGAGGGGCTGCGCCCGGCGCTCGCGCGTCGCGGCTTCGGACTCGGCCAGATCGCGAGCGCCGCCGTCGCGCTGGCGCTCGTCGTCGGCGTCGGCGGCGGCGGATTGTGGCTGCTTCGCGGTGACCGGCCGGGGATTCAGCACGCCGGCGATCTGACGCCCGCCTTCCTCGCCGCCGACCGGCGTGAGTACGGAGAGTTTCGCGTGCTGTGGATCGGCGGCGAGCCCGGCGACGTTCGTTACGCCCTCACCGGCCCCGCGGGCGACACGATGGAGACCTACGCCGAGCGGCGCGCCGGCGCCGGCGAGGACGTCCTGCGCGGGCTCGTGGCCGGCGTCGCCTCGGGCTTGATCGACAACAGCGGCCGCCAGTTCGGCATCTTCGGCGTGCGCTACGTCTTCGTTCGCGGCGATGCCGACCCGGCGCTGCGCGACTCGTTCGAGCGGCAAAGCGACCTGCGATTCGTCCAGCGCTTCAACCGGACGTCGGTGTTCGTCAACGATCTGTGGATTCCGGTCGGCGTCGGGATCACGTCGCAGAACTGGACGGTCGCCTCCAACGCCGATCGCGCTCCCGAGGCGATCGCCGGCACGACCGGAAGCCCCGAGCCGGGTGACGGCTTCGTGCGCCGCCGCCCCGATGTGCTGACGGGCACGGTTCGCGAAGGGGCCAAACGCGTGCTGCTCGCGACCGCGTTCGACTCGCGCTGGCACCTGGTGCTGCTCGACGCGGACCGCGGCGTTCCGGCGGAGCGTGCCTGGGGGTGGGCGAACGGGTTTCCGGCTGCGGCCGCCGGACGCGCGGCGCTGGTTTGGCAGGGCCAATCGCGCTACCGGTTGATGCTGGCCGGCCAGCTTGCGATCCTGATCGCCGCGGGAGCGTTCTGGTCGCGCCGCGTCGCAGCCGAGCGAGGCGAACGATGAAGGTTCCGGTCAAGGTCGTCGTCGGGCTCTCGGTCGCGTTGCTGCTCGGCGGAACGATCGCGGCCGACCGTGTGCGACCGGCCCAGCCGGTCGGCGCACCGCCGGTCACGCCGCTTACGCCGGGAGGCGTGCTGGCCTGTCCGTTTCTCTACAACGGCAACGGCCGGTCGTGGCTCCACATGGTCAACGCCGGGCGCGACACCTCGAAGATCACCGTCACGACCGTTCGCGACAGCGCGCCGCCGCTGTTTCGCACCTTCACGCTCGATGCCGGCAAGACAACCACGATGACGATGGACGCGGCCGTTCGGCAAGCCGCCGGCGCGATCGTGCAGTTCTCGGGCGGCGAGGTCGTCGCATCACGCACCTCAACGTTCGCCGCCGGAGCGGGCGGCAACGCGGGCGCGGCCGCGGCGTGCGCGCGTGCCGGTGATCGCACGATCGTCGTTCCGAGCGGCGCGACGCTCAACGCCGAGACGACCCTGTGGCTGCTGAATCCCTCCACGTCAGACGCCGTCGTCGATGTGAGCCTGCTCGTCGGCGGCGAGGAAGTCACTCCCGAAGGGCTGAAGGGCCTCGTCGTGCAAGCGCGTGCGCTGCGGCGGGTCCGCGTCGGCGACTTCGTCTTCGACGAGCGAAACGTGGCGACCGTCGTGCGTGTGCGCACCGGCGTCGTGTCGGCCGACGCGGTGATCTCGGCCGGTTCGGGGATCACCTTGTTACCCGGGATGGCGCCGGGCCGCGTGTTCGCCGGCGTCGCGACGCTTTCGGCGGGTCAGGGGTTGTTCGACGTGGTCGGGGTCGGCCAGGACGACACCGTCGCCGACGCGGCGCTGCTCTCGCCCGACGGCCTGACCGCCTTCGCGGCACTGTCGGAAGCCATCGTGGCGATGACGCCCGCATCGATCGCGATGGGGGAGGATCGGCTCGCCGCGTCCGGGGTGGTGCTGCGCGTGCGGGAAGGCTCGCTGCTGTCGGCCGCGCTGCGGTGGGTGGTTCGGTTGCCGAACGGGCGGGTGGACGTGTCGGCATCCGAGATGCTTCCACCGGCCCGGCGGTTAATGGCGGTGACCGGGCCGCCGGCGTCGGCCGCTCAGTCCAGGATCCTGCTGGGCAATCCCGGCGACGCGCCGGCGATCGTCAATCTGGACTTGCTCACCGAGCAGGGCCGCCAGTCGCCGGCCGGCTTCCAAGGGATCCGCATCGAGCCGGGCGCGGCCTTGTCCTTGCCGATCGGGACGTTCCCGGGTTCGTTCGCGATTCTCGCGGACGCGGACGCGGCGATCACGCTGGCGATCTCGTCCACCGCGCTCTCGCCCTCGTTGGTGTCGTTCACCATCACCGGACACGCGGTCCCGTCGCCGGTGCCCGTTCCGGTCGAGCCGGACCCCCGCGTCGGCGTTCCCGCCGGCTGACGCGTGTCGTTCAGTCCCAGCCGAGCTCGCGGAGCCGGTCGTCGGAGATGCCGAAGTGGTGGGCGATCTCGTGCCAGACCGTGACGCGCACCTGCTCGGCCAGTTGCTCCTCGCTTCGCGCGCGTGACTCGAGCGGCAGCCGGTAGATCGTGATCACGTCCGGGAGCACCCCCGCGTACCACGAGTCGCGGTGGGTCTGATCGATCCCGTGATATAGGCCCAGCAGCGGACCGTCGGCGGCTCCGTCCTCGACCACGATGGCGACATTGTCCATCTGCGAGGCGAGCTCGTCGGGGAGCCCGTCGATCGCGTCGGTTACGTACTGTTCGAACTTGCGGCGGGCGTCGGCTTGGCGGCGCACGTGCGAGGACCACGAATCTCCGGTCGGGCGGCGAGAAATCTTCGAAACCCCCTTGCAAAAGTGCGTTGGTTGTGCTAGGTTAGCTGAGTACTCCGCAGAAGTCAGTAGGGGCAACCCGAGAGCTACTGCGGGGTACAACTTTTGTTTTGACGGGCCTTCCGGGGCCCGTTTCGTGCATTCGGAAGGGTTGTTTCACGGATCGTTTCAGGCCGCATGACCTGCGGTCTTTTTGTTTTTCGCGGCGAGCGGCCGGCTGTCGGCCGGCGGATCGATGCGGTTGCGGGCGGCCGTCGGCTCGAGCCGGCGGAGCGGGGCTTGAAAAGACGAGTCCCGCTCGAAAACTCAAAAGCGTCTTATGTAGCCGATGTGTTGGGTAAGACTGCGCTCGACTCCCACGGGAATCGCGCCCCGACACCCGACAACCTTGAAAAACACATGTTTGTAATTTAAGGTCATCCCTCGATGGCGCGTGCCGGAGGATCAGAAGTCAGGCGCTGCTCGCGCAACGGATGCCGCTGGCCGGCATCCGCCTCGCTGACGTTCGCGTACGCCCAGCGGGTTGTGTGGATCGAAGACCTCACCGCGCTTCCGCACCCTGCCGTCTACGACCTGTGTGCCGCGCACGCCGAACGGCTCGCCGTCCCGATCGGATGGGCGAAAGAAGACCTTCGTCAGGTCCCGCCCCCGGTCACGCCGATCCGCCCGGACGTCGATGTCTGGGGCGAGCGCCGCGACGCATCCGCGTCCGGCGCCTAATCCACGGCTCGCCCGAACCCTCTGCCGGCCCCGAATCGACCCCATTCCCGGCTCCTGTTCGAATCCGCGCTTGACTGTTACGATCTTCGGAATCTTAGGTACAAGCGAGGTAAGATATCGGATGGCCATCGAACGGGACCTGATCAAACGCATTCGGGCGCTCGACGAATACGACCTGCGCCGGTTGATCATCTTCGTGCGCGGCCTGTTGCTCGGAGCCGACGCCGGCCCCACCTTCGAGCGCGTCGCCCCGGCTGCGGACCCGAAGGTCACCTACCGCCAGCAGAGCGTGCGGTGCGGCAAGAACGGATGCACGCGGTGTCCCCACGGTCCGTACTGGTACGCGTATTGGCGGGAGGACGGCCGTCTCCGATCTCGGTACATCGGCCGCACTCTTCCCGAAACCGTTCAACCTGAAGTGCGTTGAAAGCGGACGATTCCCCTTCCCAAAGGGCGCGACCGGCAAAAAAACCGCTCGAATGGGCTATGGAGACCGCCCCGACGCGCCGACATAATGCTGGCCGGAAGCTTCGGCAAAGCGGCCTCGGAACAGGGGGTTTCAGTGAGCGGCCTGATGTGTCCTACGTGCGGCTCGAGAGATGTCATCAATATCAATCTGACTCTCGAGCGCGGAGATCGTGTTGCGTTCTACTCGTGTCACCGCTGCGACAAGAAGTGGTGGAACAAGGATGGGGAAGACGTAAGTCTTGGCAACGTCCTCAACATGGCGAAACGTTCGCCGCAAGCTCGGAAAGTCGGCTAACGCCGAAGACTTCCCCTCGTGCCCGGCCGTCGACGGCCGGGCACGCGCA
>DASWHR010000104.1:0-16394 GCA_036398095.1 Actinomycetota bacterium
CTTCCGGGAACCGCGCCGCGCATGGATGTGAAGGTGCGCGTCTGGGAAGACGACACCGGCTGGGGAGGCGGGCAGGAATGCGTCTCGACGCATTATTTCACCAACATCACCCAGTCCGAGGACATCGACGGGCTCGAAAACACCAGCGCGAGCGCCGCCGACTGCAAGGGCGGGACGAACACGCTGAAGGTCTCGGTCTACGGCGTGACGGCCGACACGGGGCAGACGCGCCTGATGACGTTCGGCTTCGACAAGGCATACATCGAAAGCGACCACGACCCGACCGGCAACGGCGAGGTTCAGTTCACGGCGCACGCCGGCCGGCTCGGCTACCTGTCAACGTTCTATCGGGGACAGCCGGGCAACGGCACGCACTACTCGCGGACGAACAACACCTGGGTCAACATCGGAACCGACGCGAACAACAAAGGCACCGTCGAGTCGGAGACGATCTGGAAGATCCGGATGCTCAACTCGGCCACGTATCGCTTCGACGTCGAATACTGGGAGGACGACGGCGGATGGAGCGGCCGCGACGGCGGCAACCAGTACTACGTCCAAGGGGCCGTCGGAAGCCAGACCGTCGGGCGGGTGAACTACACCGGCACCGCCCACAGCGACTGGAACGGCTACTTCTACATCGTCGCCGAAGGCTAGAGGAGTGAACCGTCGTGCAGCCCGGGACCTGTTCTCGGGCTGCATACGGTTCGGGGCAGGAATTCCCGTCGTCCGGGGCGAACCGGGAGAATGAGACGATGGGAGGAACCATGAGAGCGATTCGACGAATCTCGGTGATGCTCGCGCTGCTGGCGGCGTTCGGCGTCGCTGCCCCGGCCGGCGCGGTGCACTTCTACCGCGGACCTGGAGGCGGATGCACACCCGCGGACGGCGCGCTCAGCGACGGCGGCAGCGGGACTGTGGCGGGAACGATCAAGGTGCTGCACAACACTTTCGCCGACGCCGCGACCGGCCTGCCGGTCACGCGGATCGGTGCCGGCGAAGCGCTCACGTGGACCTGGAACAGCGCGCATTGCCATTCGGTCCAGGCTGCCGAGTTCTACAGCGGCTTCCACTATCCCGCGCCCGAACCTACCTCGCCCGCGCTTGTGTCCGGCGTCTTCGACTATCCGGTGCTCGAAGAGAACCCGACGCTGTCCTACACGATCACCTTCGACACGCCGGGCATCTACCCGTACGCGTGCGAGCACCACGCCGCCATCGGCATGAACGGCCTGGTGATCGTGGAATAGGGCATTTCGGCCGTTCCTCGGCCACAGGGACGCGGGTTGACCGGCGGAATTGCGGCCGGTAGCATTGCCCAGTCCCCCACCCATGTGGGGGCTTCGCACGCCATGAAGACATTCTCTCCGAAAGCTTCGGACGTTCAGCACGCCTGGTGGGTCGTCGACGCAGACGGCCAGGTGCTGGGCCGGCTTGCCGTCGAGATCGCCAAGATCCTGCGAGGCAAGCACAAGCCGGTCTTCGCGACCCACATGGACATGGGCGACTACGTCGTGGTCGTCAACGCGGGCAAAGTCCGGCTGACCGGCAACAAGCTGAACGACAAGATGTACCGGCGGCACTCGGGCTTCCCCGGTGGCCTTCGCGAAACGCCCTACGTCGACCTGCTGGCGAAGAGGCCGGAGATCGCGATCGAGAAGGCCGTGAAGGGCATGCTGCCCCACAATCGTCTCGGCCGCGCAATGATCAAAAAGCTCAAGGTGTACGGCGGCCCGGACCATCCGCACGGATCGCAGGATCCGAAGCCGCTGACGGTGAACGGAGGCTAGGGTGGCGACGGTCGGAGAGATGACCCGCGCGACGGGACGTCGCAAGGAATCGGTGGCGCGCGTTCGCTTGGTTCCCGGAACGGGACAGTTTCAGCTCAACGGTCGCTCGCTCGAGGACTACTTCCCGCGGCCCGTGCTCCGCATGGTCGTGACCGAGCCGCTTCGGTTGACGTCGACGCTCGAACGCTTCGACGTGCTCGCCACGCTCGAAGGCGGCGGAATGAGCGGGCAGGCCGGCGCGCTGCGCCACGGCATCGCCCGCGCACTGTGCATCATCGACCCGTCGCTGCGCACCGACCTGAAGCGCCGGGGCCTCCTGACGCGCGACGCGCGCGCCAAGGAACGCCGCAAGTACGGCCTCAAGAAGGCTCGCAAGGCGCCCCAGTACTCGAAGCGATAGACGCTTCGCGTCTGTCCGGCGCCCCTATGCCCCGCCTTTTCGGAACCGACGGCATTCGCGGCCACTACGGCACCGACTTCGACGCGCCGTTCGTCCGACGGCTCGGCCGCGCCGCCGCCGAAGTTCTCGGCCGGGGCCATCCGTCGCCACGCATCCTGATCGGCCGGGACACGCGTGCCTCCGGACCCGAGATCGAGCGCGCCCTTGCGAAGGGGATCGCCGCCGCGAACGGAGTGCCGGTGCTCGCCGGGGTCATCCCGACGGCCGCGATCGCGCATCTGGTGCATTCGGGCGGCTACGAAGCCGGCGCCGTCATCAGCGCCTCGCACAATCCGGCGCAGGACAATGGGATCAAGTTTTTCGGCGACAACGGCATGAAGCTGGCCGACGCGATCGAAGACGAGATCGAAGCGTCCATGGGACGCAACGGCGATGATGCCAACGGCGACGAGGCGGGGTGGGAGCGGTTGCCGGATGCGGCCGAACGCTACATCACGTTCCTGCTGGACGGTGCCACCTCGCTCGCCGGAATGAAGATCGTGGTGGATGCGGCGAACGGCGCCGCAAGCGCGATCGCCGCGGAGGCGTACC
This sequence comes from Actinomycetota bacterium, assembly GCA_036398095.1. Taxonomy (GTDB): domain Bacteria; phylum Actinomycetota; class AC-67; order AC-67; family AC-67; genus DASWHR01. Next base: position 2,782 of record DASWHR010000104.1, read on the forward strand.
GGCGAGCCGGAGCCATCGTGATCTCGCTCTACGACGAGCCCGACGGCGCCAACATCAACGACGGCTGCGGGGCCGTGCATCCCGAAGCGTTGCAGAGCGCCGTGCTCGAACGCGGCGGGCAGGCCGGCATCGCGCACGATGGGGACGCCGACCGCTTGGTCGCGGTGGACGAACGCGGCGCGTTGGTGGACGGCGATCAAATCCTTGCGATCTGCGCGCTCGACGCCCGGCGTCGCGGCGCGCTGCCCGGCGACGCGATCGTGACCACCGTGATGGCGAATCTAGGTTTTCGCCGCGCGATGGCGGCCGAGGGAATCTCGGTTTCGGAAACACCGGTCGGCGACCGGTACGTGCTGGAGCGAATGCTCGCCGAAGGAATCGCGATGGGCGGCGAGCAGAGCGGCCATTTGATCTTTTTGGATCGCCATACGACCGGCTGCGGAATCCTGTCTGCGATGCGGCTGCTGGGGATCATGGCGGCCACCGCGATGCCGCTGTCGCGCCTGGCGGCGTCCGCGCCGCGCCTGCCGCAAGTTCTGCTGAATGTTCGCGTCGCAACGCGCGGCGGGCTGAGCGACGCCGCCGCCGTCTGGGACGAGGTCCGTCGCGTCACCGAAGAGATGGGCGAGGACGGCCGCGTGCTGGTCCGCGAATCGGGAACCGAACCCGTCGTGCGCGTCATGGTCGAATCCTCACGCCAGGATCGCGCCGCCGCCGCCGCCGAGCGAATCGCAAAGGCCGTCACCGACGCGCTCGGGTAGCCCGTTCGGTCCCGGCCCGAGACGGGTAGACTGACGGGCGTGTGCGGGATCATCGGATACGTCGGTGAGGAGCAGGCCCTTCCCATCCTGATGGATGCGCTGCGCCGCTTGGAGTATCGCGGGTACGACTCGGCCGGGGTCGCGGTGCTCGATGGCGGGCTGCAGGTCGTTCGCAAGGCCGGGAAGCTGGACGCGCTCGACAAAGAGCTGGCTCCCATTGTGGTCGAGGGCACGACCGGGATCGGCCACACTCGCTGGGCCACGCACGGGCCGCCCACCGACGCCAACGCCCATCCGCACAGCGACTGCACGGGGCGGATCGCGATCATCCACAACGGCATCATCGAGAACTTCTTGGAGCTTCGTGCCGAACTTGAAGCCGCCGGCCACGAGCTCGCCAGCGACACCGACACCGAAGCGATCGCGCATCTGATCGAAGCCGCCTACGACGGAGACATCGTCGCGGCCACGCGCGCGGCGTTGGCGCGACTGGACGGCGCGTTTTCGATCGCGGTCGTCGCGGCCGACGAGCCGGACGTGGTCGTGGCCGCCAAGCGCACCTCCCCGCTGATCGTGGGACGGGGAGAGCACGGCACGTTGCTCGCATCCGATCCGACCGCGCTGATCCCCTACACCCGCGACGTCGTGCACATCCTCGACGATCAGGTTGTGGTGATCCGCCGTGACGGCTTCGAGATCACGACCATCGCTGGACAACCGGCCGAGGGCACTGCGATCCACATCGACTGGGACATGGAAGCCGCGGCGAAAGGCGGCTACGACGACTTCATGCTCAAAGAGATCTACGAGCAGCCGGGCGCCATCGCCGACTCGCTTCGCGGCCGCCTCCACAAGGGACGCCTGCACTTGGACGAGGTCCGCTTGACCGAGGACGAACTTCGGGGGATCGACAAGGTCTTCGTCGTCGCGTGCGGCAGCGCCTACAACGCCGGGCTGGTGGCGAAGTACGCGATCGAGCACTGGTGCCGGATCCCCGTTGAGATCGACATCTCGAGCGAGTTCCGCTACCGCGATCCGGTGCTCGGCCGGGACACGCTCGTCGTCGCGGTGTCGCAGTCCGGCGAGACGATCGACACGCTGGAGGCGGTCCGTCACGCGCGCGCGCAGCATGCGAAGGTGATCGCGGTGTCGAATACAGTCGGCTCGTCCATTCCCCGCGAGGCGGACGGCGTGCTCTACACGCAAGCCGGGCCGGAGGTCGGCGTGGCGGCGTCGAAGACGTTCATCACGCAGATGGTCGTGCTGAAACTGCTCGCGCTGTATTTGGCGCAGGTGCGCGGCACCATCTACCCCGAGGACATCGCCCGGATCGTGGACGACCTCGACGGTCTCGAAGCGAAGGTCGCCTCGGCTTTGGCCACCCGCGATCAGGTGCGGGCGATCGCGCTCCACATTCAGGATGCGAGCGATGTGTTGTTCCTCGGACGTCACGTCGGCTACCCGCTCGCGCTGGAGGGAGCGCTGAAGCTGAAAGAGATCTCCTACATCCACGCGGAAGGGTATGCCGCCGGAGAGCTCAAGCACGGCCCGATCGCGCTGATCAGCGAAGGCACGCCGGTCGTGGTGGTCGCCACCCAATGCCATGTGTATGCGAAGGTGATCGCCAACATTCAAGAGGTCAAAGCCCGCGGAGCACGCGTCATCGCGGTCGCGACCGAGGGCGATACCGAAGTCGCCAAACATGCCGACGAGGTGATCTTCGTCCCGGCGACCCACGAGCTGCTCACCCCCGAGCTGGTCGTGGTCCCGCTGCAGTTCCTCGCCTACGAGATCGCGAAGCTCCGCGGCTGCGACGTGGACAAGCCGCGGAACCTGGCGAAGTCGGTCACGGTGGAGTAGCGAAGATGCTCGATGTGCTGACGGCCGAAGACGTTCGCCGCCAGGACGCGGCGTCCGAAGCGCGTGGCATCGCGGTCGAGGCGCTGATGGAGCGCGCCGGGTTCGGGGTCGCTCGCGCCGCGCGTGCCATGATCGGTTACACGTACGGGATGCGCGTCGTCGTGGTGTGCGGCACGGGAAACAACGCCGGCGACGGCTTGGTTGCCGGGCGATGGCTCGCGCAATGGGGCGCGCACGTCACCGCGGTCATGGTCCCAGGTCGCGAGTTTCGCGGCGCGGCGGCGGCGAACCGTGCGCGCTTTCCCGGCCGGATCGCCGGCATCGACCAGATCGACAGAGAGCTGGGACGCGCGGATCTGGTGATCGACGCTCTGCTCGGGATCGGCTTGTCGCGCGCGCCCGATCCCGGCGCCGCGCGCGCGATCGCCGCGATCAACGCGTGCGCCGCGCCGGTCGTGGCGGTCGACGTGCCCAGCGGCATGGACGCCGATACCGGCGTCGCGCCCGGCGCCGTCGTCCGCGCCGACTGCATCGTCACGCTCGGCGGTCTCAAGCCCGGGCTGATGTTCGCGACCGACTGCGCCGACTGGGTCGAGGTCGTTGATATCGGTGTGCCGGCCGACATTCGTCCCGGCGCCGCCGTCGCGCTGCAAGCCGCCGATGTCGCGGCGCTGCTTCCCGTTCGCGCCGCCGCCGGACACAAGCGCGATGCGGGCACGGTGCTGGTGATCGCCGGGTCGCGCGCGATGCCGGGCGCCGCGGCGCTGACGGCCGGGGCTGCCGTCCACGCGGGCTCTGGGCTGACGACGCTCGCCGCAACCGAGCGGGTCACGGCGATCGCGCTCGGCCGCGTCCCCGAGATGACCACGATCGTGCTGCCCGACTCGCCCGAGGGTTCCCTCGACGACAAGGGCGCCGAAGCCGTCTTGGAGCGCGCCGGCGAATTCTCGGCGATCGCAATCGGCCCGGGCTTGTCGCGGCACCCCGCCACGGTCGATGCGATCCGCCGCATCCTTTTGTCCACCGACGTGCCCGCCGTCGTGGACGCCGACGCGATCTCAGCCTTTGCCGGCGACGCGGCCGCGCTCCGCAGCCGCGCAGGCTTTACGGTCGTGACGCCGCACGAAGGCGAGGCGGCGCGACTGATGGACGTTGACGTCGCGACAATGCGCGCCGATCGATTGGGCGCCGCCCGCGGCATCGCCGAAGCCACCGGCCACGCCGTGCTGCTCAAGGGCCCGGGAACGGTGGTGTGCGCGCCCGGCGGAGCCGTCTTCGTCAACACGACCGGAAACCGCGGCCTGGCGCAGGGCGGGACCGGCGACGTGCTGACCGGTGTCGTCGCGGCGTTGCTGGCGCAGGGGGGGCGGGACGCGAGTGAGGAGCGGCGGCTCGCGTTGGTCGCCGCCGCGGCGTGGTTCCACGGACGCGCTGCGGACCTCGCCGCCGAGGCCATCGCCCCGCATCCCACCAACGCTTCGCTGCTGATCGAAACGTTGCCGGCGGCGATTCACGGAGTCTTCGCCTGAGCACATCGCCTGTGCGTCCCGTCTGGGCCGAGGTCGATCTCGCGGCCGTCCGTTCGAACGTGTCGGGGATCCGAGCCGGCCTTGGGCCGGGCTGCCGCTACATGGCGGTCGTGAAGGCCAACGCGTACGGACACGGGGATGTCGCCGTCGCGCGAGCCGCGCTCGAAGGCGGCGCCGAATGGCTCGGCGTCATTCTCGTCGCCGAGGCTCGCCGGCTTCGTGACGCCGGCATCGATGCGCCGATCCTGCTCCTGCACGAACCGCCCGCAACGCAAGCCGACGATGTGGTCGCGCTCGGCGCGACACCGACCGTGATGACGGCGGCCGGCGCCGAGGCGCTCAACAGCGCGGCCGAACGCGCAGGCCGCACGCTGGCCGTCCACGTCAAGGTCGATACCGGCCTGAATCGTCTGGGAATTCCGCCGCGGGCGTTGGACGATGTCGCGGCGACGCTGTCGAAGCAGTCGCGCCTGGACGTCGAGGGGGTCTTCAGTCATTTCGCGATCGCCGATCCGGCCGATCCGTCCGTCGCGGTGCAACTCGTTCGGTTCGATGCGGCCCGCCGGCGGCTCGCCTCATTCGGGATCGAGCCTCGAATCGCGCACATCGGCAACTCGGCGACCGCGCTCGCACATCCCGACGCGCAATTCGACATGGTTCGCGTCGGCATCGCCACCTACGGGTTGCCGCCCGATGCGCTCATTCGCCATCGCGTCGCACTGACTCCTGCGATGACGCTCAAGGCGCGCGTCGCGATGGCCAAGCGCGTTCCCGCCGGCGAAGGCATCTCCTACGGGCTCCACTACCGGCTCGCTCGCGAATCCACCATCGCGACGCTGCCCCTGGGCTACGCCGACGGCTGGCCGCGTCATGCGACCGGCCGGACGTTCGCGCTCATCCACGGTCGCCGCCATCCGATTGTCGGAACGATCTGCATGGACGCGATGATGGTGGATCTGGGCGACGACGAATGCGAGATCGGCGACGAAGCAGTGCTGATCGGTGGGCAAGGATCCGCACGCATCGACGCCGTCGAGATCGCCGATGCGCTCGGCACCATCAGCTACGAAGTCGTGACCGCGATCAGCTCACGCGTGGACCGTGTCGCCGTTGGCTAAGCGAGGACGCAAGATCGGCGTGTTTGTCGGCGCCGCGGTCGCCGGATTGGCCGCCGGCGCGGCGATCGAACGCGCTGCCGTCGGGCGCATCCGATCGCGGCCCGACCCGGAAGCCCGCGAAGCGTTCGGCTCGCTGCGCGGCACGCCGATCGGACCGGTGAAGTCCTTCGACGGAACGAAGCTCCACGTGGAGGAGTGCGGGCGCGGGCCGACGGTCGTTCTGGTGCACGGATATTCCCTGAACCTGACCTTGTGGCACTACCAGATCCGAGACCTCGCTTCGCGCTACCGGCTGGTGCTGTTCGATCAGCGCGGGCACGGACGAAGCGACACGGCCGCGCGGGGAGGCTGGTCTTTGGAAACCCTCGCCCGCGATCTCGACGCCGTTGTCGAATCCTGCGGCGACGGGCCGGTCGTGATCGTGGGGCACTCCATGGGCGGCATGGCGCTGCTCACCTATTGCAAGCTGTTCCGCGACAAGCTGGGCTCTCGGGTCGCGGGCATCGTGCTGGCCGACACGACCGCGGCCGATGTCATGCCGGGCATGATCGAGTTTCTGCCTCGCCGCGTGACGGCCGCATTCCAGGGCGTGCAGGAGGCCGCGCTTCGCGCCGTCGCCACGCTCGACCGGCCGAGCGTGGACAAGGTGCGGCGCCGCGCCAACGATCTGTCCTGGATGCTTGTGCGCGCGATGGGCTTCGGCCCGAACGCGTCGGCATCACAGGTTGCCTTCCTCGAAAAGATGCTGTCGGAAACGGCGGTGGACACCTGGTTCGAGCTGCTCCCGGCGGTGAGCGGCGTCGATGTGAGCACGACCCTCGACCTGATCGACGTGCCGGCGCTGGTCATCGTCGGCACGCACGACCGGCTGACCCCGCCGGGCGCGGCCGAACGGCTGGCCGGGGGCATTCGAAACGCGACCCTGGGACGGATCGCCGGCGCCGGTCACTGTCCGATGCTGGAGAGCCCGCACACCTTCAACGCCCGCCTGCACGCGTTCTTGGATTCGATCCCCGGCTACGCCGCATCCCGCGGGGCCTTGGAGGACCCGCTCGCCGCCCCGTAGAATTGCGCGGCCGGTCCGGCTGGGAGGGAACCGCATGACGCTGGAAGCGCTGGCTCGCGAAGCGAGTGTCTGCACCACGTGCGCGCTGGCGAACGGCCGCACCCAAGTCGTGTTCGGCGCCGGCAACCCGACCGCCGACTTGATGTTCGTCGGCGAGGCGCCCGGCTTCCACGAAGACAAGCAAGGCGTGCCGTTCGTCGGCGCGGCCGGGCAGCTTCTGGGCGAGCTTCTTGCCGGCGTCGGCTTGTCGCGAGACGATGTCTATATTGCGAACACGTTGAAGTGCCGCCCGCCTGGGAATCGAGACCCGCTCCCCGAGGAGATCGAGGCGTGCCACCCGTGGCTGCTGAAGCAAATCGAATTGATCGACCCTGCCGTCATCTGCACGCTCGGGAACTTCGCGACGCAACTGCTGCTGGAGCAAAGGGTGGGGATCACACGCGTGCGCGGACAACAGTTCACGTACCGCAGCCGCGTGCTGATCCCGACGTTCCATCCCGCCGCCGTGTTACACGGCGGCGGCCGTGGCGGCCACCAGTATCAATCGCTTCAGCAGGATCTGAAGCTCGTGCGCAGCGTGATCGATGCCGCCCGGCCACACCCGGCGAAGCCCCAGCCGGCGGATGCCGGACCGGCCGATCAACTCGGGCTCTTCTGAAGGAGGGACGTGACGCGACGTTTGGAATGCCGGTCCCGCTCGCCCGAAGACACGCGGGCGATCGCGGCTGCTGTCGCCGGGGTGCTCGCGCCCGGCGATGTTCTGGCGTTGTCGGGTGATCTGGGCGCCGGCAAGACCTGTTTCGTGCAGGGGGCCGCGCGCGCGTTGGGCGTCACCGAGCACGTCTCCAGCCCATCCTTCGTTTTGGTTCGCGAGTATCCCAGCGGCCGGATTCCGATCCTGCACATCGACGTCTACCGGTTGGCCAACCTGCAAGAGCTTGTCGATCTCGGATACGAAGAGTTCCTCGATCCGAAGCAGATCGTCATGATCGAGTGGGGCGACGCCGTCGGGCCGCTGCTGCCGGCCGACTATCTTCAGATCGAATTCCATGCGCTCGGCGACGACGAGCGCATGATCGAGCTGATCGCGAACGGTCCCGGATGGGGCGCGCGTCTGGACCGGCTCGCGCCGTCGCTCAACGGATTCGTGGAGCGATAGATGCTGGTACTCGGAATCGAGACGTCCACGCCGGTCTCTTCGGTCGCGATCGGATCCGAGCAGGGCGTGGTTGCGTCGATGACGCTGGCACGCGGCCGCGGCCACGAAGAGTTCCTCGTCCCGGCAATCCGCACTTTGTGCGAGCAATCCGGCGTGTCGCCCGGCCAGATGGCCGGTATCGCGGTGGGGTTGGGCCCGGGGCTGTTCACCGGCATGCGCGTGGGCATCGCCACCGGCAAGGGGCTCGCCCAGGCGCTGGCGGTCCCGATGGTGGGGTTGCCGTCGCTGGATCTGCTGGCCTTCGGCGTTCGCTACACATCGCGGCTGATCTGCGCGTGCATCGACGCGCGCCGCGGCGAGGTGTTCAGCGCCTTCTACCGCCAAGTGCCGGGAGGCGTTCAGCGGATCAGCGACTACCACGTCGAGCAGCCGGAGCGGCTCGCCAGCGAGCTGGACTATCACGGGACCGATGTGCTCTTTGTCGGGAACGGTGCGCTCGTCTACCGCGAGATTCTCAAGCGCGGTCGTGCCGAGTTCGGCGCGGTCTCGCACGCATTTCCGTCGGCCAACGCGCTGGTCGAACTGGCCTTGCCGCGGTTCACCCGCGAAGAGACCGACTCGCTTCACGAACTCGAGCCGCTGTATCTTCGAAAGGCCGACGTCACGATCGGATGGGAGACTCGCGGCGTGATGGGGATCCCGCCGGGAGCGACCGCCCGGCCCATGGGCGGCAGTCGCGACGCCGGCCCTGCGAAAGGAGACCGATGAGAGCGCCGGCCGACCCGCCGGGCATGCCGCTTCCGGTCACCATCTCGACCATGAAGCGCAAGCACGTGCGCGACGTGCTGGCGGTGGAGCGCCAGGTGTATCCGCGCCCCTGGAGCGCCGCGCTGTTCTTCTCCGAGCTTTCGCAGAAAGCGTCCCGCGTCTATCTGGTCGCCGAGATCGAAGGCGAGATCATCGGCTACGGGGGGCTGATGTGCCATCTGGACGAAGGGCACATCACCACGCTTGCCGTGCAGCCCGACTTTCAGCATCACCAAGTGGGTTCGAAGATCCTGTATCTGCTCGTCGCCGATGCGCGCGAGCGTCGAGTGCGGACGCTCGCCCTCGAGGTGCGTGTCGCGAACTGGCCCGCGCAGCGGCTGTATTCGTGGTTCGGGTTCCGCCCGGTCGGGATCCGACGCAACTATTACGCTGAGACCGGCGAGGACGCGCTGGTGATGTGGATCGATGACATGCAGTCGGATGAGATCGGGGCGCGCCTGCGCCGCGTTCGTGAGCGCATCGGAGCGGTGACCGTCCAGTGATCGTGCTCGGCATCGAAACGTCCTGCGACGAAACCGGTGTCGCCGTTGTGGAAGACCACACCGTTCGCTCGAACGTCGTCGCGTCGCAGACCGATTTGCACGCGCGCTTCGGCGGCGTAGTGCCCGAGATCGCCTCGCGCGCGCATCTGACGAACCTCAGCCTGATCACCCAGCAGGCGCTGTCGGAAGCCGGCATTCGGCTCGACGACCTGGACGGGATCGCCGTGACGCACGGCCCCGGCCTCGTCGGCGCGCTGCTGGTGGGGCTGAGCGCGGCCAAGGCGTATGCGTTCGCGCTGGATGTCCCCGTGATCGGCGTCAATCATCTGGAAGGGCACGTCGAAACCGCGTTCCTGGAGCGGCCCGACTTGCAGCCGCCCGTCCTGGCGCTGATCGTGTCGGGCGGCCACACGATGATCGCCGCCATGCCCGAACACTCACGGTTCGAGATCCTCGGTCAGACCATCGACGACGCCGCCGGCGAGGCCTTCGACAAGATCGCTCGCTTCGTCGGATTGGGCTTTCCCGGCGGTCCCGAGATCGACCGGATCGCACGCGACGGCGATCCTGCCGCGATCAAGTTTCCCCGCGCGCTGATGAACGAACCGAGCTACGACTTTTCCCTTTCGGGACTCAAGACGGCGGTGATCCGGTGGATTCGCGATCGCGAAATGGCCGGCGAGACTATCAACGTTCCCGATCTCGCCGCCTCCTTCCAGGAAGCCATCGTGGACGTGCAGGTCGCCAAGACGATTCGGGCGGCCGGGGAGCGCGGCTTCGAGCGGATCGTGATCGCGGGGGGCGTTGCCGCCAACTCGCGGCTGCGCGCGCTCATGAAAGAGCGCGGTGAGATGCAGGGCTTGGACGTGATCGTCCCGTCGGTGGCGCTGTGTACCGATAACGGCGCGATGATCGCCGCCGCAGGCATGCGCCGGCTGATGCGTGGTGAATCTTCGCCGCTGAGCCTGACGGCCGACCCCAACTTGGTCCTGGCCTGATCGCCGGCCGCGTTGAAAGGAATCGGCCCGCGCGATGTCGAATCCATCGAAGGAAGTTTCCTATTCCCACGACAAATGAAGCCGTTTCGATGGATCGTCGCGGTGGCCGTCCCGCTTCTTTTCGGGGCCGGCCTTTCCGTCGCGGGCCCCGTCCGTTCTGCGACGGCGCTGCACCCCGGGACATCCGCCGCAGTGGCGGCCGCGGCCGCGACCGGCGAGCCGGCCCGCGTCTCGGTGCCGGGACTCGGTGTCGTGTCGCTCATCCTGCGCGACAACCCATTGCGCGCGCCCGGAGCGCGGGCGACGCTCACCGGAGCCGACGGCATCGCGCGCGACGTGCTCGTACCGCAGGCCCGTACGCTTGCCGGCGTCGTCGCGGGCGATCCGTCGAGCGTTGTGCGCTTGACGCTGACATCGTCGGGCATCGGCGGTTTCGTCGCGACGGCCGGACGGCGCGTGTGGATCGAGCCCGATCCGATCGACCCGCGCCGTTCGATCGCGCATCCCGACACGGCCGGTGAGGTCGAATATGGCGACGATGCGATCGAAGTCCCGCACGGTGCAGCGGTGTCGCATTCCGGTCAGGTCAACGCGCTCGGAGTCGGAAGCTGCAGCATCGAGTCCTGCGGCGTCTTGACCGCGCACGTCATCCTCGACGGCGATGTGCACTACCGGAACTTGGCCGCCGACTGCTTCGGCCGTCAGATGACCGTCCTGAACGCGGTCGACGGCATTTACGCCGCGTCGACGACGCGCATTCGCTTGTTCGTGACGCAGCAGAACTGCCGGACAACGTCTGATCTGGGTTCGACCTCCACGAACGCGGTCACGCTGCTCGGCAATCTTCGCACCGCGTGGACGACCGAAGGAGCCAACCGCTCGCTGGTCTATCTGTTCAGCGGCTACGATCTTCCGGGCCCGGCCGTCGGCGTCGGCTACACCCCGGGCGTGTGCGAGCGAATCGATCCCGACGTTGCCATCGTCCCGCAGCGATGCTCGTACGGCTACTCGCTCGGGCAGATGGTCGGCACCATGGGAACGCTCGACCGGCAAGCGAAAGTGACGGCGCACGAGATCGGTCACAACTTCAATGCCGCCCACGACGACGCCGGGTGCAACGGATCCGGCCGCCTGATGTGCTCGGCGATTCAAGGAACCGGCCCGCTGGAGTTCTCGGCATTCAGCGCGAACCAGATCCGTTCGCACGCCGAGAACACGATCGGCTACTTGGCCGAGCTCTAGTTCAATCGTTCGATGAGCATGGCCATGCCTTGGCCGCCGCCGACGCACATCGTTTCGAGCCCGATGGTGACGTCGAGCGTCCGCAGATCGTTGAGCAACGTGTTCATGATCCGTGCGCCGGTCATGCCGTACGGGTGACCCAGCGCGATCGCCCCGCCGTGCGGGTTGAGCTTGTCGAAGTCGAAGCCCAGCTCGCGCCCGACCGGAATGACCTGCGCCGCGAACGCTTCGTTCAGCTCGTACACATCCACGTTCTCGATCGACATGCCGGCCTGCTTGAGCACCTTGCGCACTGCCTCGATCGGGCCGACGCCCATGATCTCGGGATCGATGCCGGAAACCGAGGATGCGATGATGCGTGCCAGCGGCGTGATCTCGAGCTGGCGTGCGCGCTCGTCGCTCATCACGACCACGGCCGCGCCGCCGTCGTTGAGCGGGCAGGCGTTTCCGGCCGTGACCACACCGTCCGGCTTGAAGACCGGAGCCAGCGACTGCAGCTTCTCCAGCGTCGATGACGCGCGCGGGCCGTCGTCGATGGACGCCGCCGCACCACCTTCGAGCGGGTACGGCGTGATCTCGCGGTCGAAGAAGCCCGATGCTTGCGCGGCGACGGCTCGCATTTGTGATTGCTGCGCGAACTCGTCCATGTCGCGGCGCGAGACGCCGAACCGCTCGGCCACGTTCTCGGCCGTGAGGCCCATCGGCAGATACACGTTCGCGATCATCTCGGGACCCGGAACCAGCCGTGGGTGCAACTCGGACAGGTCCCGGGGCATTTGGTTCACGCGGCTGATCGACTCGACGCCGGCAGCGACGAACGCGTCTCCTTCACCGGCCTTGATCGCGTGGAACGCCATCCGGATGGTTTGAAGGCTGGACGCGCAGAAGCGATTCACGGTCGTGCCCGGAACCGAATCCGGAAGGCCGGCCAGCAGCGCGACGCGGCGACCCAGGTTCATGCCCTGCTCGCCCTCGGGAAAGCCGCATCCGACCATCACGTCCACGATCTCGGCGGGGTCGAGTTGCGGGACCTTCTCCATCGCCGTGCGGATCGCGAAGCCGGCCAGGTCGTCCGGGCGAGCGTCCTTGAGCGATCCCTTTCCGGCACGGCCGATCGGCGTGCGGGCTGCGGCGACGATGACTGCCTCTGCCATGACGTTCCTCCTCGGTTGAAGAACCACATTCAATGCCATTCGGGGCCGGGCAAGCAACGTGAGGGAGGCGTCCGCGTTGTCCCATATGAGACCGCATCGACGACGGGAACCCCTCCGTGGGGGTTTTCAATCGAATCGCATCGGCGTATACCAGAGATGCGAGACATGGAAGGAGGCTCTGCGATGGAGCCGAAGCAGATCGTCATCTTGGCACACCGGACCGCTGCCGGACCGCATCTCCAACGACTCGTCCGAGCGCGGCTCGGCGAGGGGCAGTGCCGGTTCACGTTGATCGTTCCCGCGCAAGCGCCGGAAGGGTTCGTCTGGACCGAGCGGGAAGCCGGTGAGGAAACCGAGCGCGTGGTGAGCGAGGCGCTCGCGATCTTCCGGGCCTTCGGCGCCCAGATCGAAGGCGTCGTCGGCGATCGTCGCCCGCTGCTCGCGCTCGACGACCATCTTCGTCATCATGACGTGGACGAGATCGTCGTGTCGACGTTCCCGGCGGGCGCGTCGCGCTGGCTCCGGCAGGATCTCCCGCACCGCGTCGAACGAACCTACGACGTGAAAGTCACGCATGTCGTAGACGAGCGCGTGCCGTCTGATCACAGCAAGCGCGCAAGCGCGTAGACGACTTCGGGATGCCACACCAGAAGGTCGCCGCGCCGGTCCAAGAGTGCGCGAAATTCGTCGAGCACGCGTTGCCGATCGGGCGCAGACAGCGACAGCCATCGGTGGTTCCGTCTTCCGTACTGCGTGTGAAGCGTGCACAGGTCGTGTTTCGAATAGCGCTTCTCCGGCCGGGCGACCCAGACCCGATCGACCCGAAGGCCAGAGCCGGCGAGCACCGCGGCGACTTTTGTGTCATCGTCCATTGCGGCGCGCGAGTCGGCCGGCTCGTCTTCCGTCGGTGCGCCGGCGGCGTCGAGCAGGCCATCCCAGATCGTCCCGGCTTCGTGTTCGGTGCCGGCTCCCCAGGTGACGGTGCCGGCGAAGCCGCCCGGCTTCAGGACTCGCGCGATCTCGGCGAGCGCCGCCGCCGGATCGGAAACGTGATGGAGCATGAAGACGGCGACGGCCGCGTCGGCGCAGGCGGCAGCGACCGGCAATGCGGCGGCGTCGCCGCAAGCGACCCGTCCCGGCTGGGCACGGAGCAACATCCCCTCGGCGGCGTCGACGCCGGCGATCACCGCCGCCGGTGCCGCGCGCCCAAGATCGCCGAACAGCGCGCCCGTCCCGCATCCCACTTCGAGCACCAGCGCGGCCGTCCCCGGAACGGCCTCGATCACGGGTGCAGCCATCGGCCGGATCACCGGCGACCACAGCGCGGCGTACGATGCGGCCATGCCCGAGTAGCGCGCAGCGGTCGGGTTCATCTCGCGACGCCGAGATCGGCGAGGGCCTGAAAGAGCGCATCGA
>DASWHR010000105.1:0-47836 GCA_036398095.1 Actinomycetota bacterium
GCGTCCACGTTGTGGACGGTCGGGTTGCCGATGTAGAGCGCGACCGCGTCGCGGCCGTGCTCGTTCAGGATGGCCGGCAGGCGACGCTCGATTTCGGCGAAGGCTTCGTCGAAGCCGACTTCGACGAAGCGGCCGTCGCGTTTGATCAGCGGCCGGCGTAGCCGGTCGGGATCGTGATGCAGGTCGCCCAGCGTGGTCCCCTTGGGGCAGATGAAGCCGTGGCTGAACACGTCGTCGTCGTCGCCGCGGATCCCCGTGACGCGGTCGCTGTCCATCGTGATCGCCAAGCCGCATGTCGCCTCGCACAGCGGACAGGTGCGAATGAAAGTGTCCATGCGACAACTATCCCGGCTTGCTCCCGCGAAGTCAACGCCGCGTCCCTATACTCGCGGTCATGAGCAGCCGGCCCCCCCGTGGGAAGCGTCGCAGCAAGGATTGGGTTGGCCCGATTCCATACGGGATCGGCGAGGTCAAGCCCAACCACTACGGCGAGATGGCGCGCATCGCATGGGAGAACCGCGCGCATCCCTGGTACGCCTGGAAGATCTTGCGCGACGGGGTGTGTGACGGCTGCGCGCTCGGCACGACCGGTCTTCGCGACTGGACGATGGACGGCGTCCACCTATGCACGGTCCGGCTGAACCTGCTCAAGCTCAACACGATGGATGCGATGGACCATCGCATCCTGCGCGACGTCGATGCCGTCGAGTCGCTGTCGAGCAAGCAGATGCGTGATCTGGGACGGCTGGGCTATCCGATGCTCCGTCGCCGCGGCGAGCGGGGTTTCACGCGCATCTCGTGGCAGGAGGCACTCGGCTTGGCCGGTGACGCGCTTCGCGAAACCGATCCGCTGCGGATGGGGTTCTTCCTCACATCGCGCGGCATCACCAACGAGGTCTACTACGTGGCGCAGAAGGTCGCGAGGTTCCTGGGCACGAATAACATCGACAATTCGGCGCGGCTGTGTCACTCGCCGTCCACGGTCGCGATGAAGCAGATGCTGGGCGTGAGCGCGTCCACGTGCTCGTACAAGGATTGGATCGGCACGGACTTGATCGTCTTCGTCGGATCCGACGTCGCGAACAACCAACCGGTCACCACCAAGTACCTCTACTACGCGAAGAAGAAGGGGACCCGCATCGCGCTGGTCAATCCGTACGCCGAGCCGGGCATGCGTCGCTATTGGGTTCCCTCGGTCGCCGAGTCCGCGATGTTCGGCACGAAGATCACCGACGAGTTCTATTCCGTCCACACCGGCGGCGATCTGGCCTTCTTCAACGGCGTGTTCAAGCACCTGATCGAGCAGGGATGGGTGGATCTGCCGTGGATCGCGGCGCACACGACGGCCTTTGACGTCGCCGCCGACGCGGTCGCCGCACAATCGTGGGCGATGCTCGAGCAGGGATCCGGCGCGTCGCGCGATGAGATGCTGCGCTTCGCGCGGATGCTCTCCGAGGCGCGCAGCGGCATCTTCGTCTGGTCGATGGGCGCGACGCAGCATCGGCACG
The DNA here is from genome assembly GCA_036398095.1 of Actinomycetota bacterium. Taxonomy (GTDB): domain Bacteria; phylum Actinomycetota; class AC-67; order AC-67; family AC-67; genus DASWHR01. The sequence goes on from DASWHR010000105.1 coordinate 1,509, forward strand.
GGGTGGACACGGTTCGCGCGATCCTGAACGTCGCGCTTGCGCTGGGCTGGGTCGGGCGCGAACAGTGCGGCGTGATGCCGATCCGCGGCCACTCCGGCGTGCAGGGCGGCGCCGAGGTCGGCTGCGTGCCGAACACGTTCCCCGGCGGCCGGCCGGTGGACCCCGAGAACGCGCAAGCCATGAGCGCGCTGTGGGGCTTCGGCGTGCCGAGCGCGCCGGGTCTTGCCACCGCCGATCAGATCGACGCAGCGCACGATAGTCGCCTCGACCTGCTGTGGTCGGCCGGCGGCAACTTCCTGGAGACGATGCCCGAGCCCGGCTTCGTCCGCGAGGCGCTCGAGCGCATCCCGCATCGCATCCATCAAGACATCGTGCTCACCTCGCAGATGCTGGTGCCGCCGCGCGAGTGGGCGCTGATCCTTCCCGCGCGCACGCGATACGAGCAGCGCGGTGGTGGAACCGAGACGACGACCGAGCGCCAGATCGCCTACTCGCCCGAGATCCCCGGGCCGCGGCCCGGCGAGGCGCGCAGCGAGTGGGAGATCTTCATGCAAGCCGCGCAGCGCGCGCACCCGGAGCGCGCTTCGCAGATCGCATTCGCGTCGGGTGCGGATATTCGCGACGAGATCGCACGGACCGTGCCGCTGTACGCCGGGATCGAGCGGCTTGGGCGCACGGGCGACCATATGCAGTGGGGCGGACGGCTGCTTGCCGAAGGCGGAGTGTTTCCCACGAGCGACGCTCACGCGCGCTTCGTCGCGGTCGCGCCACCCGAGTCGCGCCTGTCGGCCGGCCGATTCCTGCTGTCCACCCGCCGCGGGAAGCAGTTCAACTCGATGATCCACCGCGAACGCGATCCGCTCACGGGCGCGCTGCGCGAAGACGTGTTTATCGCCAAGGCCGACGCCGGCGAGCTGGGATTGGCGCACGGCGATCCGGTGATCGTGCGCAGCGAGACCGGGACCTTTCGCGGGCGGGTCAAGATCGCCGCGATCAAGCCGCGCAACGTACAGGTGCACTGGCCCGAATCGCAAGCGCTTCTGCGCCGCGGCGTCCGTGATCCCGAATGCGGCGTCCCGGACTACAACGCCGTCGTCACGCTCGAGAAGGTTCCCTGACCCGGGGCGCGCGGCGCGCTACGCTGACGCGATCGTGCAGGACGATCGAGGGGAGGAAGATCGTGGGACGCTATACGCTCAAAGAGATCGTCCAGGGGAAGCCGATGGGGCACCCCAGCCATCCGATGTTCGTGCATTTCCCCGCCGCCTACTACGTGGCGGCGCTGGGATTCGATGTGCTATCGCGCGCCGGCTCGTTCCCGGCCGCTCCGGTCGCGGCGACCTGGCTGATCGCCGGCAGCGTCCTGTTCTGGATCCCGCTGGTCGTGACCGGGCTCGTCGATTGGGCCGGGATGCGCAAGGGCGGCAAGGCGCGCCACACCGCGAACCGGCATCTGCTGCTGCAATTGATGGCGGCGTCGCTGTTCCTGGTCGCGCTGATTCTGCGCTGGCCCGATCGCGAGATCGCCGAAGCGAAGACGATCTGGATCGCGCTCGAAGCGGTCGGCACGCTGTTGATGGCGGCCGGGAACTGGTTCGGTGGCATCCTGGTCTACCGAATGAGCATGCGCGTCGGTGAGATGCCGGCGCCGAAGCAGACGCCGGCGAGCGAGGCAGCCGCGTCGTGACGATCGGTGGGCCGGCGTCGCGGCGCCCAGGTGCCACGACGCCGGTCACGCCGCTGGTGATCTCGGCCGACGGCTCGCGCCGTCCGCGGAGCGATGTCGTCGCGACCGAGGAGCCGCTGGAGATCCGCGTCGCCCACCGCGGCCGCGAGCATCAGGTCGCGGTCACGATGCGAACGCCCGGACACGATTTCGAACTCGCCGCCGGCTTTCTGCACGGCGAAGGCATGGTGCGTGCGCGTGAGCACGTCGGCAAGGTCTCCTATTGCGCGTCCGGTCCGCCCGAGCAGCTCTACAACCTGGTCACCGTGGAACTGGCCGCCGCCGCGCCGTTCGATCCCCAGACGATGCGCCGCGCCATGTTCACGTCCTCCTCGTGCGGGGTGTGCGGCAAGGCGTCGATCGACTCGGTTCGCGCGAGCGGGCTTGCCGCTCTTCCGGACGGTCCCGTTGTGGACGCCGCCGTGCTGCTGTCGCTGCCGGACCGGCTGCGCGCCAAGCAGAAGGTGTTCGAACGGACCGGCGGGCTTCACGCCGCCGGACTGTTCGAGCCGAACGGCGCGCCGCTGCTGGTCCGCGAAGATGTCGGCCGGCACAACGCCGTCGACAAGGTCGTCGGCGCGTTGCTGCTCGCCGGCAAGCTTCCGGCGCGGGAGCGGATCCTTCAGGTCAGCGGCCGCGCCTCGTTCGAGATCGTTCAAAAGGCCGCGATGGCCGGCATCCCGATCGTGGCGGCCGTCTCCGCGCCGTCCTCACTCGCAGTCGAGCTGGCCGAAGAAGCGGGCATGACGCTGATCGGCTTCAGCCGCGAACGAACGCTCGGCGTGTACACGGGCCCGCAGCGCATCGCCTAATCGTTGCGCGGAAAGATCTTGTTCTGCGCGCCCCAGCCGTGACGGCTTTTGACCGGCAGATCGTCGGGCGGCAGCGCCGCCTTCGACTTGGCCAGCTCGTCGATCGTGGTGGCGTCGCAGACGCGACACAGATACACGCTCGTGTAGCCGACGATCGACATCTGGTCGCCTCGAACCTTCTCGGCGACGGCCTTGGGGGTTTCGATCAAGTCGGTGCCGCCGCACGACGGGCACGTCGGCCGCGGGTCCCGCGTCCACGCCGTGTCGCACCGCTCACACGTGATCGTGATCGCCTCGCCGTCGCGCGCGCCGCGAATCCGGTCTTGCTCGCCGCAGGCGGGACACGCGATGTCGATGCCGCTCACGCCGGCGCACCCAGAATCGACGCGATGCGCTCGAAATCGTCGGGGGTGTCCACGTCGGCGAACGGATCGGGATCGCCGTCGCGGGCGAACAGCGACGCCGGAGCCACTTCGATGCGAATCGCGGTGAGCAGGTCGCGCATCGAACGCGCGCCGCCGGCGACCAAGCCGTGCGCGACGACGCGCGCTTGTGGCGCGTAAACCGCGCACAGCGGCTGCAGGCGGCCGCCGGCGATCGGCACGACCGCGTCGGCGCCGCGACGCAGCATCGCAAGGTGCGCAAGCATCTGGCCCGTCACCAGCGGCATGTCGCAGGCGAGCAGGATTACCGGCCCGTCGAAGCCGAGCGTGGCGAGCGCCTCCGCGCCTGCGTCGAACGCGACCAGCGGCCCCCGGCGGGGATCGTCCACCGAATCGCAGCCGGATCCCGCTGCGGGACCTACGGCAAGCACCGGCCGCGCCGCCGATTGCAGCACGGCCGCTGCGCGCTCCGCGAGCGAAGCGCCGCCGGCGACTATCGTTGCCTTGTCGCGGCCCATCCGGGTGGATGCGCCGCCCGTCAACAGGAGGCCCGCGTGAACGATTGGATGCACGATGTCATCGACTCCCTCGCCGAACGCACCGGGCTGGATCCGGCGTCGCTGGCGATCTCGCCCGACGATGCGCGCACGATCCTGGACGTGGCCCGGATCGCCGCGCACGCGTCGGGGGCGCGCACCAACGCGCCACTCCTATGCTACGCGTTGGGCTTCGCCGCGGCCCGTGGCGTGCCGCTGGCGGCGACCGCGCCCGTCGTGCGCGAGCGCGATGCCGGCGGCGAGTGAGTAGGCTGCAGCCGATGAAGCGATCCGTCACTCGCGAAGAGCTGCAGCGGCCTCTGGTTCCCTACGAAGAGGCGGTCGCGACGATCCTCGCGGTGTTCGCGCCGCTCGAGCCGCAAAGCGTGCCGGTCCCGGCCGCGCTCGGATTGGTCGCGGCCGAGACCGTCGTCGCCGACCTCGCCGTTCCCGGCTTCGACAACTCCGCGATGGACGGCTACGCGATCCGATCCGCCGACACCGCCGGCGCGAACGACGAACCGGTGACGCTGCGCCTGATCGACGATCTGCCGGCCGGCTCGTCGCCGACCATCCCGATCGAGCCGGGCACCGCCGCCACGATCATGACTGGCGCTGCCGTCCCGCCCGGCTGCGATGCGGTTGTGCCGTGGGAGGACACCGAGCCCGGCGATGGTGTCGTCGTCGTCAAGCGCGCGCTCGATCCAGGACGCAACATCCGGCCGCGCGGCGAAGATCTCGAGCAGGGAAGCGAGATCGTCGCGGCCGGCGGCATCTTGCGGCCGGTGCACCTGGGCGTGCTGGCATCCATCGGACGGACGCACGTCGTTGTCCATCCGCGTCCGCGGGTCGCGGTGCTCTCGACCGGCGACGAGCTGGTCCCCCCCGGCGGGAAGCTGATGCCCGGCCAGCTCTTCGAATCGAACCGCACCATGGTGGCCGCGCTCTGCGAGCACGATGGCGCGCGCATCGCAGCCGACGGATTGCTGCCCGACGATCCCGATGCGATCGCCGAATGGATGCGAACCGCCGCTGCCGGCGCCGACCTGCTCATCACCTCCGGCGGCGCTTCGGTGGGCGAACACGACTGGATTCGCGACATTCTGGAACGCGAAGGATCGCTGTCGATGTGGCGGGTGGCGATCAAGCCGGGAAAGCCCGTCGCGCTCGGCCGCTTGGCCGGCACGCCGGTGCTGGCCCTGCCCGGCAATCCGGGATCGGCGTTCGTGGGAATGCACGTGTTCGGACTCCCGGCGCTTCGCATCATGGCCGGCCGCGACCCGCAGCCGCGCCGCATCTCCGCGACGCTTTCCGGCGCGGTCAAGGGATCGCCGGCGCGAACGCAGTTCACTCGCGTCCGGCTGGAGGGCGACATCGCCCACCCGCTGCCGCTGCAATCGAGTGTGGTGCTGTCGAACTTGCTCACCGCCGACGGCTTCGCCGTCGTCCCGCCCGGCGGCCTGCCCGACGGCGCGGCCGTCACGATCGAGTTGCTGTAGAACCGGCTAGTCTTTGCAGTCGATGGCCCGAATCCTGCTGTTCGCCGCCGCCCGCGAGGCAGCCGGCCGCGCTGAGGACTCGATCGACGCGGCCACCGTCGGCGAGGCGCTCAAGGTCGCCGGCGAGCGCTACGGCGCGAGCTTCGAAAAGATCGCCGGCATCTGCTCCATCCTTCGCAACGGCGAAGTCGTCGCACGCGATGAGCGATGGTCGGCCGCGATCGGTGCCGACGATGAGATCGCGGTGCTGCCGCCCGTGTCCGGCGGCTCGGAGTTTTCGATGATCGACGTCGCCGGCAAGGACGAGACCGTCCGCGAGGCGACGGCGGCATGCCGCCTGTCCGGCGACGCCGCGGTCGTCGGCCGCCTGCTGGCCGGAACGGTGAAGAAAGGCGATGCGATCGCCGCGGCCAAGGTCGCCGCGACGCTCGCCGCGAAGCGAACGCCCGAGCTGATCCCGCTATGCCATCCGGTGCGAACCACCTTCGTCGGCGTCGAGATCGGCCCCGACCCCGATCAGCGCGACGCCATCGCGATTCGCGCGACGGTTCGCGGACGCGACCGGACCGGTTTCGAGATCGAAGCGCTCGTCGCCGCCTCGACCGCTGCGATCACTCTCTACGATTTCGCCAAAGCCGAGGACGCCGCGATGCGGATCGACGGATTGCGGATCGTCGCCAAGTCCGGCGGAAAGTCGGGGAGCGTGACGTATCCGTGAAGGTCGCCGTCCTGACCGTCAGCGACCGCCGCTCCCGCGGCGAGGAGCCGGATGAAGGCGGGCCGCTGTGTGCCGCGCTCGCCGGCGAAGTCGGCGGGGACGTCGTCGCCACCGCGATCGTGCCCGACGAGCGCGTCGCGATCGAAGCGGCGCTCGCCGGGTGGGCCGACGCCGGCGTCGCCGAGTTGATCTTGACCACCGGGGGCACCGGACTCGGCCCGCGCGACGTCACGCCCGAAGCGACGCGAGCGGTGATCGAACGGGAAGCACCCGGTCTGGCCGAGGCGATGCGCGCGGCGGGGACCGTGATCACGCCCTTCGCGGCGCTGTCGCGGCACGTGTGCGGCACGCGCGGTCCGGCGCTGATCGTGAACCTGCCCGGCTCGCCGAAGGCGATCCGCGAATGCTGGGAAGGGATCCGCGAGATCCTTCCGCACGCGGTGGAGATGATGCGATGATTCCGGTCGTCGTCACCGCCGTGACCGCCGATCCGATCGATGTCGCCGCGCTCGTCGCCCGGATCCGCCGGCCCGAATGCGGCGGCCTGGTCGCCTTCGAGGGGTCGACGCGTTCGCCGTCCGGCGGCAAGCGCGTCGAGCGACTCGAATATGAGGCATGGATCGAGCGGGCCGAGGAGCAATTGTCGGGCCTCGCGCGCGAAGCGGCACAGACCTACGGCTTGGGCGGCGTCGTCGCCGTTCACCGCACCGGCGTAGTGCCGATCGGGGAGCCATCGGTGCTCGTCGCCGCCTCATCCGCGCATCGCGCCCAGGCGTTCGAGGCGGCACGCTGGCTGATCGATACGATCAAGGCACAAGCATCGATCTGGAAGAAGGAGATCTTCGACGTGGGAGAAGCCTGGGCGAACATGGACGGACCGGGGAGGGACGATTCGTGAAGCGCGGAAAGCTCTATTTGATCGACTGGAACGAAGCATCGGCTTCGGCTTTGGCGCAAAGCCTTGAAGCCGACGGCTGGAGCGTCCGCACCGAGACCGTCGACGGCGCGCGTGCCGTCCTGCACATGATGGACGACGCGCCCGATGTGGTCGCAGTGGACCTGGCGCGCCTGCCGTCGCACGGACGCGAAGCAGCGCGCGCCGTTCGCACGGCGAAGAATCTCGGCGGCACGCCGATCGTGTTCTTCGGCGGAACCGACGAGGCACGCTCCAAGGCCGCCGGTGCCGTTCCCGACGCGACGATCACCACACCCGACGAACTGCCGCACGTGCTGGCGCGGCTGGTGATCCGCTCCGCCGAAGGCTAGAAGCGCGAGGCGGCGAAGCGGTCGATCGCGGCCGGCGGGTCGCGCCCGGTCGCGAGCGCCGCGAGCATCTCGCCGATGAGCGGCGCGAACTTGAAGCCGTGTCCCGAGCATGCGGATGCGAATACCAGCGGCCCGGATGCGTCGATCACGAAGTCCTCGTCGGGCGTCATCGTGTACAGGCAGGTTTCCGCCGCAATCGGATCCGAGTCGAGCGCCGGCACCGCCTCGGCGACCCAGTCGCACACGCGCGCCTCGCCTTCGGGGTCGATCTGGTCGCTGCGGCCGTCCGCGGTCGTGCGTTCGCCCGCCGTATGCTCGCCCACCTTCGCGCCGGGCGCGCCGTGCAGAGGGGGAACGACGTACCGGAACAGCTCCCCTCGTTCGATGAGCACCGGCAGGCCGTCGCCGCCGCGGAAGTAGAAGACCTGCTCGCGCGTGACGTGAAGCGGCAGCGCCACGCCGGCGCCGCCCAGCAGATCCCCGTTCCACGGGCCGGCCACCACGATCGCGCGGCGCGCGCGAAGCGGGCCTTCGCTCGTGCGGAGCAGAACGTCGTCGTCGCCGGGTTCGATGCGCTCGACGACAACGGGGCGGCGAACCTGCGCGCCGCTGGCGGCAAGCGTCGCCTCGACGCTCGCTTGGGCGGCCAGCACGCCGGTGTCGGGCGACCACACGCCGGTGCCGGCGGTCAACGAGAATCCGGGGAAACGTGCCCGGATTTCGCGCGCGTCCAGCACGTCGGCTTCGGCGCGGGAACTGCGAAGCGCGGCGGCCGTCGATGACAGGTCGTCTTCGCCGCCGATGTCGAGCCCGCCGGTCGTAGTCAGCAGCGTCCGTCCGGTCGCGGATTCGATTTCGCGCCACAGCGGCAGCGACTGTTGCCCCAACCGCACATAAAAGGGATCCGGATACGCAAATCGGAAGATTCGTGTTGGACCATGAGACGATCCGCGATCGTGATTCGCAGCGAATCGGTCCAGAACGATTGTGTCCGGGTGCCCCGCGCGTGCGAGCGCCCACGCAGCGGCGGCGCCCATCGCGCCGGCGCCGACGATCGCGAACTCGGTCGAGTCCATTGGTTCGAAATGCTACGCGGAATCTTTGTCGGCGCCGCGTAAGGAACGCCGAACGATCCCGTAGTCATCATTGGATGCGCGTGAAGGTGGGGACGCGCAATGATCGCCGGCCGTGGGGTTGGCCGGGGAAGGGGGAAGCTCCGTGAAGAAGTTCCTCATGCTTGCGGTGTTGCTCATGGCGCTCGTCGCCGCGTTCGGACTCACGTCCGCGCTTGCGGCCGACTGCGTCGGGCCGGTCTCGGTGGACTGCACCGACGGCAAGGGCACGGCTACGACCGACGACGACGAGCACTGTCTGCTCTACGTCGACATCGTCGAAGCCGGGCTCAAGGACTGCATCGGCGAGAGCGACGTTCCGCCGCCGCCGGCCCTGTAGCAAAACGCGATGCACGACGGAGGGGTCCCCCGTCCCCTCCGTCGTCGCATTCCCCCGTCGTATTCCTTGGCCGTATAAACTCCGGTCCACTCCAATACGAACGCGGCAGGGGGACCGACGATGGACTTTCGCGATACACCGGACGAGGCGGCGTTCCGCAAAGAAGTGCGGGCTTGGTTCCAGGCGAATCTGCCCGAAGGCTGGAGTTCGTCGAGCCTGTTCATGGAATCACCCGACGCGCGCGTCGAGTTTCTCCGCGACTTTCAGCGCAAGCTCTATGAAGGCGGCTGGGCCGGGCTGTCCTGGCCGAAGGACTACGGCGGCCGCGGCGCGACGCTGATCGAGCAAGTCATCTTCAGCCAGGAGTCGGCGCGCACGAAGGCGCCGCAGCCGCTCGGCGTGATCGGGCTGGGCATGGCCGGCCCGACGATCATCGCCCACGGGACCGACGAGCAAAAGACCCGCTACCTGTCCAAGATCTTGTCCGGCGAAGAGATCTGGTGTCAGGGTTTCTCCGAGCCGGGTTCGGGGTCGGATCTGGCATCGCTGAAGGCCCCCGCCGTGCTCGACGGCGACGCCTACGTGGTCAACGGTCAGAAGGTCTGGACGTCCTACGCACACATCGCCGACTGGTGCATCCTGCTCGCACGCACCGACAACACCGGACCCAAGCACGGCGGCATCACCTACTTCTTGATGGACATGCACGCGCCCGGCGTCGAAGTGCGGCCGCTGCGTCAGATGACCGGCGACGCGCAGTTCAACGAACTGTTCCTCACCGACGTGCGGATCCCGCGCGAAAATATCCTCGGTGACGTCAACGATGGCTGGCGCGTCGCGATGACGACGCTGCTCCACGAGCGTGGCACGCTCGGTTTCGCGCTCGCCGTTGCCGGCGGGGTCGCGCTCGACGAGCTGATCGCCTACGCCAAGTCGACGCCTCGCGCCGCCGGCGGCGTCGCCTTCGACGATCCGCTCGTGCGTCAGCGGATCGCACGGCTCTACGAACAGGTTCAAGCCAACATGCTCAACAACTATCGCGCGCTCGCCGTGATGATGAAGACGGGGATCCCAGGACCAGAGGGGTCGCTGTCGAAGCTGATGTTCAGCGAGACCAACCAGGAGCTCGGCGCGCTCGCGGTCGAGATCGCCGGCGGGTACGGGTTGCTCGAATCCGCCGAGGATCCCGACGTGGCGCGCTGGCAGTACGCGCATCTGCGCGCGCGCGGCAACTCGATCGAAGCGGGAACGAGCGAGATTCTGCGCAACATCATCGCCGAGCGAGTGCTCGGCCTGCCCAAGCACAAGTAGACCGGGGAGCGGGCGATGGAATTCGGATTGAGTGAAGATCAACAGACCCTGAAGAAGTCGGCGCGCGAGTTTCTGGAAGCCGAAGCCGGCATCGCGCTCGCGCGTCGCATGCTCGAAGACGACACCGGCTTCGAGCCTGCGCTCTGGGCGCACATGGCCGAGCTCGGCTGGATGGGCATCGCGATCGGCGAAGCCGACGGCGGCGTGGGGCTCGGCATGCTCGAGCTGGCATTGCTACTCGAGGAGATGGGCCGCGTCGCGCTGCCCTCGCCCTACTATTCGACGGTCGCGCTCGCTGCGCCGGTGGTGGCGGCACTGGCCGGTCCTGCGCTGCGCGCCGAGGTGTTCGGCGCCGTCGCGGCCGGCGAGCGAAAGCTAACGCTCGCGTTCGCCGAAGAGTCCGGCTCGTTCGATGCGACCGGCATTGCCGCGGTGGCAACGGGAAGCGGCGACATGTGGACGATCACCGGGCGCAAGATGTTCGTCTCCGACGCGCATCTTGCCGACCAGATCGTCGTGCTGGCCCGCACCGGTGCCGGCATTGGCGCGTTCCTCGTCTCTGCCTCCGACTGCGAGATCACCCAGAGCGACTCGCTCGATCGGACTCGCCGGCTTTCCGTCGTGACTCTTGACGGCGTCGCCGGCCGCCCGCTGGGTGGCGACGACGCGTGGGACGACATCGGGCGCGCGCTGGATCGCGCCGCTGTCGGATTGGCGGCCGAGGCGACCGGCGTCGCCGACGCGGTGATGAACCGCAGCGTCGCCTATGTCAAGGACCGGAACCAGTTCGGCCGTCCGATCGCGACCTTCCAGGCTGTGAGCCACAAGTGCGCCGACATGCTCATCGCGACCGAAAGCGCCCGCAGCACCACCTACTTCGCGGCATGGGCGCTCGACGAGGCCACCCCCGATGCGCCGCTCGCGGCTGCGACGGCGAAAGCGGCCGCGACGACCGGCGCGATGCGCGTCTGCGAAGACGGCATCCAAGTGCACGGCGGGATCGGGTTCACCTGGGAGCACGACATGCACATCTGGTATCGCCGCGCGAAGTTGTGCGAGCTGCTGCTCGGTCCGGCTCCGGTGTGGCGCGAACGCGTCGCGTCGCTGCTGTAGGCGTGGGCAAGCCGAAAGGCGAGGCGCGCGCGTCCTGGGTCGAGTCCGAGACGCCGTCGGAGCGGCGTACGCGCGCCGCGGCGATCCGGACGCGTCTGGCCAAGGCGTATCCGAACGCGCGGTGCGCGCTCACGTTCTCCAATCCGCTCGAGATCCTCGTCGCGACCGTCCTGTCGGCGCAGTGCACCGACGCGAAGGTCAACGAGGTGACCGAGACGCTGTTCCGGAAGTACCGCTCGCCGGAGGATTACCTCGCGTCCAAGCCCGGCGAGCTAGAGCAGGACATCCACGCGACCGGATTCTTCAACCAGAAGGCGAAATCGATCCGGGGCTTGTCGCAGATGCTGCTCGAGGAGTTCGGCGGCGACGTTCCGCGAAGCATGGAGGAGGTTCTTCGCCTGCCGGGCGTCGCGCGCAAGACCGGCAACGTCGTGCTCGGCAATGCCTACGGCATCGTCGAAGGGATCGCGGTAGACACGCACGTGCATCGCCTGTCGTGGCGGCTCGGCCTGAGCAACGAGGATGACCCGGTCAAGGTCGAGCGCGACTTGATCGCCATTTTCCCGAAGAAGCACTGGCTGACACTCACCTATCTGCTGATCGAGCACGGTCGCGCCGTCTGCTTCGCCCGCAACCCGCGCTGCGACGAATGCGTCGTCGCGAAACGCTGCCCCGCCCGCCGCCTGCCCTAGGCACGGCGAGGGGGCCGCGTCGCGGCCCCCTCGCGGATCGATCTCGTCGCTATTCGATCAGATCGCCGTGGTCCGAGGCCGGAGCGTAGATGTCGTAGGACCACCAATCCGGATAGAACTCGGCTTCGTAGCCCAGCGAGGCGGCGGCCGATGCCATCTCGAGCACGCCCGTGCATTCGGCGACGCCGTCCGCGTTGGTCATCGCCTGGCATCCGCCCGTGGGCACGTCGGTCCGGAAATCGATCCACTTTGCCGCGAGCGGCCTGCCCTTGGTGGTCAGGCGCGCGCTGAACTTGACCCGCAGGGTCCCGTCCTTGATCAACGCCGCTTGGGCGAACAGCTCGGTGGGCGCGCCCACCAGGATCTGCGCGGTCGCGCCGGTGCCGTTGACGATTCCGGGCTGCTTGATCTTGGCGTCGACCACGTTGTGGTAGCGGCCCGGCTTGCTCGCCACGCGCACCTCGAACCGAAGCAGGCTGGTGTAGCCGCGGACCTCGATGCGTTTCTTCCACCGCAGCTTGCGACCGTCGATGATCGGGTCGTCGGTGATCCGGCCCGAGGTCGATCCCGGCAGGTACTCGAATCCTTCGGGCAGTGTGTCGATGATCTCGGTCAGGACGCCGGCGATCGGCGAATAGTTGCTCGCCGTGATCGTGTAGCCGTTGATGGCTCTGGATGTCGAAACCCAGTCGTCGGCATACTTGTACAAGCTGACGTAGGGGACGGTCATCGGATGCGAATGCTGCCCGACCGGGTGGCTGTGAAATCCGACGGCCAGGCGGAACGGGCCTGCCACCGCCGCGACCGCGGCGATCAGCAACGCGACGGCGATTCTTCGATCCATCGCCTTGATGCGAGCAATCATGACGTGTGCCTTTCTCTCGGGCCGGCGCCGACGGCCAGCCAAATGAATGCCGGAATCACGACGGCCGGCATCCGCCACATGAAGTCGAAGAGTCCGTGGGCGCAGAACGCGGCGCAGGCCGCGAACGCGGCGGCCCACACGATGCGCTCCTCGCTGCCCAATTCCGGCCGCCGCCGCCACAACCAGGCCGCGAACAGCCCGATCGATGCCAGCACCGCCGTCAATCCGACGGCGCCGGTTTCGGCGAGGATCTGCAAATACTCGTTGTGTACGTAGAAGACGAGCAATCGTCGGTTGCCGTCTTCCAGGACGCCGCGATAGGTTCCCGGCCCGCTCCCCAGAACCGGATTTTCCGCGGCCGCGCTCAGGCTGGCCGCCCAAAACATGGTCCGGTCGTCCCGGGCCTCACCGAGGCGCGAGGTGATGAACTGCGCGGGCTTTTCCGTCGCCGCCACCGCCGGAACGATGGCGGCGACGGTGGCCAGCGCAACCGCGATCGCCGCGATGCGACGGCCACGAAGTCCGAGGCGGATCGGGACGGCCGCGATCAATGCACCGGCGGCGAGCCCGGCCATCGCATGAACCGGCCGTGCCCACCATGAGGCGATCGACGGGAACATCGCGACGGCCGCGGCCAAGGCGCACAGACCCGGACGGACCATCCGCGCGAGCAGCGGACGGCCGCCGGCGACCGCCAGAGCTGCGACCATCACCAGCGCGCCGACTGCGGCGCCGCGGGACAAGGTGACGATCAGGCCAGCCAAGATCGCGTAGGTCTGGAGGCGATGCACCATCGCATCGCGCCGGTGCAACAAGATGAGCGGCGCCGGCAGCGCGAGCACCAGCAACGCTCCCGCCGAATTCGCATAGGTCAACGTCGACGCCGCGCGCCACAGGCCCTGCGCGCGCATCGCCCACGGGAAGGCGTGGAAGGTCACGCCGGCTAGTCCGATCACGGCGACGACCGTCCCGATCCAGGCGAGCACCGACAGGAGCCGTTCCGTCTCGTGCGAGCGCACGGCCGTGCGCGCCAGCAAGAAGGCGCTCGCGGCCGCGCCGAGGGTCAGGATCGGCCGCCAGACATCCGCCGGGAATCCGGCCGCGGCGGCGCTTGCCAGCAGGGCGAAGCCCAGCATCGCAAAGGCGACCTTCGCCGGCCCATCGCCCGCTTCCGGCCGCGCCCGCGTCAGCGCAGCGCCGGCCGCCAGCGTCCCGGCCACCGCGATGGCCTGCGGCAAGTAGTAGGCGCCCTGGGCGAACGCCGCGTAGGCGAGCGCGCCGCCGAGGACGGGAACGAGCGCGCCGGAGCCCGGCCGCTCGGGCGAGACGATGTCCACCCCACTCCCCCCTGAATCGTGCCCCGATCATTCCACGGGGACGGTCGGTTCTCCTTCTTTCGCCCGACCCGGTCGCTCGGTGAATCTTTCGCCCGACAAACCGCCGGCGCCGATTCGGGGAGGATTTTTCCCCCGAGCCTGCGAGTAAACTCCGGGCATGCCGCGCATCTACACAAAGACGGGGGACGACGGGACGACCGGGCTGCTCTACGGCGGCCGGGTCGCCAAGGACGACATCCGAACCGAGGCCTACGGCACCTCCGACGAGGCGATCGCCGCGCTCGGCATCGCTCGCGCGCACGTGGCCGACGCGTTGCTGGCCGATCTGATCCTTCGCCTGCAACGCGAGCTGTTCGTCGTCGGAGCCGAGCTGGCGACCGGGGAGGGCGCCTGGGGCAAGCTCAAGCCCGGCGTCACGATCGTGGACGCGCCGATGGTGGAGGCCCTGGAGACGCTCATCGACGACTACGTCGCCAAGTCGAAGATGCCGGAGGAGTTCGTGATCCCCGGCAACACGCCGGCCAGCGCGGCGCTCGACCTGGCACGCGCGATCGTGCGACGCTGCGAGCGCGAGGTCACGACGATGACCAACGAAGGCCTGCTGCCCGACCAAGAATGCCTTCGCTACCTCAATCGCCTGTCCGACTTGCTTTTCGTGCTGGCGCGCTACGAAGAGGCCGGCTTCACGCCGCTTCACCCGTTCGTGGAGTAATCTGCGGGCTCAACCTACCGGGGGGAAACGATGCGCACTCGACTTGGTGTATCCCGATCGATGATCGTGGCGTCGGCCGCTGCGCTGCTGCTCGCCGCGTGCGGAACCAAGCAGACCACGTCCTCGAGCGGCGCGACCGTCTCGGTCGACGGACCCGAGCGCGTGCAGGGCAACGTCGTTCCGCTCAACCTGACAGCGACCGGCTTCGAGATCGTCAAGGCCGACGGCGACACCTCCGGCAAGACCGGCCACTTCCACATCTTCATCGACCGCGAGCCGGTTGCCGCCGGTGCGCCCATCCCCACGGGAGAGGGCATCGTCCACTCGGCCGAGACCGAGACGAAGATCATGGGCCTGACGCCCGGCGAGCGCACGTTTACCGTCGTGCTCGGCGACGGCACCCATCGCCGGATCGGCAACGCGGTCGCCAAGACCACCGTCACGGTCGAAGGCCCCGGGCTGGACGCAAGCGCCCCGGCGTCGGTGAAGGCCGGCGACCCGGTAACGGTCGCAATGAAGCTCGACGGCGCGACGGCGGTCGCCGCCGACGGCGACACGTCCGGCAAGACCGGCCACTTCCACATCTTCATCGACCGCGACCCGATTCTGACCGGCCCCATCCCGAAGGAAGACGGAATCGTGCACACGATCGAATCTGCTCACGTCATCGAAGGACTCGCCGCCGGCGACCACGTCATCTGGGTCGTGTTCGGCGACGGGGCGCACACCTCTTTTTCCGAGCCGGTGATGGACAAGCTCACCGTTGCGGTCGCGTAGGCGCCGGGGACCTACGAGTAGGACGTCTCGTCGTCGGGGTAGCGGCGCTCTTTCACGTCGGTCATCCATCGCGTGACCGCATCGCCGATCGTCCCGCGCACGTCGGCGTAGGTGCGCACGAACTTCGGCGTCCAGTCGTTGAGTCCGATCAGGTCGTTGACGACGAGCACCTGCGCGTCGGTGTCGGGGCCGGCGCCGATCCCGATGGTCGGGATGGAGACCGCGCGCGTCACGGTCGTTCCCAGCGCGGCCGGGACCACCTCAAGCACGATCGCGAAGCAGCCGGCGTCTTCGAGCTCTTTCGCCCAGCGAAGGATGTTCGCGGCTTGCTCTTCGCTGCGTCCCTGGACTTTGTAGCCGCCGAACAGATGGACTGACTGGGGCGTGAGGCCGAGGTGTCCCATCACCGGGATGCCGCGCTCGGCGAGCTTGGCGGCGAGCTCGATACGCGGCCCTTCGATCTTGACCGCATGCGCGCCGGCTTCTTTCAGGAAGCGGCCGGCGTTGCGCAACCCGTCCTCGTCGGACGCCTGATACGACATGAACGGCATGTCGCCGACGATGAGCGCGTCGCGCGTTCCTCGCGCGACGGCCTTGCAGTGGTGGATCATCTCGTCCATCGTGACCGGAAGCGTGCTGTCGTAACCCAGCACGGCGTTGCCGAGCGAGTCGCCGACGAGCAGGACCGGAACGCCGGCTTGATCGAGAATTTGGGCGGTGGGAAAGTCGTATGCGGTGAGCATCGCGAACTTCTCGCCGCGAGCCTTGAAGGCCGCAAGGTCGTGAACCGTGACGGACATGCGTGCCGCCTCCTCCCTACAGGCCCTCGCGCGCGACGCTCGCCGCGCGGTCGCCGGGTCCCATGGCTTGCTCCATTGTGACAGGCGCCAACGGGCCGCGCACCTCGACCCCCGCTTCGCTACTGGGCCAGCGCCGCGGCGATGTCTCGCATCGAGACCATGCCGACCGGCTTGTCGCCGTCGCAGATCGGCAGATGACGAAAGCCCCCGTCGACCATCGTGCGCAGCGCCTCCTTGATGCCGGTGCCGGGCGGAACGGAGCCGGGATGCCTCGTCATCCATTCCGCGACGGGGCGAAGCGGCGCGTCGTGCGCGTTCGACATGGCGCGCACGACGTCGCGTTCGGTGACGATCCCCACCAGCCGTCCGCCTTCGATCACGATGGCCGAGCCGACCGCGCGCTCGCCCATCAGCGTGCTGGCCTCGGCGAGCGACGCTTCGGGATCGACGGTGCACAGGTCGGTGCTCATCAGGTCCTCGACGTTCATCGCCGTTCCTTTCCCCGTCGGGGTGCGCGAGCCGGTTGCTCGATCGCCCACTCGCGATAGCCGTTCGTGATCGGAAGACGCCGGTCGCGACCGAAGGCGCGCGCGGTGATCTTGATCCCCGGCGGCGCCTGCCGGCGTTTGTATTCGGCGAGGTCCACCATGCGCGCGACTCGGCGGACGGTTGTGTCCTCGTAGCCCAGCGCGACGATCCCGCCGATGCCGATGTTGCGCTCGACGTAGGCTTCAAGGATCGGGTCGAGCTCTTCGTAGGCGGGGAGCGCGTCGGTGTCGAGCTGCCCCTCGTGAAGCTCGGCGGTCGGCGGCCTGACGATGACGCTTTCCGGGATCGTCGGGGGGCCGCGGCGGTTGCGCCAGCGGCAGAGCCGGTAGACCAGCAGCTTGGGCACGTCTTTGATGACGGCGAACCCGCCGGCCATGTCTCCGTAGAGCGTCGCGTAGCCGGTGGCCATCTCGCTCTTGTTGCCGGTGGTGAGCACGATGGCGCCGGTTGCGTTCGACACGCCCATCAGGATCGTGCCGCGAATTCGGGCCTGCACGTTGTCGATGGCCTCTTGCGGGGCCGGGTCGCCCAGCGCCTCGCCGAGCGTCGCGATGGTACCGTCGCAGAGCGCCTCGATCGGCACCAGACGAAATCCGATTCCCAGATTCGACGCGAGCTCTTTGGCGTCTTCGATCGATGCGGTCGATGTCACGCGTGAGGGCATCGACACGCCGACGACGTTTCCGGGGCCGATTGCGTCGGCGGCGATGGCGGCGACGAGCGAGGAGTCGATGCCGCCCGACAGTCCGATCACGGCGTGCGTGAACCCGTTCTTGCCCAGGTAGTCACGCACCCCCAGCGTCAGCGCCGCGTAGACCTCTTCGTCGGCATCCATGGGCTCGCGGATCGGCCGGTCGGGGAGCGGGGCGCGCTTGCGCGGCCGTGCCGGTGCGCGCGTCACCTCATGGACGGTGGCCTTGGCGGCGACCTTCTTCGCGCGGGCCGGCAGCGTCAGGTCGCACACGATCAGGTCTTCTTCGAATTGAGCGCCGCGGGCGATTAGATGTCCGGCGGGGTCGAACACGAGCGTCTCGCCGTCGAAGATCAGCTCGTCCTGCCCGCCGACGGTCTGCAGGTACGCGAAGAAGACCTTGTTGTCGCGCGCGCGCTGGCGGAACAGAATCTTTCGCTCCAGCCCCTTCCCGCGGTGATACGGCGAGGCGTTGATGTTGACGATCGCCTCGGCGCCGGCGCGCGCCAGCCTGCGGACCGGTCCGTCGCCGGGCCACGCGTCTTCGCAGATGCTCACTCCGACGGTGACGCCGCGGACGTGAAACAGCGGATAGGTCCCGCCGGCCGCAAAGTAGCGCTTCTCGTCGAAGACGCCATAGTTGGGGAGATGCACCTTGCGGTAGATGCCGCGAAGCTTTCCGCGGGCCAGCATCGCCGCCGCGTTGTAGAGGGTTTCGCCGTCGCGTTCGACGAACCCGACGATCGCCGCGGTCTCGCCGACATCCTTCGCCAGCCGCTTGAGTGTCGCGACGCCGTCCTGGACGAAGGACGGTTTGAGCAGAAGATCCTCGGGGGGATATCCGGTCAAGGCCAGCTCGGGAAAGGCGACCAGATCGGCGCCGGCCTTCTCGGCGTGGGCGAGCCGGCGGCGGATCGCGAGCGCGTTGCCTCGCAGATCCCCGACCGTCGGGTTGATCTGCGCGAGCGCGAGCCGCAACGTCCGCATGGCTTGGCCGAAAGCCTAGCATCGTCGTCGCACCGCTCGATAGGGCAGGTAGACTTCCGCGCATGGATGCCGCGCGCGAGCAAATCGACTACGTCCTTCGCACCGTCGAGGAGCGGGATATTCGCTTCATCCGGCTGTGGTTCACCGACGTGCTCGGCTTCCTGAAGTCGTTCGCGATCACACCGGCCGAGATGGCCGGAGCGTTCGAGCAGGGCATGTCGTTCGACGGCAGCGCCATCGAAGGCTACGCCCGCGTGCAGGAATCGGACATGCTCGCCCGGCCGGATCCTTCCACGTTTCAGGTGTTGCCGCAGGCGCAGGGCGCGCTGGAGGCGCGAATGTTCTGCGACATCACTACGCCCGACGGCGCGCTGTTCCCCGGCGACCCGCGCGCGGCTCTGCGCCGCAACCTTGAGCGTGCCAGCGCGAAGGGCTTCACCTTCTACGTGCATCCAGAGATGGAGTTTTTCCTGTTCAAAGATTCGACCAAGCCCGAACCGCTCGATCAGGGCTCCTACTTCGACTTGACGCCGCTGGACTCGGCGCAAGATTTCCGTCGCCGCGCAATCCAGGCACTCGAAGCGATGGGGATCAGCGTCGAATACTCGCATCACGAAGTCGCGCCGTCGCAGCACGAGATCGACCTGCGCTTCGCCGACGCGTTGACGATGGCCGACAACATCATGACGTACCGGCTCGTCGTCAAAGAGGTCGCGCAGCAAATGGGTCTGCACGCGACGTTCATGCCCAAGCCGCTGCAGGGCGAATGGGGAAGCGGCATGCACACGCACGTATCGCTGTTCGAAGGCGACCGCAACGCCTTCTACGATGCGCGTGCCGCCGCAAATCTTTCGAAGGTCGGCCGCGCGTTCGTCGCCGGCGTCCTGCACCACGCGCGCGAGATCACGGCCGTGACCAACCAGTGGGTGAACTCCTACAAGCGGCTGATTCCCGGTTACGAAGCCCCGGCTTATGTGTGCTGGAGCCGGCATATGCGAAGCGCGCTGGTGCGCGTGCCCGGCGCGAAGCCGCACAAGGCCGCCAGCGCGCGGATCGAGATCCGCTCGCCGGATCCCGCCTGCAACCCGTACTTGGCACTGAGCGTGATCCTGGCCGCCGGTCTGCGCGGGCTCGACGAAGGCTACGAGCTGCCCGACGAAGTCACCGACGACGTGGATGCCATGAGCGAAGACGAGCGCGCCAAACGCGGAATCGTCGCGCTCCCGCAAGATTTGAACGAGGCGGTCGCCGAGATGGAGCGCAGCGAACTGGTCGCCGAAGCGCTCGGCGAGCACGTCTTCGAGCAGTTCATCCGCAACAAGCACACCGAATGGGACGCGTTCAAGTCCTACGTAAGCCCCTACGAACGCGAACGCTACCTGCCGATCCTGTGACGCTGTGAGTCCTTCGACGCACGCTCAGCGTGTCCTTTTCCACGGATTCGCTTCGAGACCGTGAAGCATCCTGCCCCGAGGAAGGATTGATTCCGGGCAGCGGAGAAGAAGACGAGGGAACTCGACATCGAGGGGGAGCAGGTCATGCGGGGGAAGATCTTGTTTCTGGTGCTCTTCGCCGTCCTGGCGAGCCTGGCGGTCGTCGCGCCGGCGCCGGCGGCGCATCTGGTGGGCGGCCCGATCGTGCTGATGGGAATCGACGCCGAGGACGGCGGCGTCGGTGGCCACGGCCCGATCACCATCTACGAGTCGGTCGTGGCCGACTTGATGGCAAGCGCGTCGAAGGGATCCGGTGTGCTGGTGATCGGGGGCGGCAAGTCGTCCACCGACAGCGTCACGCAGTTCTGGAACAAGATCGGGACCGATCTCGGTATCTCGATCACGTACGCGAACGGTTCCGCGGCCGGGACCGTGTCGCTGACGGCTTTCCGGCTGGTCGCAATCGTCTCCGACCTCAACAACACGCCCGGCGGCGGGCTGACCCTGGCGGAGAACGACCTGATCGGCAATCGCGACACAGACTTCGCCGCCCACATCAATTCCGGCGGTGGTCTTCTCGGCTTCTCTCAGACCGGACTTCCCCAGCCTTGGTACGCGTATCTGGATGCCCTGGGCACGTTCACCGTCGCCGGAGGCGGAGGAAGCAACATCACTCCGACCGCGGAAGGCAGCGCCATCGGCATCACCGACGCACTCGACGTGTGTTGCTGGCACGACGACTACATCACGTTCCCGTCGTTCCTGGTGCCGCTGGCGCACTATGCGGGCACGACGCGGATCGCTGCCATTGGAGGAGCGCGCGTCGTGGTGCTTCGGGACTGCACCGCGTCCGAGCTGACCGTGTCGATCACGCGTCCGGTCGCCGGCCGCCTCTACGAGGACAACGGTGACATCGGACCGAGCGGCGCGTCGCGCGCCTTCGCTCGCGGCGCGTCGCTCACGATCACGGCGTCGACGTCCGCGGCTGCCGAGGAGGTCGTCTTCCTGCTCGACGGTGTCGTCGCCGGGGTCGATCTGAGTACTCCGTTCTCTGCGACGGCGACGCTTCCGCCCGTGATCGGGCCGCACACCATCGAAGTGCGGGCGATCTCTGCCGTCACCGATTGCATCGCGAAGACGTCGCAGATCTTCGACATCGTCTGCTTCGATGCAGTCCCCACGATCATCCGTCCGGAGGCGGGACGGCTCTACGACAATGATGTCGATATCGGCGTCTCCGGTTCGCCCGACGCGGCCGTGGTCGGCGGCCCGCTCACGATTACCGCCACGTCGTCGAAGCCGGCCCGCACACAACGAATCGATTTTCTCGCCGACGCGATCCCCGTCGGGTCCGTCACGACGACGCCCTACAACGCGACGCTCAACGCGGGCGCGCTTTCCCCGGGCGTTCATGTGCTTACGGCGACCCTGTTCGAGCATTCCGCCGGCTGCACGCGATCCGTCACCGTGCTCCTGCGCAAGGCAGATCCGGCGGTGCTGGCGGTTGCACTCGGCGTCAGCGTCACCAACGCGGTCCCGACCGAGGTCATGGTCACCGCGGGCGGCGCTCGCGTCTCGGGCAAGGGAGGATCCGCTCAGGTCCGGATCGTGGACGAGTCCGTTTCCGTCGTCGATTTCCTTCACGTCGTCACGGACCGGGTGGATGCGTCCGTGGCCGGCACCACGCTCGAGTCGACGGCGGTGTCGCTGCTTGAGAACGTGAGTCTGCTGTCGGGTCAGATCACCGTCGATGTGCTCGAGTCGCGCGTTAAGGTTACCTACGACCTGAGTACGCGCCAATTGACCATGTCCGACGCGGGAAGCCGGATCTTGGGGCTGAACATCCTCGGAACGCCGGTGGACGTCACCGAGCCGAACACGACGATGACGGTGCCCGGCGTCGGCTCGATCACGCTGCAGGAGACCCTTTCCAACAATGACGGCGTCCGCGGCGAGATGACGGTCAACGCGCTGCACGTGTTCCTCGATCCGGGCTACCCGGCGCAAGAGATCATCCTGTCGTCGGCGCACGCCGGCACGAACGGGATCGTCGACTCGTTCGTCGGACCCGACAGCGACTTGATCCACCGGCCCGACGACCTCCACACCGGAGCCGACGCCGGCGGCGAGATCGCCGCGGCGATGCCGATCACGCCGGGCGTTTCCTCGGCGGCGCTCTCGAGCGGCGATCAGACCGACTTCTACCGCTTCGAAGCGGGCCAGGGTGACCGGATCCTCGCCTCGATCAAGCCGGCCGAGCGCACGGTCGTCAACGTGATCACGCCGCCGGCGCTGCCGGGTGTGTCGCACGCCCGGCCGTCGGCGCTGCTGTATCTGCGCGATCCGTCCGGCGCCATCCGCGCGCGCAGCGAGCTGTCGCTCGGGGGAGCGGAGCCGCAGAAGGTGGAGCTCAACGCCGATGTTCCGTTCACGCCTCTGAACGCGAAGGCAACCTGGACGCTTGAAGTGCGGCGTCTTGCCGGGTCGCCCGATGGCTTCTACACGATCGAGTTCGCGCTTCTTCCGGTCATGCTCGCCGCGCAGGAGGACGGCGGGCAGGCAGGCGACGCGTCCGACTCGTGTTTGGCGCCGCGACCGCTCACCGGCGGCCCGCTTCCCGCCGAGATCGACAACATCACCTTCACCGGCGTGATCCGTGACGCCGACCAGGCCGACTTCTACTCCCTCCACGCGACGTCCGGACGGCTTCTCACGATCGCGATGAAGCCCGACGAGCTTGACGACGGCGCCGACTTCGATCTGTTCCTGTACCGGCCGTCAACCTCGGGCGGGCTCGACAGTTGCACGTTCCTGGAAGCGTCCTCGACGCTGTCGCACCCGCAGGCAAAGGCGCTACCGGAAGTGATCGCGGTGGCGCCGGTGATGAGGACGGGTCTCTACATCCTGGAGATTCGGCGAATCAACGCTGTTGCCAACTACACGGTCGAGATCAACGCGACGAATCCGATGCCGACGATCCCCGGCAACGATGCCGGCACCGGGGCCGACGCCGGAAACGCCTGTGTTTCGCCCACGCCGGTCACGGTCGGCGCATACCAGGGTCAGTTCGTGCAGTTTCCCGGCGACGACGAGGACTGGTATTCGGTCTTGGTTCCGGCGGGGGAGGACCTGACGGCCGTCATGAAGCCGAACGATCTGTCGAATTTTGATCTGGCGGTGTTCGACGCGAGCTGTAGCGCGGTCCCGCACATGGGCGTGACCGGGCTGACGCTGTCGGCTCCGGAAACGGTCGTTCTGCAGAATGCGCCGGGCGGCGTCTACCGGCTGCGCGTGAGCCGGGTCGCCGGCGCGGGGAATTACGCGTTGACGATTCTTCTTTCGCCGTAGCGGGGACGCGGCCGGGACGCGGCGGGGGTAGGCTCACCATCGACGATGGCCGAGCCGACGACCCTTTCCGAGTTGCATGCCGCGTTGGCGCGCGCGGGATTCGCGCGACCGGTTGACGCCGCACGGCATCTGCAGTCGGTCGCGCTTGGCCCCAAGGGAATGGAGCGAGTTGCGGCCGCGGCTTCCGACGCGCCCGATCCGGATCTGGCGGTCGCGCAGATCTGCCGGCTCATCGCGATGACCGGCCGGGTGCCGTCGGCCGCGATGCTGCAGCGGCTCGCCGCCGTGCTGGGGCTCTCGACCAGTCTCGGTGCATTCCTGGCGCGCCACCCGGATGCCGCCGAGATGCTCCGCGAAGACGCGCTTGCGGCGCCTAAGGACATCAAGACGCTCCGCACGCGCGCGCGAAAGCTGGTCGCGTCCTCGGACGACCCGCTCACCGCCCTGCGCATGTTCAAACGCCGCGAGCTGCTTCGAATCGCCGCTCGCGACTTGGCGGCCGGGGCGCCCGTCGCGGAAGTGGCGGCCGAGCTTGCCGCGCTCGCCGAGGCGACGCTGCAAGGAGCGCTGGACCTGCTGCTTTCGCAGAACACGCCGCCGTCCGGCGCGCGTTTCACGGTTATCGGGATGGGCAAGCTGGGCGCCGGCGAACTGAACTACGCGAGCGACATCGACGTCGTGTTCGTCTACGACGCGCCCGACGAGAGCGAAGCCGCCGCATGGGCGAACCGGCTGGCCGAAGGCCTGATCAAGCACCTGGCAGCCACCACCGAAGAGGGACAGGCATTTCGCGTCGACGCCGGCCTGCGGCCCGAAGGACGCGACGGCGCGCTCGCGCGCTCGCTCACGGCTTTCCACGCATACTGGGAGCGGTGGGCCAAGCCGTGGGAATTCCAGGCGCTGATCAAAGCCCGCCCCGTCGCCGGTGACGACGCGCTCGGCGAGGAGTTCATGGCGGCGGCCGCGGGCGTCGTCTACCCCGAGCGGCTCGCGCCCGAAGCGATTCGCGAGATCCGCGCGATGAAGGCGCGCGCCGAACGAGTGATCGCGCAACGCGGTCTGGGGAATCGCGAGATCAAGCGCGCGCCCGGCGGCATTCGCGACATCGAGTTCGCGGTGCAACTTCTCCAGCTCGTGCACGGCCGGCGCGACGCAAGCTTGCGCGGGGGCGGGACGCTGCCGGGGCTGACGGCGCTCTCGC
Organism: Actinomycetota bacterium; assembly: GCA_036398095.1. Classification (GTDB taxonomy): domain Bacteria; phylum Actinomycetota; class AC-67; order AC-67; family AC-67; genus DASWHR01. The sequence continues at coordinate 25,717 of DASWHR010000105.1, forward strand.
GCGGCGCGTACGTCGGCGACGACGACGCCGACGAGCTCGCCGCGGCCTACGTGTTCTTGCGTCGCGTCGAGCATCGCCTTCAGCTCGCCCAGGAACGCCAGACCCACACCGTCCCCGAAGACGAGGCGCACCGCCGCACGCTGGCTCGCTCGATGGGATTTCGCGACTCGGGAACCGAGACCGCGCTGGAGGCGTTCGACACGTCCTGGCGCGAGATTCAGGCGGTCGTGCGCCGGATTCACGAGAAGCTGTTCTATCGGCCGCTGCTCGAGCGTTTCGCGCAGGCGCCGGCGTTGGCGCCGGACGCCGCGCAAGAGCGGCTGGAGGCGCTCGGGTTCCGCTCGCCGGGCCGCGCGCTGAAGTTCCTGGGCGATCTGACCGCCGGCTTGTCGCGTCGCTCGCAACTGATGCGCACGTTGCTTCCGGTCATGCTCGACTGGATGAGCGACTCGCCCGACCCGGACCTCGCCGTGTCGAATTTCCGCGACGTCGCTTTGGCGCTCGGCGGCAATCCGGCCGCGCTCGCCGCCCTGCGCGATTCGCCGCCTGTGGTGGAACTGCTCTGCCGGGTGCTGGGCACGTCCCGCTTGCTCGCCGAGCATCTCCTCCATACGCCCGAACTGGTTCCCGCGCTCGTCGAGAAGCATGCGTTCGCGCGCAAGAGCCGCGAGAAGTTGATGCAGGAAGCGACCGAGCACGTTGAATGGCGAGGCGATCCCGATGCGCGCGACGCCGCGGTTCGACGATTCAAGCGGCGCGAGATGCTGCGCATCGCCTGCCGCGATCTTGCCGGCGGCGTGAGCCCCGAAGACGTCGGACGCGAACTGTCGCACCTCGCCGAAGCGGCGCTCGAAGCCGCTCTGGGCTCGTTGCACGAAGAGCATCCCCCGCCGCCCGGCGCGCGCTTCGCCGTCGTGGGCATGGGAAAGCTCGGCGGTGAAGAGCTGAACTATGCGAGCGATATCGATGTGATGTTCGTCTACGACGCGCCCGATGAGAAGGCGGCGCACAAATGGGCGACGATGCTGGCGGAGGGGTTGCTGCAACGCTTGGCGGCGACCACTGAAGAAGGCCAAGCCTTTCCCGTCGACGCGCAACTTCGCCCCGAGGGAAAGGACGGTCCGCTCGCTCGCTCGCTGACCGCCTACCGCGCCTACTATGAGCGCTGGGCCAAGACGTGGGAGTTTCAGGCGCTGGTCAAGGCGCGGCCGGTCGCCGGCGACCCGATGCTCGGCCAGCAGTTCCTGGATCTCACGCGTCCGTTCGTGTATCCGGAGCGGCTTGATCCCGAAAAGGTTCGCGAGATCCGCTCGATGAAGGCCCGAATCGAACGCGAGCGGCTGGGTCCTCGCCAAGATCCCAAGACCCAGCTCAAAGTCGGCCGCGGCGGAACCATCGATGTCGAGTTCACCGTGCAGCTTCTACAACTCATGCACGGCGCGCATCATCCAACCGTTCGCGTTCAAGGAACGGTCCTGGCGATCGCCGCCGCGGCCGAACGGCAGTTGCTCACCATCGAACAAGCGAAGTGGCTGCTGGAGGCGTACCGATTCGTCAACCGCACGCGCAACACGCTCTATCTGATCCGCGGCCGCGCCGTGGATGCGCTGCCGGCCAAACCGGAGGAGTCCGAAGTGCTGGCCCGCGCGCTCGGCTATCCGGGGCCCGGCGCGCGCGTGGCGTTCACCGAGGACTATCGCCGCGTGACCCGGCGCGCGCGACAGGTCTGCGAAGACGTTTTCTACGGAAAGCGAGCATCCCGATAGCTTCGGCGCCGGGACGGTCTGGCGCCCACTCGTCGGATTCGTCGCACTGGACTCGGCGTGCGGCCCGTCCATGCTGTTCCCATGGAATACGTGCGCTCCGCGCGCGGCCGTCCCGACGAGACGCGCCGCCGCATCCTCGACCCGATGTTCGCCGGCGATCCTGCGCATCGGGCATGGCTCGAGCGCACGCTGCTTCGCCCCGGCCAGGTCGCGATCTTGCTGCAAGTCAGCCGCCGCAGCGTCGCGTCGTGGGCGAGCGACGGCCGCCTGCCCTCGATCACGACCCCCGGCGGCCATCGCCGCTTCCTGGCCGAGGACGTTCGTCGGCTGGTCGAGTCGCTGACCGTGACGCCCGAGCCGTTCCGCAGTAGCCTGCGTCGCGAATGATCACCCGATCCCGTCACGGTCACGTCGAGCAGGTCCGTCTGGACGCACCGCCCCTGCATCTGCTCGGCCGCGCGATGATCGACGCGCTTCGCGGCGCGTTTGACGATGTGCGCCGCGACCCGCCGCGCGCCGTCGTGCTGCACTGCGCCGGCGGGGGAGCCGACGTGCGCGAGATGGCCGTCCTCGACGAGGCCGGTGCGCGCGAGTTCATCTCGGCGCTGCACGCCGCCTGCGCCGCGATCCGGGCGCTCGACGCGCCGGTGATCGCCGCGATCGACGGGCCGTGCGTCGGCGCGCATCTCGAAGTGGCCGCCGCGTGCGACCTGCGCGTCGCGTCGGGCCGCTCGGTCCTGGCCATGCCCGAGATCAAGGTGGGCATCCCCAGCGTCATCGACGCCTGGTGGATCACGCGAATATGCGGCCTGGGGGCTGCAAGCGCGTTGTTCTTCGACGGCGAGCCGATCGATGCGTCCGAGGCGCACCGGATCGGTTTGATCAACCGGATCGGCCGCCCGGCGGATGCCCTCGCCTGGGCGCAGGACATCGCGCGACTGTCTCCGGTTGCGCTCGCCCAGCAGAAGCGCGTCCTTCGCGACTGGACGCACGACGAATACCAGCGCGCGGCCGCGGCCAGCATCGAACGGTTCGCCGCGACGATCGCGGCCGGCGAGGCGTCCGTCGCGATGCAGGCGATGCTCGACAAGATAGAGGCGGTGTTCGAATGACGGAGAGCAAACCGACGCTGCAGCAGGGATTCGCCGACGTCGCGCAACAGCAACAGGATCCCGCGCTGTTCTTCCGGATGCTCGACATGCAGGCCGCCCATCCCGCAATCGTGTCGATGCGCGCTCGCGCGCTCGACCTGCTTGGGCCGGCCTCCGGCGGACGGTTCCTCGACGTCGGGTGCGGCACCGGCGAATTCGCGCGCGCGCTGGGCGAGCGAGTCGTGCCGGGTGGGATCGTCAGCGGCGTGGACGCGAGCCCCACGATGATCGGAGAAGCCCGCCGCCGCACCGGCGACGGGCCGCTTATCGAGGTCGTCGAGTTCGCCGAGGAGGACGCGCAGTCGCTGCGCTTCGCCGACGAGACCTTCGACGGTGTTCACTGCGAGCGGGTGTTGCAGCATCTGCCCGATCCGGATCGTGCGCTGGGCGAGTTCGTTCGCGTCGCCAAGCCCGGCGCCGCGATCGTGATCGCCGACACCGATTGGGAGACGGCCGTTCTTGGTCCGCTCGATCCGGATGTGGACCGAAGGCTTCGGACCGGCCTCGCGATGAGCTTCCCGAACGGGCTCATCGGGCGGCGACTCTTCGCGATGATGCATAAGGCGGGACTGGCCGGCGTCGCCATTGGATCCGAGTCGCTCATCTTCACCGAGTGGGACGAAGAGCGCTTCATCGGCCCGCCGATCGGTCGGCTTCTGCCGATGGCCCAGGAGCAAGGGCTTCTGACCGCCTCCGAAGCCGAAACCGCGCGAGCGGCCGTTGTCGAAGCCGCCGCGTCGGGCACATTCTTTGCCTCGGTCACCATGTTCCTGGCGTCCGGCCGCAAACCCGCGACAGATTTGTCCTGATTTCCCCGCGTAAGACTCCCGGGTTCTCAGCGTATTCCCTATTGTAACGCTAGAAACCCTGAGAACCAGGGAGAAGGAAGGGGGAGATCATCGTGAAGAAGATTCTTGCAGCGGCCGCCGTGGCCGCGGGACTCTTTGCCTCACTGCCGGCATCCGCCGAGACGATCAACATCGCCGACACGATCTACGTCGACGATGCGGACCTCACGGTCTGGCAGGAGACCAACGGCGTGCCGGGCCTGCAGCGCGAGGCCACCGACGACGCCGACGCCGACACCAAGCTCCTGTAGTTCTGCTTCATCGCGCATCCCCGCACAGGAAAGGGGCCCGAACCATCGGGCCCCTTTCGCGGTTGTGGTGACTGAAATTAGGCCGCGTACACGGGTGCCGCCTCGCGAACGTTCCCGTCACTCGCGCACGTGGGACACGAGGGCAAGCCCCCTTTGTCGTGGCCCTTCCGGCACTGCCCGAGCGCTCGCTTGCGCTCCCACGCTTCGGCCACGCACCGGGGGCAGCCGCTGCGCTTGCGCTTGACGTGGCCGCGTTTGCACAGCTCCGAGCCTGAGAGCGTCGCGATCGCCTGCTGCTTCTTCGCCTCGCCGAGCTTGAACCAGAGCATCGCCGCCAGCGCCTGCGTGTGCTCGAAGCGATTCGTCCGCCAGAAAGAGAAGGGCTGGCGGGTTTCGCGCCGGGCACCGCTGTTTTCGTACGGCCCGTAGATGGTGCCGAAGCCGACGGTTGCCTGGAATCGCTCAAGCACCTCACGATCGACCTGTGTGATCGTGGCAATGCGGGCCGATGCGGCGCTGAAGCACCCGTCCCCGTCGAAGAATCCGGCCGCCCAGGCAAGTGATTCCCGGCGTGTCAGCGCCCGCTCGGGCCACGTGCGGTTGGGAAACAGCGCGGCGATTCGCGCCCGCTTCTGCCCACCCAGAAACGGCCACGTTGCTTCGGCGACGCTCTCGGATTCCTTGTAGCAGACGTAGACGTGCTGGGGATTCCGAGCGTAGGTGCCGGCGCGCGGCGGATACGGTCCTACGACGCTTCCGACGTCGCCGACCGCCACCCGAAACCGATCGAGCAAATCTCTTCCTACTTGTGCCACCGTGATCATCGGGTAGCGGCCCTGAATCAGTGCGGTGGACCCTTCGGCGTCGAAGAACCCGGCCGCCCATGCTGCCTCTTCGAAATGGCTCATGCAGCGATGATCGCATGACGGTGTGACAGCATCGAACAAAATGGAAAACGCCCGATCGACTCGGGCGTTCTCCATGAAACAGACAATACTCACAAATCTACAGGTCGAAGTATAGCTGGAACTCGTGGGGGTGCGGGCGGAGGCGGATTGCGTCCACTTCGTGGATGCGCTTGTAGTCGACCCAGGTCTCGATGACGTCCTCAGTGAACACGCCGCCTTCCAGCAGGAAGTCGTGGTCCGCCTCGAGCGCGTCGAGCACCTCTTCCAGCGATCCCGGCACCGACTGAACCTGAGCCTTCTCTTCCGGCTCCAAGTCGTAGAGGTCCTTGTCCATCGGCTCCGGCGGCTCGATCTTGTTGCGGACCCCATCCAGGCCGGCCTGCAGGCAGGCCGCGAACGCCAGATACGGGTTGCACGACGGGTCCGGCGTGCGGAACTCCAAGCGGCGCGCGGCCGGCGCGTTCGAGTACGTCGGGATGCGCACGCACGCGGAGCGGTTGCGCGAGGAGTACACGAGGTAGATCGGCGCCTCGTAGCCGGGCACCAGACGGCGATAGGAGTTCGTCGTCGGATTCGTGAACGCGAGCAGCGCCGGTGCGTGCTGCAGCAGACCGCCGATGTAGTAGCGGGCCATGTCGGACAGCAACGCGTAGCCGGTCTCGTCGTAGAACAGGTTCTCGCCGTTGCGCCAGAGCGACTGGTGCGTGTGCATGCCCGAGCCGTTGTCCATGAAGAGCGGCTTCGGCATGAAGGTCGCCGTCTTGCCGTTGCGCCACGCGACGTTCTTGACCGCGTACTTGTAGTTCATGACCTTGTCGGCCGTCGCCAGCAGCGTGCCGTAGCGCATGTCGATCTCGGCCTGGCCGGCGGTGCCCACCTCGTGGTGCTGCACCTCGATGTAGATGCCCATCTTCTGCATTTCGAGCACCATCTCGGTGCGCAGGTCCTGATACTGGTCCATCGGCGGAACGGGGAAGTAGCCTTCCTTGTACCGCGGACGGTAGCCGCGCGATCCGGGATTGCCCGATCCCCAGGCGCCTTCCGACGAGTCGAGGTGGTAGTAGCCCTCGTGCTGGTTCTGGTCGAAGCGTGCCTCGTCGAAGATGTAGAACTCGCACTCGGGACCCCAGTAGGACAGGTCCGCGATGCCGGAGGCCTTCAGGTTGTCCTCGGCCTTCTTCGCGATGTAGCGCGGATCGCGCGAGTAGGACTCGCCGGTGATCGGGTCCTTGATGAAGCAGTACATCATCAGCGTCGGGTGCGCGAGGAACGGATCGATCAGCGCGGTGGACGGATCCGGGATCAGGAGCATGTCGGATTCCTGAATGGCCTGGAAGCCGCGGATCGAGGATCCGTCGAAGCCGAAGCCGCTCTCGAAGGACTTCTCGTCCAGCTCCGAGATCGGAACCGAGAAATGCTGCGTCACGCCCGGCAGGTCGGTGAAGCGAAGGTCCACCATCACCGCCCCGGAATCCTTGGCAAGCTTCAGTACGTCTTTCGCGGTCTCAGGCACGGTGCCCCTCCCTTGGACGGTTCCTTCGGAGCGAGCCTAACGCTCGTCCCTGCGTCGCGGCAAAGCGCGAAACCCGCAGGTCACGGTAGCAGGAGCCGTATTGCCGTCCCGTTTCCCGTCTGTAAATTTCGTGTTACGCGACCGGCCCGGGTGTGAGGCGCCGCGCGGCGGCGGCGCGATGCTGGCGGCCGGCGTGGTAGCTCGACCGGACGAGCGGTCCGGATTCGACCCAGGCGTAGCCCATCTGCTCGCCGGCCTGCGTCCAGGACGCGAACTCGTCTGGTGGCACGTAGCGAGCGACCGGCATCTGCAAATCGCTCGGCCGCAGGTACTGGCCGATGGTCAAAAGATCGCAGCCGGCATCGCGCAGGTCCCGCATCGCGCCGAGCACCTCGTCGTGGGTTTCGCCCATGCCGACGATCAGGTTCGACTTCACGACCCGTTCCGGTCTTAGGAGAGCGCGAGCGACGCGAAGCACCTCCAACGAGCCTTGATACGTGAATGCCGGCCGGATCCGGTCGAACAGGCGCGGGACGGTCTCGACGTTGTGCGCGAAGACCTCGGGGTCGGCGTCGCACACCGCCGCGATCGCGTCGCGGTCGCCCTTGAAGTCGGGCACGAGCACTTCCACTCCGCAGCCTTCGATGCGCGCGCGAATCTGGCGGATCGTCTCGGCGAACAGCCAGGCGCCGCCGTCGGGTAGATCGTCGCGCGCCACGGCGGTCACGACCGCATATCGCAGACCCATCCGCTCGACCGATTCGGCGACGCGGCGGGGCTCGTCGGTGTCGTAGCCGTCGGGCTTGCCGGTGTCGATGTCGCAGAACGCGCAGCGGCGCGTGCAGAACTTCCCGCCGATCAGGAACGTCGCTTCGCGTTCCTCCCAGCACTCGTAGATGTTCGGGCAGCGCGCCTCCTCGCAGACCGTGTGCAGGCGCTCGCCGCCGACGATGCTTTTCAGGTCCACATAGTTGGCGCCCATTGTCGCGCGGGTCTTGAGCCACGGCGGCTTGCGGCCGGTCGCGACCTCGTCCATCGCCAGGTTGCGCGCCGGGCCCTGCACGGTCGGCAGCAGCGGCAGATGCGTGCGCGGCCGCGGATCAGCCACCGGCGATCGCCTCGAAGTCCATCTCGGTGAGCGTGACCGGCCGGTCGAACGCATCGGCTGCGGCGGCGATCGTGGCTGCGACGGACTCGTCCAGCGAAATCGCGCGTCCGGTCTGCTCGGCCAGCGACGTCACCGTCTTGTCCACGAGGCCGCACGGAACGATCCCGTTGAACGCCGCCAGATCGGTAGCGACGTTCAGCGCGAAGCCGTGCGTGGTGATCCCCCGCGAGACGTGAACGCCGATCGCACCGAGTTTCGCGTCGCCGACCCACGCGCCGGGAAACCCGTCGGCGCGCGTCGCGGTGACGCCGAAACGAGCGGCCGCGCCGATCATCGTTTTCTCAAGACGACACACGAAGTCGACCACATCCGCGGCCGGTCCCAATTGGAAGATCGGATAGCCGACGAGCTGGCCCGGTCCGTGATAGGTGACCAGCCCGCCCCGATCGGTATGCGCAACTTCGATCCCTTGCCGCTCGAGCTCATCGGGGTCCAGCAGGATCTCGGCGTCCGAACCGCGTTTGCCGATCGTATAGACCGGCTCATGCTCGAGCAGCAACAGCGTGTCGGCCAGCTTTCCTTCCGCACGCAGTTCAGCGACCAAGCGCTGAAGAGCCACGGCCGGCTCGTACCGAACGCGGCCGACCCAGGCGGCAATGATCGGGTTCACGGCCACCACTTTACGCGGCTTCCCGGGCAGCGGGGATTCGTAATCAGGTGTGCAGCGGCCGTCCGACCAGGGCGAGGGCGGTTTCGCCGAAGACCTCCGACAGGGTCGGATGCGGATGGATGAAGGGTGCGATGTCGGCGGCGGTTGCTTCCCAGCCGTAGGCGAGCATCGCTTCGGCGAGCAGATCGGTCACGTGGGGGCCGACCATGTGCACGCCCAGGATCCTGCCGCCGGCCTTCTCGGCGACGATCTTGCAGAAGCCCGCGGTCTTGTTCAAGATCGCGGCTTTGCCGATGTGGCCGAACCCGACCGACTTGGTCTCGACGTCGAAGCCGCGTTCGCGCGCCTGCGGTTCGGTCAGGCCGACCGAGGAGATCTCGGGATCGCAGTAGGTCGCGCGCGGCATCGCGTCGTAGTCCAGCGGCCGCACCTCGCGGCCGGCGATATGCTCGGCGGCGAGCATCCCTTCCGCGAACGACACGTGCGCCAGCTGCAACGTCGGAATCACGTCGCCCACCGCATACACGTGCTCGACGTTGGTGCGGCAATACTCGTCCACGACGACGAAGCCCCGGTCCGTCGCAACGCCGATCGACTCAAGGCCCGCGCCATCGGTCACCGGCCCGCGACCGACGGCGACCAGCAGCACGTCGGCCTCGATCGTCTCGGTCTTGCCGTCCACGCTCACCCGGCACGTGACGCCGTCCGCACCGGCCTTGGCCTCTTCCAGCTTCGCTCCGACCATCGATGCGATCCCGCGCTTGCGGAACGCGCGCGCCAGCTCCTTGCCGGCATCGGGATCCTCGAGCGGCACCAGCGACGGCAGCATCTCAACGAGCGTGACGGCGCAGCCGAACGAGGCCCACAGCGAGGCGAACTCGACGCCGATCGCGCCGGCTCCCAAGATCACGGCGCTCTGCGGCACGTGATCCATCAGCAGCGCCTCGTCCGAGGTGATGATCCGGTCGCCGGCTTCTAATCCCGGAATCATCTTCGGCTTCGATCCGGTCGCAATGACGATGTTTTTGGTCTTGAGCGGCGAGCCGTCCACCGTGACCGTGCCGGCGGCCGTGATGGTTCCGGTTCCTTTGATGGTTTCGACCTTGCGTGCTTTCAGCGTCGCGGTCAGTCCCTTGACCATCCGCTCGACGACCGCGGTCTTTCGCGCCTGCACCGCCCCCCAGTCATAGCCGACGTTGGAGGCGGTCACCCCGAATGTGGACGCGTCGCGCATCGTGTCGTAGACGTCGGCCGAGTGCAGCAGCGCCTTCGTCGGGATGCATCCGATGTTCAGGCAGGTGCCGCCGATGGCGTCGCGCTCGATCATCGCGACGTTCAGGTCCAGTGACGTCGCCCGCAGCGCCGCCGCGTATCCGCCGGTTCCGGCGCCCAGCACCACCACGTCGTAGGTCTCGGGCATTTGGCTCGCTCCTTGATGGACGGGACGGCCTCATGCTACCCATACCCGGTTCGGCCGGTATAGGCTCGCGCCACCATGACGAACCGATCGCCGCTCGACGCCGAACACCGGGCGCTGAAGGCCCACATGGGCGCCTTCGCCGGCTGGGAAATGCCTATCTCCTACGCAGGAACGGTGGCCGAGCACACCGCCGTCCGCACCGACGCCGGCGTGTTCGACGTGTCCCACCTCGGCAAGATTCTGGTCTCCGGCGACGGCGCGGCTGCTGTGCTCGACGCGGCGCTCACGAACCGCTTCGTCGATCTGGCCGACGGCCGCGCCCGCTACACGCTGATGCTCGACGACGAAGGCGGAATCGTCGACGACATGATCGTGTATCACCTCGGCGACGACTATCTGGTCGTGCCGAACGCGTCGAACGTGGATGAGGTCGAACGGCGCCTGCGCGTCACCGGCGCGGCGACGATCGAGCGAAACGACGACGCGATCCTGGCGCTGCAGGGCCCGCGGTCGCGCGTCGTGCTCGACGAGGTCATCAAAGACGTCCCGATGCTCGGCTACATGCACATGGCGCGTGCCGGGGAATACGGCATCGCGCGAAGCGGCTACACCGGCGAGCACGGCTACGAGATTTTCGCGCGTGCCGAGCAGGCTCCCGCGCTGTGGCGTGCGATCCTCGCTCAAGGCGTGACCCCCTGCGGGCTGGCCGCGCGCGACACATTGCGAACCGAGATGGGCTACCCGTTGCACGGCAACGACATCGATCGCGACACGCTTCCCGCCGAGGCCGGCCTTCAGTGGGCGATCGGGAAGAACAAGGCCGGTTTCGCCGGCAAGGCCGCGATCGAGTCCAAGGAGCCGCGCAAGACGATCGTCGGCATCACGATGACCGAACGCGTCATCCCGCGAAAGGGGTGTCCGGTCGCGACGAACGGCCAGACCGTCGGGACGTGCACCAGCGGCACGTTCTCGCCGACGCTCAAGACCGGGATCGCGCTGGCATCGGTCGCGCCGGGCAGCGTCAAAGACGGCGACATCGTCACCGTCGATGTGCGCGGCAAGACCGGAGCGGGCGTCGTGGTCAAGCCGCCGTTCGTGGACGCGACGCCGAAGTAGTCAGCGCGGCAGCGGACTTCCCGACAGCAGCCAGCGCGCGACGAACATCGCCGCCGACAGCACCAACGCGACTCCTGTCACGACCGCGATCATCACCAGCGTTTGCGAATGCGCGGGATCTTGCGGCCGGCGCGGGCGAAGCAGCAGCGAACGGGCGTCGGCGACGCGCCGCTCGGCCACCAGAACATCGAACGTTGCCGTCGCGTCGCCCAGCGATCCACCGTCCGACGGACGAAGCGACGCGGGAATCCCGCCCTCTTCCAATCGCTCGGACGCGAGCAGGGCATCCCCGGCGGGCAGCGTGGCGACCACACGCATCGCGGCTCCTGCCTCCGGCGCGACCATGCGGCGATCGTAGCGCGCCGAAAGCGCCCGGCGCACCGGCGGCACTTCCTCGCTACCATGGGGGCCATGAGCGAACAGACGCTTCCCACGGTCGAAGAGGTCCGCGAAATCCTTCGCGCCGTCATCGACCCCGAAATCGGCTTGCCGATCGTCGATATCGGCCTGGTCTACGAGATCGAGGTCCACGACGACGGCACGATCCGGGTCGTCTACACGCTGACCTCGCTGGGATGCCCCGTCGGTCCGATGATCGAGTCGAACGTGCGGCAATTGCTGGAGTCGATTCCCGGAATTCAACAAGTCGACCTGGAAATGACGTTCCGGCCGCCGTGGACGCCCGACATGATGGGCGACGAGGCGAAAGCGGCCCTCGGCTACTTCTAGTTGCGGGCCGGCGCGGGCGCGCCGAGCACCAGTTCCATCATCCCGCGGATTCCGGCCAGGTAGAGCGCGGCCTCCTCCGGCCAGCACGACCGGGTGATTCTCGCGTGATGCGGCTGGTCGAGCAGACCCCACCACAGGTCGCCGTACTCGTCGAGCAAAAGAGCGTCTCCGGCGCGTGCCGGGCCGCCGGACGACAAGATCGTCCAGGCTCTCGCGTCGACCCCAAGTAATCGGATCGGCGGCTTCAACCCCCTCGCCGCGGCTTGCGCCGCCAGCGCTGCGGCCTCTCCGGCCGCCCCCACGATCGCCATGCCGAAACTTCTCCTCTCCGGCGCCCGCTCATGTAACGGACCAGCGGCCCGAAGCGTTACGCGACCACCCGGAGCGGGCTCAAAGCGATCCCACGGGAGGATTCGGGCATTCGGCGTCGAAACTAACCCGGCGGCGGGGTCGAATGTCAGGGCGGCCTCGCGGTCTTCCAGGGGGGATGGGCCAGGATGCGGAGGATGCTTGCGGGCGCCGCTGCGATCGGGGTGATGGCGTTCGCCTCGATCGGGGCAGTGGCCGGCAATTGCTCATCGGCGATCGTTGTGTTCACGCGCACGCGGGTGCAGCGGGACGCGGGCGTGGGCGCCGTCAATCCGAACGCGGTCGTCTGCGCCGAGCAGTCCGCCGGCGACGCCGCGCCGGCCGATACCCGCGTCCTGGTTCCGCTCGCGGCCGAGATCTCGATCCGCTATACGCGCGATCTTGGTGCGTCCGCCGGGCAGTTAACGGCGATCGTGAACGGGCTCGGATTCGTCAACGCGTCGATGACGTTGCCGAGAGTCGTGGACTCGACCACCGGACTCGCCTCGTACGCGAGTCCCTTTATTGGGATTCCACAAGGAGAAATGGCCTCCGGAGCGATCACCGTTCGGATCACCCACCCGGCGATTCCCGGAACCGACAGCGTGTGCTTCCACACCTGGACCGCCGCCTGCTAGAAACTCGCCGCTCCGCTCCGGCTATCCGCCCCCGGCTATCCGACTGTGATCGATGCGGTGTAGGTGCGCGTCTCGTCGGGGACGATCGGGCAGCCACGGGACGTGACCGTCAGCTTGACCTGGAACGTGCCGGCGCGTGTGTAGCGATGCTGCCAGGACCGCGGCCCCCAGTTGTCGCCGAAGACACACGCGTTGAGCAATTGTAGCGACGACAGCGCGATCGAATCGCCTTCGCAGATCCCGTCGCCGTAGCAGATCCGGGCTTCGCGCACGGCGCCGTCGTTGTCGGATGCGGTGCCGATGAACGTGACCGTGCCTCCCACAGGCGGGTGGCCGGGACTCCACGTCAGGGAAATCTCCATCTGTCCGAGCAGCGGGAGCGGGCGCGCTGGAGTGGCGACGCTCGCCAGAGCAAGCGCCAGCGCAGCCACAAATCCGGCTCTCTTCACAAGGGCGGTATTCGACCCTTGATCGGTGGATCCCTCGCGAAACGGATCGGGGTGGGCGTCGGCCTTTCCGTGATGGCCGGATTGCCCCCGCAGGGGCCGGTGAAATCGAACGGGGAATCGGGCTAGCGGGAGATGCCCGAGAGGCCGCCGACCGGGCTCGTCGCGCCGCCGGCCGGACCCGACGCGGCGGAAACGACCCGCAGCTCGTAGCCCTTGATCCAGCTCGTTTCCTGCAGCACGCCGGTCAGCGGGCACGATCCCGCCACGACGGTCAGCTTCGCCTGATAGACACCCGGGGTCGCGTAGCGATGCCTGACCGAGCCGGTGAACGTGTCGCCGAAGGCGCACGCGGTGACGTCTTTCACGGTCGACCGAGAGGCCGTCGCGAGGTTCGCATAGGTCCCGTCGCCGAAGTCGACCCGCACCGACAGGATCGCGCCGTCGGGGTCGCGGACCGACACGCCGAAGGTGACGTCGCGGTCGGCGACCGGCTGCCCCGGCGTCCACACGAGCGATCCGTCGGGGGTGCCCGGCGGCACGGCGGACGCAGGCGGTCCGGCCATCGCAAGGATGGCCGCAAGCGCTGTGAGCAAGAACCTGGCTTTCATCTCGCTCCCGGATTCGATAGAGACCCGGCCGGCTCCTTCCGCGTTCGTGCCCGATACGCGAGGCTGTGCAGCAACGCCCCGAACAATCCCGTGCCGCGATGCCCGAAGCGGGCGGTCCGTCCGGTATGCGGCCCCGCAGGCCCGGGGGGAGGTCGCCCGGGGGGAACAAAATCCCTGGTAGGGGGAGTTTTTCGAGGGGTAATCAGACTGCTACGATAGGAATTGAAAAAGCCGAAGCGGGAGAGAGGTTTTCAGCATGGCAACCAAGCCTTCTGATCTGGGACTGGGACAGGGCTACGCGTTGGGGTGGCACGACCCTTCGACGTCGGTCAACGTTCCCCAAAAGGGCCTGACGGCCGAGATCGTCGAGGGCATCTCCACGCTCAAGGGCGAGCCGGAATGGATGCTCAAGAAGCGCCTCAAGGCCTACAAGCATTTCCTCGCGCGCCCGATGCCCACCTGGGGCGGCGACTTGGGCGAAATCGACTTCGACAACATCTACTACTACATCAAGCCCACCGAAGGGCAAGTGAAGTCCTGGGACGACTTGCCGGAGGACATCAAGAACACCTACGTGAAGCTCGGCATCCCCGAAGCCGAGCGCGAGTTCCTCGGCGGCGTCACAGCCCAGTATGAGTCCGAATCGGTGTACCACTCGGTCAAGAAGGAACTCGAGGACATCGGGGTGGTCTTCACGGACATGGACACGGCGCTGCGCGAGCGTCCCGAGTTGGTCAAGGAGTACTTCGGCACGATCATCCCGGCCAACGACAACAAGTTCGCGGCGCTGAACACCGCGGTGTGGTCGGGCGGCTCGTTCATCTACGTGCCGCCGAACACGAACGTGGACATTCCGCTGCAGGCCTACTTCCGCATCAACCGCGAGAACATGGGCCAGTTCGAGCGCACGCTGATCATCGTGGACGAAGGCTCCTACGTTCACTACGTCGAGGGCTGCTCGGCGCCGGTCTACACGACCGACTCGCTGCACTCGGCCGTCGTCGAAATCATCGTCAAGAAGAACGCGCGCTGCCGCTACACCACGATCCAGAACTGGTCGCCGAACGTCTACAACCTGGTGACCAAACGCGCCGTCGCCTACGAGAACGCCGTGATGGAATGGGTGGACGGAAACATCGGATCGAAGCTCACAATGAAGTATCCGTCGATCTATTTGATGGGCGAAGGCGCGCGGGGCGAGGTTCTTTCGGTCGCGTTTGCCGGCGAAGGCCAGCATCAGGACGCCGGCGGCAAGGTCATCCACGCCGCGCCGAACACCTCGTCATCGATCATCTCGAAGTCGGTTTCGGCGCACGGCGGTCGCACGTCCTACCGCGGGCTGGTGCGCGTCGAGCCCGATGCCGACCACGCCAAGTCGTTCGTGCGCTGCGACGCGCTGATCCTTGACCCGGAGAGCCGGAGCGACACCTATCCGTACATGGAGATCGAAGACGAGACGGCCGCGACCGGCCATGAGGCGACGGTGTCCAAGGTCGGCGACGAGCAGCTCTTCTATCTGATGAGCCGCGGCATCCCGGAAGCGGAAGCGATGGGCATGATCGTCAACGGCTTCATCGAGCCGATCACCAAAGAGCTCCCGATGGAGTACGCGATCGAGCTGACCCGCTTGATTCAGCTCCAAATGGAAGGCTCCGTTGGTTAGCGCGGCCTCTTTCGACGCGGCGGCAGTCAAAGCACTCGCACAGCGCGCAGGGGATCCCGGTTGGCTCGCCGACCGACGGCTGCAGGCATTCGAGCGCTTCGAGGCGCTCCCATGGCCCGATCCGAGCGTCGAAGCGTGGCGCTATTCGAAGCTGGACGGGTTCGACCTGAGCGATTTCCGCCCCGGCATGGGAGAGCATCCGGTTGTGGACGCTCCGGGCAAGATCCACGCCGACGTGCAAGCGCAGATGACGATCGCCGGCGAGCGCAGCGGCCAGGCCGTGCAGGTCGACGCCGACATGGTTCACGTGTCGGCCGACCCGGCGCTCGCTGCCAAGGGCGTCATCGTCGCGAGCCTGAGCCGGGCCGCGGCCGATCACGAAGAGCTCGTGCGCGAGATTCTCGGCGCAGCCGGCGTGACCGCCTCCGACGAGAAGCTGCAGACGCTCACCGCATCGTTCGCCGGCGCGGGGCTGTTTGTCTACGTTCCGGCCGGCGTGGACGTGCCGCTGCCGATCCGATCCTTCCGCTACATCACCGCCGCCGGCCGCGCTGCGTTCGCGCACACGGTCGTCGTCGCCGAAGAGGGATCATCGGTGACCGTCATCGAGCATCTGCGCTCACCGCATCTGTCGGGATCGGCGCTGTCGGCCTCGACGACCGAGATCCACGCGCGGCAGGCGGCGAACGTGTCGGTGCTGACGGTCCAGGACTACGGGCCGACGTTGTGGCACTTCTCGACCGCGCGCGCGGTGATCGATCGCGACGCGACGGTGCGCACGCTCGCGGCGACGCTCGGCGGACGGTTCTCGCGAAGCGTCGTCGAGTCGATCTTGCAGGGAGCCGGCTCCTACAGCGAGATGCTCGGCGTCTATTTCGGGGATTCGGCGCAGCATTTCGACAACCGATCATTGCAAGAGCACATCGCGCCGAGCACGAAGAGCGACCTGTACTACAAGGGCGCGCTGAAGGGATATTCGACGTCGGTCTACTCGGGCCTAATCCACATCGCGAAGGAAGCACAGGGAACAGACGCGTGGCAGGCAAACCGCAACCTGATCCTGTCCGAGCATTCCAAGGCCGATTCGATTCCGTACCTGGAGATCGAAGCCAACGACGTGCGCTGCGCGCACGGTGCGAGCGTCGGCCCGCCCGACGACGATGTGCTGTTCTATCTCAACAGCCGTGGCTTGGACCCCGCGGCGGCCGAGCGATTGGTCGTGAAGGGCTTCTTCCAAGAGGTGCTCGACCGCCTCCGCGTCCCCGAGGTCCGCGAGATCCTCGAGGTCGCGATTGAAGCCGAGCTGGCGCTCGACGACGCCGAGGGGCCGGGCGCATGAGCCGGGTCCGCGTGTGCGCGAAAGGCGAGCTGCCCGACGACGGAGCGGCGCGCGTGATGCTCGACGGCATCCCGGTCGCGGTCTTCTTCCACGGCGGCGAGTACTACGCGCTGGCCGACACCTGCTCGCACGAGGAGTCCTCATTGTCGGAAGGGCTCATCGAGGACGGCGAAGTCGAGTGTCCCAAGCACGGTTCGCTGTTCGACTTGAAGACGGGCCGGGCCTTGACGCTGCCGGCAACGCGACCGGTCGCCACCTATGCGGTGCGTGTCGAAGGGGACGAGATATACGTGGAGAGCACATCATGAGCCAGACCGAGACGATCGAAACGAAGGCGGAGTCCAAGACCGGCGAGGAGTTGCTGGTCGTCGAAGACCTGCACGCCGGCATCGACGGACGAGACATCCTGAAGGGCATCTCGCTGACGGTCCGCCGCGGCGAGATTCACGCGATCATGGGCCCGAACGGTTCGGGCAAGTCCACGCTCGCCTATCTGCTGATGGGCCGGCCCGGCTACCAGATCACGCGCGGACGGGTCCTTTTCAAGGGCGAGGAGGTGCTCGCGCTGGCGCCCGACGAGCGCGCCAAGCGCGGCTTGTTCCTGGCGTTCCAGTATCCGCAGGAGATTCCCGGCGTGTCGGTCGTGAACTTCCTTCGCACCGCGCGCAACGCCGTCCATGACGAAATGAACCCAATGGCGTTCATGAAGTTCCTCAAAGAGAAGATGGCGATGCTCGAGATGGACGAGTCGCTGGTTCGCCGCTACGTCAACGAAGGCTTCTCCGGCGGCGAAAAGAAACGGAACGAGATTCTGCAGATGGCCGTTCTCGAACCGGATTTGGGCGTGCTGGACGAGACCGACTCGGGCCTTGACATCGATGCGCTCCGCGAAGTGTCGGCCGGCATCAACGCGGTCGCCTCGCCGGAACGCGCGATGCTGCTGATCACGCACTATCAGCGGATCCTCAACTACGTGAAGCCGGACGCGGTGCATGTGCTGATCGACGGCGTGATCGTGCGCAGCGGCGGATTCGAGCTGGCCGAGGAGCTGGAGAAGAGCGGGTACGATTCGTTCCGGGACGAAGGGTAGGATCAGGAGGCCGCCATGTTCGACGCGCATGTGATCCGCAAGGACTTTCCGATATTCGAAAAGCGCGTCCACGGCGACAAGCCGCTGGTCTACCTCGATTCGGCCGCCACGTCGCAGCATCCCCGTCAGGTGATCAACACGATCGTGGACTTCTACGAGCATTCGAACGCCAACGTGCACCGAGGCGTGTACGCGCTTGGGGAAGAGGCGACCGAGCGCTACGAAGGTGCGCGCGCCAAGGTCGCCGCGTTCGTCGGCGCGCCCGGCCCGACCGGTCTGGTGTTCGTGCGCAGCGCGACCGAGGCGCTCAACACCGTCGCCGGCGGCTGGGGACGCAAGTTCTTGAAGCCCGGCGACGAGGTGCTGATCAGCGAGATGGAGCACCACTCGAACCTGGTGCCGTGGCAGATGATCGCCGCCGCGACCGGTGCGACGCTGGTACCGCTGCCGGTCAACATCGAAACCGGCCTGCTGGACCTGGACGCGCTGCCGAACCTGCTGACCGAGCGCACCAAGCTGGTATGTGTCACGCAGATGTCGAACGTGCTCGGCACGATCAACCCGATCCGGCGGATCGCCGACGCCGCGCACGCGGCCGGCGCGCTGGTGATGGTGGACGGCGCACAAGGCGCGCCGCACATCGCGACCGACGTCGTCGCGATGGACGCCGACTTCTACGCCGTGTCCGGCCACAAGATGCTGGGGCCGACCGGGTCGGGCGCGCTGTGGGCCAAGCCCGAGCATCTGGAGGCGATGGATCCGTTCCTGGGCGGCGGCGAGATGATCCGCGAAGTCTGGTTCGACCGCGCCACCTACAACGAGTTGCCCTACAAGTTCGAAGCCGGCACACCGCCGATCGCGCCCGCCGTCGGACTGGGCGCGGCATGCGACTATCTGACCGACCTTGGCATGGACGCCGTCCACGCGCACGAGGTCGAGCTGACCCGCTACGCGCTCGAACGGCTCGACGCGCTCGGCGACGTCACCATCCACGGACCGCGCGACATGAGCGTCAAAGGCGGCGTCGTCTCGTTCTGGTACGGCGACATCCACCCGCACGATCTGGGCACGATCGTGGACACGTTCGGCGTGTGCATCCGCGCCGGCCATCACTGCGCGCAGCCGCTGATGCGCCGCCTGGGCGTGCCGGCCACCGCGCGCGCCTCGTTCAACGTCTACAACACCACCGAAGACATCGACGCGCTCATCGACGCACTCGCCCACGCCAAAGAGATCTTCGCCGGCGGCGGAGGCCTGCCGTTCTGATGGCCGTCTCCTCGACCGGCGACCGGGTATCCTGACCGCGCCATGTCTCTCGACGATCTGTATCGCGAGGTCATCCTCGACCATTACCGCAACCCGCGGAACAAGCACGGGTTGGATGACTCCACGGTCGATCTGACCCACAACAACCCGCTGTGCGGCGACGAGATCACCATCCACGCGATCGTGCGCGACGGCATGGTCGTCGACGTTGCCTTCGAAGGTCAGGGCTGCTCGATTTCACAATCCAGCGCGTCGATGCTGACCGATCTGGTGAAAGGCAAGCCGCTCGCCGAGGTCGAAAAGTTGATCCTGGATTTCCGGACGATGATGGCCGGCAAGCCGGTCGACGACGAAGAGGCGCTCGGCGAGCTCGTCGCGCTCAAGGGCGTCACGAAGTATCCGGTGCGAATCAAGTGCGCCGTGCTCGCCTGGGACACATTGCAAGAAGGCGTTCAGCAAGCCGGTTCCTGACGCGACACTCTGTCGCGAACGGCGGCACCGTCTTTTCGGAAAAAACGGCAAAGACGGGCACCCCAAGCGAGCGCGGGAAGGGACCGGGAAGAGTTGGGCGAATATTCACCAGAAGGCGGCTTCCCAAATAGGGGGGACCGACCGTAGACTCACGAACGGCCGAAATGGGGATGAGGATCCCGGAGGGGGTGGACGGCCCTTGTCGATCGAAGCGCGCTATCTTGAGCCGGAGATTCCGCCGGAGCTGGATCAGACCTACCGCCGCACGTTCGCGCGTCTGAAGGGCCTGTTCCGCGCGCGTGGCTGCACGCCCGAAGAGGCCGCGGATCTGGCGCAGGAAGCCGCGATGCGCGCCTACATGCACGTGCAGCGCTGGGGCGTGTCCGGAGAGGGACTCGATCCGCTCATCAACCGGATCGCGCGCAACCTTCTGATCGACCGTCACCGCCGCGTCGTGCCGCATCTGGTGTCGCTCGACAACGCCGAAGATGTCGGCGACCCGGCGGCCGACCCGCCCGAAGAAGTCTTTCGCCGGCAACGCACCCGCGAGGTTCGCAGCGCCGTGAGCGAACTGCCGCATCGCCACCAGACGGCGCTGATGTACTCGCTGGGCGGCATGACGCCCGCCGAGGTCGGCGACCGGCTCGGCATCGGCCGCAACGCCGCCGACGCGCTGCTGCATCGCGCTCGCCGTTCGCTGCGCGAGCGCCTGCGTCACGTGGGCGAAGGAACGTTCGGTGTCGTGTTCTGGTTCAAAATTCGCGCTCGCGAAGCCGCTGCGCGCGCAGGCTGGGGCGCTCCGGTCGAGGCCGCCGGAGCCGCATCGGTGCCGGCGACGCTAGCCGCCGCCGCGGCGCTGGTCGCCGCGATCAACATCGTTTCGCCCGCGTTCGGCGGGACGTCCCCGCCCACCGGAAATATTCCGGTCGTGGCGGTCGCGGCCGTCGACGCCGGATCGGCCGGCGGCAGCGGGATCTCGCCCTCCGCCGCAACCGGAGGCGCCGGCGTGAACGGGGAGTACACCACGACCGTCACGCTGCCGGGAGGCGGGTCGGTGGGCCAGGGGCCGGGACGGCTCGGCGCCGATGCCGACGTCGAGAACCCGACCGATCGCGAGCAGAAGGTTTTGGGCGTCGGGCCGGACGTGATTCACCAAGAGGACGAAGCCTCGACCGCCGGCACCGCGTTCGACTCGGCATGCGGCGGCCGTGAAACGACATGCAACGCCATCTACCGGGATCCGACCGGCGACGAGGCCGACCGATGAAGCGCCTCGCTGTGCTGGGTGCGCTGCTCGCTTCGCTTGCCGGCCTGGGCGGCGGGGCCGCGCGCGCCGATTCGATCTGCGCGAGCAGCGGTCTCACGATCATGGGCGAACCGTGGCTGTCGCACCAGCAGTGCGTGCCCTGCCCCACGGTCGACTGTTTCGGGATCCCCGTCCAGCAATAGTCCCCAAATCCTTCCACCCCGCGTAAGACGGGCCGGTTCGGCTCGTACTTCATGGTGCGGGCCGGGAACGCCAGCATGGCTCGCAGGGCCGTTCGCTCACCCTGGGAGCGTGCGGCTCGAAGACCTGTTGTGAGGCGTTGTTTCGCCGGCGCCAGCCGGCGAGCCCGAGCCAACCTCACCGCGGTCTCCTCAGGGGGGTGGGAACCCTGGCCCGCCCCCCTTTCTCTTGTGCATGGCGCGTGTGCGGGGTCGCCGGGGGGAGGACCTCGCAACAACGAGGGGGCCTGAGTTGGCCCCCTCCGCCGTATCCGGACGGCCTGCTCTAGGAGATTTCTAGCATTCGCTGCAAGGCAAGTCGCGCCCAGTTGGCGGTGTCGGGGTCGACGTGGACGGGATTGACGACGCGGCCCTGCGTGAGGTTTTCCAGCACCCAGACCAGATGCGGAAGGTCGATCCGGTTCATCGTCGCGCAGAAGCAGACGGTGCGATCCAGGAAGACCACGGTCTTGTCGGGATGCTCGGTCGCGATGCGCGAGACCAAGTTCAGTTCGGTGCCGATCGCCCACTTGGATCCGGCGGGCGCGTCGGCGACGGTGCGGATGATGTGCTCGGTCGAGCCGACGTCGTCGGCGGCTTCGACGACCTCGTAGCGGCATTCGGGATGCACGATGACGCGCACGCCGGGGACGCGTTCGCGGACGGCGGAGACGTGCTCGGGCTGGAAGCGCTGATGCACGCTGCAATGGCCTTTCCATAGAAGCACTTTCGCGCGCTCGATCTGCTCTTCGGTCAGGCCGCCCAGATCGCGATGCGGATCCCAGACCAGGCAGTCGTCCAGCGCGAGGCCGAGCGTGCGCACCGCGGTGTTGCGGCCCAGATGCTGATCGGGAAGGAACAGGATCTTGTCTTTGCGCTCGAAGCCCCAGCGCATCGCGGCCGCCGCGTTCGACGACGTGCAGATCGCGCCGCCTTCGCGGCCCGTGAGCGCCTTGATCGCGGCCGATGAGTTCATGTACGTCAGCGGAACCACCGCGTCGGGGGTGACGGACTGGATCGCCGCCCAGGCTTCTTCGACCTGGCCGATCTCGGCCATGTCGGCCATGGAGCAGCCGGCCGCGAGATCGGGAAGGATCACCTGTTGATCGTCGCCGGTCAGGATGTCGGCGGATTCGGCCATGAAGTGCACGCCCAGAAAGACCACGAAGGGCGCGCCGGCTTCGGCCGCGAACTTCGCGAGTTTGTAGGAGTCGCCGCGCGCGTCGGCAAACTGGATCACTTCTTGCTTCTGATAGTGATGGCCGAGGATCACGACCTGGTCG
>DASWHR010000106.1:0-1513 GCA_036398095.1 Actinomycetota bacterium
GACGTGACCTTGGCGTCGAGCGCGCGGCGGTAGAACTCCACCGCTTCGGCGCAGCGCCCGTCGAAGAACAGATAGGGTTGGACTTGCATGGCGTCTCTCCTGATTGGTGTTCGCGGTTTTCGCAGCCGTTACTTCTTGGCCAGCTTCTGCTCGAGCGCGCGGTGCCGGTCGACCGCTTCGCTCTCGCCGAAATCCTCGAGCTCGAACAGCTGGCGCAGCTCGATCTCGCCGTCCTTGTTGGCCTTGACGATCATCATGAACCGCATCGTCGAATCTCCCGTCCTATCGTTGTGCCTAGGACGCCGGCGCCGGCTGCTTCTGGTTCGCCATCAGCGCGTCGTCCATCTCCTTCGCGCGCGCCGCGGCGGGACGCGCGCCGATCCGTTTCCAGTAACGCTCGAAGGCCGGGCGCTTCTCGATCGAGCCGAACTCGAGGCCCCACCCGACATGCGCGCCGACATAGACGTCGGCGGCGGTGAAACGGTCGCCGGCGACGTAGTCCGACTTCGACACGGCCACTTCCAGCGCGTTCATCACGTCGGCGAACGAGCCGTACCCGACCATGCCGCGCCGCGCCTCCGGCACCTCGACGGCGAGCGACTTGTTGGTCACCGCCGCCTCGCCGTGGCGGATCGCCGGCACCTTGCCCATCGGGTTGATCGCCCGATATTCCGGCGATTTCATGGCCGGGCCGAACGGCACCAGTTCGGTGCGGTAGGGCCGCCCCACCTCCTCCAGCATCCAGCGGACGATGCGCCCGCGCGACATGGGGTTGGTGTAGAACACGAGCTCGTCGGACATCGCGCCTCTCCCTTCAGGTGCCGCAGCCGCCGTCCCGGATTCATTCAACTCTCCGCATGCGACAGCGATATGGCCTTATTGCGGGATCATCGCGAAGTACGGCTTGGCTTCCTCGATCGCCCGGGCGAAGGACGGGCGCTCCATCAGACGGCCGAGGTACCGCGCGGCGTTCCGGTGTGCATCGCCGAGCGGCATTACGTGGTTCGCGTAGAACAGGGCCGGCGCGGCGGCGCAGTCGGCCATTCCGAACGCATCCCCCATCGCCCAAGTCTTGGTCGCCATGTCCTCGTCGATCATGCGATAGCCGATCCGCAACAGCGCCTTTGCCTGCTCCACGCCGTAGGGATCGCTCTTGCCTGCGGGACGCAGCCTGTCGGTGACGACCTTCTGCACGGGAACGTTCACATACAGATCGAAGAAGCGGTCGCGCAGGCGCGTTTGGCGGGCGAGGTCCGCATCCGCCGGCACAAGCGATGTCCGACCCGGGTAGTGCTGCGCCAAGTATTCGATGATGATGCTCGATTCGGGAACGGTCCGGTCCTTCGCCTCGTCGCGCAGCACGGGAAACTTACCGATCGGCCAAATCTTCATGAACGCGGTTCGCGACGCCTCGTCGCCGAGGTCGACGATGTGCGGCTCGAACGGCGTGTCGTTCTCGTACAACGCGATGAGCGCCTTCTGACAGAACGACGAAAGCGGATGGAAGTAGAGC
>DASWHR010000107.1:0-10032 GCA_036398095.1 Actinomycetota bacterium
CGGGTGCGGGCTCGGGTGCGGGTGCGTGCTCGGGTGCGTGCTCGGGTTCGGGCTCGTGCTCGGGTTCGGGCTCGGGTATGGATTCGGGTTCGGGTTCGGCGGCGGGGGGAGGGGCGTCCGTCGGCGCGGCCGTGATCGAAAAGCGACGCGTCTTGTTGAGCGAGAACACGGACGCAGCCGCATAGGCAGCGCCGATCAGCAGCACCGACATCGCCGGCGACCACTCGAGCGCGACCATCGCCGCGGCGATCGCCGTCCCGGACACGCGAGCGACGTTGAACAACATGTCGTAGGCGGCGAAGGCGCGGCCGCGATAGGAGTCGGGCATCTCCTCTTGGACGATCGTGTCGACGGGAATCTTGATGATCGCGTAGGCAAGGCCGACCAGCCAAGCCGACGCGACGACGACCGCGCGCGACAGGGTGATGCCGACCAGGATCATCGTGGTCGCGGCGACGCCGAACGACAGCGGGATCATTCGTTCGCGGCCGACGCGTCGCGCGACGGCCGGCACGATCGCGACGCCGATCCCGATGCCGGCCGCGATTACGCCCAGCAGTGCGGTGATCGCGCCGACCCCCAAGTCAAGGTTCTTGATGAAGTAGGACGCGACCACGCCGGTCATCGCACCGATCAGAAACTGATTCGCCGAGACGGCCGTCAGCGCAAACGTCGCTTTCGCCGATGCGCGCAGGCGGCGCACGCCGTCGACCATCTCGGCGACGACGTCTTTGACGTCCTCGGAGATCGGCTTCACGTTCTTCGGCAGGCCTCGATGCACGTTCAGTCCCCGCGCCAGGACCGCGCCGCCGGCGAATGCGATCGCCGCGAACCCGGCCGTTGACGTTCCGCCGACCAGCGCCGCCAGCGCGGAGCCGATCCCGAGCCCGATGACGTTCGACACCGAACCGCCCGTCGAGGTGACGGAGTTCGCGACGAGCAGATCATCCTCGGGAACGAACTGAGGCAGGACTGCCGACATCGTCGCGAGGAAGAACCGGTTCGCCGACAACACGATCAATACCACGAGATAGAACAGCGGTCCCTGGGTGCCGCGTCCGATGCCGAGCGCGATCGTCGCGGCCAGGACCGCGCGGATCAGCGGCACGACTTGCAGGATCGTGCGGCGCTCCCACCGGTCGATGAACACGCCGACGAACGGGGCGACGGCACTGAAGGGAACGAGGGTCACGACGGACAAGATCGCCAGGGTCAGCGCCGGGTTCGATCCCGGGTTGTCGAACAGCAGCAGATCGGCCGTCGCGAGCTGAAAGATGCCGTCACCGATTTGCGAGACCAGCCGCGTCGAGAAGAACCGGCCGAAGCCGGGTTGGGCGAAGATTTCGCGGACGCGTGCAAGCGTCGTCGGCTGCGGGGCCGATTCGCTCACGCGCGTTCCGCCGCGGATGCGGCGCGACGCCCGTTACCGGACGTCGACCACGTCCAGCGTGAGGTCTCCGGTGTGCGACTTCCCGTTGCCATTCCCGTTCCCGTTGCCGTTCGCGACGAGCCCGGCCGCCGGGACGCCGGCGATGAACTCTTCGACCATGTTCCGGGCGATGTCGTCGGGATATTGAACCGGCGGCGACTTCATGAAGAACGACGCCGGACCGATCAGCGGGCCGCCCACGCCGCGCTCGAGCGCGACCTTGATGCAGCGCACCGCATCGATCACCACGCCCGCCGAGTTCGGCGAATCCCACACTTCAAGCTTCAAATCCACCGTCAGCGGAACGTCGCCGAAGTTGCGGCCCTCCAGACGGATGTGCGCCCACTTGCGGTCCTTGAGCCACGGCACGTGATCCGACGGGCCGATATGGACGTCGGACTTGCCGAGTGTGCGGCGCATGTTCGAGGTGACGGACTGCGTCTTGGAGATCTTCTTCGACTCCAGCCGCTCGCGCTCGAGCATGTTCATGAAGTCCATGTTGCCGCCGAAGTTGAGCTGGTAGGTGTGGTCCAGGTGCACGCCGCGGTCTTCGAACAGCTTCGCGAGCATGCGGTGAATGATCGTCGAGCCGACCTGACTCTTGATGTCGTCGCCGATGATCGGCACGCCCGCCTCGCGGAAGCGCGCGGCCCACTCGGGGTTGGAGGCGATGAACACCGGAATGCAGTTGACGAAGCCCACACCCGCGCGCAGCGCGGCGTCGGCGTAGTGCTTCGTCGCTTCCTCGCTGCCCACCGGAAGATAGGACACGAGCACGTCGGCACCGGACGTGCGCAGGATTTCGGCGACGTCGACGGGCGTCTCGGGCGACTCGTCCACGATTTCGCGGTAGTAACGGCCGAGGCCGTCGAACGTCGGTCCGCGCCGGACCTCGACGCCCAGCGGGGGAACGTCGGCGAACTGGATCGTGTTGTTCGGCTCGCTGCGGAGCGCCTCGGCCAGATCGCGACCGACCTTCTTGGCGTCCACGTCGAACGCGGCGACGAACTCGACGTCGGAGACGTGCAGCCCGCCGAGCATCACGTGCATCAATCCGGGAACGTCATCGCCGGGCTTGGCGTCCGCGTAGTAGTGCACGCCCTGAACGAGCGATGACGCGCAATTGCCTACTCCCGCGATCGCGACCCGAACTTTCCGCGTTCCGTTCTTCATTCTCTGTTCCCCTTTCGAGCCCCGTATGCAGCACGGGGACGTCGTGCGTCCCGGCGTTCTACAGTCCGGCGGGCTTTCCTTGGGCGCTCGGCAGCCCCGTCCGCGGTGCGGTCGGGTTGTCCACCAGCCCCTTCGGTGTCCTATTGGCCGACCGCGGACGGCGCGGGCGCGTCGCGACGCGTTCGCGCGCCGCGGAGCTCTTCTTCTTCTTCTTTGCCGTCCCTCGTCCGCTCTCTTCGGCGGCGAGCATGTCGGTCAGCCAGCGAATGTCGTGCTCGGTCTCGTTCAATCCGTACTGCATCAGTTCTTGCGAGTACTCGTCCATGCGGTCGCGCATACGCTTGAGCGATGCGGACATCGCCAGGAGTCGCTCCTGCAGATAGCCGCGGCGCCCTTCGAGCAGGCGCTTGCGCGTCTCGGGCTTCATGTAGCGCGAGAACGCGAAGCGAAGCATGAACTGATCCCGGTCGGCGATGTTGACGCCGCCGGACTCGAGCATATCGGTGAAGGCGGCCTCGCCCTTGGGGGTGATGTGGTAGACGTTCTTGCGACGCGAGGTTTCGCCCTGTGGGGAAGAGATTTCGATCGTGCCGTCGGCGGCCTGCCGTTTGAGCGAGGGGTAGAGCGACCCGTACGAGATCCGCCAGAAGTGGCCGAGTTGTTCGTCCAGCCGCTTCTTGAGTTCGTAGCCGTGCATGGACTTCTCCTTCAGAAGCCCCAGAACGGCCAGTTCCAGCATCGCGGTTTCCCTCTCGCTTCCTATCGTTTCGATATATCGACTCGATATATCGACTCGATGCATTGTGCCCCGCGGGGGAGGGGGTGTCAAACATCACGGCGGCACTGATGGAAGGAACTGGATCACGTGGGGAAGGGCTGATATGTCACGAATGTCTAGAACGCTAAGACTGCCGCCCGGCCGGGTCGCGGAGGTACAATCGCTCACCTCATGGCCGCGATCGACTACCGATTGGCGAAGCGGGCCGTGCTCCGCGCGGTCGGCGTGGGCATGCTGTCGAAGATCGATGTCTGCGACGCGCACCCAGACCTGCTCCGCGCCGCCCGCCACATCGGCGAGGCCGCCGAAGACGCCTGCCCGATCTGCGACTCGAGCGAGCTGCGGCTGGTTCTGTACGCATACGGCCGCGACCTCAAAGCCGGCAACGGCTACGCCCGGCGCGCCGCCGAGCTGCGCGAACTCGCCGCCCGCCCGAACGAGGTGTCCTGCTACGTCGTCGAGGTGTGCATGGACTGCAACTGGAACCACCTGGTCCGCTCGTTCTCGACCGGCCGCCGCGCAGCCGGCTGACCTTCTTTCTTTCGCTCCGCCGGCCCGGCCTGCGCGTAGCCTGATCGGGATGAGCCTTCATTCCCGGCTCGCGGTCGCCTCGGGCGCGTCCGCGGCGGGAGCGGCGACGCTTCTGCTCGCGCAGCGATTCGATGGGACCGTGCCGGCCGTGTTGATGATGATCCTGGTCGCGCGCGCCGCGGGACCGGCCGCCGCGCTGCCCGCCGGCGAACTCGCGCGGCAGTCGGCGAGCGATGCGTTGCGTCGCCAGGCCCTGTTCGTTCCCGCGTGGGTTCTGCTCGCCGCCGCCGCGTCCGTGCGCGCCGGATCGACTGTGCTGGCGGACGTCGCCGGAGCGCACGGCGTCGCCGGGACGGCACTCGTGCGCGGCCCGGTCGCCGTCGTTGCGGGGATGTGGCTCGCGACGCTGGGCGCGGCGATCGCAATCGGCGGATCGTTTAGCGGATCGGTCGAGTTGAGCGGGCCGCCCGGTGGGATGGGCGGCGCGATCGTGCGCCCGCCGCGCATCTCGCGGCGGCTCGAGGCGCTTGGCGTGCTGGCGCAGATCGCATTCGTTGCGGCGCTCGTGGCCGGCGCGCAGATCCGCGCGTGGACCGATGCGGCCGGGTGGGTCGTGGCGGCCGCGGCGCTCGGCGCCTGGGCATGGTTCGGCCGGCACGCCGCGCTGCTGCCCGTCGCGCCGCTCGCGGCCGGCGCGCTGTGCGCCGCCGGCTTGGTGTTCGTCGTCGTGGGAGGACGCCTGTGAGCGACGCGACGCTGATCCAAGCCGCGTTGATTCTTCCCGTCGGCGCGGCGGTCTTCGCACTGCTGGTCGAAGACGGCGCCGGCGGCCGCTTGATTCCGATGCTGCTGATGGTCGCCGCCGCCGCAAGCGCCGCCGCAGCCGGCGTGTTCGCGGCGGTCGGCAACGAGGTGGTCTGGCAACGGTTCGAAACCGACGCGTGGCGCGGCGTGCTCTCGGCCGGGGCGCTGGCGGGATCGGCTGCGGCGATGATCCGAGGGGGCGCCGGCACGCGGGCGGCGCTCGCGATCGGCGGGAGCGCCGCCGCGGCGTCGATCGTCTCGCCCGACGTGTTGTATCTGGGCGTGACCTTGGCCGTGTCGTCGGCCGCGTTCGCGGTGGCGTCGTTTGCGGCCTCGCATGTCTCGCCGCTTCGCCGCTCGCGGATGCTGCTTCCGTTGATCGCCGCCGACGCGCTCGCGATCGGCGGGCTTGCGATCGCGGCACGCGCGACGCTTGCGTTTGAGCCGGTCTCCGGCGCCGCCGGCGGTTTGCTGCTGGCCGGAGCCGCGCTCCGCCTTGGCTTGATTCCCGCGATCGTCGACGACGCCGTGCGTGCCGAGGCCGGCGCGATCTGGCTCGGACCGGTGCGAGCGCAAGGCGCGCTGCTGGCCGGGCTCGCCGTCGCCGGATCGTCCTCGCGAGGCTTCTGGTTGCTCGCACTGGGCGCGGCCGGCGCCGCGATCGCGTCCGTTCGTTTGAGCCGCGATTCCGATGCGGCCGCCGTGTTGGTCGTTCCGGCGGCGATCGCCGCGGCGGGAATCGGGCTCGGCGGCCCGGTCGCGATCGCCGGCGCGGCCCTGGCGCTTGCGGCGTCGTTCGCCGCGCTGGTCATGCTGCAATCCTCGGCGTCGCTCGCCGTGCCGACGCTGTCCTTTGCGCCCGCCGGCGGCGCGCTGCTCGGCTTCGGGTTGGCCGGCGGCGCGCTGTGGCGCGTCGCGGCCGCGCGGCCCGAGTTCGTGCCGGCCGCGGTCGCGCTCGGAGTCGCCGCGGGACTCGCGGCGGTGACGGCCTGGGAGGCCGCCGAACGCGGACGCGCGACGCCGTCCGTCGCCCGGCATGCCCCCGCGGCGTTCGTCGCCGCGTCTGTCGCTGTTCCTGCGCTCGTCGTCGCGGGAGCGCTCGCTTTCGCACCCGGATTCGCCTTCGAACGGGCCGGCACTGCGATCGCGCTCGCGGCCGGGGCCGCGCCGGCGCTTGTCGTGCCGCCCGAGTCGCTCTCTGAAGGTCTGGGCATCGCGGTCGCCGGACTTGTGCTCGCCGGATTGCTCGCCGGCGGCCTCCGGCGCGGCACGTCCGCGACGCATCGCGTCGATCCGCCGCCGCGGTGGATGCGCGGGTGGGCGGCGGCGCTGCCCGCACCCCGCGAGCATTCGCTGGACGCGATGGCGCGAGCCGGTCGACTCGCCCGGCCGTGGCTGATCGCATCGGCCGTCGCAACCGCCGCGGTCGCCGCGGGTCTCGCGCGCCTCATCCTGACGGCCGGGGGCCGAGGATGGTTGTGAAAAGCAAGACGCGCCCGCCGCGCGGCGGCGCCGCGGCCGACGCGCCGCGGCCGCGCTACTGGCTGCGGCGTCTCTTCGCGCTGGGCCTGGCCGGGGTCGCGCTGGGGATCTTGCTGTTCGGTATCTACTACGCGTTCGCGAAGGTGCCGGCGCCCGAAGATATCGCGACTGCGCGGTCGAGCGTCGTGGAAGATTACAAGGGCCGCTTCATCGGGCGGCTGCACGGCAGTGAAGATCGCGCGATCGTCCCGCTCGAGCAGATCCCCGAGGTCGCGCGGAACGCGGTGATCGCCGCCGAGGACCGCCGCTTCTATCAGCACAAGGGAATCTCGCCGCTGGGGGTGGTGCGCGCCGCGCTCGCGAACCTGATGGCCGGCGAGATCAAGCAAGGCGGCTCGACGATCACGCAGCAGTACGTCAAAAACGCTTTTGTCGGCCGCGAGCGGTCCTTCATGCGCAAGTTCAAAGAAGCAGTTGTGTCGGTGAAGCTCGAACGCAAGTGGAGCAAGGATCAGATCCTGTCGGCGTATCTGAACACCATCTACTTCGGACGCGGCGCCTACGGCATCGATGCCGCGGCGCGCGCCTACTTTGGGATTCCCGCATCGCGTCTGAACCTGGCACAGTCGGCGATGCTCGCCGGTCTGATCCGAGCGCCCGAGAATCTGGAGCCAACCAAGGAACCCGAGGCGGCCAAGCGTGTGCGCGACCGAGTGCTCGACGGCATGGTCGAGATGAGGATGATCGAGTCCGCCGAACGGGACGATGCCAAAGAGACCGAGATCGCCGCGATCGCGCGCTCGGCCGGGATCACCGGACGCGGCGCCTACTTCCTCGATGCCGTCCGCCGCGAGCTGGTCGAACGCTTCGGGGAAGATCAGGTCTTGCGCGGCGGCCTGCGCGTGCGCACGACGATGGACGTCGAGATGCAAAAGGCCGCGGAAGAGGCCGTCGCCGGCGTGCTCGATCGCGAAACCGATCCCGAGGCGGCGCTGGTGTCGGTCGATCCGGCAACCGGCGCGATCCGCGCCTACGTGGGCGGCCGCAACTACGCGGCCCAGCAGTTCGACCTTGCGGCATCGAAACGGCAACCGGGATCCTCGTTCAAGCCGTTCGTGCTGGCCGCCTCGCTCGAAAACGGCGGATCGCTGGCGAGCGCCTACCGCGCGCCGTCGACGATCACGCTGCAGACGGGTGGCAAGCCGTGGACCGTGTCGAACTACGACCGCAAGGATTACGGGACGCTTAGCCTTGCCGATGCGACGGCGAACAGCGTCAACACCGTGTATGCGCAACTGATCATGGACGTCGGAGCGAAGAACGTCGTCGACGTCGCCGGCCGGCTCGGCATCCGATCCAAACTCGATGCGCTCCCGTCGCTCGCGCTCGGAACGGAAGAGGTTTCGGTGCGAGAGATGACGGCGGCCTACGCGACGCTTGCCGCCGACGGGAAGCGAGTCGACGCGCACATGATCGTGCGTGTCAACGATCGAGAAGGCAAGGAGCTGTATCGCTTCTCCGACTCGGCTGAGAAGAAGATCGAGTCCACCGTTGCGCGCAACGTCACCGCCGCGATGGTGCGCGTCGTGAAGTCCGGCACCGGCCGCAGCGCCGACATCGGCCGGCCGATGGCCGGCAAGACCGGAACCACCGAGAATCATCGGGACGCCTGGTTCGCCGGGTATACGCCGAACCTCGCGACCGTCGTGTGGATGGGCTATCCGGACGGAACGCGTACCATGGAGCGCGTGCGAGGAAGCGCGGTCGTCGGCGGAGGATTCCCGGCACGCATCTGGAAGGCCTTCAT
Source organism: Actinomycetota bacterium (assembly GCA_036398095.1). Lineage (GTDB taxonomy): Bacteria > Actinomycetota > AC-67 > AC-67 > AC-67 > DASWHR01. The sequence continues at coordinate 8,005 of DASWHR010000107.1, forward strand.
GCGTGAGGCCTTGGACGGCGTGAAGGCCGCGAGCTTCCCCGCCGCCGATCCGATCGCGCCGAGCGGGTCGCCGTCGCCGACCGGATCGAACAGCACAACGCCGGGCCCGAAGCTCACGATCCTGCCCAAGCCGACCGGAACGCCGACTCAGACGCAGAGCCAGTCTCCATCGCCGAGCCCTTCCCCGTCGGCGACCGCGACGCAGAAAGTCGGCGCGTCGCCGTCACCAGGCGGAGGTGCGGCCGCGGCGTGACCGATCACGACACGGCGACGGACACCGGACCGGTGTACGGGCCGGACAAGGAGCGCCGCATCGGCCGCGCGGCCGTCGTGCTGATGGCCGTCATCGCCGGGATCTTCGCGATGATCGCCGGCTTCATGGTCAAGAAACAATGCGAGCCGCCGCGCGCCTGGGACGGCTACCAGTACACGCACAACTGCTACAACGACATCATGCCGCTCTACGGCACCCGCGGCGGCGAGTTCGCTTTCCGCCCCGACTGCGAGGTTCGCGAAAACGCCGAGCCGAGCGCCGACTGCCGAAGCGTTCCGTTTAGCGAGCACGGCCTTTCCTACCGCGACAACCGGCTCGAGTATCCGCCGCTGACCGGGCTTGCGATCTCGGCTGCCAACGCGCCCGTCGAGCGCGGAAACGCCGTCGGATTCTTCCGCGTGAACGCGTTGATGCTCGCCGTGTTCGGTGTGATCGGCGCTGCCGCGCTCGCCGCGATCGCCCGTAACCCGCGCCGGATGGTCATGTATGTGCTCGCGCCGGCGATGATTTCCTATGCGTTCCTGAACTGGGATCTGCTTGCGGTCGGGTTGATGGCGCTCGGATTGTGGGCCTTCGTTCGCGAGCGCGACGTGCTGTCGGCGGCGCTGCTCGGGCTGGGCGCAGCGGCCAAGATTTTCCCCGGACTGATCATTCCCGCGTTGATGCTGGCTCGGCGACGAGACGGGAAGCCGGCCTGGCCGCTCCTGGTCTATTCGATCTTCTGGTTCGCGGTGCCGAATCTGGTCGTGCTGCTGTTCGCCGGCGTCGACGGGTGGTCGTTCCCCTACGACTTCCAGACCGCGCGCGTCCCCAACTTCGAGACGTTCTGGTACTTCATCCTTCATCACGGCTCGCGCGCGACCGGCCCGGAATGGAACTCGTTCTGGTTCCCGGCCGGCGGGCCGTTTTCCAAGTTCGCGCAGTACGGGTCGATGGCGCTCTTCGGGATCTCGTTGCTGATCCTGCTGTGGCGCGAGTCGCTGCGCGGCGACGTGCGTCCAATCACGACCGGCTTCGGGATCATGATCCTGTTCCTGATGACGACGAAGGTGTTCTCGCCGCAGTTCGCTATCTGGCTGCTTCCGTTCTTCGTGCTCGTGCGCGTTCCGTGGCATGCGTTCGTCGCGTTCGTGCTCGGCGACCTTTTCGTGCTCGGATCGATCTGGGCGTACCTCAACTCGTTCATCGAAGGGGTGGACTCTGCGCCCTATCTGATGGTGCTCGAGGTCTCGGTATTCGTGCGCTACGCCGCGCTGGTCTACGTGCTGATCTGGACGCGCCGCGTCGGCGAGGATCTCACCGGCGAGCCCGAACCGCTGCCGGAAGGCGCCGGCTCAGCGGCCGCCGCGTGGGCGACGTGACGCCGCCGGCTTCTTCTTCGCGCGTGGCGTTCGTGCCACGCCGATCAGGCAGAACGATGCGTCGGCGTCGGGGCCGGCGCGGAAGTCCGCGGCGATGATCGCGTTGCGGGCCTGCTCGGCCTCGGGCAGCGGCCAGGCGGCGACGCCGGCGAGCTTGCGGGCCAGCGGCCGTAGTCGCACGCGCACCGCGCCCGGCAGCTTGGCGAGCCGCTCTTCGACGCGGCGAAGCTTCGGCCGCATCCGTTCCTCGTTCGCCTCGGCTTCGATCATGCGCCGGTAGCGCGGCGAGTCTTCGACGTAGAACATTCCTTCGACGGCTACGTTTTCGAATCGGGCTTCGAGCGCGGCACGCAGATCCTTGGCGTTGAAGTCGCGCAGATGGAACGGGTTGTC
>DASWHR010000108.1:0-27927 GCA_036398095.1 Actinomycetota bacterium
CACCACGGCTATCACTGCTCGTCTTCGGCTTCCTTGTGTTCTGCTCATCATCTCTCCGTTGGGGTTCGCTGGTCGTCTTGTCGCCGCACGCTTATTCGGCTCCCACCACTACGGCCGTGACGGGTCCGGCTGCATCTCCGGTGTTGCCCAATTCGTCGGTGCCTGCGGCGGTGACTTCGTAGATGCCGGTTGCTCGGGGCGGGTCGGCCGTCCAGGTGCAGGAGCGGCCGGTTGAGTCGCAGGCCAGGAAGGCGAACGCGGTGGCGTCGGTTGCCCCCGGGCTTTGGGCCGTGAACGTGACCTGCACGAAGGCCACGGCGGTCAAGGTGTTGGTGACCTGCCCGCGCACCGGCAAGACGAGGGTCCCGCCCACGTTGGCGACCACGGCGGGGTTGAGCGTGTCGAACTGGGTCTGCGGACCGGTGGCGTCGATCGTCCACGTGTGGGTGGCCGCAGTGGGGTCGGTGTTGCCGGAGGTGTCTGTGGCCGCCACCGAGAAGGTGTGCGATCCGTCGGCCAGGCCGGTGTAGGTGACCGGCGACGTGCACGGGGAGGTGGGTGCGGCGTCCAGCGAGCAGGTGAAGGTGAGCGATCCGGACGGCGTGTGGTTGTCCGTGCCCACGAACTCGAAGGTCGCGCTGGAGCTGTTCGTGACCCCCGGCGGCCCGGACGTCACGAACGTGTCGGGCGGGACGACTTCGAACACGTAGACCGAGCCCGAGTCCGAGCCGGCGTCGTCGTCTTGGTGGGACCCGACCACGACCGTGTCCCCGGACACGGATACCGAGTTGCCGAGGTTGTCGAGCGCGGCGGCGTCAGAGGCGGTGAGCTTAGCCTGCTGGGTCCAGGTGGAACCCGAGCGGGAGAACACGTAGGCCGAGCCGGTCTCCGTGCGCGGGTCGGCGTCGTACCAGGATCCGACCACGGCCGTGTCCCCGGACACCGATACCGAGACACCGAATTGGTCGAACGCAGCGGCGTCTGTGGCGGTGAGCTTGGCCTGCTGGGTCCAGGTGGAGCCCGAGCGGGAGAACACGTAGGCCGAGCCGGAGAACGAGTCGTCGAACCAGGATCCGACCACGGCCGTGTCCCCGGACACCGACACCGAGACACCGAACTGGGCGCCCGCGGCGGCGTCTGTGGCGGTGAGCTTGGCCTGCTGGGTCCAGGTGGAGCCCGAGCGGATGAACACGTAGGCCGACCCGGAGTTCGAGCCGGCGTCGTCGTCGAGCAGGGACCCCACCACGGCCGTGTCCCCGGACACGGAGACCGAGAAGCCGAATTGGTCGCCGGCGGCGGCGTCTGTGGCGGTGAGCTTGGCCTGCTGGGTCCAGGTGGAGCCCGTGCGGGTGAACACGTAGGCCGACCCGGAGTTCGAGCCGGCGTCATCGTCGAGCAGGGACCCCACCACGGCCGTGTCCCCGGACACCGACACCGAGAAGCCGAATTGGTCGCCCGCGGCGGCGTCGGATGCGGTGAGCTTGGCCTGCTGGGTCCAGGTGGTACCCGAGCGGGTGAACACGTAGGCCGAGCCGGACTCCGAGCCCGCGTCGTCGTCGAAGTACGACCCCACCACGGCCGTGTCCCCGGACACCGAGACCGATCGACCGAAGCGGTCGCCTGCGGCGGCGTCTATGGCGGTGAGTTTGGCCTCCTCGGTCACGGCCCCCACCGGTGCGGCCGCCGCCACCAGGGCCAGCCCGGTCACCACGGCTATCAGTGCTCGTCTTCGGCTTCCTTGTGTTCTGCTCATCATCTCTCCGTTGGGGTTCGCTGGTCGTCTTGTCGTCGCACGCTTATCCGGCTCCCACCACTACGGCCGTGACGGGTCCGGCTGCATCTCTCGCACGCTTATCCGGCTCCCACCACCACCACCGTGACGGGCCCGGCTGCATCTCCCATTGCCCAGTGCGTCGGTGCCTCGCGCCGTCACCTCGTAGATGCCGTTGGCCCGGGGCGGGTCGGCCGTCCAGGTGCAGGACCGGCCGCTCGCATCGCAGACCAGCGCGGCGGACACGGTGGCGTTCGTTGCCCACGCGGCGCGAGGCCGATGCCCGCAACGGATTCTCTGCGCGGACCGTGATCCCCCGCTCACGAACCGTACCCAGAGGACATTCGCCGAAGATACCGAGATGTCCTGCGTCGTTTCCGGTGCGGATGGACCGTATTCGAGGCTCCTCAAGCCGCCCAAGCAATCTGCTGGACGAATCGGTGTACCAGTCGTTCCTCGCGCATCCCGAACTTCTCGCCGATGAACTCCGCGTAGTCCCTCCCGGCTCGTGAATCGTGCTCGACGAGGTGGCGCGTCTGCCCGTCCTGCTTCATCAGGTGCTCGGGTTTATCGAAGATCGGAAACTCCGGTTCGCGCTGCTCGCCTCCAGTGCTCGCAAGCTGAAGAAGGAGCGCGTCAATCTTCTCGCCGGCCGGGCGTTGCGACGTGACATGCACCGCCACTTGGTCTGCGGGTGAGAGACTCTGCGCGAACGCCAGCAGATCTTCAGGTGTTGTGCGAACGCGTGGAGCGCTGCGGATAGCGCCGTGCGCCAACGCTACCAGCGCAACGCGGTCGGTCGAGGCTCAGATATTTTCATGTCGGTAGGCGTTCAGCCTGCCAGAACAAAAGAGCATCCCCGCGCGTCAGACGCGGATGGTTTCCCCCTCCTGTTCGTGTTCGCCGGTTCCGAGATAGGCGGCGATGACGGCGGGGTTGTTGCGGATCTCGGCGGGGGTTCCGGTGGCGATGATGCGTCCCTGATCCAGCACGTACATCCGGTCGGACAGGCTCATCACGAAGCGGACGTCGTGCTCGACGACGAGCAGGCTGAGCCCCAGGCCTTCGCGGAGCGCGACGAGCAGCGTGCCAAGACGGTCGGTTTCGCGTTCGTCCAGGCCGCTGGCCGGCTCATCGAGCAGGATCAGGCCGGCGCCGGTCACGAGCGCGCGGGCGATCTCGACCATGCGCAGCACGCCGAACGGCAGATCGCCGCAGCGCGCCTCCAAGACGGGTCCCAGCCCGACGGTCGCAGCGGCGGCGTGGACGCGTTCGCGGGCCGCTTCCTCGTCGCGGAGCGCGCGGTCGGTGAGCAGCAGATGCGACGCCGGGCCGGTCGTGCCGTGCAGGTGCGTGGCGACCATCAAGTTGTCGAACACGGTCGACTCTTTGAAGAGCTGGATCGCCTGGAACGTGCGGCCCATGCCGAGCGCGGCGCGCTCGTGCACGCCGAGCGCGGTCACGTCGCGTCCGCCGATTGCGACGCGGCCGGCCTGCGGCGAGTTCATCCCGCCGATCGCGTTGAACATCGTCGTCTTGCCGGCGCCGTTCGGTCCGATGAGACCGACGGTCTCGCCGCGCTCGACGCGAAGCGACGCGTCGCCGACCGCGACCAGCCCGCCGAACCGCACGGTGATGCCGGACGCCTCCAGCGCCGGCGACGCCGGACCCTGGCCGTTCGGGGAGACCGGCGCCGCGGCCGCCGGAAGCTGCGGCGCATCGAGCATCGCGCGCGGCATCTCGGCCGCCCGTTCCTTCCGGCCGAAGAGGCGCCGCACCGGCTCGGCGCGAGCGAGGATCGCAACGAGCAACAGCCCGGCCGAGACCAGCTCGAGATAGCCGTTCAGGAACGTGAGCCGGAAGAAGATCTCGTTCAGCGCCGCGAACAACGCCGCGGCCGCGGCGGCGCCGCCGAGGCGCGTCAGGCCGCCAACCGCGGCGATCGCGAGGAACAGCAGCGACCATTTGAACGAGAACTGGTCGGCGTTGGCCGTGCGCTGATCGATCATGATCAGGTTGCCGGCGATGCCGGCGAGCACGCCCGAGGCCGCGAACGCGAACAGCTTCGTGCGCGTCACGTTGATGCCCATCGAGGCGGCCGCAAGCTCGGAGCCGCGGACCGCGAACATCGCGCGGCCGGTGCGCGAGTCGCGCCAGTTCGCCGCCGCTGCGATCGCCAGCGCGGCGCCGGCAAGCGCGACGTAGTAGAAAATCCGCCGCTGCGTCAGGTCGAACGACGGGAACGCTCCTTCGCGGCCGACGACGGTGTTGCCGATGATCGTCGAGCCGCCCTCGCCGACCAACCACGACTGCTTGAACAAGTAGGCGTCGGCCATCCAGCCGAAAATCAGCGTCGCGACGGCCAGATACAGGCCGCGCACGCGCAGCGCCACCACGCCCAGCAGCGCCGCGGCTCCGCCGGCGACGGCGGCCGCGATGGGAAGGTTCAGCGGGAACGGGATGCCGAACCGCTTGACCATCAGCCCGGTCGTGAACGCGGCCAGACCGACGAACGAGGCCTGCGCGAGCGAGATCTGCCCGACCCAGCCGGTCAGCATCACGAGCGAGACCGCGGCGATGGTGAAGATCGCCGCAAGCGCGGCGTCGCCGTGCAGCGAGTCGGCAAGGCCGGCCATCGAGGACGGCAGCGGCACCCACGGCCATGCCAGCGCGAACACCGCGACCGCCCACAGCCACGGCGAGCGCAGCGACAGGCGCTTCGGCTTTCGGATCGCGGCGCCGCGGCCCGAGTCTTCCTCGGTTCCCGACAGGCGCTTGCCGCGCACGGCCATCACGCCCAGCGCGACGATCGTGAGCATCAGTTGCGCGACACCCGGCTGCGGAACGAAGCCGCCGACGATGCCCTGCACCAGCCCGACGATGGCGGCGCCGGCGATCGCGCCGCCGAGCGATCCCAAGCCGCCGATCAGCGCGGCCACGAACGCGGGCAGCACCTGGCGCGACAGCGTGTAGGGCTCGAGGTTCGTCACGCCGGCCAGCAGCACGCCGGCCGTCGCCGCGAGCGCGCCGCCGAGCGCCCACGCCGCCGAGGTCGTCCGGTCGGGATCCACGCCCATCAGCGCGGCCGCCCGGCGGTTGTCGGCCGCGCCGCGCATCGCGAGCCCGACATCGGTGTGCTGCAACATCATCGCGATCGATCCGGCCGCGATCAGCGCGACCAGCGCGAGGCCCATCTCGCCGTATTGCAGGATCGAGTTGCCGACATCGATCGAGCCGTCGGGAAAGACGGTCGGGGCGGCCAGCGGCGCCGTGCCCCACACGCGCGCGATCAGCGCGACCAATACGCCCAGCACGGCGACCGTGCCCACCGTCTGCGTAGTCTGCGACTCGCCGCGCAGCGGTCGCAGCACGCCGCGCTCGACGATCATCCCGAGGATCGCTCCCGACGCGATCGCGATCGGCAGCACGACGGCCATCGGCACGCCGGCTTTCGACATCGAGTAGGCGAGGTAGGCGGGCAGCGTCGCCATCGCGCCGTGCGCCAGGTTCAAGATGCGCGACGCGCGATAGATCACGACGATGCCCAGCGCGAACATCGAGTAGGCGCCGGCCAGCGGCAGCGCCAGCAGGATGCTGGTCAGGACCCTGGTCATCTCATCGCTTCGGCGCGTCGAGCCCGACCCACGGATCGGCGATCCAGCCGGTGCGCTCGTCGCGCCACTTTTCGAACGAGCCGTTGTTCATCACGACGCTAAACGCCTGCACGCTGTTGTTGGCGAAGTGGCTGCCGCGCGTCCACCGCAGCGGAACGGTCAGTCCGTCGCTGAGAACGATCGAGTCGAGCACGGCGCGGAGCCGGGCGCGGGTCAGGTCGGCACCCACCTGCCGCAAGGCCTTCACCAGAAGCTGCATGCCCAGATAGCCGCCCTCGACGAACGGATTGTTCACGTCGACCGTGGAGGAGTTCGCGCGCAGATCGTTGACGTAGGCGCTCACGGCCGGCAGATCGTCGAACGGCGGGATCGGCGGCGTGTAGCCGGTCCAGACCCACAGCCCGTTGCACGGCTGGCCGCAGGCGCGCGCGAACGAGTCCACGAACAACGGCTGCGGTCCGCCGGTGCCGCCCGGCTCCATCGCACCGAACGAGGCGCCGTCCCGGATCCACTGCAGCGCCGTCGGCGGCTCGAGCAGCATCGCGACGAAGTCGCACGGATTGCAGCGGCCGTTGAATCGGTCCACGTCGTTCTTGTACGAGGGCTGGCCGGCTTCGATGCCGATATCGGCCTTGAGCGCGGCGGTCGAGCCGAACATGCGGCGGATCGCGCCGCGGAACGCGGACGCGCCCTCGACACCGAAGTGATACGACTTGTCGTAGACCAGCCCGAACGTCTTCGCGCCGCGGTCGCGCGCGTTCTTGGCCATCACGTGCATGGTCGTGATCGTCGAAGCCGCGACCGGCCAGACCCACGGGTCGGTGTACTGGCTGATTAGCATCCCGTCCGCACCCACGACCGGGATGCCGGCTTTGCTGATGTCGCCGTTGCGAATCGCCGCGTCAAGTCCCTCCGAGGATGGCGAGACGGCCAGCGCGAAGACGCCCTCCGAGATGAAGTTGCGGATGAACTGCTGCCCGCGCGCGGCATCCCAGCCGTCGTCGACCATCTTCAAGCTGAGCAGCCGCCCGCAGATCCCGCCGCCGCGGTTGACCTTGTTGACGACGGCTTGCAACGCGATCGGAACCTCTTTCAGGAACGACGCGCCGATGCCGGTCTTGACGACCGTCGCGCCCAGCTTGATCGCCGAGCCGCTCACGCCGGTATCGGTTGCGCCGCCGTTTCGTCCGCGCACGCATTCGAGCGCCCGTCCGCCGCGCACGGGCGCCGGCCCGCCGACGCCGCCGGGACCGGACGTTGCGCCGGGTCCCGATCCCGCCGGCCCGCCCGCCTGCGACGCGTCGATCGGCGCGCCGGCCGCATCGACCGTATAGGTGCGCGTGTCGTTCTTCGAGACGTATCGCGTGGCGAAAGACACGGTTGACAGCAGGACGACCGCCAGCGCCGCCGGCACCGCTTTCAGCAGCTTGCGTTTCATCGCGCGCCCACGTGTCGTCGCCGCCAGATCAGATAGGCCGGCAACCCCAAGAACAGCCACAGCGTTCCCAGGAGCAGCGCATCCTTCGGGTTCGCCAGCGCGACATGCGACCCGGCTGCGATGCGCCGCACGAACGACTCGGTCACCGTCTTCGTGCCGGCCACGACCGGCTGCGGCGGCTTGGGCGCTTCGGGAACATCGATCGTCGGTGCGATCGTCGGGACGGGCGCGAGCGTGGGCTCGGGTTCGGGCGTGGGCTCGGGCGCATCAGAGCCGAGCAGATAGATCCCGTAATGCGATTCGGTCTGCACGCCGGCGAGTTGCACGACCTGACGGCTCCGTCCCGCGCGCGCGTCGGCGAAGAACGTGAGCTGCATGCCGGTCACTTCCGGCGAGTCGTCGTCGTTGAGCGTCTTCTCGGCGTAGCCGCGGAAGGTCTCTTTCTGCACGACCGCTTGATAGCCGCCCCTCGATCCGCCGAACCAGACCGGGTCGGGCTGCGGGAACTCGACCTTGACCTGGCCGGGCAGCGCCTGCTCGATCGCCGCCGCGACCGCCTGCGGCCGGCACTGCTCGCAACTGAAGTCCACGGTCCCGTTGCCGTCGGTGTCGATGCGCACGTTTTCGATGAAGCGTTCGAAAGTTCCGGCGGCGGTGCCGGGACGGCCTTTCGCGCGCGCCATGGCTTCGGCGCGGATCTCGCCGATGCGAACGCGTCCGCCGATCGCCACGTCCTGAACGATGGCGATCGCTCGCGCCACGAGCCCGTCGCGGTCGTTGCGCGCCACGTTGCCGAACGCGATCAGTCCGCGCGTCGACAGCAGCGCACCTTCGTCGGCCGACGAGCCGGTCAGCGCCGACGAGCCGGTGACCGACGTCGCCGCCAGATCGCAGGACACCGCCGCGCCCGTTCCCGACTGCTCGGCCGGCTTTCCTTCGTCGTCGCGGCATTCGGCCGGCGGGAACGGCCAGGCCAGGTTGGTGCTCTGCGCGTCGCGGAGCGTTCCCGCGTCGGCGTCGCCGAAGGATGCGGCCGCCTCCGACGAGGCGTTCCCGATCGTCACGTTGCGCACGCGCGCCGCATACAGATCCCGGTTGGCTTGGTCGAGCGGCACCGTCGCGACCGTGGCTGCGGCGGTGTCGAAGCCGCGATCCTCGGGCGAGAACTGTCCCAGCGCCAGGTTCCAGGCCATCCGCTGCGCGCCGCCCGTCGTGAGCGCGCGAAGCGCAAACGCGCGCGCGCCGCCGGTGTAGTTCACGTCGGTCACGCCGGCGCGCTCCTCTGCGTCCACGGTCAGCGCGTCCGGGCTTCCGGCCGGCGGGTCCTTCGATACGCGAATGGAATCTTTCAGGATCAGGTATTCCGTGGACTGGCCCTGCGGGTTCTTCACGAACGGGCTCGGGATGAAAACACGCCGCGTCGCCGGATCGACGTGGATCGATCCGATGACCTGGCCGGCGAACTCGCGGAACAGCAAGCCGGCCGGCAGCGGAGTGCGCCGCGCGTCGGCGACGAGCAATCCGGCGGGCGTTTCCATGTAGAGGCGGCCCGTCGCCGGATCGATGCCCATCGCGTAGTCGCTCGCGCCGACGCGGTTGTCGCCGCTCGCGATGACGCCGAGGAACGAGGATCGCAGCCCGTCGAAGACCCAGGCACCGCGACCGGCGCCTCCGTTGGTGGTCAAGAAGAAGACGCGATCGGATCCGGGATCGAACTGCGCCGACAGCGGCCCCGGAACGCCCGGGAAGATCTCGACCCGCGACGGGCCGGCGGCGGATATCGTCACCCGCACGACTTGGGATTGCACGTTGCCCGGCCCGTAGCAGGTGAGATAGACGGTGTTCGCCTTCAGCGCGCTGCGCGCGAGGACCGGCGCGTACTGCATGTCTTGCGCGTTGAAGCAGTCGTCGAGCAGATACTCGAATCGCCGGGTGCCGTCCAGCGAACGCTCTTCCAGCCACAGGCGCGAGCGTCCGGCCACCTCGGCCGGCGCGCGGGTGAGCAGATAGACGGTCTCGCCGCCGCCGTGCGTCGCCAGCGCGAGCGGGAAGCGCGTCGAGCCCGGCCACAACTGCGGTCCTTGCGTGACCGTCTTGGTTCGCAGATCGATCCAGATCAAACGGTGCGCCTCGACGCGAAGCTGCGGATCGATCGTCCGCTCGATCGCGATGATGCGCCGCGCTTTGGGCTCCAGCCCCCACTGCCACTCGGTCGGGCCTGCCGTGGTTACGGCCGGCATCAGCTCGGGTATCTGGGTCGTGGACAGAAGCGCGAGCGAGTCGAGGTCCACTTCGAACAGCAGCATCCGTCCCTGATGGAGCGCCGCCTGCCAGCCGCGGCGGGCGCCGGCTTCGATGAGGATGTTGCCGTTCGCCGCGATCGAATCCAAGCCCGTCCGCCGGTCGAGCGTGCCCGCTTCGCGCAGGCCGCCGTCGGCGCCGGCGTCACGGTGGGGCAGCGCCGCGAACGTCGCCGGCGCCAGGAGCGCGACCACCATCAGACGGAGGACGGCGCGGCGAGACCGGAGGCTTGATGCCCCCGGTCTCGCCGTCGTCTTCATCATGTGCCCGACTCCCTGCATCGGGTTCCTCTCGCCTTCGATTCCTGTTAGCAGCCCTCGCTGCCGCCGGCGCCCACGATTGGGTCGTCGGCGCAGAAGTGCCAGCCCGGCTTCGTGCGGATCACGCGCGCCGGAAGCTGGTTGCTCACGATCGCGAGGCCGTTGAACGTGATCTGCGACAGGTTCCCGCCGACGTCGCACGCCGCTGCTTCCTCGGGCTTGCTGGGCGCGGCCGCGAAGTAGAAGCGGATCTTGGACGGTGCATGACCCGCGCGCGAGATCTTGCCGCTGAACTCCCACGCGCCGCGGCCTCTGGGGAAGCCCATCCGATCGATCGTCCAGTCCTCATTCTGGAAGCGCAAGGTTCCACCGGTCGCCCCGCCGTAGGTTTGACCGCAGTAGCCGTAGAACCAGGTCGGCGCGTTGATCCGGCACAACGTGTCTCCGGTGGTCGCGTCCACGCAGCCGCCGAGCAGATCGGTGTTGGCTGAGATCTGGCCGGCGCACGGCGGGTTGAGGCCGACTTCGGCCTGCGTGACGTCCGCCGGTCGCCAGTAGGGCGCGTACGTGCCGAGGTTGCGCTGCAGCCGGCAGGGCACGATCTGGATACCGGGCAGGCTCGCGTTCCCATCCCGGCACACCGGCGGCAACTGCGACGGCTGCGGGATGCCCAGCTCGTCGCGAACCGGGTTGGCTCCGGCGCGTACCCACTCGTACTGGCAGTAGCCGCTGATGTTGGATGTGCCGTCCAGATACATCACGTGCTCACCCGCCGGATGCGCCGACGAGCTGGCCGGCGCGAACATCGACCCCAGCGCGAGCCCGATCGCCAGCATCTTGTAGACCACCTTCTTGTGCCGCATGCGGTCCTCCCCTTCCCCTTCACGGGGCCCCGGTCACTCTGCGGGTCTCCCTGCCGGAACCTGGCGGCCGGTTCAGGTCTCAGAAAACCTGAATCAGCTCTCAGTTTTGTCTGTAAGTTCGACGTGTTGCCGTTTCGTTCCTGCTCCGAAATCCCTCGTTCTTTTGGTTGGGCTCACCTTCCTGTCTAGGCCGCCGCCAGCCAGGAGTCGATCTGGCACATCGCTCCGGATGCCCTGTCGGTGCGCCCTTGGATCTTCGTTGGGGTTACGCGCGCCTCACCCCCGCGATCGCCTCGTGGCCGCCCGCCAGGAAATCCGCCACGACGCGGTTGAATTCTTCCGCTTGCTCGATGAAGAACAAGTGTCCGCCGGCCAGCATGGCCTCGCGCGCATTCGGGATGCGCCCGGCCAGCAGCCGGGTGTTGCGCGGATCCACGACGGCGTCCTCGTCGCCGGTGATGCACAGCGTCTCGGCCCGGATGTCTCCGACACGATCGGATGCGTCGAAGGTGGCGCCGGCGTTCCACTGCGCCATGTACGCCTCGAGCGGCTGGTTGGTCGCGCGCCGGAAATCCATGACCGTGTGAACCACATCGGGACGCTCTTTCACGAAGCCGTCGCTGAACGCGTTTTCGATGAAGCGGCGGAGGCGCTCTTCGTCGGGGAGCGTCGGCGCGATCTCGATCAGGTCGAGCGTGCGTTGCGGCATCGGGACGTAGTCGGCGCCGCCGAAGCCGGTGCAGACCAGCACCAGCCGGTCGATCAGATCCCGCCGGCTGAGCGCCACCTGTTGCGCGACGAACCCGCCGAGCGAGGTGCCGACGACGTGCGCGCGATCGATGCCGAGCGCGTCCATCAATCCGGCCGTGTCGGCGGCGAGATCGGCGACGGTGTACGGGCCGGGCGGCGCGTCCGAGCCGCCGACACCGCGGTTGTCGAACGTCACGATGCGAAAGCCGCGCTCGGCGAGCGGCCGCGCGTTCCAATGCCATCCCCACCGCGCGTAGGCGAGTCCCATGACGAGCACGACCCAGGGTCCGGTCTCGCCGTGAACCTCGTAGTCCAGCGCCAGGCCGGCTCCCACGTCGATGCGCGTCATGCGTCTTCGCCCCAGCGGATGACGCCGGCCGCCCACGAGTACCCGGTGCCGGCGGCGAGCGTCAGGATGGTCATTCCGTCGCGCAGGCGCCCGTCGTCGCGCGCGAGCGAGAGCGCGAGCAGCGGATCCACCGCGCTCATATGCCCGAACGTGTCCAGGTAGACGGCCTTGTCTTCGGTGAGGCCGAACTCGCCCAGCAGCATGTGATGGATCGAGCGCTTCATGTGGATCGGCAGCAACAGGTCCACGTCGCCGAGCGCGAGGTCGCTGCGCTCCAGCGCCTCGGTCGCGACCTTCAGGAAGTTCTTGAGCGTGATCGGATCGAGCCGGTCCTTCATCTCGTTCGGATCGCGCACGTCCAGATAGTGCATGCGCGCGTCCACGGTGGCGTGGCTGGCCGGATGCGCACTGCCGCCCGCCGGGACGCGGACCTGATCCGAGAATGATCCGTCGGTCAGGATGCTCGAGCCGAGCACGACGTTGCGGGGATGGTCTCGCTTGAGCAACACCGCGACGGCGCCGTCGCCGAAGTTGATCATGAATCGCGCGCGCTTGTTGGTGTAGTCGAGCAGTTGCGACTCTTTCGATGCGCCGACCAGAAGCACGCTATTCAGATGCGGGTCGGCCGAGAGCATGTCGCGCACCATCTTCAGCGCGACCGGTGCGCCGGCCGAGACGTTGATCGCCTCCATTGCGAAGCCGTCCAGGCCGAGCGCGTGCTGGATCGTCGGCGCGGCCTGCCAGACCGCGTAGTCCTTCCAGTGCGAGCCGAAGTACACGACCGCGTCGATGTCGGCCCGGCCGTTTCGCTCCACGACCGGTTCGGCCGCGGCGATGCACATGTCGCTGACGTGCTCGTCCCAGGCGGCGATGTGCTTGCCTTTCAGCCCGAACCGCTCGACGACGACCGCTTCGGGGATTCCGGCGCGCTCGGCGATCTCGGCGGCGGTCATGAACTGCTCGGGCGCGTAGTGGCCGAGGTCGGCGATCCCGACCGGCGGGGTGCGATAGGGCGACGTCATGGCGCGGCGTACCTCGCTCGTAGTTCGGGCTTGAGAAGCTTTCCGGTTGCGTTGCGGGGCAGCGTCTCGGCGAAGACGACGCGGGCGGGGACTTTGAATTTGGCGACCCGTTCGGCGCAGAATGTGCGGATCTCGTCTTCGCTGGCGCTCGCGCCGCCGCGCAGGACGACGATCGCGCAACCCGATTCGCCCCATCGCGGGTCGGCGACGCCGATCACGGCGGCTTCCTGCACGGCCGGATGCGCGGCGAGCGTGCGCTCGATCTCGGCCGGATAGACGTTCTCGCCGCCCGAGATGTACATGTCCTTCACGCGGTCGACGATCGTGATGGTTCCCTCGTCGTCGACCAGGCCGACGTCGCCGGTGCGCAGCCACCCGCCGCGCAACGCGTTCGCGGTCTCGTCGGGAAGGTTCCAGTATTCGCGCATCACGCTCGGGCCTCGGACGACGACCTCGCCGGTGCCGCCCGGCGGCACGTCGCGATCTGCTTCGTCGAAGACGCGGGTGTCGGTGAAGAAGTAGGGCCGGCCGGCCGCGCCGGCTTTGCGAACCGCGTCTTCGGGCGGAAGGATCAGGCAGTTCGGTGCGGCTTCGGTCAGGCCGTAGCCTTGGATGAACTGCAGGCCCCGTTCCTGGTAGCGGCGGATGAGCGGCACGGCGAGCGGCGCGCCGCCGCACACGAACGACCGGACGCTTGTCAGGTCGGCCTGTGCGAATCGCGGATGGTCGGCGAGGACGTGATAGATGGTCGGCACGCCCATCATCGAGGTGATCCGCTCGCGTTCGATCAACTCGAGCGCGCGGCCGGCGTCGAACGCGGGTTCCAGATAGACGGTGCCGCCCTTCAACCAGACGGCGAGCGTGTTCACGTTCCATCCGCCGATATGAAACATCGGCAGCACGACCAGGCTGCGCTCGTCCTGGGTGATGTCCACCGCCAGGACCATGTTCAGATTCGTCCAGAAGAAGTTGCCGTGCGTGAGAACCGCGCCCTTCTGCCGGCCGGTCGTTCCCGAGGTGTAGACGATGGCGAGGGCATCGTCGGGCCGGACGTCGACGACTTCGTGCAGCGGCGACGCGGCCGCCATCGCCGCGTCCCAACGGATGTCGGTTTGGTCTGCGGCGTCGCCGTCGCCGGCGACGAACGCGGCCTTGATCGCGGTACCCGGCCGGAACGCCTGCACGGTCGCGGTGAACGACGCGTCGTAGACAAGCGTCGAGGATTGCGAGTCGGTGCACAGGAACTCCAACTCGGGCGCGGCGAGGCGCGTCGAAAGGGGAACCATAATCGCGCCGAGCCGCGCGCATGCGAAGAACACGTCCACGTAGTCGACGGTGTTGGGCAGATAGGCCGCGACCCGGTCGCCGGGCTCGACGCCGGCCGCGGCCAGCGCGGTGGCTGCACGGGCCGCGCGCTCGTCCAGGGTGGCATAGGTGTAGGACGCGTCCGGCGTTTCGAGCGCGACGCGATTCGGCGTCAGCGCCGCGCGCCGCGCGATCCAAAAGCCGATCCCGGTGTAGGCGAACGTCATTCGGCCGCCTCCAAGAACGCGCGATACACGTCGACGATTGCCGGATCCAGACGCAGATCGTTGTGGTAGGTGTACGGGAAGGTCTGGTTGTCGGCTCCGCCCAGCAGAGGTGAGTCGGCATAAGGGCCGAGGAATGCCGGATCGCCCACGCCGCTGCCGTCGCTGATCGTCATCCATCGCGCCGGCGCGTAGGTCTCGTCGCTTCCGCCGGGCCCGTTCAGGTCCGCAAGCCACGGCGTGTCCGCTGCGATCTCATCGCACGAGACCACGACACCTTCCGACCCGGGCGGGCAGAACGAGGTGCCGTCGTTGGCGCCGGCGATGCCGACGAAGGCGACCAGATCCGCGCGCAACGCCGGCTCCACCTTGAGCGCCTTGCGCGCAAGCGTCACGCCCAGAGAATGCGCCACGATCGAGAACTTCGCCGAGCCGGTGTAGGTCCGGACCGCGTCGATGAAGTCGACCAGATCGGGAACGTTGACGTCGTTGGAGGTGACGCGCGCGTTGCCGTCCCATCCCATCTCGACGTGCTCGGCGTCGCGTTCGGGATTCGGCGTGAACAGCGCGCTTCCGTTGTTGGCCCCGAGCCCGTTGTAGGACAACGCCCACAACTCCTGATCGGTCCATCCGGCGGCCATGAACCGGTCGCGGACCGGATACCAGTCGGCGTGATCGACGTTGTTTCCGTGGACGAAGATCACCGGAACGTGCTCGCGAGGCGCACCGGCCGCGACGCCGCCGAAGCCTCCGATGCGAAATCCCCATTCGTGATCGACCAGCGCGGGAACGTCCGCGGCGAAGCGAACCTTGGCCGGACCCTGCGGACGGTCGTGGCCGACCTGATGGGACGCCGATGCCGGCGTCGTCGCCAGCGCGAGCGCCGCGATCATCGCGAGGCGTCTCATCGCGCGCGCCTCCGCAGCGCCGCGGCGCCGGCGAGGGCGGCGAGCATCGCGATCGCGCCGGGTGGTGCGCCGCCGATGCCCGTCGCCGGCAGCGGCACTTTTTTTTCGGCCAGTACGACCGCGGGAGGTTTCGGCGCCGGCGCGGCCGGCAGCGCTTCGGCGGCCTCGATGAAGGTGCGGTAGTCGGCGACGATCGCGGCGTTGACGCGAAGCTGGTTGTGGTTGGTCAGCGGATACGGCCGGTTGTCGGCGCCGCTGAGCATCGGGCTCTGCGCGTACTGCGGGCCCGCGAAGGCGACATCGGCGGCGCCGCTGCCGTCGTAGACGGTCAGCCACTTCGCTGGTGGATAGGTCTCGTCGCTGCCGCCCGGGCCGTTCAGCTCGTCCAGCCACGGCGTGTTCGCCGCGACCTCGTCGCAGGCGTAGACGGTGCCTTCGGTGCCCGGCGGGCACAGGCTGGTGCCGTGGTTGCCGCCGGCGATGCCGACGAACGCGACCAGGTCGGTGCGCAGCTCGCGGTGGACCTTGAGCGTCTTGCGCGCGACCGTCACGCCCAGCGAGTGCGCCACGATCGAGAACTTCGCCGAGCCGGTGTATTCGCGAACGGCGCGGATGAACGCGACCATGTCGGGCACGTTGACGTCGTTGGCGGTGATGCGCGCGATACCGTCGCCGCCCATCTCGGTGCGCTCGGCACTGCCATCGGGATTGTCGCGCGAGGGCGAGTTGCCGTTGTCGTTTCCGACGCCGTTGTAGGACAGTCCCCACAGCTCCTGGTCGGTCCAGCCGGCCGCTTTGAAGTCGTCGCGCACCAGATACCAGTCGGCGTGATCGACGTTGTTTCCGTGGACGAAGATCACCGGGATGTGCGCGCGCGGCGCGCCGTTGCGAATCCCGCCGAAGCCGCCCAGCCGGAAGCCCCATTCCGCGTCGGTCAACACCGGGAAGTCTGTTGCGAACCTGGCTTTGGCCGGACCGACCGGCGGGGTGTGACCGTTCTGATGATCGGCGTGCGCGGGCAGGGCGGCCGACGCGAGCAGCACGGAGACAAATGCGAGCGTCCGTCTCATGTGAGGCACGCCTTTCGGATGTGATCGGCGACGGAAGCGGCGCCTTCGCCGAGCAGCATCGAGAAGTGGCTCGCATCGACCAGATCGGTCTCCACATGAGGGACTGTCGCCTGGAGCGCTGCGATCGTGGCGGCCGAATACAAGCCCTGCGGATCGTTCATCACGCCGCGTTGCGCGCGAACGAAGACGGCCGGCTGCGTGATGCGTTCGATCGCCGTGACGGTCAGTTCGTCGGTGAGCGTGTCCCGCGAATCCGCATAGACGGCGTCCAAGGAGACGCCGCTGCGCAGGTTCGGCTCGTCGCCGACGAGGTCGTAGTCCACGTAGGCCTGCACGTGCTCGTTGAAGTCGCCGGCGAATGCGGGATGCCGGCGCCAGAAGTCGCGGTACGCCTCGCGGGACGCGAACGTCATCTTGAGCCGGTCGAGCGACGGGCCGATGATTTGTTGAAGGAGCGCGTCGATGTCGGCGTCGGGCGGTGCGTCCGCCAGCTTGATCCCGCCGTCCAAGATCACCAGCGCCGCGACCCGGCCGGGATGGCGCACCGCCGCGACCGGCACGACGAACGCGCCCATCGAATGCCCGGCGAAGACGGCCGATGGAAGCGATAAATGGTCCAGGATCGCGATCAGATCGTCGGCGTGGGCCGCGATCCCGAACGGGCCGGTGATCGCATTCGACCCGCCGCGGCCGCGAAGGTCGGGCGCGATCAGCACCGCGTCGCCGTCCAGATGCTCGGCGACCAGCGACCAGCATCGGT
This sequence comes from Actinomycetota bacterium, assembly GCA_036398095.1. Taxonomy (GTDB): domain Bacteria; phylum Actinomycetota; class AC-67; order AC-67; family AC-67; genus DASWHR01. Next base: position 16,636 of record DASWHR010000108.1, read on the forward strand.
GCGTCGCGGTCACGCCGTGCGCCGCAATCACCACCGGCGCGCCGTCGCGACCCGGCCAGCGGGCGACGCGAAGCGATCCGCCGGTGACCGGCACGTCGAACAGCTCGGCTGCACGCACGGCTAGGGCAGCTCCATGTCGGACAGCGTCGCGCGGATGGCCTTCTTGTCGATCTTGCCGACGCTGGTCTTGGGGATCGCGTCCACCACGACCAGCTCGTCGGGCAGCCACCATTTCGCGACCAGCGGCGTGAGATAGTCGCGGACCGAATCGAGCGTAGGCGTCTCGCCGCCGGACGCGACGACGACGGCGACCGGCCGCTCGTCCCACTTGCGGCTCTTGATGCCCACGACGGCCGCGTCGCCGATCAGCGGATGGCCGAGCAACGCGCCTTCCAGCTCGACCGAGGAAATCCATTCGCCGCCCGACTTCACCAAGTCCTTCGCGCGGTCCACGATCCGGAATGTGCCGCCGGGCTCCATGAATGCCATGTCGCCCGTGCGGAGCCATCCGTCGTGGAACTTTTCGCCGGAGTCGGGATCGTTGTAGTACGCCGATGCGATCCAGGGGCCGCGGCATTCCAGCTCGCCGACCGTCGTGCCGTCGCGCGGGCAGACGCTGCCATCGGGCGCGACGATGCGCGCCTCGAGGCCGGGAAAGATCGTTCCGGTCTTCTCGCGCTGATCGATCAGGCCGTCGCGGTCCAATCCCCGGTGCGCGCGGCGCGGCAGCGAGATGCACGCGAGCGGACCGGTTTCCGTCATTCCCCAAAGCTGGACGATGTCGATGCCGCTGCGGTCGTAGGCGTCGATCAGCGGCCGCGGCAAGGCCGAGCCCCCGACGTAGATGCCGCGCAGCGACGACGCGTCGACGTCTTTGCGCTGAACGAGCGGCAGCAGGTCCTTCCAGATCGTGGGCACGCCTGCGGTCACGGTGACGTGTTCGTCGTCGATGATCCGGCCGATGTTGGGAGCCGACGAGTCCGAGCCGTGAAAGATCAGCTCGGCGCCGACGAGTGGCGCGGCGTAGGGAAGTCCCCAGCCGAAGGCGTGGAACATCGGCACGATCGGAAAGACCCGGTCGGCTTCGGTCAGCGCGAGCGTGCCGGCCAACGCCGTCGCCATCGAATGCAGCCACATGCCACGATGCGACGACAGCACGCCTTTGGGCATGCCCGTCGTTCCCGACGTGTAGCACAAGCCGCAGGCGGCGTTCTCGTCGATGACGGGGAGCGAGTCGAGCGGGGCCGGTGCGGCGGCGGCGACGAGCGAGTCGTAGTCGTGGGCCGGCGCCAACCCCTGCGCATCGGCGTCGCCCATCACGACGTAGTCGGTGACGCTGCCGAGTCTGGGCGCGACGTCGGCCAAGATGCCGCACATCTCGGCGTCGACGAACACGACCTTGTCTTCGGCGTGGTTGATGACGTAGGCGATCTGCTCGTCGTAGAGCCGGACGTTGACGGTGTGCAGGACGGCCCCGATGAGCGGGACGGCATGGTAGAGCGCGAAGTGTCGTGCCGAGTTGAACGCGAACGTCGCGACGCGATCGCCGGATTGCACGCCCAGGTCGCGCAGGACCGTGACGAGCCGCAACACGTCGTCCGAGAGCGCGCCGTAGGTGGTGCGGCCCTCGGGCGAGACGACCTCACCGTCGGCGTGCACGTCGCGCATCCGGTCGAAGATCGCCCGCAGCGTGAGCGGCGTGCGCTGCATCAGCCCCGGGATCGTCATCGCGCCCTCTTCTTCGCGGCCGTCTTCTTCGGCGGCATCTTCGCAGGAGCGACCGTCTTCTTCTTGGCGGGTTCGGCCTTCTTCTTTGCGACCGGCTTCTTCGATGCGGGGGGCTTCTTGCGCGGTGCGGCGCGCTTCTTGGCCGGCGGCGCGAACGCGTCCGGCTCGGCGCCGCGCGCGGGCGCATCGAGCAGCCGCCCGATGCCCAGCGCCTGCACCATCGTCGCGTGATCGATCTCGTCCACGCGCTGCTGGTAAACGATCTGGCCGCGCTGCATGATCAGCGCCCGATGCGCCAGCCGCATTGCGAACGGAACGTTTTGCTCGACCAGCAGAATCGTCACGCCGTCCCGGTTCACCTGCGCGAGCGCTTCGGCGAGCTCGTCCACCACGACGGGCGCCAGCCCGGCGGTGGGTTCGTCCACCAGCATCAGCTTCGGCTCGGACACCAGCGCGCGGGCGAGTGCGAGCATCGCCTGCTCACCGCCCGAGAGCGTCCCCGCCGGCTGATCGCGGCGTTCGCCGAGTCGAGGAAACCGTTCGTACATCGCGGCCAGCGTCCGCGCGTAGCGACTTTTGTCTTTGCGGCGGATCAGATATCCGCCCAGCCGGATGTTCTCTTCGACGCTCAGCTCGGGGAACACCTGCCGGCCCTGCGTCACGTGCGCGATCCCCAGCGCGACGCGATCCTCGACCGGCAGCTTGGTCATCGACGTTCCGAAGAAGTCGACCGACCCCGCCCAGGCCGGCACCACGCCCGCGATCGTCTTCATCGTCACCGACTTGCCGGCGCCGTTGAGGCCGAGGATCGCGGCGATCTCGCCTTCGGCGACGGTGAAGTCCACGCCGTGCAGCACCGTGTTCGCGCCGAAGCCCGTGCGCAGATCGGTGACGCGGAGCGCGTCGGCCGGCGCCGCGTGCGCGAGCGCGCTCATACCGGCGCCCCCGCCGATCCCAGGTACGCGTCCACGACGGCGCGGTCCGACACGATCTCGGCGGGCGTCCCGCGGGCGAGAACCGTGCCCAGATTCAGCACGTAGACCTCGTCGCACACATCCAGCACCAGCGGAATGTGATGCTCGATCAGCAGCACCGTCCGGCCCAAGTCGTCGCGCAGTTCGCGCAGGCGCTCCGCGAGCGATTCGACCACGGCCGGCGCCATACCCGCCGACGGCTCGTCGAGCATCAGCATCTGCGGCGCGGTCGCCAGCGCCGCCGCAATCTCGACGATGCGCTGCTGGCCGCCGGACAGATGTTTGACCGGTACGTCCGCGTAGCGTTCGAAGCCCAGCGAGGCGATCGCGGCGCGCGCGCGCTCGTCCAGGTCGCGCTCTTCGCGCGCGCGGCGCGGCGTCGCGGCCAGCGCATGCCAGGTTCCGTACGACGCGTGCGAGTGCTGCGCGAGCAGAAGGTTCTCGGCGACGCTCAGGTTTCGCGCCAGGCCCACGAGCTGGAAGGTGCGGCCGATGCCCAGCGCGGCTCGCTGGTGCGGCGGCAGATCCTGAATCGGCTTTCCGTCGTAGACGATCTGTCCCGCCTGCATCTTGACGAAGCCCGAGATCGCGTTGAACAGCGTCGTCTTGCCGGCGCCGTTCGGTCCGATCAGCCCGACGATCTTGCCCCGCGGCACCGCCAGCGACGCGCCGTCAACCGCGCGCAAGCCGCCGAACGAAACGTGCACGCTGCGAACCTCCAGCAGCGGTGCGGCATCATCGGCGATCGCGGCCGGCGCCAGCCCGGTGCGCGGCAGCGCGGGAATCGCGTGCTCGTCTTCGTCCTCGCCGATGCCGGCGCGCGCCGCCTTTGCCGCCTTGGACTCCTTCGCTTCGCGCATCGCGCCGGCGAACCCGCCCGGATGCCGGGCGAGTGTGTAGATGAGCAGGAACGCGCCGACGAGCAGGTCCCAGTCTTTCAGCGCAGTCAGCAGCCGCGGGAAGAAGCCGAACGCGAACGCCGCGATGACCACGCCAAGACGGCTGCCCAGACCGCCGATTACCACGAACGTCACCAGCAGCAGCGAGAACTGATAGTCGAACACGTCGGAGGCGACGGTTCCGACCAGATGGCCGTAGGTCATGCCGGCGATGCCGGCGAGCGCGCCCGAGATCACGAACGCGAGCAGCTTGTAGCGGGTGACGTCGATGCCGAACGACTGCGCCACCTGCTCGTCCTCGCGGATCGCATGGAACGCGCGGCCGAGCCGCGAGCGAACCAGATTCACGTCCAGCCACCAGAATCCGACCAGCGTGACCAGCGTCAGCGCGAGGAAGTCGCCGTCGAGCAGGAAGATGAACCGGCCGGCCACCGGACGCGGCAGCATCACCGGCCCGCCGCCTTGCCAGGGCAACTGATACAGCGTGTTCTCGGCGAAGAACACCAGTCCGATGGTCGTGATGGCCAGATAGAGGCCGCGACGGCGCAGCGCCGGGAGGCCGGCGACGAACGCCAGCAGCGCGCCGGCGGCAGCGGCGAACGGCACGGTGATCAGGTAGGACCAGCCGAGCCGTCCGGTCAGAAGGCCGCTGGTGTACGCGCCGATCCCGAGCAGCGCGGCATGGCCGAGCGAGATCTGCCCCGCGTAGCCCATCAAGATGTTCAGCGAGATCGCCATCATCGCGAAGCAGGCGCCGTAGCCGATGACCGATGCGCGAAACGACGACAGGATCTCGGCGCGCGCGAGCAGCGGCGGCAGCACCGCGCACGCGGCGAGCACGATCCAAATGACCCGCGTCCGCTTCGAGATGCGTGGCATGCGAACGGTTCGCAGTCGCTGCACGATGTCGGTCACGCGCGTGCCTTCCCCATCAGCCCTTGCGGCCGCAGCATCAGCACGAGCAGCATCGCGGCGAAGATCGCCATCGTGCCGGCGCCGGGCAGCCAGGTGATGTCGATGAACCACAGGCGCACGACTTGATCGATCAGGCCCATCGCGATCCCGCCGACGAACGCGCCCGACGGATTGGTGAGGCCGCCGACGAGCGCGGCGGCAAGGGATGGCACGAACAGTCCGTTGAGCGTGCCGGCGGCGAACCCGCCGATCGACGGCTCGACCAGCAGCATCGCGATCGCCGACAGCGCACCGGCTAGCGTCCAGGTGAACGCCGACACCTTCCACAGGCGTACGCCGACCATCTGCGTCGCGACCGGATCCTGCGCCGCGGCAAGGACGCCCAGACCGAAGTCGGTGCGCCGCAAGAACCAGGCCAGGCCGAAGCCGAGCGCCGCGACGATGATCAGCGACAGGATCTGCGTCGGGCTGACGTTCACGCCCAGGATTTCCGGGCCGAGCCCTTTGATCGGATGGCTCAGGAATCGGGGCGAGGCGGTCCAGACTTTGATCTCGAAGGCGATCAGCAGCGCGCCGAGTCCGATCGTGGCGACCGCGACCGTCAGGCGGCTCGCGTCGACCATCCGCGCGACGACTAGGCGTTCGAAGGCGAAGGACACCAGCGCGGCGGCGGCGATGCCGGCCAGCGCGCCGACCATCCAGGGCATGCCGGCCCGCTCGATCAGCGCCCAGGCGACGAACACGCCGAGCGTTCCGGTTTCGATCGCGGCAAGGTTCAGCACGCGCGAGCCGCGATAGACGAGCACGATCCCGAGTGCGATCAGCCCGTAGATGCCGCCGACGACGATGCCGGAGATCAGTGCGCGGCCCATAGAGCTCTAGCCGAGGTGCTCCGCGCACCACACGTTGGTCTTCCACACGGCGGTGCTGCCGCGGCCCATTGTCTCGAGCACGATGAACTGGTGCAGGCCGATGCGGCCGCCGATCGACTTGGGATGCGCGAAGTTGGCCTCGCAGTTCGGGTTGACGCGCGTGCGGAGGCCGCCCAAGAACGCGCCGGCGATCTTGTTGCGCGTACACGAGCGACCGCAGTCGAGGAACAACTGGTGCAGCGCCTTGTTCCCGATCCAGACCTGCCACAGGATGTCGTTGGTCGTCGTGTCCGGCCGGTATCTGCTGTAGGCAGCTTCGAAGCGCTCGATCTCGGCGCCGTACTCGTATTGGCTGAACGCATTGCCGTAGCCGCCCGGCGTGTAGGCAGACCAGGTCCCGATCCCCTCGATCGTCGGGCTCAGCGAGTTGTCCCGGCCGATGAGGTCCAGCGTCGTTTGAAACGGGAAGACGATCCACTTCGGCCGGTAGCCTTGGCCGGCGGCCTGCTGGATGATCTGCGCTGCCGCGAGCGCGTTCTCCCAAATCCACACGACCTTGACGTCGTCGTCTTGGAGCTGGCCGATCTCAAGGTTGTAGGTCCCTTGGTTCTTGGTGGTCTCAAGATCCTTGCGCGGGGTGATGCCGCGACGCTTCAGCTCGGCGACACCGGTGTCGTGGCCGGGCTTCCAATACTCGCTGTTGCGCGAGATGATCCCGATCCGCTGGCCCTTGTACTTCGAGCCGATGTATTCGCCGAACGCGACGCCTACCTGCTCGACCGTCGGTTGCGTCGAGAACGAGTGCACCGCGCGATCCATGCCCTTCGCGATCGCCATGTGGTGCAGGTAGAGCGTCTTTTGCCGCTCGGCTTCTTCACGCGCGAACGGGATCTGGTCGAAGCCGATGCCGCCGATGATGAAGAACGGATTCTTCGCGACGCAGCGCTTGACGACGGCCGCGGCTTCGGTGCCGTCGTAGCGGTCGTCCTCCCACGAGGTCTCGACCCGGCGTCCGTGGATCTTCTCGGAGGTGGCGTTGACCGCCTGCCAGTAGACGTTGAGATCGGCGGCGCTGACGTTGAACGCCGCACCCAGCACCAACGCGGCATGACCGCACAGGGTGATCTGCGAGTCGGTGATCCCGATCGTGTCGGCCGCGCCCTTGTAGATGTTGGCCACGTACTGCTTCGGGCTGCCGGTCGGAGCCGTCGACGGCCCGGGCCCGCCGGTCGGAAGCGGCCCGTTGGTGCCGCCGCTGGGCAGAACCGAGGGAACGCCCGAGATCCCCGGCAGGGGAGTGGTGCCGTCGGCCGGTCCGCCGGCGACCGGCTCTCCATCGGGATCAACAAGAGTGACCGTCGTATCGGACGCCCGCTTTCCGTAATGCCAGTCGGGAAGAGAACCCGAGCACGCCACGGTCAGCATGCCCAGCGCCACGAGCGCCGCGATCGAACGGATGCGTTTCACGATGATCACCTCGATGAAGGATTCGCCAGGACGTCCTTATATCGATTCGCCGCGGATCGGCCGATGTCCTGTCTCATGAGTACTCCACGTGCAGGGTCGCGGCCGCGCCCCGGCCGATGAAGATGTAGGCCATAGAGGTCTGATTCGACGCAAAGCGCAACTTGAATTGGGTCGTGCCGGTCTTGCTGATCGCGCCCAGGCCGGCCGATGACATGTTGCTGCTCGACGTCGATCCGCTGGTCCATTTGACCAGGTTCGCGACCGCGCTCTGGGTCGGAGATGCGGCCCAGTCGCCGGTCTCGATCGCGCAGCCACCGAAACAGCCGGTCTTGACATCGATCACCAACGTATTGCCTGCGGGGTTTGCCCACGGATCCCCCGAGGACGAGTTACGCGTCACCGTAATGTACGCGCGCGTGATCGTCGCTCCGTCGGGAATCGAGGATGTGTCGAATGACAGCACCGAGCGATTGAACTTCGCGTCGCTCCCGCGCCCGATCGCCAGTCCGTAGGTGCTCTCATACGCTCCGACCCCCGCACCGCTGCCGTCCGCGTTCGCCTTCACGTAGCCGTCTTGGGAGTCGACGTTGCTAAACGTGACGCTCGTCGAGCCTCCGCCGCCGTTCGAGACCGTCACGGCCGTGTCGTCGTCGGTGCCGACGTTGCCGGCCGCGTCGACCGCCTTCGCCATCAGCGTATGGGTTCCGTTCGGAACCGAGGTCGTGTCCCAGGTGAGCGAATACGGCGAAGACGTGTCGGAGCCGAGCAGCATCCCGTTCACGTAGAACTCGACTTTGACGACGCCGACGTTGTCGGACGCACTCGCGGTGACGTCCACCGAACCGCCGACCGTTGCGCCGCCCGACGGCGCGGTTACGTTCACCGTGGGAGCCGTCGTGTCGGCGGCTTGCTGTGGGTTGCCGATCTTGATGTCGTCGAGCCAGGCTTTCCCCCACGCCTCCATGCACACGTTCGAGTTCGCCGCGACCTCGAAGGCGAGCGTCACGGTCTGATTCGCGAACGACGACAGCGAGATGTTGGCGCGTTCGGTCCAAGAGGATTCGATGTAGTTCGCGTAGGTGACGGTCTTCTGATCGACGACGGTGGTGTTGATCTTCACCTTGAACGATGCGGTCGTCGAGGTGTTGATCAGCGCCTTCAAGTCGAGCTTGCGCCAGTAGCCGAGCGTCGGGTTGTTCGGCAGCGTCACGCTGCGCGACAGCGTCTTGGTCTTGTTGCCGGTCGCGCACGACACCCCGCTGGAGGCGTAGCCGAACGTGCTGCTCCCGGCCGCCGCCGTGTGATTGTCGGTGGACGCCACGTACCCGCCGGCGGTCCATCCGGCCGCGTCGAAGTAGTCGCCGTTCGCGTCGCGGTCGCTGAAGGTTTCGTCAAGGACGGCGACCGACTGACTGACGGTCACGGTCGTGTCGTTGTCCGTGCCGACGTTGCCCTTCGCGTCGTAGGCCTTCGCCATCAGCGTGTGGCTGCCGTTGGCGACGCTTGTGGTGTTCCACGAGATCGTCCACGGCCCGGCCGAGCCGGCCGGCACGCCGTTGCCGATCGAGCCGCCGTCGATGAAGAACTCGACTTCCGCGACCCCCAGGTCGTCGGACGCCGATGCCGAGATCGTCACCGTCCCGGATACGGTCGAACCGTTCGTCGGGAAGGTGATGTTCACGCTCGGGGGGGTCACGTCCTCGATGCCGCCGGTGACGGTGACCGTCACCTGCTGAGAGGCCGTGCTGTTGCCGGCCGCGTCGTAGGCGCGCGCCAGCAGCGTGTGCTCACCGTTCGACGTAACGGTCGTGTCCCACGCCGCCGAGTACGGCGATGCCGTGTCCGTGTCCAGCAGCGCGCCGTCCACCAGGAACTCGACCTTGACGACGCCCACGTTGTCCGAGGCTGATGCGCTGATCGTCACGGCGCCGCTCACAGTCCCGCCGGTCGGTGAGGTGATCGAAACAGACGGCGCCTGCGTGTCGCTGTTGTCCAAGCCGAAGAAGCGCGCGGTGAAGTAGGTCGAGCAGATGTTGACGTCCAAGATAAACGCGCCCGCCGTGCCGCACTGGTCGGCCGCCGTTCCCGGATCGACCGGCGTGCCGTGCCCCATGCTCGTGATCATGTACGTCTCGACGACCGAGACGCCGCTCGCGTTGCGGTAGACCTTGTGCGGATAGCCCTTGACGGTCTCTTCCACGTCGGGGGTCTGGTCGGTGCCGTGCACGTTCGTCCATTGCTGCATCGACTCGGTCGCGTTCGCCGGCACGACCGTCGTGTCGCTGGTGCCGTGCCAGATCGATACCTTCGGATACGGACCGGTGTAGCTGCCGAAGGCGCCGCGGACCAAGTCCCCCCATTGCTGGGGCGTCTTGTCCACGCCGGGGCTCATGCACGAGAACCCGGCGGAGACGCCGGTCGCGCACTTGTAGGGCACGCCCGCCACGATCGCGCCGCCGGCGAACACGTCCGGATACGTGGCCAGCGCCACCGCCGACATCGCGCCGCCCGACGACAGGCCGGACACGAAGATTCGCGCCGCATCCGATCCGTGGTCGGTCTTCATCTTGTCGGTCATCTGCTTGATCGACAGCGCCTCGCCGCCGCCGCGCGCGTAGTCGCCCGACTCGAACCAGTTGAAGCAACTCGACGAGTTGTTCGACGACTGTTGCTGCGCGAAGACCAGCGCGAACTGCCAGGCGTCGGCGAACTTCACCCAGCCCGGCTCGTCGTCGTAGGACGCGGCCGTCTGCGTGCAGCCGTGCAGCAGCACCACCAGCGGCTTGTTCGACGACAGGCCGGTGGGCACGTACTTGAACATCTTGAGGTTGCCGGGGTTGGTGCCGAAGGAGGTGACTTCGGTCAGGGTCGCGGCCGGAGCGCGCGTCGCGGGCAGGGCGGCGACAACGGCGGACAGGGCCATGACCACCGCGAATCGTGCGCGCAAACGGCCGGATGAAGCCCGCACTGGTGTCCTCATAATTTCCCCCTGACTCCCGGTGCCGCCGGCCGGCTGCGACAATGGGTGCTGGCGCCGGCGTGCTCAGAGAAATAAAATATGAATCACCTGTCAGTTTTGCTAAACGGTACGATAACGCTCCGCGGGAGAGGGAGTCAAGGGTGGCGCTTAGACGGGAACCGGCAAAGACCGCCGGCGGGAAGGCCGTTCCGGCCAGGGGTGCGCCCGCCGCGGCGACCGCGTCCGCCGAGTCCCGGCGTCTCACCAAAGGCGAACGGACGCGCGCTCGCCTGCTCGAAGCGGCCGAGTTCGTCTTCGAACAGGGGAGCTACGACGAGGCCTCGATCGTGGAGATCACACGGAAGGCGGGCGTCAGCCAAGGCACCTTCTACCTGTACTTCCCGTCCAAGCTCGAGATCTTCCGCGAGGTCGTCCGGGCGCTCAGCCATGAGCTGCGATCCCACATCGCCGTTCGTATCGCGGGTATCGAATCGAGGGCCGAAGTCGAACGCCGCGGCTTCGAAGCGTTCTTCGCCTTCGTCAAGGAGCACCCCGGCCTCTACCGCATCATCCGCCAAGCCGAGTTCGTGGACCGCGACATCTACCGCTACCACTACGAGCGCCTCGCCGAGGGCTACCGCCGCGGCCTGCGCGACGCCGTCCACCGCGGCGAGTTCCGCGACCTCGATCCCGAGGTTCTTGCCTACACGCTGATGGGAATCGGCGAGCTGATCGGGGCCCGCTGGCTGCTCTGGGAGGACGCCCCCGCCGGAAAGGTCCCCGCCAAAGTCGTCGACACCGTCATCGACATCGTCATGAACGGCGTCCTCACCCCCCGCCGCTAACCCTCATCCGGTTCGAATCCACTCACTTCCCTCTGCTGGTTTCGGATGCGCGCGTGAACATTCGGAATCTGCATTCCTTGCATCGGAGCATCGGGGGAACGGCCCTCGTTGTCTTGGCCCGCCCTACCGGAGTACGACGCGTGACATTTGTCGGTGCCGGGTGCGACAATTCCCTGGCCGGTGCACTTCAGCGAAAGGAGGGTCGGTGACATGAACATGGTGTCGGCGCCAGATCCTGCGGATGTGATTCAGCAGGCGTGCCGTTTGCTCATCGCGGGCTGGCCGGAGGATGCGGCGCGTCTCGTCTCGTCCATCGATGAACGACAACTGAAGGGGGAATGGGACGAGGCGTTTGCGCACGGCCGGACTGCCCGTGCGAAAGCTAGGACGACGACGTCGACTGGCAAGCGCACCTCGTGGACCACGCATGCAGGGTCCGACGCAATCTACCGGCGTGACCACTACACCTGCCGCTACTGCGGGAAACGCACGATTCATGTACGCGTACTGGAAGCGGTCTCCTACGCGCTGCGTAACGCGCTTCGATACGGGGGGCAGTCGTGGCCGTTCGCGTATACGCACCGGCTCTATTGGACGCACACGACGAGCCTTGAGCATCGCGTACCGGTTGCG
>DASWHR010000109.1:0-4670 GCA_036398095.1 Actinomycetota bacterium
GTCGAGTTCGACGCGGCGCCGTGCGGGATGCTCGGGCTGGAGACGGCCCTGTCGATCGTATTGACCGACACCGCGCTCGATGTGTCCACGATGGTCGAGCGGATGAGCGTCGCGCCCGCGCGGATCCGCCGGCTCGCCGGCCAAGGCGGCCCCATCGCCGAAGGCGCGGCGGCGAATCTGATCGTGTTCGACCCGGCCGCGACCTGGACGGTCGAGCCGAACGCGCTGGCGTCGAAGAGTCGCAACACGCCCTTCGCCGGGCGCGAGCTCAAAGGGAAAGTTCTGTGGACGATCTACCGGGGACGCGTCGTCGTCGCCGAAGGGAGGATCAGCAATGGCGAAAGGTAGCCGGAAGCCGGTGCGCTGGGCCAAGGATCGCATCAAGGCGAAAAAGGAACGCTTGAAGCGTCAAGCAGCCGAGAGGGGACAGGCCCGCAAGGGTTCGCGCTAACAATGAGCAAAGCGATCCTGGTTCTGGAAGACGGCACGACCTTCGCCGGCCGCAGCTTCGGTACGCCGGGCGAGACGTTCGGCGAGGTCGTGTTCAACACGGCCATGTCCGGCTACCAAGAGGTCCTGACCGATCCGTCCTATCACGGCCAGATCGTGTGCATGACCTATCCTCACATCGGCAGCTACGGCGTCACACCCGAGGATGTCGAATCGGGACGCATCCAGGTGTCCGGGTTCGTGGTTCGCGACGCGGTGCGCGAATACTCGAACTGGCGGGCGACCGGATCGCTGCACGACTACCTCGAAGCCGGCGGCATCACCGCGATCGAAGAGATCGACACGCGCAAGCTGACGCGCCACATTCGCGCGCTCGGCGCGATGCGCGGGGCGGTCTCCACCGAAGATCTCGATCCGGGGTCGCTGCGCGAGCGCGTGCTCGCCTCGCCATCGATGGAGGGATTGAGCCTGGTCGGTGGCGTGACGACCGGCGAGCCCTACCGCGCGGGCGATGTTCTGGGCGTCGAACCGGCTCCGCGTGACGGATGTGTCTTCAAAGTCGCGGCCTACGATTACGGGATCAAGTTCAACATCCTGCGGCTGCTCGCCGCCCACGGCTGCGACGTCACCGTCTATCCGGCCTCCTACCCGGCCGCGGATCTGCTCGCCGAAGGCTACGACGGAGTCTTTCTGTCGAACGGCCCGGGCGATCCGGCCGCCACGCGCGTCGCGATCGACAACACCACGGCGCTGCTGGGCAACGTTCCCATTTTCGGAATCTGCCTGGGAAATCAGATCCTCGCGCTCGCGCTGGGCGGCGGTACCTACAAGCTGAAGTTCGGCCATCGCGGCGTCAACCAGCCGGTCAAGCGTCTGACGACCGGAACCGTCGAGGTGACCAGCCATAACCACGGATTCGCGGTCGACGGCGAATCGTTCGCGCGAGACGCGGATGGGTATCTGACGACGGACTTCGGACGCGCCGAAGTCTCGCACGTCAATTTGAACGACGGCTGCGTCGAAGGCCTGCGCTGCCTGGACGTGGCGGCTTTCAGCGTCCAGTACCACCCCGAGGCCGCGCCGGGCCCGCACGACGCGCGATATCTGTTCGACGAGTTCGCGGTACTGATGGGAGGATCTCGATGACGGAACGTGTCGCCGCGCAGGGCCTGCGGACCTTGGGCGCGCCCCCGGCGAAAAAGCTGCCCGCGCCCAAGCGCACCAAGACGCAGCAGGCCAACGCGGATCTGGCGCGCAAAGTGCTGCAAGCCGAGTTCCGCAAAGCCCTGAAGCTAAAGGACAAGCTCGCCGGAGAGCAGCAGACCCTCGCCGGCGACAAAGGACGCGACGTTCGCGAGGCCGAAAAGCTCCGCTCGATCGTCGCATCGCTCGAAGGCATGAGCCGGTTCGCCATCGCGATGGGATTGCTTACCCCCGAAGAGAATCGCGGGCTGTGGGCCGCCGCGATGAAAAAAGGCCTCTACGAGGGATGGCGATAAGTGCCCAGACGCGATGACCTCGAAACGATCCTGATCGTCGGCTCGGGCCCGATCGTGATCGGCCAGGCCTGCGAGTTCGACTATTCCGGCACGCAAGCGTGCCGCGTCCTGCGCGAGGACGGCTTCCGGGTCGTGCTCGTCAACTCGAACCCGGCGACGATCATGACCGATCCGGAATTCGCCGACCGCACCTACATCGAGCCGATCACGCCGGCGTTCGTCGAACGCATCATCGACCGCGAGCGGCCGCAGGCGCTGCTGCCGACCCTCGGCGGCCAGACCGGGCTGAACGTCGCCGTCGAACTGGCTGAGTCCGGCGTGCTCGAAAAGTACGACGTCGAGCTGATCGGCGCGCGCCTGGATGCGATCCGCCGCGGCGAAGACCGCCGCCTGTTCCGCGAGACCATGGGATCGATCGGCCTGGACCTGCCGCGGAGCGGCTACGCCTACAGCGTCGAAGATGCGCGCGTGCTCGCCGGCGAGATCGGCTATCCGGTCATCCTGCGCGCCGCCTACACGCTCGGCGGCGCCGGTTCGGGCGTGGTCTGGAACGACGACGAGCTGGAGCGACTCGCGAGCGAAGGCCTTGCGGTGTCGCGGATCGGTGAGATCCTGGTCGAGGAGTCAGTGCTCGGCTGGAAGGAGTACGAGCTCGAGGTGATGCGCGACCTCGCCGACAACGTCGTGATCATCTGCTCGATCGAGAACCTCGACCCGATGGGCGTGCACACCGGCGACTCGGTCACCGTCGCGCCGGCGCAGACGCTGTCGGACCGCGAATATCAACTGATGCGCGACGCGGCGATCCGCTGCATCCGCGCGATCGGCGTCGACACCGGCGGATCGAATATCCAGTTCGCGATCAACCCGCGCGACGGCCGCATGGTCGTGATCGAGATGAATCCGCGCGTGTCGCGCTCCAGCGCGCTCGCGTCGAAAGCGACCGGCTTTCCCATCGCCAAGATCGCCGCGAAACTCGCCGTCGGCTACCGGCTCGACGAGATCCCCAACGACATCACCAAAGAGACGCTCGCTTCCTTCGAGCCGACCATCGACTACGTCGTGGTGAAGATCCCGCGTTTCACGTTCGAGAAGTTTCCCGGTATCGAACCGGTGCTCGGCACCAGCATGAAGTCGGTCGGCGAAGTCATGGCGATCGGCCGGACGTTTCCGGAGGCGCTGCAGAAGGGGATCCGGTCGATGGAGCAGAACCGCGCCGGCCTGAACGGCGACGGCTTCGACCCCGGCGACGACCTCGCGACCATGCTGGATCGCTTGAAGCGGCCGCGGCCGGATCGCCTGTTCGACGTCGAAGCCGCGTTGCGCGCCGGTGCCACGACCCAGCAGATCCACGATATCACCGGCATCGATCCCTGGTTCATCACGCAGATCGAACGCACCGTGCGGATGCGCGGCGCGCTCGAACGCGAAGGCCGGTCGCCGGAACTGATGCGCGACGCGAAGCGGCTTGGCTTTTCCGACACGCAGATCGCGGTGCTGACGGGCGGCGACGAAGCGACCGTGCGGACCGAGCGGGAGGCGGCTGGGATCGTTCCGGTCTTCAAGGCCGTGGACACCTGCGCGGCCGAGTTCGAAGCCGAGACTCCGTATTTCTATTCGACCTACGAAGACGAAACCGAAGTCCGTCCGGGGCAGCGTCCGGCGATCATGATCCTCGGCTCGGGTCCGAACCGGATCGGTCAAGGCATCGAGTTCGACTACTGCTGTGTCCATGCCGCATTCGCGCTCGACGACGCCGGCTACGACACCGTGATGGTCAACTGCAACCCCGAGACCGTCTCGACCGACTACGACACCTCGGATCGTCTCTACTTCGAGCCGCTCACGCTGGAAGATGTGCTTGCCGTCGTGCGCGCCGAAAGGCCCGTCGGCGTGATCGTGACCCTCGGCGGACAGACGCCGCTCAAGCTCGCGCACGGCCTGGCGCAGGCCGGCGTGCCGATTCTGGGAACCCAACCCGAGGCGATCGACCTGGCTGAGGATCGCGGCCGATTCGGCGACGTGCTGGCCGCCCTCGACTTGGCCGCGCCGCCGTGGGGGCTTGCCAACTCCGTTTCGGAGGCACGCGCGATTGCCGAACGCATCGGTTATCCGGTGCTGGTCCGGCCGTCCTACGTGCTCGGCGGCCGCGGGATGATGATCGCCTACGATCCGGAGCGGCTCGACGCCTATGTACGCAGCGCGACCGCGATCTCGCCCGATCATCCCGTCTTCCTCGACCGGTTCCTGGAAGATGCGATCGAGGTGGATGCCGACGCGATCTTCGACGGCGACGAACTGTTTCTCGGCGGCGTGCTCGAACATATCGAGGAAGCCGGCATCCATTCGGGCGATTCGGCCTGCGTCCTGCCGCCGCATACGCTGTCGCGCACGCAGATCGGCCAGATCCGCGACGCGACCGAACGGCTCGCGCGCGCGCTCGGCGTGCGCGGCGTGCTCAACGTGCAGTTCGCCGTCCAGGATGGCCGGCTCTACGTGATCGAAGCCAACCCGCGCGCCAGCCGGACCGTGCCGTTCGTGTCGAAGGCGACCGGCGTGCCGATGGCCAAGATCGCCGCTCGCGTGATGGCCGGCGAATCGCTCGCGCAACTTCGCGACGCCGGACTGATCCCCGAGCGCGACCCGATGATGGATCTTGCCTTCACGCATGTGGCCGTGAAAGAAGCGGTCCTGCCGTTTAGCCGCTTCCCCGGCGTGGAC
>DASWHR010000110.1:0-10377 GCA_036398095.1 Actinomycetota bacterium
GCGTCGGTCGCATGCAAGAACCTCCTTCGTCAGGCGAGCTGTATTTGCCGTCACGATACCCAATATTCCCGTTGGGCAAAGCACGCCTGCCTCAGCGACTTCCGGGTTGCGGGACCTCCATCACCAACACGACACCCGACACATCGCCGTCGAGATCCGTCAACGGTGAGACCGTAATGAAGCACTCGAACCGTCGCCCCCGGCGGTCCACTGCGCTGAGGCTGATCCGCTCGTCGATGGCGCCTTCGATGCACGACTGAATCGAGTTTCGAAGATCGTCGACGGGCAACCCAATCTCCAGATCGAAGAAGGCTCGCCCCGCGGTTTCGTGTTCACGCATCCCCCAAAACTCCTCGGCCGCCCGGCTCCACATCTGGACCGAAAGCGCGCGATCGAGCACCACGACCGCAGAGCGAATGCTCGTCAGGATCGACTGCAGGTAGGCGCTGGCCAGCGTCGCCTCTTCGGTTCGCCGCGCGAGTTCGTCGTTGACGGCCTGCACCTCGGCGTTGGTTGACTGCAGCTCTTCGTTGACCGTCTCCAGCTCTTCGTTGGACGCCTGCAACTCTTCGTTGGTGGTCTCCAGCTCTTCCACGGTCGACTGGAGCTCTTCGTTTGAGGTCTCCAGCTCCTCGTGAGCAGACTGCAATTCCTCGTTGGAGGTTTCAAGTTCTTGCCGCGCGCGCTCCAGCTCGTTGGATAGCGCCCGCTCACGGGTTCGGTCGCTGAACACGATGGTGCATCCGGCCGCTCCACCATCGGCGTCGAGCATCGGCTCGATGCCGACCTCGAAAACCAGATGCTGCCCTCCGCGGACCACCTCGACATCGTGCAGCCACACCGGCGCTGCAATGACATATGCGCGTTCGATCTGGGACCGCAACTCGATCGGCGTGTAGGAGACATCGAGATCCTGGAAAGGGCGACCAACGTCCGAGGCCGTCAATCCGAACAGCTCGCGGGCCATCCGGTTGATTCCGATCGTTTGAAGGTCGGTGCCCAGAACGATCGCGGCGGCGCCGCCGGCCTCGAAGACCGAGGGCCACACCGTGGACCATTCGGGCGTCGCGTCCGAGGCGAGGGCGGCCGGCGGCGCCGCCCGTCCGGCACCGGCCGCCGGCTCGTTCGGATTCTTCCGGAAAACGCGCTGCCGCAGATCGACGAGAACGAACATGCCAGGATGCCGCATCATCAACTCGGCCTTGCCCAGAACCAGGATCCCGTCGTCCTGCAGCGCGAAGCGCAGATGGTCGAGCACGCGCTCCTGCGTTTCCAAGTTGAGGTACATCAGCACGTTGCGACACGCGATGAGATCGATGCGCGATATCGGAGCGTGGCGAACCAGATCGTGAATTCCGAAGATGAGGGTCCGCCGCAAGTCGGGACGGAAAACAACGCGATCCTCGCCGGCGGGTTCGAAGTATTTGGCGCGCAGGCTTGCCTCGATCGGTTCCACAGCCTTGCTCGAATAGGCGCCGGCCCGCGCGATCGCGAGAGCGTCCTCGTCGATGTCGGTCGCGAAGATTTTCACTCGCCTGCGAAACTCCTTCTCGCCCAGAGCCTCCACCAGCAAGATGGCGAGCGAATAGGCCTCCTCTCCCGAAGAGCAGCCGGCGCTCCAGACCCGAATCGGCTCGTCGGGGTCCTTGCCCTTGAGCAGCGCCGGGATCGCGTCGGCCGCCAGGTAACGCCACACGGCCGCATCGCGGAAGAAGGAAGTGACGTTGATGAGGATGGTGTTGAGCAGCGCGACGACCTCGTCGGGTTGAACCTCCAAGTAATCCTCGTAGTACGACAGCTCGACGCCGATGTCGGTCAGGCGCCGGTCGACCCGCCGCGCGAGGCTGTTCCTTTTGTAGCCGGTGAAGTCGAACCCGCGCGTATCCTTGAGATAGTGGAGCAGTGAGTCGAGGGCCGGATCGTCCGGATCAACCATCCGTCACCTCTTGAACCACCAGCCGCACCAGCGCGCCGGCGATCTCGTCGACGGGAAGAACGAAGTCGACGCATCCGGTCTTGATCGACGCCTCCGGCATCGAAAAGAACTCCGACGTGGCTTCGTCCTGCGCGACGACGGTCCCGCCCATCTTCTTTACCGCTTCGACGCCCAAGGCTCCGTCAACACCCGAGCCTGTCAACACGACCGCGATCGCCCGGTCGCCGTAGGCGGCGGCGACCGATTCGAACAGCAAATCCGCGGAGGGACGCACGAAGTGCACCAGAGCCGTGTGACTCAGCGACATGGAGCCGTCGGCGTTGACCAGAAGATGGCTGTCGGGAGGCGCGACGAACACCGAGCGTGGCCGAAGTTTGCCTTCGTTCGTCGCGATAACCGTGTCGAGCGGGGTGTGTCGTCCGAGGATGTCGGCAAGCAGGCTCTTGTGCCGCGGATCCAGATGCTGGACGATGACCACGGCGGCGGGAAAATCGGCCGGCAGCCCGGAGAGCACGGTTTTCAAAGCCGTCACCCCCCCGGCCGAGGAGGCAACGGCCACGACGTCGAACGCCGCGCGTGGCGCCGGAATGATCGGCTCCACGCCCGCAGGCAAGTCGGCGTCGCCTTGCATACCTCTCCCATTCGACCCATCATTGTCCACTGACTGCATCCTAGCGCAGACCCCCCAAAACGAGTTACGCGGCCCCGACGATTGCCTCTCGGCTCCAAAAGGAGGATCATTGTGACGAGTAGTCCTTGGCGGAACGATGTGCAAGAGGGCGTGGTGATGAGGCAGTATCTGATCTTGACCGGTGTCGACGGCCCCTACATCGTGGCCGAGGCCGCGTCGGATCCCGGGTCTGAGGACGGCTTCCTCGCCGCGCTCGCCGGCGCCAACGCCCGAATCCGAGGTCGCAACGAGCTGCTCTGCGACCCGCGTCTGCGCGAAGCGTTGTTTCGATGGGAAGCCGGCGACGACACGCACCTCGAGAACGAGAGCGTGTTGCTTGCGAAAGCCGACTCGCCGATCGGCAGCGAGGTCCGGCCGAGGCTGCGGATGATACTCGGCAATGCCCGATTGACGGCCGTGCACGACGCGTTGGAGGCGAACATGGCGCGAGCGCGCCGCGCGCAAGCAGCCGCCGCCGCGAGTTCCAGCGCCCTTGCCGAAATCCGGGCGCGCAGTGCCGCGTACCGCGAGAGGGCGCGGGCAAGAAAGGGTGAGATCGGATGACAGACGACTCCCTTCCTGTTGAAGAAAGGAACCCTGCGCAGGAAATGACATTCGGAGCGCGGCTCGTCAGGGAACGTGAACGAGCCGGGTTGAGCCAATCCGAAGTCGAGGCTCGATGCGGGATCCCAAAGACGACGCTGTCGCGCTACGAGAACGACCACATCCTCCCATCGATCCATAGCCTGCACCGGCTGGCCCGAGCCCTCGGCTGCGAAGAATCCGATCTGGTCGGCGAGGATCCGGGCCCGATCGCAGCGTTCGCAACGGCGCTGTTGGACGCCGGCGTCGAGATCGCATCGAACGAAGAGGCGCGTGCGCTTGCCGCATACGTCGCCGAGCTGCTCGCCGAGAGCAAATCTGGCTGACGGGTTGCCCGTCCTGCCAATGGCATAATTGGGACTGGTCAAGCAACCCCGACATCCCTACCCTTAAGCGAGCAAGCAAGCCGCCCCCCCCCGTCCGGACTGGTCGAGGGATTGTTCCCCCAAGAGGGAAAGGGTTTCCGGGTGACCATTTCGATCACGACGTTGACGACCGTGCTCATCGTCGATCCGCAGCAATGCTTTGCGGAGGCGCTGGGAGCGGCCGTCGACCGCGAGCCGGACCTTCGGCTGCACGGCATTGCGTCCACGCTCGCCGAAGCAATCGACGCAGCGTCGGCCGAGCGGCCGGACGTCGTTGTCACCGAAGCGATCCTTCCCGACGGTGACTGCATCGACGTCGCTGCCGCATTCGACGCGATCGATCCTCCCCCATGCATCATCGTTCTGTCGGGCCGCGACGACACGACGCTGATCCTGCGCGCCGTCGCATCCAGCGTCTGCGGATTCTTGCCGAAAACGTGCTCGCTCGGAGAGATCCTGCGAGTCGTCCGCGGAGCCGGAAACGGAGGGACGCTCATCGATGCGACGTTCATTCTGAAGGCGCTCGACGGGACGGCGATCAACCCCGAAGCCTCTCGCGACCGCCGCGGCGGGCTCACCGAACGCGAAGCCGAAGTCCTGATGCTGATGGGCGACGGGCTGGACGCGCAGTCGATCGCGACTCGCCTGATGATCACGATTCACACCGCGCGCAGCCACATCAAGAGCATCCTCGCCAAGCTCCACGTCAACCGGCAGGTGGATGCGATCCTGCGCGCGCAGCGCGACGGGCTGATCGCCCAATGACGGGGCGCTGAGCACCCGCCACGTTGCGGCTTCCGTCATCCCCAACATTGGCAAGCCCCCTCCCGCACTCTCGGGATAGGTGATCACTAACTTTGGGATTCGATTCCCGGGATCCCGCCGTCGATGAACCCAGAAGAGGGGAGGGAGATCCCCGACCGAAGGGGGGAATCATGGTTTCGATCGACTTCAGCGATGACGATGCCGGCGCTCCGGACCCGTCCGTCGCGGCAGCCTTTGTGACGCGCCGCACCCGAACCGCGGCGCTGGCCGGCTTGCTCTTGATCCCGCGGCCGGCCATCCGGACGCTGTCGCCATGACGCAGGACGCGCGATTGATGGTGGTGGACGCTCACCAAGCGTGCCGGTTCGCGGTTTCGCAGACGATCGCCCGCAGCGGCGATCCGCTGACGATCGTCGCGGAGGCAGGATGCGAATCGGGGGCGCTAGCGGCGGCCGCCGGCTGCGCGCCGGACGCGATCCTGGTCGGCCTCGACGGTCCACGTTCGCTTGAGATCCTCCGACGCCTCGTTGAGGCGCAGCCGGGGATCGGCATCCTGGCGGTGGCGGACGCCGATGGAAACGAAACGATCATGGACGCGATTCGCGCCGGCGCGTCCGGCATCGTGTCCCGATCGACGGACCCGCCCGCGGTCATTCGGGCACTCCTTCGCATCGCCGGCGGCGAACATGCCTTCGACGGGTCGGTCGCGCTGGCCGACGTCGTCGAACTGGTGCGCGAAACATCCAACGAGCCTCCATACCCTTCGCTGACGGGACGCGAGCGGGAGGTGCTCGACCGGCTCGCCACGGGACTGAGCGCGAAGGAGATTGCCGGGCGATTGTTCGTGAGCCGCCGCACGGTGGAGAGCCACCTCGCGAACGTCTATCGCAAGCTCGGCGTGCACGGACGCATCCAGGCGACGCTCGCCTACCGGCGGCACCCTGCGTGGAGGCGATCATCGTGAGCGCGATACGGATCCTTGTGGCCGATGACAACGACGACATTCTTGGGTTCCTGATGTTCGTGCTGTCCGACGCCGGCTATGACGTCCGCACCGTCCGGACGGGTTCCGAGATCGTGCCGGCGCTGCGACGCCACCGGCCGTCCGTCGTCCTGATGGACATGCAACTGGGCGACATGGACGGCCTGGACGCGACGCGAGCGATCAAGTCGGATCCCACCACGAGCCACACTGCCGTGATCGTGTACTCGGCCCACGCGCAACAAAGCGACCACGACGCCGCTCGAACGGCCGGGTGCGATGCCTATCTGGTGAAACCCAGCCCGATCGATCACATCATCGGAACCATCGAATCGCTTCACCATCGCCGCGACGCCCGTCAGCGACGAGCCGACGCGTGACCGGCGCGCGCATCCTCGTCCCCGCGCGCGCCGGCGCGCCGTCGTTTCTACTCCGTGCCGTCGGGAATGAACACGCGAAACGAGGCGCCGCCGCCCGGACGATCCTGAACCCACGCCCGGCCGCCGTGCATTTCCGCGAATCGCGCGACGAGCGACAGTCCCACACCCGAGCCCCGAGTTTGGCCGCCGGATACGAACGCTTCAAATACTCGCTGCTTTTCGCCGTCCGGAACGCCGGGTCCTGCGTCGTCGACCACGATCAGGCCGCCGTCGGAGCGTGGGCGAACCCGCACCCACACGGGACTGCCGTTGGACGTGTGCTTCAGCGCATTGACAATGAGGTTGTCGATGATCCGGTCCACCAGCGCCGCGTCGGCGTTCGCAAGGACCGGCTTGGTATCGACACGGATCCGGTTGTCGGCGGCCGGCTGCGACGCTACGGTGTTGCGCGCAACCTCGGCGAGATCGATCAGTTCGAGGCGAAGACCGTTCGGGGATCGAGCGCGCTCGAGATCGAGCAACCCGGAAAGCAGCCGGTCCATGGCGACGACGTTGACGCCCAGCCGATCGAACAGGAGCGTCCGCATCGACGCGTCGATGTCGCCTCGACGGAGCGTGTGCGCGAAGCCGGAGATGGCGGTCATGCGCGACCGCAGATCGTGCGCTACGGCAAGCAGGAACGGGTCGCTTCGCGCGCTCGGCAGCACATCGTGACTCTTTGGAAGAGTGTTGGCAAAGTCGGCCATTGTCACATCCAGCAACAGAAGGGGCTTCTCCGACGCACCCATCCTGACGCCGCACCCGGCCACGGACAATGATCCGCAAGGATGAAACTCGTGGGCACGAATGACGAGGCGATAGCCCGGGCCGGGGGACAAGTCCTTGCATCGCGGCCGGCCATTTACGAAGATGCCATTTACAAAGATGCCATCTTTCTGTGGTCCGTCGCACCTGTAAGACTTTACTGCTTGCTTGGTTTCTTCGACGCGCCGCCGAACAACAATCGAAGGGAGTTGTCGATGCATCGGCAAATCGAGCGGGTTCCGTCGCGGCATGTCCCCCGGACGGCGACGTCGCCGTCGAACCCGGAACCGGCGCGTCTTCGCGCGGCCGGCGACGAGGGCGAGCGCATCGCGGCGCACGTGCGCGACGCCGCGATCGGACCACTAACCCGGGTCTCGTTGGATTTGCGAGCGGTCGTGGAGATCGCGACCGACGATCATGTTCGCGCTCGGATCGCGAGGAGCATCGAGCAGCTCGATCGCGCTTTGATGGCAATGCGTCGTGCAGTCTGGGAGCCCCCCCAGCGGCGGCCCGGCGGACCGGCCTGAACCCAGGAACCCCTTCTCAGGCCGGCCGTCGCGGTCGCACCGGTCAGACTGAAAGGTGAACGCGAAACGATGCGCCGCCGCCCGGTCCATCGACGACCCAGGCCCGGCCACCGTGCGCGCGCGCAAAGGCCGCGACAATTGCCAGCCCGATGCCGACACCCGGCGCGGGGCCCGGCGATCCGCGCTGGAACGGTTCGAACACGACCTCCTTGAGGTCGTCGGGCACTCCCGGGCCGGTGTCGGCCACCTCGATGAGCGTGCCTCCGTTCGAGCGGCCGGCACGAATCGACACCACCGATGCCTCGGGGGCGTACTTGACCGCATTGGCAAGCAGGTTCGCGACGATCCGCTCGACTTGCGGCTCGTCGATGGCAACGTCGCCCGACTCTACTTCGGCGTGGACGCGACGCCCGCACAGGTCGGCCTCGTCGATGACACGGCTCACGAGCGCAGCAAGATCGGTCGGCCGGCGAATCGCGGCAGTCCCCCCGGCTGAGATGCGATCGATGTCGAGCAGATTCGACAACAACCGATCCATCATCCCAACGCGGACGGCGATCCGGGTCAAGTACTGATGAACCTGTGCGGGCTCAAGCTCATCCAGATGCCCCTGGAGGACCTCGATAAGCCCCGAAACGACTCCCAGCGGCGTTCGAAGGTCGTGCGCGACGGCGCGCAACGCCACCGTCTTCCCTTCGTCGACGGCGCGCATTTCGGCTGCCGCCACGCGGACATGGTGCAGCACGGTCGAAAGCTCATCCTCGTTCCATGCCGTGCGGGCGACGCGCGCCGACATCGGCACCAGCACCGGTCCTGCGTGCCTGCCGGATCGACGCAGGACCCGAGTCCGGAGCAGCCTCATGAGTTCGGTTCCTGATCGCCCGGCGCGGCGGCGTCGAGGGCCATCGGGAAGCATGCGGAATACACTCTCTCGAACCGATCGGCGTTCACGGCGAATCGGCCTCCTTCTGCACGAACCAACATCCGGCAGAAACGGAGATCCGGTCCGCTCGGTGGGGCGAGCGACGCGTTGCCGGGCATCGGGTGGCTCACCTCGATCTCGACCCATTCGCCTCGCACGTGCCCTTGAATCCGGATCGCAGCGCCGGCGGCGACCTCGCGCGAGGCGTGAGCGATCAGGGCCGACAGCGCGTGCGAGATGCTGCGTGCTTCCACAGCCGCCGACAGCAGCGGTTCGACTTCGACCAGGAACGCCTGCTGAAGCCCGCGTTCCTGCGCCGCGGCGACGACCATCGGAAGCAGCGCGGCGACGTCGGTTCGCGCCTGCCGGTCGATCGGCTCTCTCGCCCAGATCAGCGCTGCTTCGGTCAGATCGTCGACGAGTGAGGTCGCCTCTTCCGCGCGGCGAACGATCGCCGACAACGAGTCGTGCATCTCAGCGGGCGACAGTCGGTCGAACGAGTGAAGCAGCGTCAACGCAAAGCCGCGCACGACGGTCAGCGACGATCTCATGTCGTGGGCGAACGCGTGCAGGTCGGCTGCGGCGTCGACGGACGGCGCGGGACGCATCTTGCCGTTCATGGTCATCGCCTCCTTCAGCCTCCTGTGCTCGTGCCGCACTTGCAAGAAATGTCGTCCCCATCGCAGGGGTCCTCGATGACTCGTTTTACGGGGGTTTGCATGCGTAGAATGACGCGCCGCGGCACGCGTTCGTTCCGGGTTCCGTGCGTAAGACGATCGCCCGACCGCCGATCCCACTCCGTTTACGCGATTGAGGGCACGCCGTCCCACACGAAAGGCTCGTCGGGGGGTTCCTCCGCGGCGATGCCCTCGAACACCTCGACGACGTCGGCGTCGAATTGCAGCCCGCAGCCCAAGCGCAGCCGTCGCAGCGCCTCCAGGCGCCCCACCGCACCCGAATACGGCCGCGCGGAGCGCATCGCATCGTAGGCGTCGACCACCGCGATGATCCTCGCGCCGATCGGAATGGCCGACCCGGCGATCCCGTCGGGATATCCGGCGCCGTCAAAGCGCTCGTGGTGATACCGGACGGCTCGCTGCACCGACCGGGGGAACGGCGACCGCGAAAGGAGTCTCTCGCCGATCAACGGATGCGTGCGCATGACCTCGCGTTCGTCGAAGGAAAGCGGGCCGGCCTTCCACAAGATCGAGTCTGCGATGCCGACCTTCCCCACATCGTGCAGATATGCGGCCTGGCTCACATTGTCGGCCGCCGATGGGTCCAACCCGATCACACTGCCGACCCTCGCCGCGTTGCTCGCCAGCCGGACCGAGTGGCTCGCCGTCGAACGGCATCGGGCATCGAGCGCGAAAACGATTCCGCGGGCTTCTGCCTCAAGCAGGCTGTTCATCGCATCCCCCATCGTTTCCCCTCCCAACGCCTTTCCCCATACAACGATTGCCGCCGCGCCCTGTCCGTCCCCAAATCGAGTGATTGCGAACCCGGCAGCCCGAAGGGTTGCTTGTTCCTTCTGCCGAATACGAGATCTAAGACGGGAACGCGATCCGTGCGGCGTCGGCGCCGGCGCGGGCGCCGGGCCAGAAGCTGTACGTCCCCTCGCCGATCAGCTCGCGAGCGGCATCGGCCACCGCTCCGAAGCCGACGTAGAAGAACCAACTCCCGACCGACACTCGTGCGACACCGACCGCGGACAGTTCAGCGACCGTCGGAGCGCCGGGGAACGCCAGCACGCTGACCGGTCGGTCTACGGATTGAACGATCGATCGGATCTCAACGAGATCGACGATTCGAGGCGCGAACAGAACGTCGGCGCCGGCTTCTTGATAGGCCTGGAGCCGGGAGATCGTGTCGGAGAGATCGGGTCGTCCGTGCAAATAGTTCTCGGCACGAGCGGTGAGGACCAGATGGACCGGTCCCGCATGGGCGGCGTCGGCCGCAGCGGCGACACGCTCGGCGGCGAGAGCCTTGTCGTAGATCGGCGAATCCGGCCGGCGCGTGAAGTCTTCGATCGAACATCCCGCGAGCCCCGAAGCGATCGCCATCTCAACGGTCTTGGCGACCTCGGCGGGCTCGTCTGCGAAGCAATTCTCCAAGTCTGCGGAGAGGGGAAGATCCGTTGCGCCGGCCAGCGATGCGGCGTGCGCAATCGCTTCGCCGCGGCTGACGGATCCGTCACGGCGGCCGAGCGTCCCGGCGAAACCACCACTCGTCGTCGCGAGCGCCGCGAATCCGAGTGAGGCAAAAAGCCGCGCCGAACCAACATCCCACGGGTTCGGCATGACCAAGGGAGACCCTTTGCGATGCAGGGCAAGAAAGTTCTGGGCTTTCTCCGATTGTGTACTCATGCCGGCGAATTTAACCGATGGGGCATCAATGATGGCGGCAACCAACGAAGGAACTCA
>DASWHR010000111.1:0-9446 GCA_036398095.1 Actinomycetota bacterium
CGGGTCGTATTCGCCGGAACGCAGCACGTTGGGATGCACCATGCCGGCGCCCATGATCTCCATCCATCCGCTCCGCGAGCACGGCCCGCACCCTTCGCCGCCGCATCGCGGGCAGATCACATCCACCTCGGCCGACGGTTCGGTGAACGGGAAATACGAGGGGCGAAGCCGCACCTTCTGTTTCGGTCCGAACACCGCGCGCGCAAACTCGGTCAGCACTCCCTTGAGGTCGGCGAGCGACACGTCCCGGTCAACGGCGAGCCCTTCGATCTGGTGGAAGACGGGCGAATGCGTCGCGTCGAACGGGTCGCGCCGGTAGGTTCGGCCGGGCGCGACGATGTAGAGGGGGCCGTCGGTCGCCAGCATCGAGCGGATCTGCACGGGCGAGGTGTGGGTCCGGGCTACCAAGGTGGACTCGCGGCCTTGCACGAACATCGTGTCCTGCATGGTGCGCGCCGGATGGTCCGCGTGCATGTTGAGCGCTTCGAAGTTGAACCAGTCGGTTTCGATTTCGGGACCTTCGGCGACCGAAAAGCCCATGCCGACGAAGACGTCCACGAGCCACTCGATCATCATCGAAATCGGATGCGGGCGGCCGGGAGGCGTCCGGCGACCCGGCAGGGTCACGTCGATCCGGTCGCGCTGCATCGCGCGCGCGTCTTCCGCGGAGCGCAGAAGGCCTTCGCGTTCGGCCAGCGCGGATTCGATCGCGGCGCGCGCTTCGCTCAGCGCCCGTCCGATCTGCTTGCGCTCGTCGGGGCCGGCCTGCGCCAGCGCTGCCTTCACCTGCGACATCGGCGCCTTGCGTCCGAGCGCCGCGACCTCGGCCTCGCGCAGCTCGGCCGTGGTCGACGCGCCGGCGATGCGCTCGAGCGCTGCGGCGGTCTGCTCCTGTATGACGACGATTGGTTCGCTCACGTGTTCGTTCCGCCATCCGAGCCGATCCAGGTTCCTTCCCCGATCGGAAGCGTGAATGCGAACACGGTACCGGAACCGTCGGAACGTTCAACCCAGATTCGTCCGCCGTGCGCTGCGACGATACCGTGACAGATGTAGAGGCCAAGTCCGGTTCCGGCCGTCCGCTCGCCGTGGCCGCGCCGGTAGAACTTGGTGAACAAGTGCGGGACGTGCCGAGGGTCGATCCCCTCGCCCTCGTCCATGACGCGCAGGACGATCGCGTCGCCGTCCGCCGAACCCGAGACGACGATCGTCCCCCGCGGCGCGTACTTGAGCGCGTTCTCGACCAGGTTGACGATCACCTGCTCGACCTTGCCCGGATCGGCCCAGATCTCGGGCAGCTCTTCGCTGAACTCGGCCGAGAGCGGCCGGTCATCGTGGTCGATCTGGAGGCGGTCGACGACGCCGCGGGCGACCCGGGCGACGTCAACCTTCTGTCGCTTCAGTTCCAGACGGCCGGCTTCCAGCCGCGAGACGTCGAGCAGGTCGGTGAGCAGACGCGTCACGCGATCGGCGTCGGCGTTGATCGTTCGAAGCATGTGACGCTTCTGTTCGTCGGTGAATCGCTCCCATCGGTGCAGGAGCGTTGAGGTGAATCCTTTCACCGACGTCAGCGGTGAGCGGATCTCGTGCGAGACCGTAGAGATGAGATCCGACTTCGCGCGGTCGAGCCGTCTGCGACGGCCGATATCGCGTGCCACCGCCACCACGCGCACGACCCGGCCTCGATCGTCGCGCGTGAAGGACGCACGGACGGCAACCCAGATGTCGCCGCCGTCGCGGCGCCGCAGCAGATACTCACGCTCGGGACTGCGCGTCACGGTCGCCAGTCGCAGGCCGAACGGATCGTAGCGCTCGTGGACGAGGAAGCCGGCCGCGTCGCGCAGCGGCAGCACCTCGCCGTAGAAGCGGCCGCGCCCTTCGGTGTCGCTCCATCCGGAGAGTCGCTCTGCCGCGGGGTTGAGGTGTTCGACCGCGCCGCCGGGCCCGACGACGATCACCGCGTCGGGAAGCGACGCGAGGATCCGGTCCTCGCCGCTCACGGGCGCCTCGCCTCGTAGAGCGCCACGGCCGCGCGGGCGACCGGTCCGGCCATGACGCCGGACGGTCCCGCCGGAACGCAGACGCGTTCGGCCCGGGAGAAGGCCTCCGGCAGCGGGCCCTCCCCGATCACGACGGCGATCGGCGGACGCATGTTTTCCGAGCATACCGGGACTCCCCCATCCGACAGCGCCACGATGCGATGCCCCGCCAGCGCGGCGTCCGCGTCCTCGGGCTCGACGTCAACCGCGAGCGGCAGCGCGAAATGGGCGCCGGCGCCGGCCCGAACGCACGGCGGAGCGAACAGATCCGTGGTTCCGCGAAGCCCGATCGCTCCCGCCGCTCCGGCCGCCGCTCCCGCCGCCAGCAACCCGCCGGCGACCGCCGGATCCTTGACGCCGGCCAAGACCAGGATCAGGTCGCCGCGGGTGGCGCGCGACGCGGGGACGGGACGCATCGGGGTGATCGCAATGACATCCGGTGGGTGCGGTGAGCCGGTGAGATAGGCCATGATCTCGGGCGTAACGGCGTGAATCTTCGCGCCGCTCATCGATTGCAGCAGCGCGTGCCGCCGCCGTGCGGCGGTTGCGGTATGGAATACCTCGAGCAGTCGCGCGCCGAGGGCGGCTGCGACGGCAGTCGCGCGGTGACCTTCGACCACGAAGACACCGCGCTTCTCGCGTTCGCGGCGCTTGCGCAGCCGGACGGTGCTCTTGACCGTCGCGTTGGATCGGCTCGAGATCACGCGACCCCCATCGTCGAAGACGCGCGGGGGCCTCGGTGAAGGCCCCCGCTGATCGAACTACGGCTACGCGAGCGGCTCGGAGGCTGCCGTGGGCGCGCTGCTGCCGCTGCCGGCGGCGCGCTCGAGCCCGGACTTTGCGACGACCACGAGCTGGCTGAATGCCGACGGATCGCTGACCGCGATCTCGGCGAGCATGCGCCGGTCGATCTCGACTTCAGCGAGACGAAGGCCGTTGATGAAACGGTTGTAGGACAGGCCTTGTTCGCGAGTGGCCGCGTTGATGCGCGCGATCCACAGCCGCCGGAAGTCGCCCTTGCGGGCGCGACGGTCGGCAAAGGAATACCGCATCGAGTGCAGCACCTGCTCGCGCGCCGCGCGATAGTGCTTGCCGCGCGACCCGCGATAACCTTTCGCCTGTTCCAGGACGGCACGGCGCTTCTTGTGGCCGCCGACTGCGCGTTTGACTCGTGCCATGTCAGCCTCCCAGCAGCCGGTTCAGGCGACTCGCGTCCGCCTTGGACACGAGCCCGTCCCGTCCGAGCGAGCGCTTCCGCTTGCTCGACTTCTTTTCGAGGATGTGGCTGCGGTTCGCTTTCTTGCGAGACAGCTTTCCGGTCCCCGTCCGCTTGACCCGCTTCGCGGTCGCGCGGTGCGTCCTCATCTTCGGCATTTCGGCAGTCCCTTCGTTCGTGCGTTCCTAGGCTCCGGCTTGGGATTCGGCAGGCGCCTCTCCGTCATCGACCTTCGCCAAGACCTTCTTCTTCAGTGGTGCGAATACCATCGTCATGTTTCGGCCATCGAGCTTCGAAGGTGTTTCGACGTGCGCGAGCGGTTCGAGGTCGGCGGTGAGCCGGCGCAGGATCTTCTCGCCCAGTTCGGTGTGCGCCATCTCTCGTCCGCGGAACATGATCGTCAGCTTGACCTTGTGTCCCTGGTTCAGGAACCGCACGATATGGCCCTTCTTCGTGGCGTAATCGTGCGGGTCGATCTTCGGCCGCATCTTCATTTCCTTCACGACCACCTGCGACTGCTTCTTCTTGGCCTCTTTGGCCTTGAGCGCCTGCTCGTACTTGTACTTGCCGTAGTCGAGCAGGCGGCAGACGGGCGGTTTGGCTTGCGGCGCGACTTCGACGAGGTCCAAATCCAGCTCTCGCGCGATCTTCATCGCGTCGGGAAGCGAGATGATTCCGATCTGCTGACCGTCCGGACCCACGAGGCGGACCTCGGCGGACCGAATGCGGTCGTTCACGCGCGGTTCGACGGCGATGGAGCGATCACCTTGCCTTTCATCTCGTTCGGGCAGCGTCCGGGCACACCCGCTCTTTCCACAACAAAAAACCGGACGCCCAAGCAGGGACGTCCGGCCAACGGTTCAGCCGTTCTCCGCGACCGCTCCTGGCTCCGCAGTGCTCTGCCGGAGGGTGAGGGACCCGAAGGACCCTGCTTGTGCACCCGGATAGTCTACCGGCCCGGCCGATGCCGTGTCGATGGGCCGCGAACCGGACAAAAACCGACGACCCCGCGGATGTCCGCGGGGTCGTCGCCTCTCGGGTTGCTCCGGGCTAGGCAGGACGAACGTTGGACGCCTGCTTGCCCTTCGGGCCGTCGACGATGTCGAATTCGACCTTCTGGCCCTCGGCGAGGCTCCGGTAGCCATCCGTCTGAATCGCCGAATGGTGAACGAACACGTCCTCGCCCTCAGCCGGCGAGATGAAGCCGTAGCCCTTCTCGTTGCTGAACCACTTCACGGTGCCTTCCGCCAACTTTCCTGCCCTCCCCCGGGGCCGCCCCGCCCACCGCTGGTCGACGGGTAGACGTACCGGTGCGACCCTCGAAACGCGTGGAAGCGTACCACGGGGAAATTCGGCGGAGCAAGGAATCGGAAGGCGGAAAACGGCGCCGCGCTACGGGACGATCTTGGAGATCGGGATCTCGATGATGTCGCTGGCACCGCGCTGAAGCAGCTCGGGGATGAGGGTGTTGATACGCACCTTTTCGACCACCGTCTCGATGGCGTAATCGTGCTCGTGGGTGAGTTTGGAGATCGTCGGCGCTTTCATCGCCGGCAAGATCTCCAGCACCTTCTCCAAGTTGTCCTCGGACACGTTCATCTTCACCAGCACCCGGCCGCGAGCCGACGTCGCTCCCCGGATCAGTGTCAGCAAGTCCTCCATCGCGCGCCGCTTGGCGGGATCCTCGGCCGACTCCTTGTTGGCGATGACGACGGTGTGGGATTCGAGCAGGGTGTCGATGATCTTGAGGCCGTTGCGTCGCAACGTCGAGCCGGTTTCGGTCAGTTCGACGACGGCGTCCACGATCTCGGGCACCTTGGCTTCGGTCGCGCCGTACGACAGATAGACGCGCACCGGAATGCCGGCCTTGTCGAACGCCCGGCGGGTCAGCTCGGGATACTCGGTCGAGATCCGGCTGTCGGGCGCCAAAGCGGCCAGCGACGTTGCCGGCGAATCGAGCGGCACCGCAAGCACGATGCGGACGACGCCGCCGCCGGCACGTCCCGAATAGGCGAGTTCGCCGAGCACGTCGACATCGGCTGCGGTTTCGGCGACCCAATCCAATCCCGTGATCCCGATGTCGAAGAAACCTTCCTGCACGTATCGCGGGATCTCTTGCGGACGAAGAATCGAGACGCGATCGATGCGCGGATCGTCGATGGTGCCGTGGTAGTCGCGATCGGATCCGCGGCGCACGGGCAGGTCGGCCGCCTCGAGCACCGCGAGCGTCTGCGGCTCGAGAGAGCCTTTGGGGATGACCAGCCGGAGCATGGCGCCGATGCTAGCAGAGTCGCGCGAGCCGATTATTCCGGCTCTTCCGGAAGAGACGACACGAATGCCGCCATCTCGATCGCGGTGCGCGCCGCTTCCCATCCCTTGTTGTCGTGGTCGTCGCCGGCCCGCGCTTCGGCTTGCTGCTCCGTGTCGGAGGTCAGCACGCCGAACGAGATCGGAATTCCGGTCTGACGTGCCGCCTCGCCGATGCCGCGCGCCGCCTCGCCGGCGACGTATTCGAAGTGAGCGGTCTCGCCGCGGATCACGCAGCCGAGGCAGATCACCGCGTCGTAGCGTTCGGTTTCGGCGGTCAGTTGTGCGGCGAGCGGGAGCTCGAAGGCGCCGGGCACCGAGAAGACGTCGGCCTCGGGTGCACGATGATGTGCCAGGCAGCGCTTCGCTCCGGCCAGCAGCCGTTCGGTGATGTCGTGATGGAACTCCGAAACGACGATCGCGAACGTGTAGATGGACGCGTCGATCGGCTCGTTAGCGTTTCGCATCCGGCCGGTCAGAGGCCCCTCCTTCTAATTCGCTCGCGACCGGCGCATCCAGGTCGAGCAGATGGCCGAGCTTGGCTTTCTTCGCCCGAAGATAGGCGATGTTGTGCTCGGTCGGGGTCGTTTGCAGCGGCACGCGCTCGGCGATGGTCAGGCCGTAGCCTTCCAAGCCGGCGCGCTTCGTCGGGTTGTTGGTGAGCAGCCGCATCGAACGCACCCCGAGGTCGACCAGGATCTGGGCGCCGATGCCGTAGTCGCGGGGATCGGGCGCGAAGCCCAGCGACACGTTCGCTTCGACGGTGTCCTGGCCGGCCTCCTGCAGCCGGTAGGCGCGAAGCTTGTGCAGCAGGCCGATGCCGCGGCCCTCGTGTCCGCGAAGGTAGACGATCACCCCGCGCCCTTCCGCCGCGACCTGTTTCATCGCGTCCTCGAGTTGCGTTCCGCAGTCGCAGCGCATCGAACCAAACACATCGCCCGTGAGGCATTCGGAATGCATGCGCGTCAGGACGTTTTCGCCGTCGCCGATGTCGCCGAGCGTCAGCGCGACGTGATGGCGGTCATCCACCATCGACTCGTAGCCGACGACGGTGAAAGTTGCGAACGGCGTCGGAAGCGACGCCTCGACTTCGCGGCGGACGAGCTTTTCGATCATCCGGCGATAGGCGATCAGATCCGCGATCGAGATCAGCTTGAGGTCGTGTTCGCGCGCCACGTCGATCAGCTCGGGAAGGCGCGCCATCGTGCCGTCGGCGTTCATGATCTCGCAGATCACGCCGGCGGGATACATTCCCGCGAGCACAGCCAGGTCCACGGCTGCCTCGGTGTGGCCGGCGCGCTTGAGCACGCCGCCGGGCTGGGCGCGCAGTGGAAAGATATGGCCGGGCTTGCGGAAGTCCTTGGGATCGGCGCTGGGTTCGAGGACCTTCAGCACGGTCGATGCGCGGTCGTGCGCGCTGATGCCGGTTCCGCCGTCGCTGAGGTCGATCGAGATCGCGAACGCCGTTTCGTTCGTGTCGGAGTTGTCGGGAACCATGGGCGGGATGCCGAGCGCATCGAGCCGCTCCCCGACCACCGGCATGCAGATCAGCCCCCGGCCGTGTGTGGCCATGAAGTTGACCCAGTCGGGTGTGATCTTCTCGGCGGCCATCACGAAGTCGCCTTCGTTTTCGCGATCGGCGTCATCGACGACGATCACGGCCCTCCCCGCCTTCAGCTCCTTGAGTGATTCGTCGATGGTTGCGAACATGGGTGGCTCTCTTTCTGGCGACGACCGGAACTCCTACCTGCGCCCGCGGCGTGATGCGGACGACGTTCGGATCTTCTTGGCGGCGGCGCGAATCGGTTTCGACGTTGCGCGCGCCGGCCTGGTTGGTTTCTTGGCGGCGCTGACCTTCTTGGCCGGCGCTTTCGCTCTAGCGCCCTTCGATGCCCCGCCCTTCGATGCCCCGCCCTTGGACGCCCGGGTCTTGGATGGCCCGTTCTTAGACGGGGGGGCTTTCGCGGCGGACGCTTTGCTCTTCGTGGACCGGATCGGCGCCTTCGGTTTGGCCGGCGGTTTCGATGACATCTTCGGCGATGGACGCGCCGACGCGGCGAGCCCCGGCGTCATCGCGGTCATGCCGGGCACCGGCCCGGCCGGCGGCGCCGCGGTGGCCACGGCCGGAACGGGGCCGGTCTCGTCGCCGCGCAGCGGCATCTTCACCAGCTCGGCAAGACTCGGCTGCGGGCGCGGGGCTCGAGCGGCGATGTGACGTTCGACGTACTTCGACAGCACGTCCACCTCGACGTTGACGGTCGAGCCCTGAATCTTCTTGCCCAGCGTGGTCATGCCGATGGTGTGCGGGATCAACGCGACGCGAAACCGGTCGCGGTTCACGTCGACGACCGTCAGGCTGACGCCGTCGACGGCGACCGACCCTTTCGGGGCCAGATAGCGGGTCAGTTCGAACGGGACGTTGATCTCGAGCATCTCCTGCGCGCCAACCTTGCGACGCGAGCGAACGACGCCGACGACGTCGATGTGGCCCTGCACGATGTGGCCGTCGAATCGCGAGTCGGCACGCATCGGCCGTTCGATGTTGACGTCCTCGTGCGGCTGCAGCATGCCGAGCGTGGTTCGCGCCAGCGTTTCGGGCACCAAATCGCAGGCGAACGCATCGCCGTCCACGACCGTGACCGTCACGCAGGCGCCGTTGACGGCGACGGAGTCTCCGATCTTGAGTCCGTCGAGCATGCCCGGCGCGCGCACCTCGAGCCGCGCGCCTCCTCCGCGGCGCAGCAGCCGGATGACCCGGCCCATCCCTTCAACGATCCCCGTAAACATGTGGTCTTCTCCTCATCGGACGAATTGTGTCGGACGGTGTGAGTCGGTGATTGGTTACGGTCGCGGATATGCCTCGATTCGTAGATCGGCGCCGGTGTGCCGGACGGAATGGATGACGAGTTCGCGGGCTTCGGCGATGGTCGGCGTCACGAAGCCGGCGATCGCTGCGAGCCCCGACGAACCGAGCAGCTTCGGAGCGAGATAGAACACATACCGATCGACCAGACCGTGCTCGACCGCATCGCCGAGCAGCGCCGGACCGCCTTCGATCATGACCTCCATGACGTCGCGCGAACCGAGATGGTCAAGGGTCGCTGCCAGATCGATGCGGCCGTCGCGCGCGGGGGCCCGCCATACCTGGGCGCCGCGTGCGCGCAGCGCAGCGACGGCGTCCTCCGGGGCTTTGTCGGTCGTGACGACGAGCGTCGGAGCGTCGGCGCCGACGACGGCAGCGTCCGGCGGCGTCCGGCCGGACGAGTCGAGCACGACGCGCAGCGGCTGGTGGCCCTTGAAGCCGCGCAGTCGCACCGTCAGGCGGGGATCGTCTTTGAGGATGGTTCCTACGCCGACCATGACCGCGTCGACCGATCCCCGCAACCGGTGCGCATCCCGGCGCGCGGTCGGTCCGGTGATCCATTGCGAGGATCCGTCGGCGGCGGCGGCACGGCCGTCGAGCGTCGCGGCGATCTTGCCGGTGACGAACGCGCGCCCGGTGCGAACGTGCTTCGCGAATGCTTCGATCATCCGCCGGCAGTCAAGGTCGAGCACGCCCGCTTCGACGTCGATGCCCGCTTGCTGCAGATGACGGATCCCGTCGCCGTCGACGCGCGGATTCGGGTCGGCGGTGCCGATCACGACGCGCGCGACGCCGGCGGCGGCGACGGCCGGTGCGCACGGCGGTGTCCGGCCGTGAACGGTGCAGGGCTCCAGGGTGACGTAGAGGGTCGCGCCGCGCGCCTCGCTGCCGGCGGCGGCTAGCGCCTCGGCTTCTGCGTGCGGGCGGCCGGCACGGCGGTGCCATCCTTCGGCGACGATCCGGTCACCGCGGGCGAGGACCGCTCCGACCGGCGGGTTGGGGCTGGTGTCGCCCCGGCCTC
>DASWHR010000112.1:0-17201 GCA_036398095.1 Actinomycetota bacterium
GCGCGCACGACGACGGAATCATGGCCCTGCAAGAGCGGATACATGAACTCGACGATGGAGATCGGCTTGCCGGACGTGTACCGCTTCGAGAAGTCGTCGCGCTCGAGCATGCGCGCGACCGTCATGCGCGACGCGAGCTGCAGCAGCCCCGAGGTGCCGAGCGCGCCGAGCCACTCGGAGTTGCGGACCACCTCGAGCCGCTCCGGAAGCAGGATTCGCTTGGCCTGCGCTTCGTAGGTGCGGCCGTTTTCGCGGACCTCGTCTTCGGTGAGCGCCCGGCGAGTGTCGCTCCGGCCGGTTGGGTCGCCGACTTGTCCGGTGAAGTCGCCGATGATCAGAACCGCGGTGTGGCCGAGTTGTTGAAAGCGTCGCAGCATCCGGAGCGGGACGCCGTGCCCGATATGGATGTCGGGCGAGGACGGGTCGATGCCGAGCTTGACGCGAAGTCCGGTTCCCGTCGCGACGGCACGGTCGAGCTTGCGGACGAACTCGTCCTCGGGAACGATCCGGTCCACCCCCGAGGTCAGGATCCGCAGTTGCCGTGCGGTCTCGGGCGCGGGCGAGGCTGCTTGCTCGTCGCTCATCGCGCGGGATGCTAACACGCTGGTCGCGGACGACTTTCGAGCCTGTCCGCGCCCGGGCGGCCGAACGGATACCATTCATTGCCTGCCGAGCAAGCGGCGGGAACGCATGATGGCCGCCCTTCCCCCCCGCGGGCCGCGACGCGTCGCGGCCTTCTTTGCCGTCGTCTCGCTGGCCCTGCTGACCGGCTGCGTGCAACTTCCGGACCTCGATGAGGCGATGCGCACCGCCGGCAGCGTTCCGGAAACGTCCTTCGTCTACGACGCCGACGGCACGCTGATCACGCGCCTGCACGCGGAGGAGAACCGCGAGACCATCCCGCTCGATCAAGTTCCCGTCGTAATGCGCAACGCAGTCATCGCGATCGAAGATCAGCGGTTCTACGACCATCCCGGCGTGGATCTGCGCGCGATCATCCGCGCGTTCTTCCGCAACACCAATGAGGGCCGCGTCGTGGAGGGCGGGTCCACGATCACTCAGCAGTACGTCAAGAACGTTCTGGTCGAGCGAACGAAGACGCTCAAGCGAAAAGTGACCGAGGCTGCGCTGGCCTACCAGTTGGAGAAGCGCTACAACAAGGATCAGATTCTTGAGCGCTACCTGAACACGGTGTACTTCGGCCAGGGGGCCTACGGCATCGAAGCGGCGGCGAAGACGTTTTTCGGCGTCAACGCCCGGGATCTCACCCTGCCGCAGTCGGCGCTGCTGGCGGGGCTGATCAAGTCGCCGGCCCGCTACGACCCGCTGGTGGACGAGCAGGCCGCGCTGGGTCGGCGCGACCTGGTCCTGAGAGAGATGCGCCAGTTGGAGTTCATCACCGCCGACGAGGAAGCCGCCGCGATCACAACGCCGCTCGATGTTCGCCCGAAGCAGGGATTGCAGCGCTACGAGGCCGGATATTTCGTCGAGTGGGTGAAGGGATTGATCGAGCGCGACCCCGCGTTCAACGCGCTCGGCACGACGCTCGCCGAGCGGATCAACGCGCTCTTCAAAGGCGGCTTGCGGATCCACACGACCGTGGACCTGTCGATGCAGCGGATCGCCGAGGCCTCATCCAAGCAAGTCTTGGATCGCGACAAGGATCCATACAACGGATTCGTCGCCGTCGATCCCGACACCGGCGCGGTTCGCGCGATGGTCGGCGGGCGCGACTTCTTCGACGCGAACGATCCGTACGCCAAGTTCAACTTGGCCGTGCAGTCACGGCGCCAGCCCGGCTCGTCGTTCAAGCCGTTCACGCTTGCGGCGGCGCTCGAGAAGGGAATTCCGCTTTCGAGGATGTATCGGGGCGGCTCGCAGGTCACGATCCGTCTTCCCGGCGGCGAGGTGTGGAGCCCGCGCAACTACGAGAGCTTGTCCTTCGGCGCGTCGCTGTCGGTGCGCGAGGCCACGATCAAATCGGTCAACGTCGTCTATGCGCAACTGGCGCGCGACATCGGCGCCGAAGCCGTCGTCGAGATGGCGCAGCGCCTTGGGATTACCTCAGAGCTCAAGCCCTACCTGGCGATTTCGCTCGGCGCGCAGGAAGTCAGTCCGCTGGAGATGGCCGTCGCGTATTCCGCGTTCGCCAACGGCGGCTATCGCGTCAACCCCCATGGGATCACCAAGATCACCGACGCCGCAGGCAAGGTCCTCTACGAGTGGAAGCCGACGAAGACGCGGGCGCTCAA
This sequence comes from Actinomycetota bacterium, assembly GCA_036398095.1. Classification (GTDB taxonomy): domain Bacteria; phylum Actinomycetota; class AC-67; order AC-67; family AC-67; genus DASWHR01. Next base: position 2,253 of record DASWHR010000112.1, read on the forward strand.
GCCCCGGATCGTTGACCAGGTGAACCGCGCGCTGCAGGACGTGATCCGCTACGGCACCGGACGCCGCGAGCGCCTCCCCGATCGGCCGGCCGCGGGAAAGACGGGAACGTCCGACGAGTATCACGACGCATGGTTCGCCGGGTACGTGCGCCAGATGGTCGCCGTGTCGTGGATCGGATTTCCGAAGGCGCAGATCCCGATGACGCCTCCCTACACTCGCATCCGCGTCGTCGGCGGATCCTGGCCGGGACAGATCTGGAAGCTGTTCATGACGAACGCGCTCAAGGATCAGCCGTCGCTTCCATTCGAGGAGGGCGGGGGCGACGGGGATCTGGTGTCGGTGCGAATCGACGTGACGCGCAACTGCAAGCCGAATCGGTTCACACCACCGAATGCGATCGAAAGCGTCCAGTTCGAGCGCGGGACCGAACCCACGACCGTGTGCACCGAGCCGACGTCGCCGGTGATCGCGACGGTTCCGAACGTCGTCGGCCGGGCCGAAGCCGATGCGAAGGCGATCTTGGAGGAGGCCGGCTTCTACGCGAAGTCGGTTCAGAGCGCGTGCGAGACCTATCCGCCGGGCGTCGTCTGCTCGCAGACGCCGGCCCCGGGCACGACGGGGACCGCCGGCACGACGGTTTCGCTGATCGTCGCGAACGACGCCGTGGAAACGGTGGTGCCGAACGTGCTCGGTCTGACGCGATCCACAGCCCTGGCGCGATTGCAGGATGCCGGCTTCGATGTCGATTACGTGTTCGCGGCGAACGGAACGACGTCGCCGAGCGGCTGTTCGGACGGCAGCGTCGGCGGCGCCGACCGTGTGTGGGCACAATCGCGTTGCGCCGGCGAACAAGTGCCGCGCGGCAGCCGGATCGTCATCTACGTCAACCCGATCGGCTAGACGGGCCGCTCGCGAAGCTGCTGCCGCTCACCACGAACCGCCATCGACGGCCGTCTTGCGCGGCGCCCAAGCCGATCCGGGGCGTTGCGCGGACCGCATCGTCGGGGAACCGCTCCCCCATCCCGATGAACAGCGGCGGACGAGTCAGGTCGGTGCGGTTGTGCTCCGGCCCGATGCCGAACGCCTGGGTCAAGCGCGCGGGTCCTCGCGCAAGGTCGCGCAGCCGAACGCCTCTTCGTGGTGACTTGGCGCCGGACAGCCTGCGTGCTCGCATCAGATCGATGCCTTCGATCGGCTCCACCGCGCGGATCAGCACGGCGCCGGGAACACCGGTCCGATCGGTGACGGCGTTGAAGCACCAGTGCATCCCGTAGGTGAAGTAGACGTACGCGCGGCCGGGGGCCTCGAACATCGGTGCGTTGCGCGGCGTCGGTCCGCGGAAGGCATGACTGCCGGGATCGTCGACGCCGTAGGCCTCTGTTTCGACGATGCTTCCGGCGACCCGGCCGTCGGCGGAGTCGTGCACCAGGACGCAGCCGATCAGGTCGCGCGCGACGTCGAGCACCGGCCGCGCGAAGAACGAGCGGGCCACCGGCCGCAGCGTTGTTGCGGGGATGCGTGCCGCGCTCATCGGGCGCGCTTGCGAGCGACGAACGCCTCCAACTGCTTGAGCGTCTTGCAGTTGAGCACGTCGGCCTTCTCGATCCACCCGCGCTGCGCTGTGCCGACGCCGAAGCGGATACCGGCCAGGTGTCCGACCGCGTGTGCGTCGGAGTCGATCGAAACGGTCGCGCCGAGGCTCTTGGCGAGCCGCGCGTGCTCGTCGCGGAGGTCGAGCCGGTCGGGGTGGGAGTTGATTTCGAGCGCGGTGCCGGTTGCGGCGGCCGCTTTGAAGACCGTCTCTTCGTCGAACTCGATCGGGGCGCGGCGACCGATCTGCCGGCCGCTCAGGTGGCCGATGACGTGGACGTTCGGGTTGTCGATGGCGGCGAGCAGCCGCGCGGTCTGCTGTTCGCGGGGCAGCGTGAACAGCGCATGGATGCTGGCGACGCACAGGTCGAAGCCGGCGAGGAACTCGGTGTCGTAGTCCACGCGCCCGTCGGTTTGGATGTTGAGTTCGGTGCCGTGAAGGATCCGCATCCTCGGGTATTTCTTCTGGAGGGTGTCGATGCGGGCACGCTGGTCGAGCATCTTGTCGCGGGTGACGCGCTGCATGGCCATGTAGTCGCCGGCGTGGTCGGTCACGACGTAGTAGGCGTAGCCGCGCGCAGCCGCTTCGGCGACCATCTCCTCCAGCGTCGCGTGGCCGTCGGACATGTTCGTGTGGGAGTGCAGGTCGCCTCGCAGGTCTGTCACTTCGACCAGGTCGGGCAGCGTTCCGTCGAGCGCTGCCTCGATCTCGCCGGTGTTCTCGCGCAGCGGCGGCGGGATGTCGGCCAAGCCGAGCGCTTCGTAGACCTCCGCTTCGGTGCGCGCGGCGATCCGCTTGTCGTCCTCCAGCCGGAACAGGCCGTATTCGTTGAGCTTCAGACCGGCTTTGACGGCCCGCTCCCGGATCTTGATGTTGTGGGCCTTGGATCCGGTGAAGTAGATCAGAGCCGCGCCCCACGCGTCGGGCTCGACGACGCGAAGATCGACTTGCAGCCCCCCACGCGCGATGATCGCGGACTTGGTGTCGCCGTGCGCCAGAATCCGCTCCACGTCGGGATGGGAGGTGAACCGGTCCATGACCGGCGCCGCGTCGGTGGAAGCCACGAGCAGGTCTACGTCCCCGATCGTCTCGCGCATGCGACGCAGCGAGCCGGCATAGGAGATGTCGGCGACCTCGGGCAGGTCTCGCAAGCCGTCGATGAGCGTCTCTGCGATGCCCAGCGCCACGTCGATCAGGACGCGATCTCCGTGCTCGACCGTGAGCGCGAGGCTCTTGAGAATGTTCTCCTCCGTTCGCGCACCGAAGCCCTTCACGTCGCGCAGCTTCCCTGCCTTGCACGCCTCGACGAGCGCTTCGACGGACTCGATGCCCAGATCGCGGTAAAGCACGATTGCCTTCTTGGGCCCCAGGCCCGAGATGTGCGTCATCGCCCGCACGCCCGCCGGCACGCGCAAGCGGAGAGCCTCCAGGTCCGAGATCGTTCCGGTCTGGAGGAATTCGGCGAGGCGCGAGGCCATCGAGGAGCCGATCGTCGGAATCTGCTGCAGGGTTCGAACGTCGAAGGCGGCGATGTCCTTGGCATAGGCGGCGACGGCCGCTGCGGCCTTTTCGTAGGCTCGCACGCGGAACGGATCGCGACCGAGGATGGCCTGAAGATCGGCCATCTCTTGAAGCAAGGCGGCGGCTTCTTCGTTCGCGCGGGGCACGACGCGGATTCTACGGCCGGGCCGGCGGGAAGCGCTTGCGTATCGAGGCGGCGGGGTCGAGCAGCGCCGCCGCATCTTCCAGGGCGGGGTGGACGTCGCGCCATTCGGCCTGAGTCCAGTCCAGCCACGAGCGGCCTTCCTGGACCGAGCGACGCACCGCTGCGCCGACGATCTCGTGGGCATCGCGGAAGGGAACGCCGGCCGTGACCAGATGCTCGGCCAGGTCGGTGGCGAGCAGGAGCGGATCGGCCGCCGCCGCCGCCATGCGGTCAACGTCGAAGCGCATCGTGGCGATCGCGCCGGACAGTGCGGGGAGCACCAGCTCCAGCGTCGCCGCCGCGTCGAAGACCGGCTCCTTGTCTTCTTGCAAATCCCGGTTGTAGGCCAGCGGGAGCGACTTGATCGTCGCGAGCAGACCGGTCAGATGGCCGATCAGCCGTCCCGCTTTGCCGCGCGCCAGCTCGGCCACATCCGGGTTCTTCTTCTGGGGCATGAGGCTCGAGCCGGTGGCGTACGCGTCGTCGAGCGCCGCGAAAGCGAACTCGCTCGAGGTCCACAGCACGATTTCCTCGCCGAGCCGCGACAGGTGAACACCCGCGATCGCGCACACCGCGAGAAACTCCAGCGCGAAGTCCCGTGCGGACACCGCGTCGATGGCGTTGCCGATCGGAGCGCGCAGTCCGAGCTCGGCCGCGGTGGCGTGCCGGTCGATCTCCAGCACTGATCCGGCCAGGGCTCCGGCCCCCAGCGGCGAGAACGCGGTTCGCTGCACGGCGGCGTCGAGCCGCTCGACGTCGCGGCGGAACGCGGACGCGTGCGCCGAGAGCATCGCGGCGAGCGTCACCGGTTGCGCGCGCTGCAGGTGCGTGTAGCCCGGCATGATCGTGCGCTGATGCTCAACGGCGCGTTCCTCGAGCACGGCGATGAGCGTCGCGAGTTCGTCGCCGATGCGGTCGCCGGCGGCGATGATCCACAGGCGGAACGCGGTCGCGACGCGATCATTGCGAGACAGGCCGGCGCGGACCTTTCCGGCCGCGCCGGGAGCTCGTTCGGCGAGTGCCCGCTCGACCGTGGAGTGAACGTCTTCATCGTCGTCGCGAACTGGGAAGGCGCCCGAGCCGATATCGGCGGCGATGCCGCGGAGCGCGTCCCGGATCGCGACCGCTTCGTCCGCCGTCAGGATGCCTGCCGTCGCCAGCGCGTTCGCGTGCGCGGCCAGCACGCGGCAATCCTGGCCGACGAGCGCAACGTCGAAGTGGGTGCTGCGCGACAGCGCCTGCATCGCGGGAGCGAGCCTGCCTTCGAAGCGGCCGCCCCACAACGAGCCGGTGTCGCTCACAGGTCGCCTTGCACGTCCGACCAGACCTTGAGCGGCAACCCCCAGAGCGCTACGAATCCGGCCGCCGCGGTGTGGTCGAAGGTGTCGCCTTGGTCGTAGGTGGCCAGATGCTTGGTGTAGAGCGACTTTGGACTGCGGCGCCCTTCGATGATCGCGCCTCCCTTGTGGAGTTGCATTCGCACCTCGCCGGTCACCGGCTTCTGGGATTCCTCGATGAAGGCGGCCAGGCCGGCGCGTAGCGGCCCGAACCACAAGCCGTTGTAGGCGAGTTCGGCGTAGAGCGGCTCGACCTGCGCGCGCTTGAACGCGGCGAGCGACCGTTCCAGGCAGAGGTCTTCCAGATCTCGATGCGCGGCGATGAGCGTGAGTGCGGCCGGAACCTCGTAGAGCTCGCGGCTCTTGATGCCGACCAGCCGGTCTTCCATCATGTCGATGCGGCCGATGCCGTGACGCGCGGCGCGCTGCCCGGCCGCGAGAATCAGGTCGGGCAGCGCCATCGCGTCCCCGTCGAGCGCGACCGGCTTGCCGGCTTCGAAGGCGATCGTGAGCGCCTCGGGCTCGTCGGGGCTGTCCACCGGATTCGACGTGGTGGCCCAGGCATCGGCTGGCGGCGCCGCCCAGGGATCTTCGATCGCGCCGCATTCGATCGTGCGTCCCCACAGGTTCTCGTCGATCGAATACGGGGATGAGCGCGTCACCGGAATCGGGATGTTGTGCTGTTCGGCGTAGGCGATCGCGGCTTCACGGGTCATCGCCGAGTCGCGAACCGGCGCGATGGACCGCAGGTCGGGCGCGAGCGCGGTGGTGGACACCTCGAAGCGGACCTGATCGTTTCCCTTGCCGGTGCAGCCGTGTGCGATCGCGGCTGCCCCGCGTTCGCGAGCAACGCGCACCAGATGACGCGCGATCAGCGGTCGCGACAGTGCCGACACGAGCGGATACTTGCCCATGTAGAGCGCGTTCGCCTTGAGTGCCGGCAAGACGTAGTCGCGGGCGAACTCATCGCGCGCGTCGACGACGAGCGTGTCGATCGCCCCCGATGCCTTGCCTTTGGCGATCACCGCTTCCGGGTCGATCGGCTGTCCGACGTCCACGGCGAGCGCGATGACGTCGTAGCCGTAGTTGTCCTTAATCCATTTGATGGCGATGCTGGTGTCCAGCCCACCGGAGTATGCGAGAACGCAGATGTCGGTCATGATGTCCGTGCCTTTCCCTTCGCTCCGCCTGCTTGGCCGGCGAGCGAGCGCAACCGTTTCGCTACGGCCTTGCCGGTGCTTCCTTCTTTGGCCACGATCAGAATCGTGTCGTCGCCGGCAATCGTCGCCAGCACGTCGGGCACCGATGCGTTGTCCAGGGCACGTGCGACGGCGTTCGCGCCGCCTGGCGGCGTCTTGAGCACGCACAGGTTGGCCGACGAATCCACCTCCAACAGGAACTCGCGCAGCATTCGCTCCAGCCAACCCGTCGCCTGCGGGGGCTCGTCGGGAACGCGATACACCACGCGGCCGTCGGCGGCCCGCGCCTTGACGGCGCCGAGCTCTTCCAGGTCGCGGCTGAGCGTCGCTTGCGTCACCGTCTCGCCCCGCCGGGCGAGCAGCCGCGCCAGCCCCGCCTGGCTCTCGACGTCGCTGCGGCGAAGGATCTCGATGATCCTGCGCTGGCGCGCCTGCTTGTCGGCGCGGCTTAGCCGAGCAGCCATTCCAGCAACGCCTTCTGAACGTGAAGCCGGTTTTCGGCCTGGTCCCATACGGCCGACTGCGCGCCGTCGATGACGCCGGCGGCGATCTCTTCTCCGCGGTGCGCTGGGAGGCAATGCAGCGCGATCGCATCCGGCTTCGCATGCCGCATCAGCGCCTCGTCCACCTGGAATCCCGCGAACGCCCGCACCCGCGCCGCCTGCTCGGCCTCGCGGCCCATCGAGGCCCACACGTCGGTGTAGACGGCGTCGGCGCCGCTGACCAGCGCGGCCGGATCGTCACCGCACTCGATCGCTCCTCCGGTTGCGGCCGCGATGGACGTTGCCTCGGAGACGACGCTTGCGTCCGGTTCGTAGCCGGGTGGCGTGGCGACGGCCACGCGCATGCCGGCCATCGCGCCGGCGAGCAGCAGCGAATGCGCGACGTTGTTGCCGTCGCCGACGTAGGCGAGGCTGCGACCGGAGAGCGTTCCGAACCGCTCGCGAATCGTGAGCAGATCGGCGAGCGCCTGACACGGATGCTCGTGATCGGTTAGGGCGTTGACGACGGGGATGCCGGACGACGCCGCGAGGTCTTCGACCCGGTCCTGACCGAAGGTGCGCACCACGATGCCGTGCACGTAGCGGCCCAGAACGCGGCCGGTGTCGGCGACGGTCTCGCCGCGGCCGAGTTGAAGCTCGGCGGCCGACAGCGCGAGCGCGCGCGCTCCCAGCTCGCCGATGGCGACCTCGAACGAGACGCGGGTTCGCGTGGAGGGTTTCTCGAAGATCATGGCGACGGTACGGCCGGCGAGCCGGGCCGACGGTTCGCGCTTTGCCTTCATCTCGGCAGCCCGGTCCAGGATCGCGCTCATCTCGTCCGGCGTGACCGATGTGGACGACAGGAAGTGCCGCACGGTCATTTTGGATCCCTCCGTCCCGGGCCGGCAAGCGCCGCGACGCGCACCAGCAGCTCATCCAGGCCGAACGGCTTGATGATCACGTTCTCGCGGCCGACGAGCTCGTCGAAGATGTCGTGGGCGTCGGCCATGCCGGTCACGATCACGATCGGCGTAAAGGCAAACCGTTCGTCGGTGCGCAGCTCCTCGAACATGCGCGCGCCGTCGACCACCGGCATCATCAGATCGAGCAGGATGAGCGCCGGCCGGCGAAACTCGGTTTTCAGCAAACCTTCGAGTCCGTCCTTGGCCGTGATCACCTCGTAGCCTTCGTCTTCGAGCAGGACGCGTTCGAGTTCGATCACCGACGGGTCGTCCTCGACGATCAAGATCAGCGGAAGATCGCTCACGGGGAAGCCTCCGAAGGAGATGGCGAAGGAGATGGCGAAGGGGATGGGGACGGGGATTGGCCGGGCGGCGGCGAGCCGCGGAAGGCGAACACGTAGCCGGCGACCGCTCGGACTTGGTCTTCGTCGAGCGAGCGAGAGAAGCGAGGCATCCCGGCGAGGGGCTTGCCGCGCGAGATCTTGGCCAGAAGCTCGTCGGCCGACGCGGTCGCGATCGGCCCCGCGATCAAAGACGGACCGCTTCGTCCCTCTCCGTTGCGGCCGTGGCATGCGGCGCAGTTGGCGAGGAACAGTTCCCTGCCGTCCCGGGAGGTTTGCTTCGGTTGATCGCGGAACGGGCAGGTGTTGGCCGATACCAAGCAGCCGACGCCGATCAGCGTTCCGAGCCCGCCGGCGGCGAGCACCACGAAGGCGAGGAGCCAGGACCCGGCCGCGCCGCGTTCATTCACCGGCGCGTCCCATCTGCGCGAGCACGCTGCCGAGGATGCCGGCGGCCCGGTCGACATCGCCGGCGCCGACGAGCAGCGGCGGCGACAGCCGGATCGTCGACGGCGTGACGTTGTTCACGATCAGGCCTTCGGCGAGACAGCGCTCGACCGCTTCGGCGCTGCGGTCGGCGGTCAGCTGGACGCCGACGAGCAAGCCGAGGCCGCGCACGCCGGCAACGAGATCGTTGCCCGCGGTCGCCTCGCCCAGCCGGCGGATCAACCGGTCGCCCATTGCGGCTGCATTCTGCACCAGATCCTCTTGCTCGATCACGTCGAGGACCGCCAGCGCGGCGCGACACGGAACCGGCCCGCCCCCGAAAGTCGTTGCATGATCGCCGCGGGCGAACGCGGCGGCGACCCGTTCGCGGGCGATGCACGCGCCGATGGGCAGACCACCGCCGAGCGCCTTTGCGAGCGTGACGATGTCCGGTTCGACGCCGGCGTGCTGGAACGCGAACCATGTCCCGGTGCGGCCGAGGCCGGTCTGGACTTCGTCGAAGATCAGCAGCGCGCCTCGCTCGTCGCACAACTTTCGGGCGGCGTGCAGATACTCGGGCGTCGCAGGATTGACGCCGCCCTCCCCTTGCACGACTTCCAGCAGCACCGCGGAGGTGTCGTCGCCGATCGCGGCGTCGAGGGAGTCCTGGTCGTTGAACGGAACGTGATTCATCAGCTCGGGCGGCAGCGGCGCGAAGGGCACGTGCTTGGCCGGCTGGCCGGTCGCGGCCAGCGTCGCGACGGTGCGCCCGTGAAACGATCCTGCCGCCGTCACTAAGCCGGCACGGCCGGTCGATCGTCTGGCCAGCTTGATCGCGCATTCGTTGGCTTCCGCGCCCGAGTTCGAAAAGAACGTGCGGCCCCAGCCGAGCAATCCGTGGAGCCGCTCCGCGAGCAGCCCCTGCGGCTCGGTGTAGAACAAGTTGGACACGTGCACGAGCGTGCCGGCCTGTTCCCTGATGGCAGCGGTAACGGCCGGATGCGCGTGGCCGGTGCTCGCGACCGCGATCCCGGCGAGGAAGTCGAGATACTCGCGACCCTCGGAGTCCCAGAGGCGCACGCCTTCACCGCGCACGAACGCGACCGGCGCGCGCCCGTAGGTTTGCATGACGCAGGCGTCGTCGCGGGTGCGGATGGCGTCGAATGCGGTCACGGCGTCACCATCGTTCCCACTCCCTGGTCGGTGAACACTTCCAGCAGCAACGCGTGCTCGACGCGGCCGTCCAGGATGGTCGCCTTCGGCACACCGGCCTTGACCGCGTCCACCGCGCTCTGCAACTTCGGGATCATCCCTTCGCTGAGCGCGCCCGAGGACTGCAGCGCCGCCGCGTCGCCGAGTGCGAGCGTGCGGATCAGCGAACCGGCCCCGTCGAGGATCCCTTCGACGTTGGTGAGATAGATCAGCTTGTCTGCGCCGAGTGCTGCGGCCAGCGCCGCGGCGACCTCGTCGGCGTTGACGTTGTAGGGCTGCCCCGCATCGTCCACGCCGAGGGATGCGACGACCGGGATGAAGTCTCGAAGCAGGTCGGTTAGGATCGCGGGGTTCGCGCTGACGATCTCGCCGACATAGCCGAGCGCGGGATCCTTGGGCGTGACCGTGAGCAGCCGCCCGTCTTCGCCGCTGACGCCGGCGGCGAGCGTGCCGTGACGGTTGATCAGCGTGACGATGTCCTTGTTGATCACGCCGCACAGCACCATCCGCGCGACCATGAGATCGTCGGCGGTCGTGACGCGGTACCCGCCCGAGAACTTCGGCTCACCGCCGAGGCGCCGGATGTGTTCGGACACTTGCGGGCCGCCACCGTGAACGACGACGGGGTGCATGCCGACATATCGCATCAGGACGACGTCACTCGCGAACGACGCGCGCAGCGACGGATCCTCCATTGCCGCGCCACCGTATTTCACGACGATGGTGCGGCCGTGATAGCGCTTGATGTAGGGAAGCGCCTCCATCAGCGTCCGCGCGCGGGCGATGAGACTCTGATCGTGGGACGTCATGTGGTGTAGTCCCCGTTGATCGCGACGTACTCGGCTGTGAGATCGTTGGTCAGGACCGTCGCGACGTGATCGCCCCGGTGCATGTCGACCAAGATTTCGACATCGCGGTCGCGCATCGCGGCCGCGGCCTTGTCCAGGTCGCCCGGCCCGATCGCGCCGCGCTCGGCGACCTTCTCGCCGCCGAGCCACACGTCGACCATGTTCGGGTCGAGCGGGATCGGCGCGGTGCCGAGCGCCGCGAGCACGCGCCCCCAGTTGGGGTCGGCGCCGCCGATCGCGCATCGCAGCAGCACCGAGTCGGCGATCGTGCGCGCCGCCGCGCGCGCCTCCCGGGCGTCGGCGCCGCCGCGGACGGTGACCTCGACAACCTTGGTCGCACCCTCTCCGTCTTCCACGATCTGCCGGGCCAAGGACAGACATACCTGCGCGATGGCGCCCGTGAGCGTGGGCTCTCGCGGGTCGCCGGCTTCGATCGCATCGCCGCCGGTGGCGCCGTTGGCGAGCACGAAGATGCAGTCGTTGGTGGACATGCATCCGTCGACGCTGATCCGATTGAACGAACCCGCGGCCGCGCCTTGCACCGCCGCGGTCAGCACGGAGCGCGAAACCGGCGCGTCGGTCGCGATGAAGCAGAGCATGGTCGCCATCTCGGGGGCGATCATCCCGGCGCCTTTCCCGACGCCGAAGACGGTGGCGTTCCCGGCTGCGGCGCGCGCGGTCTTGGGTCGCGTGTCGGTGGTCATGATCGCGCCGGCCAGCGGCGCCGGATCGGTTCCGAGCGCCCCAGCGGCGGCATCGATTCCTGCGCGGATCTTGGGCATGTCGAGGGCGCGTCCTATCACGCCCGTCGATGCGACCAGCACCTGTGTCGCTTTGATGCCGAGCGCGGCGCCGGCCGTCGCCGCCATCGCCTCGGCGTCGGCCAGACCCAGCGGGCCGGTGCACGCGTTGGCGTTGCCCGCGTTCGCCACGACGGCGCGCGCGGCACCGCGCCGAAGATGCTTCTTCGACACGATGATCGGCGCCGCCTGAAAACGGTTCGCGGTCAGGACGCCGGCTGCAGTCGCCGGGCGATCCGAGACGAGCAGCCCGACATCCAGCCCGCCGCCGGGCTTGATGCCGGCCGCGACGCCGGCGTAGGCGAACCCCTTGGGCAGCGTCATGGGTAGATCCCTCCTGCAGTTAGTCCGGCCGTCTCGTCCAGTCCCAGCATCAGGTTCGCGTTCTGCAGCGCCTGTCCGGCCGCGCCTTTCCCGAGGTTGTCGATCGCGCAGACGACGATCGCCGCGCCCGTGCGTTCGTCGGCCGTGGCATGCACGTGCGCGCCGTTCGAGCCGGAGACGTACTTCGTCTCGGGCGGCGACGGCGTCGCGCGAACGAACGGCTCCCCGGCATAGCGCTCCGCGACCGCGTCGCGAACCGAGGCCGCCGTAGCGCCGGCCGCGAGCCGTGCGACGCAGGTGGCCAGAAGACCGCGCGCCGTGGGGACCAGATGCGGCACGAACGTGACCGTGGTGGCGGCGCCGGCAGCGATGGACAGCTCTTGCTCGATCTCCGGTGTGTGTTTGTGCGTGCCGAGCCCGTAAGCCTTGACGCTGGCATCCACGTGCGAGAAATGCACGCCGGCGTTCATGCCGCGGCCGGCGCCCGACACGCCCGAGGATGCGGCGATGGTGATGCCGGCCGGCTCGATCAGCCCCGCGGCGAGCAGCGGCGCGAGCGCGAGCGTGGCCGCGGTGGGATAGCACCCGGGATTCGCGACCAGCGCCGCGCCTCGGATCTGATCGCGGTGCAACTCGGGTAAGCCGTAGACCCATTTGCCGAGCCATTCCGGAGCGGAGTGTTCGGCGCCGTACCAGGTCCGGTAGAGCCCGGCGTCGGCGAGGCGGAAGTCGGCCGAGAAGTCCACGATGCGTCCTCCGGCCGCGGCCAGCGGCGCGCCGACGGCCATCGAAGCGCCGTGTGGCAGCGCGAGGAACACGATGTCGGCCGCCTCCAGGTCGGCCTCGTCCAGCGCCACGAAGCTGCGGCCGGCGTAGGCCGCCAGGTTCGGGTAGACGGTGGCGATGTCCGCGCCGGCGAACTCGCGCGAGGTGGCGGCGGAGACCTCGATCGCCGGATGGCCGGCGAGCAGCCGGAGCAGCTCGGCTCCGCTGTAGCCCGAGGCTCCCACGACGACGGCTCGATACGGCACGATCCCTCCTTCCCGGCGGCTGTTCGCATGACGATACAGGTTAGTGCATATCTATGCAACCCGCTCCAGGGGGTCAGGAGCGCAGCGTCCAGCCGCGTGCGGCGACGGCGTCGAGCGTCCGGGCAACGGCCGCGTCGACCTCGGCGTCGGTCAGCGTTCGGTCGGGATCGCGGAACTGCAAGGCGAACGCGACGCTGCGGTGGCCGGCGGCGACCTGGTCGCCGCGATAGACATCGAACGGGACGACCGAAGCCAGAAGCGGGCCGGCCGCCTCGGCGACCGCGGCGGCGATCTCGGCGGCCGGGACGTCGTCGGCGGCGACCACGGCAAGGTCGCGCCCGACCGAGGGGAAGCGCGGAAGCGGCACGTCCCGCGCCGCGTCGGCCGCGCCGATCAGCACGCGCAGATCCGCAACGCCGGCCGCGGTGCGGGCCGGAAGATCGAGCGCCTCGATCACGCGCGGGTGGAGCTCGCCGACGATGCCGGCGAGCTGCGATCCGGCGTACAGGTCGGCCAGGCGGCCGGGATGGAACGGCTCCCGGCCTTCGGCGGGGCGCGCCGACACATCCCGAATCCCCAAGGCGTCGGCGAGGGATTCGAACGCGCCTTTGGCGTCGTAGAAGTCGAGCGGCCGATCGGGAGCGTGCCACCCGTCGGGCGCGACACCGGCGAGGATCCAGGCCACTTGGAGCGATTCGGCCGGCAGCTCCTCGCGCGAGGGCGAGAAGGCGGTGCCGATTTCGAACAGCGCGACGGACGGCAGTCGCCGCGCGATGTTGTGGCGAGCGGCCAGAAGCAGGCCCGGCAGCAAGGACGGGCGCAGGATGGATTCGTCTTCGGACAGCGGGTTGGTCACGTGCAAGACCGAGCGCCACGCGTGATCGGGCGGCAAGGCGATCCGGTCGGCGAACGCCGGCGAGATCAGCGACAGGGTTTGCGCCTCCGACAGTCCGGCCCCCATCAACGCGCGGCGAGCGACGCGGCGCAGCGATTGCTCGCGCGTGAGCCCGCCGACGCGTCCGCCCTGCGGCAGCCGGACGGGGACGTTGTCGTAGCCGTGGACGCGCGCGACTTCCTCGATCAGGTCTTCTTCGATCGTGATGTCGCCTCGCCACGTTGGCGGGGTGACGCGCAGCGTCGTCCGCGAGCCGGCGGTGACCTCGCAGCCGAGCGCGGTGAGCGCGGCAGTCATCTCGGCGGCGGTCGCCGCGATCCCGATGCGGGCGTTGACGGTCGCGACCGAGACGCGGACCGGCTTGCGCGGTTTCGGCGCCGCTCCCGCGTCGATCGCGCCCGGCGCAACGGTGCCGCCGCAGATCTGCGCGATCAGCGCCATCGCGCGGTCCGCGGCTCGGCGCGGCGCGGCCGGATCGACGCCGCGCTCGAATCGGACCGAGGCTTCGGTGCGGAGCCCCAATCGCCGCGCGGTGCGCAGCACGCGGGTGGAGTCGAACAGGGCGGACTCCAACACGATCTGCTGCGTTCCGCCGTCGACTTCGCCGTCGCGCCCGCCCATCACGCCGGCGACCGCCACGGGCCGGGACGCATCGCAGATCAACAGGTCTTCCGGGTCCAGCGACCGTTCGACGTCGTCGAGCGTGTGCATTCGCTCGCCCTTCTTGGCGCGTCGCACGACGATCGCCCGACCGTCGAGGCGGGCCAAGTCGAAGGCGTGGAGCGGATGACCGCGTTCGAGCAGGACGTAGTTGGTGATGTCCACGATGGCCGAGATCGGACGCATTCCGCATGCGAGCAGCCGCCGCTGCATCCACCACGGAGAGGCGCCGTTGGACAACCCGGTTGCGATTCGCGCGACGTAGCGGGGGCAGCCTTTCGAATCCTTGACGGTGACGGTCGCCAGACTGGCTGCGTTCTCCCCTGCCTCGGGCACGTCGATCGCCGGATCCACGAGCGACAGGTCGTAGGCGGCGGCGACTTCGCGGGCGATGCCGAGCACCGACAGCCCGTCGGGCCGGTTGGGTGTGACGTCCAGGTCGAAGATGGTGTCGTCGAGCCCCAATGAGGCCACGACGTCGTCGCCGACCTTCACACCGTCGCCGAGCACCATGATCCCGGTGTGATCGTCGGAGATCCCCAGCTCGCGGGCGGAGCAGAGCATCCCGTTGGACTCTTCGCCGGCCAGCATCCGGCGCGTGATCTCGAAGCCGCCGGGCAGCCGGGCGCCGGGCACGGCGACGGGCACCAGGTCGCCGGCGGCGAAGTTGCGCGCTCCGCAGACGATGCGAAGCGGCTCACCGACGCCGACATCGGCTCGCACGAGCACCAGCGGCTTGGTCGAGGTCGGATGATCGCGGATCTCGAGCACCTTCCCGACGACGACGTCCCGAATCTCCCCGCCGGTGACGATAATCTCGTCGACGGCGAAGCCGCGCATCGCGAGCCGCGACGCGATGTCGTCGGCCGGCGCTTCGACCGGCGCGAACTCGCGCAGCCAAGAAAGAGGGATTCTCATCCGGCGAACCGTCCCAGAAAGCGAAGGTCGTTTTCGAAAAGGTTGCGGATGTCCCCGACCGGCCATGCGGTCATTGCGATCCGCTCGATGCCCATTCCGAACGCGAACCCGGTGTACTTCTCGCTGTCGTAGTCGACGTGACGAAACACCTCGGGGTCCACCATCCCCGCCCCACCGATCTCGACCCAGCCTGTCCCCTTGCAGATCCGACAGCCGG
>DASWHR010000113.1:0-2233 GCA_036398095.1 Actinomycetota bacterium
CATCGGCGGGGTGAAGAACTCGGCGCGCGCCCGCGTCACGTCGGGGCGGATGCCGATGTCGGTGACGTACACGGTGAGCTTCACCACGTCCTTCATCGAGCATCCCGCTTCCTTGAGCATGCGGCGGATCTTCAGGAAGCATTGGCGCGCCTGGCCGTGCGGCGTGCCGTTGCCGAGGATGCCGCCCCTTCCGTCGCCCGCCGTCATGCCGGCGAGAAAAACCGTGTCGCCGACGACGAGGCAGTTCGAATAGGTGGGGCCGGCGGGTTCCGGCACCCGGTCGGACGTCACCTGCCGGATGCGCCGGGCCGGCGCGGCCGCCCGCACGGGTGCGCGGCGCCGCGCCGCCGGCCGCGCGGCCGGTTTGCGGGTGCGCTTCGCCGCCGATTTCCTGCGTGTCGCCTTTGCCATCGTGTCCTCCCCTGTCTCGATCCGCTTGGATCGTTCATACCCGGCATCATGACGCGCGGCGCGCCACAAGGGAACGGGCATCGGACGGAGCGCTTGTCGCTACGCCACGGCCCAAGGGTTCAGGACTTTCTCGACAACGAATTCAAAGTCGGCCGCGTTGCGCGTCACCAAGGTGAGACTGTGCACTCGTGCTGTCGCAGCGATCAGGGCGTCCATGTGTCCGATCGGGCGGCCGCGCCGTTCGCGCTGCACAACGATCCGCCCCCATTGATCCGCGACGACCAGATCGACCGGCAGAATCCGTCCGGCGAACCGCTCCGCCAAATCCTCCTGCAGCCACGCATCCAGCCGATCCCGGCGGTGCCCGGACGCCATCCGTTCGACGCCGCGGTGCAACTCCGCGAACGACACCGCACTCAAGTACAGGTTCGCCTCGTCGACGTCGGCGAGCCAGGCTACGACACCCGCGTCCGGAGCCGGCTTCATCGGTTCCGAAACGACGTTCGTGTCGAGGAGGTAGCTCAAAGGTCCACGTCACGCAGCTTGGTCTTGAGTCGCTCGATCTTGATCCCCGATCCGCGGAACGGCGACGACAGAAGGAAGTCGGCGAGGGTGCCCTTGCGTTTGGTCTTCCGGTCCCATTCCTCGGCGGAAACGACGACGACGGCGCGCTTGCCGTGGCGCGTGATGGTTTGCGGGCCTTCCGTCTTGGCGCGCTCGATCACCTCGCTCAGCTTCGCCTTCGCTCGAGCGACGCTCCAATCTTCCATGTCATGGTCCTTCGGATCGACCGATATGGTCATAATAGTCATAATAGTCAATATAGGCAATATGGTTAGAATAGTCACAATGGACCGCGACCGGATCGATCGCGGGCTATTCCAGATACCGCGCCGCGAGATGCGCCTTGAAGGCCTCCGTCCCGAGCCGGCTTCCGGTCGCCTGTTCGATGATCGCATCGGTCGCCTCCAGCGAGCCCTTGCCGTGCACGTGCTCGCGGAGCCACGAGACGAGCGGCGCGAACTCGCCCACGGCGAGGCAGGCGGGCAGCTCCGGCTTGTCGCGCTTCGCCGCGGCGAAGAGCTGCGCCGCCGCCATGGCGCCCAACGTATAGGTCGGGAAATAGCCGATCGTGCCCGAGTACCAGTGGATGTCCTGCAGCACGCCGCGCCGGTCGTCCGGGGGTTCCGCGCCGACCAGCGCGCGCATGCCCTCCGTGAAGGCTCCCGGCAGGTCGTCGACCTCGAGCTCGCCCGCGAGCAGCGCGCGTTCGAGCCGGTAGCGCAGGATGACGTGCAGCGGATAGGTCACCTCGTCGGCGTCGACCCGGATGAGCGAGCGCGCGACGCGGGTATAGAGCCGATGGACGTTGTCGGGCGACCAGGCCGGGCCGTCGCCGCCGAACTCTTCCCGAAGGATCGGCGCGGCAAAGGACAGGAACTCCGGGCTGCGGCAGGCCTGCATCTCGATGATCAGCGACTGGCTTTCGTGCATCACCATGCCGCGCGCCGTGCCGACCGGCTGGCCGCGCCAGTCGCGCGGGCGGCCGATCTCGTAGAGCGCATGCCCGGTCTCGTGCAGCACCGCCATCAGCCCGTCGAAGAAGGCCTCCTCGTCCCAGCGCGTGGTCACGCGCACGTCCTCCGGCACGCCGGAGCAGAACGGGTGCAGCGTCTCGTCGAGGCGTCCGTGATGGAAGTCGAAGCCGAGCAGCCGCATGAAGCGTTCGCCGACGCGCCGCTGCGTCGCGACCGGGAACGGGCCCGCGGGCGCGTGCGGCTCGGGATGCGCGGCCTGGCGGTCGAGCGCGCGCTCGACCAGG
>DASWHR010000114.1:0-3297 GCA_036398095.1 Actinomycetota bacterium
CGGAACGACGTAGGACGCCCAGTGCGGTTCGGAATCCGCCTCCGGATCGAACCGCAGGACTTGGACTTCGACTTCGGTCGGTGGAGCCTTTTTCTTCAAAAGACTCACGCAGCGGCCTCCGGCGCGTGTTCGCGAACGACGCCGTCGAGCAGCATCCAGAGCGCGTCAAGCGCGCGTCGGGTTACCGCTTCGGCTTCGGCGCGCACGTTTTCAGGTGCGCCTTCCAGCAAGTCGCGAGCGACCTGCGCGTGCCAGACGTCGGCTTCCAGATGCACGGTGAAGAACTTGATCGTCTCGGCGTCGTCGATGCGGTAGTGGTCCTTCAGGCCGTCGATCTTGGACTGCGCGACCGCGGGGACCATCGATTCGTAGGCGTAGAGGGCGGCGAGCGCCGCGGACGGCGAGGCGGTCGTGACGATCTCGCGGAAGACGCGATCGCATTCGGCCGTCTCGGGCAGCGCGGCGGCGCCGCGAACCTGCTCGCGCTGCGCCCCGAGCCCTTCGGCGAAGCGCAGCCACAGTTCGGGATGGTTCTCGTCGCCCTGCTCTTCGTCGTTCAAATTCTCGAGCAGGTATTGGCGGGTGGTGATGTCTTCGGTGCGCGAGTGGATCGCCGACAGGTAGGTCGGGAAGGCCGCGACGTGCTTGTAGTACTGGCCGGCGTAGCCGCGCAGGGCGTCGATCGTCAGCTCGCCGCGCGTCCAGGCGGTGTAGAAGGGATGGTCGAGCAGGTGCCGCTCGCTCACGATGGTGTCCAGGCTCTTCGTCCAGGTCATGATGGCCGCCCCCTTTTAGTACTTGCGTTCTTCCGGCTGGTAGTTCGTGATCGTAACCGGACGCGAGCCGAGTTTCAGGCCGTCGCCCGTCTTCCAGGTTAGCGAATGCTTGAGCCAGTTGACGTCGTCGCGGGTGGGATAGTCGCCGCGATAGTGGCCGCCTCGGCTCTCGGTTCGGGCGCGCGCGGCGTGCACCAGCGTCTGCGCCAGGTCCAGCAGGAACCCCAGCTCGACTGCCTCCAGCAGATCCGTGTTGAAGCTGCGCGATTTGTCCATGACGCCGACGCGGCGCGCGTAGCGGTCCTGCAACTCCTCCAGAACCGCCTCTTGCGCCCGCAGCGTGTCTTCGGTGCGGTAGACGCCGGCGTTGTCGTCCATGGTTTGCTGCATCCGTTCGCGGATTCGTCCGGGCGAGTCGACCCTCGCCTTGTCCATCAAGTCTTCCAGCAACGCGGCGACGTCGCGTTCGGGATGTGCCGGCAGGTCGGCCAGGGTCAGGCGCCGAGCTTCGTCGGCGAGCGACTTGCCGGCGCGACGGCCGAACACCACGATGTCGAGCAGCGAGTTCGTGCCGAGCCGGTTCGCGCCGTGGACGCTCACGCAGGCGCATTCTCCGGCGGCGTACAACCCGGGCACCTGCACGCCCGACTCGTCCGCGATCACCTGCCCGTCCACGTTGGTCGGGATGCCGCCCATCGCGTAGTGCGCGGTCGGCTGGATCGGAACGCCCTCGGTGAGCGGCTCGACGCCCAGATAGATCCGCGCGAACTCGGTGATGTCGGGCAGCTTCTCTTCGACGATCTTGGGATCCAGGTGATCGACGTGGAGCAGAA
Source organism: Actinomycetota bacterium (assembly GCA_036398095.1). GTDB lineage: Bacteria > Actinomycetota > AC-67 > AC-67 > AC-67 > DASWHR01. Next base: position 1,610 of record DASWHR010000114.1, read on the forward strand.
CGTGGTCTTGCTTGGGACCGCAGCCGCGGCCTTCTTTGATCTCGAAGTAGATCGCGCGGCTGACCATGTCGCGCGGTGCGAGGTCCTTGATCGTGGGCGCGTAGCGCTCCATGAATCGCTCGCCGGTCGAATTTCGAAGAATGCCTCCTTCGCCGCGCGCGGCTTCGGACAGCAGGATTCCGATCCCGTAGATGCCGGTCGGATGGAACTGGTAGAACTCCATGTCCTGCAGCGGCAGGCCGCGGCGCAGCACGACGCCGCAGCCGTCGCCGGTCAGCGCATGCGCGTTCGACGTCACTTTGAAGACCTTGCCGTAGCCGCCGGTGGCGAACATCGCGGCCTTGCAGCGGAACACGTGCAGCTCGCCCGTCGCCAGCTCGTAGGCCACGACGGCCGCGACCCGGTCGCCCGACATGACCAGGTCCAGCGCGTAGAACTCGTTGAAAAACTGGACGCCTTGCTTGATGCACTGCTGATAGAGCGTCTGCAGGATCATGTGCCCGGTCCGGTCGGCGGCGTAGCACGCGCGCTTGACCGGCGCCTTGCCGTGCTCGGCGGTGTGCCCGCCGAAGCGTCGCTGATCGATCTTTCCTTCCGGGGTTCGGTTGAACGGCAGGCCCCATCGCTCGAGTTCCAGGACCGCGTCGATCGCTTCCTTGCACATGATCTCGGCCGCGTCCTGGTCAACCAGGAAGTCGCCGCCCTTGACCGTGTCGTAGACGTGCCACTCCCAGTTGTCCTCTTCGACGTTCGCGAGCGCCGCGCACATACCGCCTTGCGCCGCGCCGGTGTGCGACCGCGTCGGGTACAGCTTCGTGATCACGGCGGTTCGCACGTGCTGCGATGCCTCCAAGGCGGCGCGCATCCCGGCGCCGCCGGCGCCGATGATGACGGCGTCGAATTCGTGGATCGTCGTCATCGGCTCATCCTCGCAGGACGGTGGAGAATCCCCGGGTGGGATCGAAGGTGATGATGATCAGAAGACCGAGGACGAGCATCGCGAAGGCCGACACGTACAGAAGGCCCTTGTAGAACGGGATGCGCGAGGCGCGCACGTAGTCTTCGACGACGACACGCATGCCGTTGGTGCCGTGCATCAATCCCAGCACCAGCATCGCCCCGTCGTAGGCCTGCCAGAAGGGGCTCGCCCAGCGGCCCGAGACGAACGCGAAGTCGACGCGGTCCACGCCGGTGTCGATCAGATGCACGATCGTGAAGTGGCCGAGCACCAGAAACACCAGCACGATGCCCGACAGCCGCATGAAATACCACGTCCATAGCTCGAATCGCGAGCCGTTCGCGGGACGCGCGGCGGCCCGCCGCGCGGGGCGGGGCCGGGTCGGAGTCGCAGTCGCCATCGTCTTAGAGAGAGTCGAAGAAGCCCTTGCCCATGAAGTACAGGGTCGGCGCCATCAGGATCAGATACAAGCCCATCACATAGCTGAACAGCTCTTGCTGACGGTCCGCGAGCCGCGGAAAGAAGTCGATCGCGATGATTCGAAGCCCGTTGAGTGCATGGAACAGCACCATTGCCGCCAAGCCGATCTCGAGCAGCCGGATGAGCGGATGGTGATAGACCGCGACGACACGGTTGTAGAAGTCCGGGCCGAATCCGACCAGCGCCGTGTCCAGGATGTGCGCCAGAAGGAAGAGGAAGACCGCGATGCCGGTGATCCGGTGGAACGCCC
>DASWHR010000115.1:0-46051 GCA_036398095.1 Actinomycetota bacterium
AGCGGCAGGCCACCAAGGACGCGGGCCGCATCGCCGGCCTCGAGGTCCTGCGCATCATCAACGAGCCCACCGCTGCCTCCCTCGCCTACGGCCTCGACAAGGAGGAGGACGAGACCATCGCCGTCTACGACCTCGGCGGCGGCACCTTCGACATCTCCATCCTCGAGATCGGCGACGGCGTGTTCGAGGTCAAGGCCACTCACGGCGACACCAAGCTGGGCGGCGACGACTGGGACCAGCGTGTCATCGACTGGTTGGTCGGCCAGTTCAAGGCGGCCCACGGCGTCGACCTGTCGGCCGACAACATGGCCCTCCAGCGCCTCAAGGAGGCCGCGGAGAAGGCCAAGATCGAGCTGTCCCAGGTCCAGCAGACCCAGATCAACCTGCCGTTCATCACCGCGACGGCCGACGGTCCGTTGCACATGGAACTCAAGCTCACCCGGACCGAGTTCGAGCGGATGACGGCCGACCTGGTCGACCGCTGCCGCGAGCCGTTCAACTTGGCGATCAAGGACGCCGGGATGGACGTGAAGGACATCGACCACGTGATCCTGGTCGGTGGGTCCTCACGCATGCCGATGATCCAAAACCTGGTCAGGGAACTAACCGGTGGCAAGGATCCGCACAAGGGGGTCAACCCGGATGAGGTCGTGGCCATCGGCGCCGCGATTCAAGCCGGTGTGCTCAAGGGCGAGGTCAAAGACGTGCTGCTGCTCGACGTCACGCCGCTCACGCTCGGCGTCGAAACGAAGGGCGGCATCTTCACCAAGTTGATCGAACGCAACACCACGATCCCGACCCGTAAGAGCGACATCTTCACCACGGCCGAGGACGGACAGACGACGGTCGAGATCCACGTCCTGCAGGGCGAAGGCGAGATGGCGACCTCTGCGGCCGTGCGCTCGCTCGGCAAGTTCCAATTGGTCGGTATCGCGTCGGCGCCGCGAGGCATGCCCCAGATCGAGGTTGCATTCGACATCGATGCAAACGGCATTGTGCAAGTCTCGGCCAAGGACACCGCGACCGGCAAAGAGCAAGCGATGACGATCACCGGCGGTACCGCGCTGCCGAAGGACGAGATCGACCGGATGATGCGCGACGCTGATGCGTCGGCCGACGAAGACAAGAAGCGCCGCGCCGAGGCCGAAGCGCGCAACCAAGCCGACAACCTCGTCTACCAAACCGAGAAGATGCTCGGCGAGCACGGCGACAAGCTGCCGCCGGGGGACGCCGACGAGATTCAGAAGGCGCTCGCCGAGACGAAGGAAGCGCTCGCCGGCTCAGACGCACAGGCGATCAACGACGCGGCCGGGCGGCTGTCGACCGCGGCGCAGAAGATCGGCCAGGCCGTATACGCCGCACAGCAGGCGGGCGGCGCCGCCGGCGCCGAACAGGACGCCGATCGTGGCGGCGAGCCCCCGCAGGGCGATGTGGTGGACGCGGAGATCGTGGACGAAGGCGAAGGCGCATGAACAGTGAGCGAGATCAAGGTGGCGCGATGAGCGGCGATGAGCCGGCCGCGCCGGAGGCCGCCGCGGGCGCGGCCTCGCAGGCCCCGGACGAGATGTCGCGCGCAAACTCCGATGCTTCCCCAATGCGCGAAGACGCGTCCGGGGCCGACGAGACCGCTCCGGACGACGATGGGATGACGAGGGAGATCGAGCGGCTCCGAAGCGAAGCGCAGTCCCATCTTGACGATGCGCGGCGCTTGAAGGCCGAGTTCGAGAACTACAAGAGGCGCATGCTCCGCGAGCAGACGGCGGTGCTGGAGCGGGCTTCCGCGGCACTGGTCGAACGGCTGCTTCCGGTGCTGGATTCGTTCCGGCTCGCGATCGTCGCCGCCGATCGCACCAAGAACGATAGGGAGTTTTTGCGCGGCGTGGAATTGGTCTACGGCGAACTGCTGGAAGTGCTGAAGAAAGAAGGGCTCGAAGAAATCGACGCCGAGGGCAAGCCGTTCGATCCCGAGGTGCACGAGGCAGTCATGCACGTCGCATCCGATATCCCCGCGGGGCACGTCGCCGAGGTGATGCGCACGGGCTACACGCTCAAGGGCCGGGTGGTCCGTCCGGTGATGGTGTCGGTTTCGAAGGGCTGAAGGAGCGACGCAGAATCGGATGAACGCGAACTGGCTCGACAAGGACTTCTACGCCGTCCTCGGCGTGGTGGAGAACGCGAGCGCCGAGGACATCAAGCGCGCATATCGAAAGCTGGCTCGCACGCATCATCCGGATCGGAATCCCGGCAATGCGTCGGCCGAGGAGACGATGAAGAGGATCTCCGAGGCCTATGACGTCTTGTCGGATGTGAAAAGCCGCAGTGAGTACGACCAGACGCGACGAATGGCGCGCAGCGGTTTCCGTGGAGCGCCCGGCAGAGGTGGCAGCGCGACGTTCGACATCGGAGATGTCGGCGATCTGGGCGGGATCTTCGGTGACTTGTTCGGCGGCGGCCGTGGACGCCGCCGTGCCCCGGCTCGAGGGCCCGACCTGGAAACCGAAGCACGCATCACCTTCGACCAGTCGATGCAGGGAACGACCGTTCCGGTGCGCGTTCAACGCGACGCGGCATGTTCCGCCTGCGACGGAACCGGCGCGGCGCCCGGCAGCTCTGTTACCGCCTGCCGGGCATGTGCGGGCAGCGGCATGGTTGGAGAGGACCAAGGAATGTTTTCCTTCCAGCGAGCCTGCGGTGCATGCGGGGGCTCGGGGCGCACGATCGACAAGCCATGTGCAACGTGCGGCGGCGACGGGTCGGTTCGACGCACCGATGAGGTCAAGATTCGCATCCCGGCGGGAGTCCACGACGGCGCGCGCATCCGCGCCCGCGGTCGCGGCGGCGCCGGCCCGCGTGGCGGTCAACCCGGCGACCTGTTTGTGGTCGTGCGCGTCGCGTCGCACCCGATTTTCGGCCGAAGTGGTGCCGACCTGACCCTGGACGTTCCGATCGGCTATGCCGAAGCCGCACTCGGCGGGGAGGTCAAGATTCCGACGCTGGAAAGTCCGGTGACGCTGAAACTCCCGGCCGGGACGCAAACCGGCCGCACGTTCCGCGTCAAGGGCCGCGGTGCACCCAAGCCGAAGGGCGGTCGTGGCGATTTGCTGGCGACGGTGCGCGTCGTAGTCCCCGAATCGTTCGGCGAGGACGAGCGCGAGCTGCTCGAGCAACTGCGCGCGCGGCAGAACGGCGCGCTGCGCGCACACCTGGAGGTGTAGAGGATGGAGTTCCCGACCCCAAAGACCGCGAAGCGCCTGACCGACCACCGAGACCGCGCGCTGTACGTGATCTCGGTCGCAGCCGAACTGTCCGGCGTCCACCCGCAGACGCTGCGCATGTACGAACGGAAAGGCCTCCTTGCTCCGCAGCGTACTGCCGGGAACAACCGCCGCTATTCGCAACGCGACATCGATCGCGTGCGCCTGATCCAGTCGATGACACAGGAGCACGGCATGAACCTTGCCGCCGTCGAGGTGGTGATCGCCCTGCAACGCGAACTCGATGACGCGCGACAACGGCTCGATGTGCTCGAAGGCGAAGTCGAGCGGGTACGGCGCGAGCAGGCGCAACTGGCCTCCGCGAGCGGCGGGGCGTTGGTCCTTCGGCGTGACATTCAAGATCTTTTCGGTGGCGGATAGGAGAGACGGTCGCATGAACTTCGAGCGATTCACGATCAAGGCGCAGGAGGCCGTCGCGGCCGCGCAGCGCTTGGCGGCGTCCCGCAATCACCAAGTCGTCGAACCCGAGCATCTTCTGGATGGGCTGGTTGCCGATCCGGAAGGAGTCGTCTTCCCGGTCGTGCAACGGATCGGCGCCTCGCCGCGCGCTCTGCGGGACCGAAACGCCGAACTGCTCGACCGAATGCCGCGCGTGTATGTCGAAGGCGGCGAGCAGAAAGTCGCCGGGTCGCCTGCGCTCGCACGTGTACTCGAGCGTGCCGTCGAGGAAACTCGAGCGCTCAAGGACGACTACACTTCGACCGAGCATCTGCTGCTCGCGCTGACCGAGGTCGCCGGTCCGGTTGCGACCTTGCTGAAGGGCGCCGGAATCACCCGCGACTCGGTGCTCGCCGCGCTGCAAGAGATCCGCGGGTCGCAGCACGTCACGTCGCAGACGCCCGAGGGGACGTTCCAGTCGCTCGAGAAGTACGGACGCGACCTGACCGCCGTGGCTCGCGAGGGCAAGCTGGACCCGGTGATCGGCCGCGACGACGAGATCCGCCGTGTCGTGCAAGTGCTTGCGCGGCGAACCAAGAACAACCCGGTGCTGATCGGAGAGCCGGGCGTCGGGAAGACTGCGATCGTGGAAGGACTCGCGCAGCGCATCGTCGCCGGCGACGTTCCCGAGGCGCTGAAGAACCGTCGCGTCATCGCGCTCGATCTTGCCGGCATGGTCGCCGGCACCAAGTTCCGCGGCGAATTCGAAGAGCGGCTCAAAGCAGTGCTCCGCGAGATCGCCGAATCCGAGGGCGGCGTGATCACCTTCATCGACGAGCTGCACACAATCGTGGGCGCCGGTGCGGCGGAAGGTGCGATGGATGCCGGCAACATGATCAAGCCGATGCTTGCCCGCGGCGAACTGCGCATGATAGGCGCGACGACGCTCGACGAGTATCGCAAGCACATCGAAAAGGACGCGGCGCTCGAACGGCGATTCCAGACGGTGTTCGTCGGCGAACCGAGCGTTGAGGACACAATCTCGATCTTGCGCGGGCTGAAGGAACGCTACGAAGTCCATCACGGCGTTCGCATCACCGATGCGGCGCTCGTCGCCGCCGCGGTGCTTTCGAACCGGAACGTCTCCGGCCGCTTCCTGCCCGACAAGGCGATCGACTTGGTGGACGAGGCGGCTTCGCGTCTACGGATCGAGATCGATTCGATGCCCACCGAGCTCGACGACCTCACTCGCCAGATCATGCGGTTGGAGATCGAGCGCGCCGCGCTGAAGAAGGAAACTGACGATGTCTCGAAGGAGCGCCTCGAGCGCATCGAAGCCGAGCTTGCGGAACTGCGCGAACGCGAAACATCGATGAAGGCGCACTGGTCCCAAGAGAAGGAAGCCGTCGAAGCCATTCGTGGGCTCAAGACCAGGATCGAGGACGTTCGAACCAGCGCCGAGATCGCCGAACGCGACGGGGACCTGGAACGCGCCGCCGAGCTTCGCTACGGAACGCTCGTCGGGCTCGAACGCGATCTGGCCGCGGCGACCGATCGTCTCGCAGCGCTGCAGACCGATCATCGATATTTGAAGGAAGAGGTCGACGAGGAAGACATCGCCGAGGTCGTCAGCGCGTGGACCGGCATCCCGGCCACGAAGCTGATGGAAGGCGAGATCGCAAAGCTCGTCCACATGGAAGAGAATCTGCACGGACGCGTGGTCGGACAGGACGAAGCGATCGCCGCGATCTCCAATGCGATCCGCCGCTCGCGCAGCGGCATTTCCGATCCCAACCGACCGATCGGATCGTTCGTGTTTCTCGGGCCCACCGGCGTCGGAAAGACCGAGCTGGCGCGCGCGCTGGCCGAGTTCCTGTTCGACGACGAACGCGCGCTCGTGCGCATCGACATGAGCGAGTATCAAGAGCGGCATGCCGTATCGCGTCTCGTCGGCGCGCCGCCCGGCTACGTCGGCTACGAAGAGGGCGGCCAGCTCACCGAAGCGATCCGGCGACGCTCCTATAGCGTCATCCTGCTCGACGAGATCGAAAAGGCGCATCCCGACGTGTTCAACATCTTGCTGCAGGTGCTCGACGACGGTCGCCTCACCGACGGGCAGGGACGCACCGTCGACTTCCGCAACACGATCGTGATCATGACCTCGAACCTGGGAAGCGGCGCGATCATGGACCCGACCTTGTCCGACGAGCAGATGCGCGAGACGGTGATGGCCGAAATGCGGGCGGGCTTCCGTCCCGAATTCATCAACCGCGTGGACGACGTTCTGATCTTCCACCGCCTGTCTGCCGACGATCTGCGCCGCATCGTGGACATCCAAGTCGCGCGGCTTCAATCGCGTCTGGCCGAACGCAAGGTTGATGTGTCGCTCACGGACAAGGCCCGCGAGTGGCTGGCGGAACGCGGCTTCGATCCGGCGTACGGCGCCCGGCCGCTCAAGCGGCTCATCCGCAAAGAGATCGAGGACGCGCTTGCGATGCGACTGCTGCAAGCGGAGTTCGCCGAAGGCGACCGAGTCGAGATCGACGCCGGCGATGACGCCTTGACCTTCCGCGTTTCCTAGGAGCCGGCGCGACGCAACGCCTGCTCGGCGTCGGCGAAAGCCTCGAGCGGATGCAGTGCGTCCCCGATGCGTCCATTGAGCGCTTCGAAGGTCAATCGTCCCGGCTCGAGCCGGAGCCGCTCGACCTCGGCGCGGGCCGCGATCAGTGCCGCGGAGCATTCCGCATGGAGTGTGGCGGTCTCGGCCGCGCGCCACGCCGGCATCCGGTCGGCGGCCTCGGCCAAGCCGCGTTCGAACGCGGCAATGGCCGCGGCCAGCGGGACGCCGTCGTGGCGCGCCGTGGGGACCGCGGCCAGCAAAGCGCGCTGGGCGTCGTCCAGCGCGCTCGCCATGTAGAGGAACGCAGCGAGCATCGGGCCTTGAGATCGGCGTCTTCGGAACATGAGCGCTCACTGTAGCGACATCTTGCCCCGGGCAAATGGATGAAAACGGTCACCATCGGGACGCTTTGCCTTCAAGCCGGACGCGCCTTCCGCCGAATCTTCAGGGGACGAACGTTCGATCGACGACTGGAGGCTGCAATGGTTCGGTGCGACATGTGCGGGATGGAAGTTCCCGCCGGACCGAACGGGAAGTGTTTCCTGGGGCACGCGCTGCCGGGCGGCATCGCCGTCACGCCGGTCGCGACGGTCCCGGCGCCTGCTCCCCTCCCCCAGCCGGTTCCCGCCGCAGTGGTTTCCGCTCCCATGGGCGAGCCCGTGGCGCCGCAGCCCGACACGGTATTCGCTCCGGCGGCCCAGGCTTCCGCCTTTCCGACATCGATCTCGCCAGACCTGATCGCCGCCGCCGTTGCCGAAGCTGAAGGGCCCGCCGCGCAGCCGCCGGCCGCGACATCCGGCTTCACCGCGCCGCGTCCGCTGGGCGACGCGCAGACCGGGTTTACTCCGCCGCAGCCTCTCGGGGCGCCGGCCACGTCGATTCCGTCGATGCCGTCGACGCAGCCGGCACCGCTGTCGAGCGTTCCGATGCCGGTCGCGCCGCCGCCGATGGTCGCCTCACCGACTCCCCTCGCGATGCCCGCCGCCGCCGCGCAGCTTCCGACAACGCACGGCACCGCCGCTCTCGCCGTCGATCCCGCCGTGGCTGTGGCTGTGACGCCGCCGGCTCCGGCCGGCGACCTCTTCATCGTGTCGTCGGGCTCCGAAAAGCGCGCGCCCAACAAGACTCTTCTGCTCGTGCTCGTCTTCGCGATGCTCGGAGGCGCCGCCTTCGCTGCAAAGTCGTTCCTGGCCGGTGGTGGCGACGCCGCGACCGGTGCGGCGGGCAACGCCCCGGCTCACGTCCGCGAAGCAGGCTCGCTCACGCGCGCCTTTGTCGCCGACGAGACGAACCGCTACCTCGTGACTGCCGACATCACAACGAGCTTCCGAGAGGGCACCGAGTCCAAGACGTTCGCAGCGACCATGAACATGACCTTCAGCGAACGTGTCGTCGGTCGTGCCGAAGACGGCTCGACGAAGATCCGCTACACGTTCGACAGCGCGACGGTGAACGCCGAGGGCCGCCAAGTTGCCGTTCCGATCCCGCCGGGAACGGGCGTCGAGGTGTTAGTCGGTCCGGACGGCAAAGTCCGTTCGGCCGAGCAGATCGGCGGCGGTGAATTGCCGATGGACGACAACTCGTTCCATGGGATGCTCGCGCCCGTCCTTCCCCCGGGCGTGAAGCCAGGTGATCGCTGGACGCGCGTCGATAACCTGTCGCTTCCCACGGTCGGCGACATGAAGGTCACGAGCGTCTTCCACTACGCCAAGGACGAAGGTCCGAATGCAGTCGTGGACTCTTCGTCGGAGGTGCCGTTCTCGTTGTCGATGGGAGCGGAACAGCTCGGTGAGCTCGCCGGTGGAAGCGCAGGCCCGGTCGAGATGCGTGGCCGTCTGCTCGCCAAGGGCCGGCAGACCGTCGAGAAGGCCACCGGCCGCACGGTCGCCGCAGAGATGGACATGACGATGACGTTCGCCATCTTCGAAAGCGGCGCCGAGGCCGGCCGGATGGCGATGAAGATGAAGATGAAGCTCGGACCCGCGCCCGGCGTGTCGGCCAAGGCCGCCTAACACCCGCCTGGTTCGCTCACCGCATCGCCGCCCGCGTAGCATGGGCGCACGATGACAAAGGAAATGTCGGTCGCCGTCACCGACGGCTTGGTCGCCAAGCTCGGCATCGAGATGGAAGAGGTCACGGCCCAGCGGGTGTCGGCGGTGATGCCCGTGGCGGGGAACACGCAGCCGGACGGGTTTCTGCACGGCGGCGCGACATGCTCGCTCATCGAAACGCTCGCCTCCATCGGCGCGGCCGTCGTCGCGGGCTGGCCCGAAAAGGTCGTCATGGGCCAAGCTCAGTCCACCTCCTTCCTGTCGACCGCGACCTCCGGCAGTGTTCGGGGCGTTGCGACGCCGATCCGGACCGGCCGCACCACGCACCTATGGAACGTGGATGTCACCGACGCCGAAACCGGGAAGATCGTCGCCAGCGGTCGCGTCACGATGGCGGTCCGCGAACGTCGCTCCTAGCCGCGGGTTTGCCCCGGCCGCCTTCAGGCGAGAGACTTGAAGGCAAGCCTTTCTCGCCAAGGAGGAACTCGTGAATCAAAAGCTCAAGGCCACCGCGAAAGCGCTCGTCGCGCCGGGCCGAGGCATCCTCGCCGCCGACGAGAGCACCGGCACCATCAAAAAGCGCTTCGATTCGATCAGCGTGGACAACACCGAAGACAACCGCCGCGCCTATCGCGAGATGCTCTTCACGACCAAGGGCGCTCGCGAGTTCATCAGCGGCGTGATCCTGTTCGACGAGACCCTCCGTCAGTCGGGATCGGACGGCCGCCGCTTCGTCGAAACGCTCGGCGCCGACGGGATCATCCCCGGCATCAAGGTGGACAAGGGCGCGCACCCGCTCGCCTTCTCGCCCGGCGAAACCGTCACCGAAGGGCTCGACGGCTTGCGTGAGCGCTGCGAGGAGTACGTGAAGCTTGGCGCGCGATTCGCGAAGTGGCGTGCCGTCATCGATATCAAAGGCGACCAGATTCCGACGTCCTACGGAATCGAGGTCAACGCGCACGCGCTCGCGCGTTACGCCGCCATCTGCCAAGAGACCGGCCTGGTTCCGATCGTCGAGCCGGAAGTGCTCATGGACGGCGATCACACGATCGAGCGTTGCGACGCCGTCACGCGGGCGACGCTCAAGACCGTTTTCCAGGCCCTGTTCGACCAGCGAGTCGACTTCGAAGGCATGCTCCTCAAGCCAAACATGGTCGTTGCCGGCAAGAAGTGCGCGACTCAGAACGATAACGCCACCGTCGCCGAGATGACCATTGCGTGCCTGCGCGCGACCGTCCCGGCTGCCGTCCCCGGGATCGTATTCCTCTCGGGAGGCATGAGCGACGAAGACGCCACCGATCGCTTGAACGAGATGAACAAGCGCGGCCCGCACGCGTGGGAGCTTTCCTTTTCCTATGGTCGCGCGTTGCAATCGCCCGCGCTCACGGCGTGGAAGGGCGCGACCGCGAACCTGGAAGCCGGCCAGAAGGCCTACTATCACCGCGCGCACATGAACGGTCTCGCGCGCTCGGGCGACTATTCCGCGGCCCGGGAAACCGCGTAGACGCTTGCGTTCAGACGCCGCGTGCGCGGAGCGCTTCGAGGATGTGCCGGTCCAGCCGAGGCCCATCGACGAGTCGCTCCTCGAGGTTCTCCCACCCGGCGAAGCGTTCCAGCGAGCGGCGCGTGGCGCCGTCGCCCGCCGTGTCGTAGCCGAGCGCCGTCAGCCGCTCGCGGACCTCGTTCATGAGGGAATCGTCGATCTCGATCAGATCCTCCGGCCGGGGCTTGTCGAAGTAGAGATGATGCAGCGCAAGCAGGCGCGCAAGCTCGTCGCAGGGATGCGGATGGTCGTCGACTCGCAGATCCACCGCGACATCGGTCGTCCCGCCGTAGCCGCCGCCGGGCGAGACCACGATCAGCCCGGCTGCCTGCCGCCCCCGCCGGTCGCCTCCGGCTTCGTCGCCCGCGGTCAGCGCCGCGAGCAGCCGCCCCGCGAAATCGCCGATGGTTGCCTCGAATGTCTCGCAGACGGCATCCACCACATGCGGACCGGCGAGGATGTTTCCTTGCGCCGCGTAGCCGTCTCCCGTTCGTCCCCCGGCCCAGTCGATGCATTCGTCGCCGGTGAACGACGCGGCGCCGCCGCCGGCGTCCACGACACCCAATTGCCGCTGCGAGCGCAACTCGTCCGGCTCGGTAAGCGCGGCAACGACCTCGGCGGCGGAGCGGCCGCGGTCGAGCAGCCCGATTCCCTCGGGCCCGTAGGCGAGATTGGCGAAGGCTTGGGTGGCCAGCGCGCCCGCGCCGGTCTTGGCCCACGGAACCAGCGCGCCGGCTGCGAGGAACTTGGACGCGACCGCGACCCCGAATGCCTCGCCGTCCCGGGCCACGATCGAAAACGTCATGCTGCGCAGTGAATGACGCAGGCGCCGGTCGCGTCAAGCCCGGTTTGACGATGTGGCCGCGACCCGCCCTAGAATCGCTGCGACATTACGACGGGAGATGCGAATGGCCGTAATCAAGTCGATCGATCTGGTCGGGGTTTCGACCGAGTCTTGGCGCGAGGCCGCGCAAGCAGCGCTGGCCGAGGCGGGCAAGACGCTGCGAGGAATCGAAGGGATGCAGGTGCTGGAGACGTCGGCGGTGGTGGACGGCGACAAGATCAAGGAGTATCACACGCACGTTCGCATCAGCTTCCGGCTGGACCGATAACCGCGGGGCACCGAGGAACCGGAAGACCGTCGAAGAAGCGGGGTGTGCGCCCCGCTTCTTCGATGTTCCGGGGCCGGGCAGGGTGCCCCTTCATTGGTATAATCACGTCGGTCGCGCTCCACGGTGCGACCTCCTGGGGAAACTCGCTTGAGATCTCGCTCGCCACGGCCCCGTTGCCTGGGCCGAAACGCCCGGGCCTCCGCCCCCTACCCGCGCCGCTGCGCGTGCGTCCGAACTCCCGACCCAGCCCCCGACCGGAGTGAGCCCTGATGCCGGCGACGGTACTGATTGGCGCCCAATGGGGCGACGAAGGAAAAGGAAAGATCACCGACATACTCGGCCCTGAAACCGACGTGATCGTTCGGTATCAGGGAGGAAACAACGCGGGGCACACCGTCATTGCCGGCGACGTAACGCTGAAGTTGCATCTGGTGCCCAGCGGGATCTTGTACCCGGAGATCGTGCCGATGATCGGCGACGGCGTGGTGGTGGATCCGGCTGTGTTGATCGAAGAGATGGACGCGCTCGCCGCGCAGGGCATCTCGACGGACCGGCTGCTGGTCTCGGTCAACGCGCACCTGATCATGCCCTACCACCGGTTGCTCGACGCCGTTATCGAACGGCATCTCGGCCGCTCGCAACTGGGCACCACCAAGCGCGGCATCGGTCCCGCCTACGCCGACAAGGCCTCGCGTATCGGGCTCCGCGTCCAGGATTTGCTCGATATGAAGATCTTCGAGCAGAAGCTCGAAGTGGTGCTGAAAGAGCGCAACGCGGTCATCGCCAAGATCTACAACCGGCTTCCGCTCAAAGCCGTCGACATCATGGAACAGTACGCCGGCTTCGCGAAGCGCCTCGCGCCCCACATCGCCGACACCTCGCTCGAGCTGTGGGGAGCGCTTCGCGGCGGAAAGCGCGTGCTGTTCGAAGGCGCGCAGGGGACGCTGCTCGACGTGGATCACGGCACGTATCCGTTCGTCACTTCCTCGAATCCGGTTGCCGGCGGCGCGTGCACGGGCGGCGGCGTCGGCCCGCGCGAGATTTCCCGCGTGATCGGGATCGCGAAGGCGTACGTCAGCCGCGTCGGTGCGGGTCCGTTCCCGACAGAGGATCTCGGACCGGACGGCGACCGCATGATCGAGATCGGTCAAGAGTTCGGCACGACAACCGGCCGTCGCCGTCGCTGCGGATGGATGGACGCGGTCCTCCTCCGCTACGCGGCGCGGCTCAACTCGCTCAGCGACGTGTTTCTGACGAAGCTGGACGTTCTCTCGGGCTTCGAGCAGGTGAAGATCTGCGTCGCATACCGTCATGAGGGAACTGTCTACGACGAGTTTCCGCCGCACCAGTCGATCTTTCACAACTGCGAGCCGGTCTACGAGACCCTGCCGGGCTGGGACGACGACATCTCCAACGCCCGAACGCTCGCGGAGTTGCCCTCCGAGGCGAGGGCATACGTGCAGCGCATCGAAGAGATCTCGGGCGTGCCGATCACGCTGGTCTCCGTCGGCCCCGAGCGCGATCAGACGGTTCGCCTGGATCCCGTCGGGGTGCCCGCGTAGATGCGCGTCGTCGTCGTCGGCAGCGGCGGCCGCGAGCATGCGCTCGCCTGGGGTCTTTCCCGCAGCCCGTCGGTTGAGAAAGTCTTTTGCGCGCCGGGAAACGCCGGGATCGCCGACGTCGCCGTGTGCGAGCCGATCGCGCCGGGCGACGCCGCGGCGATCGCCGACTTCGCCGGCGCGCAAGGCGCCGACCTGATCGTGATCGGACCGGAGGCGCCGCTCGTCGACGGAGAAGCCGACCGGCTTCGTGAACGCGGGTTGCGCGTGTTCGGTCCGAGCGCCGCCGCCGCGATGCTCGAAGGATCGAAGGCGTACGCCAAGGACGTGATGCGACGTGCCGGGATCCCGACCGCGTTCGCTGAAACCTTTACCGACGTCGAACGCGCGATCAACTTCCTTCGCGAGTTCGGCGCGCCCTGCGTCGTCAAAGCCGACGGCCTCGCCGCCGGAAAGGGCGTGCGCGTATGCGAGAACCTGGCCGACGCCGCCGACGCGGTCCACGAAGCGCTGCAGCAGCGCGCCTTCGGCGACGCCGGCGCGACGATCGTGATCGAAGAGTGCCTGACCGGCGAGGAGATTTCGGTGTTCGCATTGTCCGACGGCACACGCGTCGTGCCGCTCGCTTCGGCGCAAGACCATAAGCGGATCGGGGACGGTGACACCGGACCGAACACCGGCGGCATGGGCGCATATTCGCCGGTGCCGCACCTGGATGTTGTCGACCGCGTGATGGCCGAGACGTTCGAGCCCCTCGTTGCGCAGATGGCGGCCGACGGCGCGCCGTTCACCGGCGTGATCTTCGGCGGCTTCATGGTCGGCGACGCCGGACCGAAGGTCTTGGAATTCAACGTGCGCTTCGGCGATCCGGAGACGCAGGCGATCGTGCCACGCCTCGAATCGGATCTCGGCGAGATCCTGTTCGCCTGCGCCGGCGGGACGCTAGATGGTGTTTCGACCCGCCTGTCGACTCGGGCGGCGGTCTGCGTCGTGCTCGCCGGCGACGGGTATCCGGCGCGCAGTGACACCGGCACGCCGATCGACGGGCTGGAGGAGGCCGCGCACATCCCCGACGTGACGGTCTTTCATGCCGGCACCGCGCGCGTCGGCGGCCGGATCGTCACCAACGGCGGCCGGGTGCTGGGCGTGACCGGGCTCGGAGACACGATCGGATCCGCGCGGGATCGCGCCTACGAAGCGGCGGGGAAGATCTCGTTCAAAGGAATGCAGTACCGTCGCGACATTGGATCCCGAGCGTTGGGGGGAGAGGCAGCCAGATGAGTGTGCACGTCGGAATCGTCTTCGGAAGCCCGTCGGACCGCGACAAGATGGCCGCGGCCGGCGTGGTGCTCGAAAAGTTCGGCATCGAGTTCGAGATGGAGGCGATGAGCGCGCATCGCCAACCCGGTCGCGTCCACGAGTACGCGACCACGGCCGAGTCCCGCGGACTTCGCGTGCTGATCGCCGGAGCTGGGCGTGCCGCGCATCTTCCCGGCGTCGTCGCGTCGCTGACCGCGCTGCCGGTCGTCGGCGTGCCGCTGTCGGGCGGGATCATGGACGGCATGGATGCGCTGCTGTCGGTGGTGCAGATGCCGTCCGGCGTGCCGGTCGCCACCGTCGGGGTCGACGCCGCCACGAATGCGGCGCTTCTGGCGGTGCAGATCATCGCGACCGGCGACGAGGATCTTCGCAAGAAGCTGCACGAGTACAAGGAGCAGCTGGCGGAGGGATTGCGGCTGTGATTCCGCGCTATAGCCTGCCCGAGATGGCGGCGGTCTGGGACGAGCGCTCGAAGTATCGGCGCTGGCTTCAGGTCGAGTTGCTCGCTGTCGACGCGTGGGCGACGCTGGGCATCGTGCCGGCCGAGGACGCCGCGACGATCCGCGACAACGCCGCGGAGGTGGATCCGGCCCGCGTCGAGGAGATCGAGGCGACCACAAACCACGACGTGATCGCGTTTCTGACCGCGATGGGCGAAAAGATCGGTCCGGCGTCGCGGTGGGTCCATTACGGGATGACGTCCTCGGATCTGCTCGATACCGCGCTGGCGCTGCAAATGCGCGACGCGTGCGACATCCTGCTCGCCAAGATGGACACGTTGATCGACGCGATCAAACGCCGCGCCGTCGAGTTCAAGGACACCGTGTGCGTCGGCCGATCCCACGGCGTGCACGCCGAGCCGACCACGTTCGGTTTGAAACTGGCGGTGTGGGCGTTCGAGGCGTCGCGCGACCGCACGCGGCTGCGCCGCGCGCGCGAGATCGTCTCGGTCGGAAAGATCGCGGGGGCCGTCGGCACCTACGCATCGATCGATCCGTTCGTGCAGGACCACGTGTGCGCCGCGCTGGGCCTGGCGAGCGCCGAAGCCGCGACGCAGGTGATCCAGCGCGACCGGCACGCCGAGTTGATGGCCGCCTGCGCGATCACCGCCGGAACGCTCGACAAGATCGCGACCGAGATCCGCCACCTGCAGCGCACGGAAGTGCGCGAAGCCGAGGAGCCGTTTCGCAAAGGGCAGAAGGGCTCGTCGGCGATGCCGCACAAACGCAACCCGATCATCTGCGAGCGGATCAGCGGCCTCGCGCGGGTCGTGCGCGCCGCCGTCGTTCCCGCGATCGAGAACATGGCGCTCTGGCACGAGCGCGACATCAGCCACTCCAGCGTCGAGCGCGTCATGATGCCCGACGCGACGATCGCGCTCGACTACATCCTCAAGCTCTCCATCGATGTGATCGACGGCATGACCGTCGACGTCGCGCGGATGCGCGCGAACCTGGACGCGACCGGCGGGCTGGTTTATTCGCAGTCCGTTCTGCTCGCGCTGGTCGAAGCCGGCATGAGCCGCGAAGACTCCTACACCGCGGTGCAGCTTGCCGCGATGCGGACGTGGGAGACCGGCACGCCCTTCGCCGACACGCTGCTCGATGTGCCCGAGGTCGCGGCGATCGTCGGCCGCGAAGACTTGACGCGGATCATGAATCCGACGCGGTACCTGACTCACGTGGATGTCGTCTTCAAGCGCCTGGAGGGAATCGAATGACGATCGCAGGTCTGGAACCGATCAGAACAGGAAAGGTGCGTGAGCTGTATCGGACCTCGGAGGGGATCTTGATGGTCGCCTCCGATCGCATCTCCGCCTACGACGTCGTGCTGCCAACGTCCATTCCCGACAAGGGAAGCGTGCTCACCGGTCTGTCGGCTTTCTGGTTCGGTCGGTTCGACCACATCATCGGCAACCATCTGATCGCAACCGCCCCCGAGGATTTCCCCCCGGAGGCGAAGCAACACGCCGACGCGCTCCGCGGTCGTGCGATGCTCGTGAAGGAGACGACCGTCGTTCCGATCGAATGCGTCGCGCGCGGCTACCTGTCCGGCAGCGGCTGGAAGGAATACAAAGCCGGCCAGACCGTCTGCGGTATCAAGCTTGGGCCCGGCCTTCAAGAGTCCGACCGGCTGCCCGAACCGATCTTCACACCGGCGACGAAGGCCGACGAAGGCCACGACGAGAACATCTCGTTCGAGCGCGCCTGCGAAATCGCCGGGATGCAAACGATGGAGCGTCTTCGCGACGCGACGCTGCGCATCTACGTGGAGGCCGCCGAGTACGCGCGCGCGAAGGGCGTCATCATCGCGGATACCAAGTTCGAGTTCGGCGCCTTGCCCGGCGGCGAGCTGATTCTGATCGACGAGGTGCTCACGCCCGACTCGAGCCGTTTCTGGCCGGCCGACCAGTACCGGCCGGGCTCCAGCCCGCCGTCGTTCGACAAGCAGTACGTTCGCAACTGGCTCGACGCGAGTGGCTGGGACCACACGCCCCCGGGGCCGGAATTGCCCGCCGACGTGGTTGCGAACACGCGGGCCAAATACGCCGAGGCGTTCGAGTTGATCAGCGGCGCTTCCTTCGACCGCTGGCTGGCGACCGCAGCGCTGGAGACTCTATGAAGGTGCGCGTTCTGCTCGACGTGATGCTCAAGGACGGGATCCTGGATCCGCAGGGTCAGACCGTGGAGCGCAATCTGCCGTCGCTCGGCTTCAAGGGTGCGAGCGGTGTTCGGATCGGCAAACACATCGTTTTCGACTTGGAAGCCGAAAGCCGCCAGGCCATCGACGCGCAGGTGCGCGACATGGCGGCCAAGCTCTTGTCGAATCCGGTGATCGAGGATTTCACATATCGGATCGACGACGGCGGAGAATGACAGCGAAGACGGACGAAGACTCTCCCGCGCCGGAACAGGACTACCGTTCGCATCGCCGGCGAATCAAGGATGAACGCAAGGCGGCGCGAGCCGCGAAGAAGGCCGGGAAGCCCAGAGGCATCGAGCTTCCCTTCCGGCAGGCGATGCCGCGCGGCTTGCTGGCCGTCTTCGCGATCGCCGCAATCGCCGGCATCGCCCTGACCGTGGTAGTGCTGATCGACCCGCCGGCGACCGAGATCGCGATCGCCGAGCGTCGAAGCCCGCCGTCGGCCGGGCTCTCACACGACGTCGGCCCGATTGTGCTCGCCCCGATCCCTGAGGTTCTTCCCTCGACGTCTCTCCCGTGCGACGCCCTCCGCGGGGTCGTGATCGAAGGCGGCGATCCCGCCCAGGTCCGCCTCGGCGGGGTGCTCGATCGGCTCTGCCCGCACGCCGACGGCGACTCCGACGTCGCCCGGTCCATCCGGGCGCTTTCCGCGGCTCGATTGCGATTCGCGGTCTTCACGCGCAGCGGGGATTTCTCGACGCTGTCGATTGCCGAGCCGTTCCGGGTGCTCATCAACATCCGATTCGCCCGGCGGGACGTGTCGGCCGCGATGATCGGACCGCTGCTCGTGCATGAAGGGTTTCATCTGCTACACGCCGGCGAGCCGATGACTGCCGGGCTCGAATTCGAAGCTCGTCAAGCCGAGCTGCGAGCCTGCCGCTTGCTGATCGACATCGAACTCTGGGATCGCGGTTGCACCGATGCCCGTCGCCTGGTCGAATTCGGTCGTGTGCGCGCGATCGACGAGCTCGTCGCCGCAGGATTCCCACGAGGCGCCTGAGGAGGCCCTGTTGAAGATCGGAGTCATCCAGTTTCCCGGCTCGCTTGACGACCGCGACGCGGTCTGGGCGTTCGAGCGGCTCGGCGCCCGCGCCGAGCTGATCTGGCACGGCGACCACGATCTGCGCGGCGCCGACGCGATCGTCGTCCCCGGCGGATTCTCCTACGGCGACTATCTCCGCTGCGGCGCGATCGCGCGCTTCGCGCCGGTGATGGAGCAAGTGGCGGAGTTTGCCCGAAGGGGGGGCGTCGTGATCGGGATCTGCAACGGCTTCCAGGTGCTGTGCGAAGCCGGTCTGTTGCCGGGCGCGCTCGTTCGCAACGAAGGGCTGAAGTACCGGTGCGTCCCGGTGACGCTTCGCGTCGAGTCGAACCGATCGCCGCATCTGTCCCAAGCGAACGTCGGGGATCTGCTTCGAATCCCGATCAAGCACGGGGAGGGCCGCTACGTCGCCGATCCCGGCACGCTTGCACGCATGGACGCGAACGGTCAGATCGCGTTGCGCTACGTCGACGCGCGCGGCGAACGCGCCCCGGAGGCGAATCCGAACGGCTCGACCGACGACATCGCCGGTGTCACCAACGAGGCCGGCAACGTGCTCGGCATGATGCCGCATCCCGAGCACGCCGTCGACGAGACTGCCGGCATCCGGTCCGCCGACGGCGCCGTCATCCTCGGCTCGATCGTCAAGGCCGCCGTTCGATGACGGTGACGCTGATCGAACGCGCCTCGGCGCTCGGCCTGACCAAAGACGAACTCGACACGATCGTGAAAACGCTCGGCCGTGACCCTTCCCCGGCCGAGCTGGCGATGTATGCCGCCATGTGGTCCGAGCATTGCTCCTACAAGTCGTCCAAGGTGCACCTGAAGACGCTGCCGACGACGGGACCGAAGATCGTGATGGGACCCGGCGAGAACGCCGGCGTCGTGGACATCGGCGACGGGCTCGTCGCCGTCTTCAAGCTCGAATCGCACAACCATCCCAGCGCGGTCGAGCCGGTGCAGGGCGCCGCGACCGGCGTCGGGGGCATCGTGCGCGACATCCTGGCCACCGGCGCGCGGCCGGTCGCGCTGCTCGATCCGCTTCGCTTCGGCGACCCGAGCGAGTGGCGGCAGCGGCACCTGCTCGGCGGCGTCGTTGCCGGGATCGGTCAGTACGGAAACTCGATCGGCATCCCCACCGTCGGCGGCGAGATCAAGTTCGACCCGTGCTACGCGGGCAATCCGCTCGTCAACGTGATGTGCATCGGGATCATGCGCAAGGATCTGATCGCCCGCGCCCGCGCGCAGGGCGAAGGCAACGTGGCGATTCTCTACGGCGCCAAGACCGGCCGCGACGGCATCGGGGGCGTCAGCGTGCTCGCCTCGCGTCCGTTCGACGCCGAAGCCGAAGCCAAGCGCCCCAGCGTCCAAGTCGGCGATCCGTTCAGCGAAAAGGTCGCGATCGAAGCGACGCTCGAGCTGCTCGAACAAGGATTGATCGTCGGCGTGCAAGACCTCGGCGGTGCCGGCTTCTGCTGCGCGACCAGCGAGACCGCTAGCCGCGGCGGGGTGGGCATGGAAGTCGACCTCGACGCCGTCTTGCTCCGCGAGCCCGACATGGAGCCGTTCGAGATCCTCACCTCCGAGTCGCAGGAGCGCATGTTCGCGATCGTCAAGCCCGAAGACGTCGAGCGCGTGCTCGCCGTCTGCGAGCGCTGGGGCGTCGATGCGATGATCGTCGGTCGCGTCACCGGCGGGGATCGTCTGGTCGTCACGCACCGCGGCGAAGTCGTCGCCGACGTGCCGGCTCGCTCGCTTGCGGACGACGGCCCGACCTATCACCGTCCGATGGAGCGCCCGGACTGGATCGACGCGCTCCGCGCAAACGATCCGTCGTCGCTTCCCGTGCCGAAAGATCTTGGCGAAGCACTGCTGACCGTGCTCGGCGCGCCGAACGTGTGCGACAAGTCGTGGGCATGGGAACAGTACGACTTCTTGGTGCAGCACAACACGCTGCAAGGGCCGGGCGGTGACGGAGCCGTGGTGCGGGTCGAAGGAACCGGCAAGGCGCTAGTCGTCGCGACGGACGGCAATGGCCGCTACGGGCAGCTCGACCCCCGCCTCGGCGGGAGGCACGCCGTCGCCGAGTCGGCCCGCAACGTCGCCTGCACCGGCGCGCGGCTGCTGGCGATCACGAATTGCCTGAACTTCGGCAACCCCGAGCGTGCCGACGTGATGTGGCAGTTCGCCGAAGCGGTCGCCGGAATGGGCGAGGCATGCCTTGCGTTGGAGACGCCGGTGACCGGCGGCAACGTGAGCTTCTACAACGAGACCGACGGCACCTCGATCCACCCCACGCCCATCGTCGGCATGCTCGGCATCCTCGAAGATGCCGGCATCCACGTCGGGATCGGGTTCAATAGCGCCGGCGACGCGATCGTGGTGCTCGGCGAGACCTTCGACGAGCTCGGCGGCAGCGAGTATGCCTGGGCCGTGCACCGTCACATCGGTGGCGTGCCGCCGGCGCTGGACCTGCGCCGCGAAACGGCGCTGTGCGATCTGCTCGCCACGCTTGCCGAACGGCGCCTGATCTCAAGCGCCCACGACTGCAGCGAAGGCGGCCTGGCCGTCACCATCGCCGAGTCCTGCATCGCCGGCGATATCGGCGCGCGCGTGACGATCGAATCCGGTCTCGCGCCCCACGTGTTGTGGTTTTCCGAGTCGGCGAGCCGCGCCGTCGTTTCCTGCCCGCCCGACCGGCTGGACGAGGTGCGTGCAGCCGCTGCGGCTGCGGGCGTCCCGTTCGCGCACATCGGAACGGTCGGAGGTGTCACGCTCGCTTGCGGCGAATTCGACCTCCCGGTGACCGGCCTTCGTGCGGCGTGGAACCGCACGCTTCCGGACCTTCTCGCCTGATAGAATAGGGACCGAATGGGCGCGGACTCTCCTAAGGAAGAATGCGGCCTCTTCGGCGTCTGGGCGCCGGGTGAAGAGGTCGCGAAGCTCACCTTTTTCGGCCTCTACGCGCTGCAGCATCGCGGCCAGGAATCCGCCGGCATCGCCGTCTCGGACGGCAACGGCATCATCGTCTACAAAGACATGGGCTTGGTTGCGCAGGTCTTCTCCGAAGCCACGCTCGCGACCCTGTCCGGCCCGCTCGCCATCGGCCACACCCGCTATTCGACGACCGGATCGACGCGATGGGAGAACGCACAGCCCACGTTCAAGCCGACCAGCGGAGGCGGCGGGATCGCGCTCGGGCACAACGGTAACCTGACCAACACGCGCATGCTCGCCGCGCAGGTCACGCGAAAGGGCAACGGGCCGAAGGCGTCGACCGATTCCGACATCGTCGCCGAACTGTTGGCCGAACGCACCGGCGACGTGCCGCTCGAAGACACGCTCGTGTCGCTCATGCCGGAACTGGCCGGCGCGTTCTCGTTCGTCGTCATGGACGAGCGAACCGTCTACGGAGTCCGCGACCCGTACGGGATCCGCCCGCTGTCGATCGGCCGTCTGGCGAACGGCGGCTGGGTCCTCGCGTCGGAGACCTGCGCGCTCGACATCGTCGGCGCCGCCTACGTCCGCGACGTGGAACCGGGGGAGATCGTCGCGGTTGACGATCGCGGGCTACGAAGCTGGATCTACGCCAAGCCGACGCCGAAGCTCTGCATCTTCGAATACGTCTACCTCGCGAGGCCGGACAGCATCCTCTACGAGCACGGCGTCCACGAGGTTCGCCGCGAGCTCGGACGGCGACTCGCCGGCGAAGCGCCGGCAGACGCGGATCTGGTCATCGGCGTTCCCGATACCGGTCCTGTGGCCGCGGCCGGCTTCGCCGAAGAGGCCGGCATTCCCTACGGGGACGGCATCGTCAAGAACCGCTACGTCGGGCGAACCTTCATCCAGCCGACGCAGACGATCCGGCAGATGGGTATCCGTCTCAAGCTCAACCCGCTGCGCAGCGCGATCAAAGGCCGCCGGATCGTGGTGGTGGACGACTCGATCGTTCGCGGTAATACGACCCGCCAGCTTGTCGCGCTGATGCGCGAAGCCGGCGCGACCGAGGTGCATCTGCGCATCACCTCGCCGCCGGTCCGTTGGCCCTGTTTCTACGGCATCGACATGGCGACCAAGAGCGAGCTGATCGCCAGCGACCTCGCCGTCGACGAGGTCCGCGCCTACGTCGGCGCCGACTCGCTCGCGTACCTGTCGCTGGAAGGGCTGGTCGCCGCCACGGGCGCCGACAAGAATCGTTTCTGCCGCGCCTGTTTCGACGGCATCTATCCGGTCCCGATCCCACAGGAAGACGATTCCTCGCACAAGTTCGTGCTCGAAGAGCGGTCGCCGAATTCCTAAGCGCCGGGCCATGACCGAGCCACCGCGCGCCGCCACCTACGCCGCCGCCGGCGTCGACATCGAAGCCGGCGACAAGGCCGTGGAGATGATCAAGGATGTCGTCGCCTCGACGGCGCGTCCCGAAGTGCTCGGAATCCTCGGCGGCTTCAGCGGCGCGTTCGCCCCCGACTTCAGCCGCTATCGCACACCGGTGCTGCTGTCCTCGACTGACGGCGTCGGCAGCAAGCTGGCAATCGCGCAAACCCTCGGCCGGCACGACACGGTCGGCATCGACTTGGTCGCCATGGTCGTGGACGATCTCGTCTGCGACGGCGGCGAACCACTGTTTCTTCTCGACTACATCGCGTGCGGACGGCTCGTCCCAGAGCGGATCGCGGCGATCGTTGAAGGGATCGCAGACGGATGTCGCCAGGCGGGGTGCGCGCTCATCGGCGGCGAAACCGCCGAGCATCCCGGATTGATGGACCCCGATCACTACGATCTTGCGGCATTCGCCGTCGGCGTCGCGGATCGCGACGACATGCCCGGCCCGCATCGCGTCGGTGCCGGCGACGTGCTCGTCGGGCTTCGGTCCTCCGGCCCGCATTCGAACGGCTATTCGCTCATCCGCCGCCTGATCCTTGAACACGATCTGGAGTTGGCAACCGACCCGGACGGGCTCGGCGTGACGCTCGGGGAGGCGCTGCTCACCCCCACGACGATCTATGCACCCGAGATTCTGCTGGCGATGCGCACCGGAGGCGTTCATGCGGCCGCCCACGTCACCGGCGGGGGTCTGGGCGGGAACCTCGCGCGCGTCCTGCCCGACGGCGCCAAGGCCGTCGTTCATCGGGATGCCTGGCAGACCCCGC
This sequence comes from Actinomycetota bacterium, assembly GCA_036398095.1. Taxonomy (GTDB): domain Bacteria; phylum Actinomycetota; class AC-67; order AC-67; family AC-67; genus DASWHR01. Next base: position 22,754 of record DASWHR010000115.1, read on the forward strand.
ACCTGTTTTCGTGGCTCGCCGGTTTGGGCCGTATCGCGGACGACGAGATGCGGCGCACTTTTAACATGGGCATCGGCATGGTGCTCGTCGTCGCGCAGGCGAGCGTGCACGCGGTCCTCGACGCCACGGCCATGCACCGTCCCGTGGTCATCGGCGAGATCGTTCCCGGCCCGCGGGTGGTCGAACTCATCTAAACCAGACGCAACCGGGCGTCGCAGCCCGGTCAAAAGGTTCGCCGCGGGCTTCATATGGGCGGTCAAGTGGCCGATGCTCCTGTCATGGGTCGAGGGAGGCCCTGCATCGCAGACAGGGGGAGTGTTGTGAGGCAGAGCCTTCAGGCATCGGCGGCAGCGCATCTCGTCGACGACGAAACGCACGCACCGCCGTCCACCGTTGCACCACTCGTGCCCGACGCCGTCGCGGCGATCGCGCACGAACTCAAGACACCGCTCGCATCGATTCTCGGCTATGCGCGGATGCTCCGCAGCGGCTGGGATTCGCTCGAGCCGGCCCGGCGCGACGAGTTCTTCGCCGTCGTCGAGCTGCAAGGGCGCCGGCTTCAGCACATGATCGAGAACATGCTCCAATGCGCGCGATCGGACGCCGGGCCGGCGAAGCTGCAACGCGATCCGGTCGATGTGGCTCGCGTCGTCGGCCGAGCCGTCACGACCGTGTCCGGCATGGCCGACCGGCGGCGAATCACCGTCTCTGTGCCTCCCGGAGATCTCGGACTCTACGGAGACGCCACGGCGCTCGAGCACGTGGTGAGCAATCTGCTTGAGAACGCGATCAAGTACACGCCGGATCAGACGAACATCGGCGTGCTCGTGGTCGAGCGACCCACCGAGGTGCGCTTCTCCGTCACCGACGAAGGGCCGGGCATCGCGCCGGCCGATCTGCCATTCGTCTTCGAGCGATTCCGCCGGGGTAACGGCGTGGTGCACGGCGTCGGGCTCGGGCTGCACATCGTGCGCAGCCTGGTCGAATCGCACAACGGCCGCGTGTGGGTCGAGTCCACGCCCGGCGAAGGGACGACGTTCACGTTCGTCCTGCCGAGACGCGCGAACGGCTAAGCGTTCGTCACAGGACGCCGAGAAGGCGCGCGGGCTTTTCGATCAGGTCGGCCAGGTAGCGCAGAAAGCGTCCCGCTTCGGCGCCGTCGATGATCCGGTGGTCGAACGACAAGCCGAGCGTCATCACATCGCGGACGGCGACCTGTCCGTCCACGACCCACGGCGTCGGACGGATCGCGCCGGGAACTAAGATCGCCGCCTCGGGATGGTTGATGATCGGCGTTCCGCCGTCCATCCCGAACGATCCCACATTGGTGATCGTGATCGTCGATCCGCTCAGCTCGTTCGGGCCGATGGTCTTGTCGCGTGCCGCCTCGGCGAGCCGCGCGATCTCGGCGGCGATCTCGAACACGTTCAACTGATCTGCGTTGCGCACGACGGGGACCAGCAGCCCGCGTTCGGTGTCGGCGGCGATCCCGATGTTGTAGTAGTGCTTCACGATGATCTCGTTCGTCTCGCGGTCCCACGCCGAATTGATCAGCGGGTGCTTGCGAAGCGCGGCGACGAGCGCCTTGACCAAGACCGGCAACGGCGAGATCTTGCCGCCGTTTGCCTCGGGCGACGACGAAAGATCCTTGCGCAGCTTCATGAGCTCGGTCGCGTCCACCTCGAGCCACTCGGTGACGTGCGGGATTTCGCTGTAGGAACGGACCATCTTCTCGGCGATCGAACGGCGGATCGCGCGAACGGGGATCCGCTCCTCGCCACCGGCGGGATGGGTCTGCTTCGCCGCGGCTGCCGCCGGTGCCGCCTTCGACGGGGCGGCTTCGCCCGTCGCGGCCGCCATCACGTCTTCGCGAGTCACGCGGCCGCCGGGCCCGGTCCCGCCGAGCTCGTCGATCTCCACGCCCAATTCCTTGGCCAGCTTGCGAACCGGCGGGGTCGCGAGTGCGCGCACCGAGGCCGTCTTCGGCGCCGTCTTGCGTGCCGGCTCCGCCTCAACCTCCGCCTCAACCTCCGGCTCTTCTCCGGCCTCCGCGACCGCCGACGCTGCCGCGTCGTCGCGCTTGCCGATCTTCTTGCGACGGCGACGGCTTCCCGATCCTTCTTCTTCCGGCCCGTAGCCGACCAGCACTTCGCGCCGGCCGCCTTCCTTCTTGGCTTCCTTGCGATCGCCGACGACTTCCGGTTCGCCGGCCGCGCCGTCCGATTCGAAGCTGACGATCACCGAACCAACTTCGACCTTGTCGCCGACGTCCGAGTGGAGCTTGGCCACGGTGCCCTCGAATGGCGACGGGATCTCGACGAGTGCCTTCTCGGTCTCGACCTCGACCAACGGCTGGTTCAGCGCGACCTCTTCGCCTTCCTTCACGAGCCAAGACACGATCTCGGCCTCGGTCAAGCCTTCACCCAGATCGGGAAGCCGGAACTCTCGCGCCATGGTCGAACCCCCGGGTCGGTTGCGGTTAGTAGTTCAGGACCGCGTCCAGTGCATCCAGCACGCGGTCCACGTCGGGAAGGTACTCCTCTTCGAGCTTCGCCGGCGGATACGGCATGTCCCATCCGCCCACGCGCATCACCGGCGCCTCCAGCGACGCGAAATCGGCCTCTGAGATTCGCGCGGCCAGCTCGGCGCCGACGCCGAACGAAACGTTTGCTTCGTGAACGATGACCGCGCGGCCGGTCTTGCGGACCGACGTCAGAACGGTCGCGACATCCAGCGGCGAGATCGTTCGCAGATCCACGACTTCGACGCCAATCCCATCCGATGCGGCCTCCTCGGCCGCATCGAGCGCCACGCGCATCATCGGTCCGTACGAAACCAGCGTCACGTCATTGCCTTCCCGACGGACGACCGCCTTGCCCATCGGCTCGGTCGTCACCGGCAAGTCCACTTCCTCCTTGATCCAGTAGCGCCGCTTCGGCTCGAAGAAGATCACCGGGTCCGGCGACTGGATCGATTCCACCAGAAGCGAATACGCATCCGACGGCGTGGACGGACACACGACGCGGAGCCCCGCCGTGTGCGCGAAGTATGCCTCGGGCGATTCCGAGTGGTGCTCGACCGCGCCGATACCGCCGCCGTACGGGATTCGCACGACCACGCTCGGCCGGAAGCGTCCCTTGGAGCGCGACCCGAACTTGGCCAGGTGCGACACGAGTTGCTCGAACGCCGGGTAGGTGAAGCCGTCGAACTGCATCTCGCAGACCGGCTTGAGCCCGTAGATCGCCATGCCGATCGCGGTGCCGATGATGCCGGATTCGGCGAGCGGCGTATCGACGACCCGCTCTTCGCCGAACTCGGCCTGCAGCTTGTCGGTGATGCGGAACACGCCGCCGTTCAAGCCGACGTCCTCTCCCATGACGAGCACGCGCTCATCGTCGCGAAGCGATGCGCGCAGCGCCTCGTTGAGCGATTGCGCAAGCGTGACCGATGCCATCCTTCTAGCCCTCCCGCTCGCGCTGGATGCGCTTGAATTGTTCGTATTGCTGCTCGAGAATCTGCGGCATCTCCGAGTAGACGTTTTCGAAGAGCTCGTCGACCGGGCCGGGACCGGCGCCGACGATCTCGGCGCGGATATGCCGCGCGATCTCCTTCGCCTCTTCCTCGACCTGGGCCTTGAACTCCTCCGTCAGCGCCCCTTCGCCTTCGGCGTAGATGGTGAACCGGTCGATCGGATCCCGCGCCCGCCACGAGGCTTCCTCTTCTTTCGAGCGGTAGCGGGTCGGGTCGTCGGCCGTCGAGTGAGGGCCCATCCGGAACGTCACCGCTTCGATGAGGGTCGGACCTTCTCCCTCGCGGGCGCGTCGCACCGCTTCCTTCGTCACCGCGTAGCACGCCAGAACATCGTTGCCGTCGACGCGGACGCCGGGGAATCCATAGCCGAGTGCCTTCGCAGCGATCGTCGGGGCCGCGGTCTGCTTCGTGATCGGCACGCTGATCGCGTACTGATTGTTCTGCACCAGGAAGACGGTCGGGGTCCTCCAGACGCCACCGAAGTTGCATGCCTCGTGGAAGTCGCCTTCGCTGGTCGCTCCGTCGCCGCAGCAAGCAAGCGTGACGGTCTTTTGCCCGTTGATCTTCGCGGCATACGCGAACCCGACGGCGTGGAGCATTTGCGTCGCGATCGGAACCGACAGGTACATGTACCCGTGCTCGCGCGGATCCCACAAGCCGCCGTGCCATGTTCCGCGGAACATGTGCAGGATCTCGGCCGGATCGATCTTGCGCATCATCGCGATCGCAAGCTCCCGGTACGACGGGAAAACCCAGTCGCCCGCGTCCAGGGCGTAGCCGGCGCCGACCTGTGCGCCCTCTTGCCCCAGGCACGGCGTGTAGACGCCCAGCTCGCCTTGGCGCTGCAGGTTCGTCGATTCCTGGTCGGCGCGGCGCGCGAGCATCATCGCGCGATAGATCTCGCGCAAGTCTTCTTCTTTAAGATCGAGCTCGTAGCCGTGGTCCGGAACCAGTGTCCCGTCCGGCTTCAAGATCTCGACCGAGTCCGTGGGAATGGACGCGGGATCGACCACGCCTCTCATTCAGTTTCCTCCCTCACCCTGCCCGGCCGTGTCGCCGTGGCGTCCCTGCGCGGGATTGCCGAGCAGGATCCATGCAGTTGGAGTCGGCGCCTAGCGGGGTCGCCGCGGTGCCCTGTGTATCGTCGCAGGCGCGGCGCGCCCCCGTCAAAGGCATAAAGGACAACTCGGGCGCTCCCGTGCCCCGCTTCGGAGCACGAGGGGTCGGCATGCGCGCTACATCCGGCCGAAGACTTCTGTGCTGAGCAACCCGAGCTGCCGCAGACGTTTTTCCATCTCGTGCCGTCCCACCTTGAACTCACGGGCCATCTCCTCGATGTCGAGTTGGTGCGTCCGCTCGGCCGACTTGACGGTCTTAGAGACAATCGTCGGGGGCATGAGCAATTCGGCGGCGAAAAGATCCGCCTCGTGTTCAAGCTCGTTCTTTTCCCACTGCACGGAACCGCGAACCGGTTCGGCACCGTGAAGGACGTGGTGGCCGATCTCGTGCGCCAGACGCCAGCGTTCCCGGGCGGTCGCTCGCATCGCCTGACCCTTGAACCGGGTCCGGCCCCGATCCCGACGCGTCAGCGCATCCCACACGTCGGTCGACAAGTGCCACGGCCGCTCGTGATGCAGCCGCAGAGTCGCCAAGACCCGCTCCAGGTCGATCGGGACCTCCTTCATGCCGGCCTGGCGGAGAACGCTCCGCGCCTTCTTCTCTATGTCGTTCGACGGGCTGGTCGTGGGCGGCATCTTTCGAGGCTCCTTCTTCGAATCGTCGGGTCAACCTATCGCGGCCGGCGCGAGGGAACAAAGCACGCTCCCGGGACCTACTGCGACCCTCCCGGCCCGTCAAAGGTCCTTTTCACGGCCAGGATCCGGCGCTCCGCGAGCGCATCGGCGGTCTGCGCCGGAGACACTCCCGACGCGGCGGCCTCATCGAAGACGGTGTGGAGCGTCGCGGCGATCTTCGCCGCCCGCCCACGCGCCTCTTCGTGGTCGAAACCCATGATCTCGCTCGCGACGCTGATCACGCCACCGGCGTTGATCACGTAGTCGGGTGCGTACAGGATCGCCGCCGCGCGAAGCGCTTCGCCGTGCTCGGGGCGCTCCAACTGGTTGTTGGCCGCGCCGGCGATCGCCCGGCACCGGAACCGGGGGATCGTCGCGTCGTTGACGATCGCACCCATCGCGCACGGGGCCAGCACGTCGCATTCGGCCTCGAGGACGACGCCGGCGTCGATCGCATCGGCGCCGATCTCGGCCGCGAGCTTGCCCGCCGCCTTCGCGTCGATGTCGGCAACGGCCACGATCGCGCCTTCGTCGGCCAGCAGACGCGCGAGCGCCCCGCCGACCTTGCCGACGCCCTGCACCGCGACCCGGCGTCCTTTCATCGACGGTTCGTCCCAGAGTCGCTCGGCGACCGCGCGCATTCCCGACCACACGCCGTATGCGGTGTTCGGCGATGGGTCGCCCGACGCGTCGGGCGTGCCGGTCACGTGTGGCGTCGTTTCGGCGATGAAGACCATGTCGGCCGAGTTGGTGCCCATGTCGGCGGTCGTGACGTACGCGCCGCCCAGCCGATTCACGACGCGTCCGTATGCGCGGAGCAGGTCCGGTGTCTTGTCGGTGCGCGCGTCGCCGATGATGACGGCTTTACCGCCTCCCAGATCCAATCCGGCGGCCGCATTCTTGTAGGCCATGCCCTTCGCCAAGCGAAGCACGTCGCGCAGCGCCGCCCCTTCGCTCGGAAACGGATAGAAGCGCGTCCCGCCTAGTGCCGGACCCAGAGCGGTCGAGTGAACCGCGATGATGGTGCGCAGACCGGTTTCCGGATCGTGTCCGAAGACGATCTGCTCGTACTCGCCGGTAAGCGATTCGAAGACGTCCATGCCTTCGATGATACTCTCGCGACGCTCGTCAGAACTCGTTCAGGCGGTCGATGAGGGCGCGCAGGCGGCCGTAGCTCATGCGGTCGAAGCCGACGGCCAGTCGCTTGAGCGTGAGCGCGTCGTCGTCGCGGATCTCTTCTTTCAGCGGCTCGACCGGGGTGATCTCGCCGTCGCGCAAAATGTCGGCGAAGTCGCGCGACATGGCGGCCAGCGACCCGCCGTCGGGGATCCGCTGTACGCGCAGGATCAGCGTCTGCCCGTGGAACCGGATCGAGTGATAGTTGCGGTAGAAGGTGACCAGCTCGTCAACGGCTTCCTCGACCTTGTCGGTGCGCTTGTAGATGTTCAGGTCGTCGGAGGAGATAAGGCCGCGCCCCAACAGATGCTCGCGGATGAACGTGTCCCACGCCTCCCAGTAGGTCCCGCCGGGCTTGTCGAGCAACACAATCGGGTGGGGATCGCTCTTGCCGGTTTGGACCAGCGTGAGCAGCTCGAAGCCTTCGTCGAGCGTGCCGAATCCTCCGGGGAGTAATACGAATGCGTCGCCCTCTTTGATGAACATCAGTTTTCGCGTGAAGAAGTACTTGAAGTTGATCAGCTTCGGGTCGTCGGCGATCGACGGATTGGCCTTCGCTTCGAACGGCAGGCGGATATTGACGCCGAACGATCGCGCCGCGCCGGCGCCCTCGTTGGCGGCCTCCATGATGCCCGGGCCGGCCCCGGTCACCACCATCCAGTCGTGTTCGACGATTCGCTTTGCGAACTCGCGCGACGTTTCGTACTCGGCCTCGTCGGCGCGCGTTCGCGCCGAACCGAACATGCTCACCTTCCGAACGTCTCGGTACGGCGCGAAGACGCGATAGGCATATCGCATCTCTTTGAGGGCCGAGTTGACGATCTTTCGGTCGAGCCTGGTCGCTTCGTCGCGTCCGAGGCGGATCGCGCTTGCGATGATCTCGAAGACGAGATCCGAATCCGCGAGTCCCATGGCGTCCACCATCTCGTGGACGCGCGCGTCGAGCCCGGTGTCGCCGGTCGAATACGGGCGTCGCTTTCGTTCCATAGGCCGCATCGTATCCTCCGCCCGCATGTCGCGGGCGCTCGCTTCGAGCGGCGCGCAAACTTCTTTTGGATCGCCCGCAGCGGGTATAGGATCGACTGCGATGACCGTTCCGCACGCCGCGCTGAAGGTATACGAGCCGCTCGATTCGTTCGAGGGGGCCGAGCGAGAGCGATGGACGATGCTCATCCCCGCTGCCGCGGCCACGCGCGGGCCGGCGACGCTGGTGCTGTCCCGGGCGCACGGATTGTCCGGCGCGGCCCAGGGAGAGCGAGCCGACGTGTTGCGCTTCGGCGACGCCCTCTACGCGTGCCCGCATCGCACGCGACTGCGGTTGCTCGCATCGCTGGTCGCGTTTCGCCGGACGATTCCCGGCGAAGTCGCCGGCGCGTTCATGCCCGACGGCGAAGCGGAACGCGCGATCCGCGAGCTTGAGGCGCTCCGCGCCGAACACCCCGACTGGCGAAGCCACATTCTGACCTCGACGTGGGAAGTGCCAACGCGATGGTTCGTCCTGTTCGACGAGGACGAGCGAATCTTCGACGCGGACACCCCCGCGCTGGCGTATCGAACGTCGATGGTCAATGCGCGCCGGCGAACCGGGCGCGCCCTGGATGCGGCGCGACAAGCGGTCATTGGGCCCGGCGTCGCGGCTCTGGTGTCGGAGTTGTCCTCGTGGCTGGATCTGTTCGCCGAGGACTCCGTCGTCGAACTCGACTACGGGGGCCTGGCGGCGCTGATCCCGCCGGAGGAGCTTGCGATGGACTTCTCCGCAGCCGACCTCCAGACGGCCGTTTCCGCCCTCGCAGACGGCGACGTGCTCCAGGCGACCACCGCCTACATGAGAGCCGCCGAGCGGTGGGCCCCCCTCTCCGCCCTCGAACGAACCAACTAGCCGTCAGACGGTGACGACGAAAACTTCACCCGTACCGGGAGAGACGAGGTAGATCTTTCCCGTATTCGGATTCGAGGCCAGTGCGGGGAGGCCAGACCCGGCGACGACCGCATCGCCGCTTCGCTCTGCCCGCGAGGGCAGCGCGAGACGCTGGGCCGGCCGACGCTGTCCGAGCTCGTAGCCGGAGAGCACTCCTTCGGAGAAGCCCTCTCGCGTGTCGCTCGAGACCAGCAGGATCCCGAGTCCGATGTGAAGGCCGTTCGCGTGGATGTCTTCGATCGTCTCGATGTGCCCGAGCGTTGAGCCGTCGACCACATGGATCCGATCCGAAATCTCACCGAAGTAGACTCGGTGCCGTTTCTCGTCCACCCCCATCGGCACCAAGGGATGGGCGTCGTAGTCGCGCTTGCTCGAACCGACTTCCCGGCCGGTGATGCCGTCCAGGGCGATCAATGGGCCCCTCTCGGCCAATGCAAAGACGCGATGCAGGACTTCGTCGACGGCAAGCCCGACAGCCCGCGTGCCCGAATCGACGCGCCACAAGACGGTGCCGTCCGACTCCATCGCCACGATGTCGCGGCCCCACGTGAAGTAAAAGATGCCCAGGTCCTGATCGACCGCCAACCCGGCGAGCTGGCCGCCGATGATGTCCAAGTTCAAGGGCCGAACCGTGTTGTCTGCGGCGTTGATGCGATAGATGTCGTCGAACCCGGCAACAAAGACGACGTTGTCGGCATGCATCGCGACGATCTCGCCAAGCAGGGAGTAGGCCTGCGATTCGAACGGGGGCTCGGTCCTTGGCTTCGGCTCCGGCAGGTTGATCGTTGCGATCACCTGGTCGGTGGTGCCGTCGATGACGGTGACCACTCTGCGTCCGGAGCTCGCGACGTAGACCCGATTCGTCCGCTCGTTGATCGCTAATGCAGTCGGGACGCCTTCAATCGAGATCTTCGACGCCAAAGCGACCGCAAAGGGTGCGGTTGCGGGACGCAGGTCCGGACTCCAATTGAGGATCCTCGGAGTTGCGAGCGCGCCGCCGGCGACCGCGATGGCGACCGCGGCGCCGGTGAACGCCGTCCGCCGGCGGATCCGGCGGCGAATGCCTTGCTCGACTCGATCCCAGGATCCCCGCGTCGCGGGCGGAGTGGAGAGTTTCCGTTCGAGCGCCGTCTTGATGCGGTCCTCGAGCCTCATGATTCCTCCCGCCCGAGGATCCCTCGGAGCTTCTCCATGGCGCGGCTCGCCTGCTTCTTGATGGTTCCCTGTGACAGGCCGAGGGTCCGCGCGATGTCGACCTCGCTCATATCTTCGTAGAAGCGCAGCGCTACGATTGCCCGCTGCTGCGGGGGCAGCGCGCAGATTGCGTCCCAGACCTCGTCCTGACCCGGCCGCTCCGACGGATCCGGGGCGTGTTCCCGGCGCTGCGCCCGAGCCGCCGCGTGTTCCCGTTCGATCCTTCGGAAGCGGGTCCGTCCCACATTGACCATCGTGCGCCGCGCATAGGCGGGGAAGCCCTCACGGCGGATCTGCGTCCGTGACCCGTACAGTCGAACGAACGTCTCCTGGACCAGATCTTCGGCGGTGGCCCAATCGGCGGTCAGGACGAAGCCGAACCGAACCAGCGATGCATACTGGGATTCGAACCACTCTGCCAGCTCGTTCAGGCGTGGTTGCGCCGGTTCCATCAGCCCGATGGCGATCCCCCTTCTGAGCGATGAGTCGACCTGCATGCCTTTCATACCTGCTCAGCCGCGTTGCAGGTTGACCGATCTTGCGGTCGGAGCATGCCGGGTCCGCAGAAGGATCTGGTCGATACGTGTCGAAGGTATCCGTGTCCCGATCTTCCGGTTTGGGTGGATCGAGGGACGGACCGGTGGCGTTCGATGGCGACTGGAGGGTGTGAGCATGAAGCGAAGGATCGTGGCGGCGCTGGGGGCATTGTCGGTTTCCGTGGTGGGGTTCGCCGGGGTGCAGGCGACGATCGACCCGACCGAGATCACGGTCCTGTCCAATCGGGCCGATCTCGTCTCCGGAGGCGACGCGCTGGTTGAGATCTCGCCGTCCCTGCCGACAGGCAGCATCGTCACGCTCGGCGGCGCCGACGTGACGAGCAGCTTCGGGCTCACGTCCGAGGGGCGCACCATGGGACTGCTCACCGGGATGAGTGTGGGTCCCAACCTGCTCACCGTTACGCACGCCGACAGCACCGGGGCGACGCTCACGATTCAGAATCATCCGGTCGAGGGTCCGATCTTCAGCGGTCCTCACCTCCAGCCCTGGGACTGCACGACGGCCGCCAACGGCCTGGGCGCGCCGCTGGACGCGGCCTGCAATGCCGACTCCGTTGTCGACTACCTCTACGTTTCGACCTCCGGCGGCGAGTACCAGGCCTACGACGTGAACACCCCGCCGGCCGACGTCGCGACGACGACCAACGACCGAGGCGACACGGTACGCAACATCGTCCGCCGCGAGCGCGGGGCCATGAACCGAGGCCTGTACGCGATCGCGTACCTGCACGATCCGGACCTGGGTGAACCGGACCCGACGGCGCCTCAGGATGGGTGGAACGGGAAGCTCTACTACCCGTTCGGTGCGAGCTGCAACACGAACCAGACGCAGGGTTCGATGCCCAACGTCATCACTCAGGCCAGGCTGCAACAGGGATGGGCGATCGCCACCGGGTCGCTTAACGTGCTCGGTCATCACTGCAACCCGGTTCTGTCGGCCGAGACGGTGATGATGATCAAGGAGCGGGTGATCGAGCAGGTCGGTCCGGTTCGGTACACGATGGGCACCGGCGGCTCGGGCGGCGCGATCGGCCAGCTTCAGGTCTCCAACGCCTATCCCGGGCTCGTCAACGGGCTGATGCCGGGGTCGATGTTCCCCGACGTATGGAGCACGGCGATCGAGGTCGGCGACTGCGTCCTCACGGAGACGTATTTCCCCACTGCGGCCGTCCCGTTCACGCCGCTGCAGAAGGCCGCGGTGGACGGTCACGGTCCGCCGCAATCGAGCTGCGCGGCGTGGGTCGCGCTGTTTTCCCCCGCCGGGATTCCGATGACCGGCTGCTTCAGTGGCTCGACCCTCCCACCCTCCTCGGTGCCCGAACCGCCGGTGGTGAGCGGGCGCGACTACTTCCCGATCCTCAGCCCGGACGGCTGCCGCGCCACGGCGCACGACATCCAGGTCAACGTGTGGGGGAGGCGACCCGACGGGTTCGCGAAACGACCGCTCGACAACGCGGGCGTCCAGTACGGCTTGGAGGCGCTGAACCTGCCGGTGGGGGATCTGGGCAAGATCACCTTCGCGCAGTTCCTCGACATGAACGCTCGCATCGGCGGCGTCGACATCGACGGGGTCAAGCAGGTGGACCGGACGCGGACCGATCTGGGTGTGCCGGAGATCGTTTACCGGTCGAGCATGATCAACGACGGTGAGGGTCTGGCGCGCACCGCGATCATCAACTTCGCCGCCGCGATGAATGTCGAGATCCACACCCCGTACCACGCCTACGCCCTCGAAGCGCGCATGGCCAAGATCGGTCACGCCGACAATCACGTCATCTGGCACAACGGCCCCGGTGGACTCGCCTGGGACACGATGGATGATTGGCTTGCTGCGATCGAGGCCGTCGACGGTATCGATCCGCTCACGGGCCTGGACCCGCAGTTGGTGAAGGACAATCGGCCCGTGATCGCGCACGACTCGTGCTGGAGCGGCACCACCCAGCAGCCGCTCAGCGCGTGCGCGGGGGTGGTCTTCGCGGACGCGCGGGTTAAGGCGGGAATGCCGATCAGCCATGACAACCTGAAATGCACGCTGAAGCGGATCGACCCCGCCGATTACGCCGGCGCGTTCCCGCCGTTGACCGCAGCGGATCTCGCCGCTCTGAATGTGATCTTCCCGGAGGGCGTGTGCAACTACGGCGTGGACGGCGTGGGCAAGGCGCCGTCGGTGCCGTGGCTGACCTACCAAGCCGGTCCGGGCGGCCAGCCGCTCGGACCCCCGCCCCCCTCGACTCCGTTCTGAGCGGGGGGCGGGATCGGCAGCCGTAGGAGATCGAGGGCCGGCTCGCGTGGATATTGGGGTCCGGAAATCTCCCGATCGTCCCTCATGCCGGGAAGTTCCGTGACCCTTTAGTACAGATTTCATCCGTTTTTGTGCTATGGTGGTCTACGCGATGTGTGGGGAATCCTGCCGTCTTGGGGAAATTTCATACGGGATCGCTTTCCTTTTCAGGTGGAGCGACCGATATTGGTGGAACGGAATCGAACGACGCTCGTTCATTACGGGCGAAGGACTTGAAAACCGGATGGACTCCGCAAGGGGTCCAAAGGGACTAGGGCCGAAACTACCCGGATGAGTCATTTACCAAGAGGGGCTTTCGGGACGACAATCCGGACAGGACGAATCAGCAAAGACAATCCGCGGCAGACCTGCGAGCTTCCGCGGAGGGATGAGCAAGGAGGGAACTGCATGAAACGGGACCAGACTTCCGGTGAGACGCTTCTCACCCCAGCCGAAGTTGCCGCACTGTTCCGCGTCGACCCCAAGACGGTCACGCGTTGGGCGAAGGCCGGCAAGCTCTCTTCGATTCGGACGCTGGGCGGCCACCGCCGCTACCGCGAGTCCGAGGTCATGAGCCTGCTCGAGGGCGTCGCCCCGAAGCACGGCTAAGCGAAAGCGAACCGCCCGAACGGCCGGCTCCCCCCGGCCGGCCGGCAGACCGAAGAGTGACTGAAGAAGTTAAGGGGGGCGCGGCAGAGGCGCCCCTCTTCTTCTTTTCCCGGACCTCTTCCCAAAAGCCGAAGGGAGCCCAGTTCGTGTGCGACCAGGCTCCCGACGAGTGGCCAGGGGCAGAATCGAACTGCCGACACCGGCATTTTCAGTGCCGTGCTCTGCCAACTGAGCTACCTGGCCCGGCAAACCGGCCACACTGCCGGCCCGTTTCATTGCGACGGCCCCGGGATGAACCGGGGCCGATGTCGCGCCCGCGACCGGACTTGAACCGGCGACCTTCACCTTGACAGGGTGACGAGCACTCCAATCTGCTCCACGCGGGCGTGGGAGAGGCAGTGTACTCGACGGCCGCGCCCGGCGGCAGCCCGGAAATCGGAACCCCCTGGAACCAGTTAGCGACCGACGCGAGCGAGGCCGGGTGCGCGGCCCGCGGGCCGGAGGATGTGGCGACCGTCCAGCGGCGGCCGATCCGGCACCGGATCCTGCTGGTCGCGCACGAGGAGGGGGTCCACGGGCGCGTCGGCGAACGGCCGTGTCCGACCCCACTCCTCGGCGCGTCGAAGGATCGTCCGGGCGATGTCGATGTCGTAGCGCGAAACCGGATCGGTGCGATGAATCGCGGATCCGAACTCGGCCTGCCCGAGCGCGTCGAGACCGGCGACCTCAAGGGAATCAATGAGCAACCCGGCGTCGACGGCTTCGCCCGCGACGAACGCGAGGCGGCGGAGCAGGGCAACGCGAGCTGCGCCCTCGCGCGAGAACGGCTGCGCGAAGTCGACCAGCCGCGGAAAATGAGCCGCGAGCAGGGGACGCGCCAAACCGTGATCGGCGGCGCGTCCCCCGCTCTTGGGGGAGATCTTCGACGATGCGAAACCTTTGACCATCAGCAGCGAATCCTCGAGCAGGAGGGGAGCGAGCATTCGCACCACGAAACGCGGGGAGAAGTTGCGCATGCCGCCATCGAGCCAAACCGCGATCTGCGCCGGTGTTGCGGCGATGGACCGCCAGAGCGCATCCCCCCGGCCATCCGGCGTGTCGGCCACGACGAGGTCGTCGATCAGCGAAGCGCCGCGAACCAGCTCGGTTTCGATGGCCGCCCGAATGCCGTGGACCGTCGAGTCGCCGGGCCCGGCCGTGACGATGACGGCCACGCGTGCTTGCGTTGCGTCCTTGCGTGCGCGCATCGCGGTCACCGTCGGGACCGACTCGGCACCGTAGGTTCGCCGTTCGCTCCACGTCATCGCGGGCTCCCTCCGACCTCGGCGCCGCAGCGCACGCACACGGCCCCGCCGGTCGTCGGGTCGACCAGCCGACCCTCGATCCCGGACGCCTCGTATCCGCAGTGCGGACAGGTCTGCGTGCGTGGCTCGGCCGGGGGCTCGGACGAGCCGGCCTGTTCGGAGAGCATGCGACGGCGGAGTCTCACGCGTCCATGATCCAATCGTCCGGTGGCGATCGGGTTGCGGCAAAGTTACGGTTCCGCGACGAACGCGAAGCGGCGCTACCCGGGCGAGGGAGCGAAACGGTCGTAGTCGGCGCGGGAGACGGGCCGGTCGACCGAGTGGCCGTCGTCGGTCGCAACCGAGATCTCGGACCCGTCCACGGCGAAACGGACCTCCTCGACCCCCGGGAGCTGCGTCAGCGTCCACACGACTTGCGCGATCCGAAGCGTGATCGCGTCCGGGTCGGCCGGTGCCTGAAATTCCGCGCTTAGGTCGGCGATCGCGACGCGGTTGCTTCCCACGATGATGTCGAGCAGGCGCGTCGATACGGGAAGGTTCGTGGTTAAGCCTCGTCCTGTCTCGCGCGGGTTGGGGCCGCCGAGCAGCGCGCGCATCGACGCCTCCGTCGGGGTGTCGCCGGCATCCGCGGTTCGAGTCACGGCGGACAGGCGTCCGTCTAGGACGAAGAACACCAGGATCCGGCCGACGGTGGACGTGACGTCGGGAACGGGGTCCACGCGGGTGAGTGGGAAGGGGACATCGTCGGCGGGGATCTCAACCGGCCCCGACAGTCCGCCGCACGCGACGGCGAGCGTCATCGCGGCGACGACCGATGAAAGGCGGTGAACGCTCACGGCCGCGTCTCCGGCTCGGGCGCGGTCTTCGGCAAGCGCACCGTGAATGTCGTCCCGTCGCCCGGCATGCTTGCCACCGTGATCGCGCCGCCCAGCAGCCGCGCGTTTTCTTGCGCGATCGCCAGTCCCAGTCCGACGCCGCCACGCTCGCGCGAGCGGCTTCGATCGGGGCGATAGAAACGCGTGAAGAGCTTGTCGGCGTCGTCGGCGGCCACCCCCGGGCCGCGGTCCGAGACCGCGATCGTGCACGACTCGGTTTCCGCATCGATCGCGAGTCGAACGTCGCGTCCTTCGCCGTGAGCGTATGCGTTGTCCACGAGGTTGCCCAGCACGCGCTCCAGCCGGGCTTTGTCGGTCTGAATCACGATGTCGTCGCCGGTCAATGTCGCGTCGTAGCGGCGGCGGTGAAGGAGCGCTTCCGCGAAGGCGCGCAGCCGGACCGGCTCGACGCGAATCGCGGCGCGGCCGGCGTCGAGCTCGGAGATCTCGAGCAGCTCTTGCACGAGCTGGCTGAGCGCCGCCACATCCGCACGGATCAAGTCCAGCGCCTCGCGTCCTTCGGGCGGCAGCGAGGCGCGATGAGCAGCCAAGACTTCCCCCGAGGCATGCAGGGCCGCGAGCGGCGTACGCATCTCGTGCGAGGCCGCGGCGACGAAGTGGCGTTCGCGCTCGATCATGCCGCGAAGCGCTTCGGCCATCCGGTTGAACGACGTCGCGAGCTGGCCGACCTCGTCCTGGGAGGTCGGAACGACCCGCGTCTCGAGCAATCCTTCGGCCATTCGTCGCGTCGCGTCGCTGACGGCGGCGAGCGGATGCATGATCCCGCTCGTAACTCGACGAGCGACGAGCGCGACGACCACCACGATCAGCAGGCCCGACACCGCCATCACTCGTCCCAGCAGCGACAGCGTCCGGTCGATGTCCTCCATCGGAAAGAACAAGTACAGATCCATGCCGGCGGGAGGCAGGGGGCTGCCGAAGATGACGAGCCGGTCCATGCCGGGCAGGGCGGCGATCTGATATCCCAAGCGTTCGCGCGCCACGATCCGGCGCAGCTCTTCCGGGACCACGTCGGGTGTGAGCGACAGGCTCGTCGCGAACCACTCGTCCCCGCTGGTAACCATCGCATCGAAGCTCTGACGGATCTGAAGTCGCGTGACCAGATCGGCTGCGTCGGGATCGGTGCGGACGAACTCTCTGGCAAACAGCAGCGCGAAGACGGTCTGCCGGTTTGAGGATCGGATTCGCTGGCTCTCCATGAAGGAGCGCACGGTCAGCAGCGTCACCAGCGAGAGCGTGACCGCCAGGATCGCGGCCGTCGCCACGAACGCGATCGTCACCCGCAGACGCAGGCTGCGCCGGCGCAGGAGAGCCAGCGGGGATCTCACGGCTCGGACGAGAGCTTGTAGCCGAGCCCCCGAACCGTCTGCACCAGCGTCGGATGCGCGGCGTCGGATTCGATCTTCGATCGGAGGCGGCGCACGTGCGTGTCGACGAGCCGCGAATCGCCGAGATAGTCGTAGCCCCACACCTGCTCGAGCAGAACCTCGCGGGTGAAGATGACATCGGGGCGCGAGGCGAGCAGGCAAAGCAGCTTGAACTCGGTCTTGGTCAGCGGCACCCGTTCGCCCTCCTTCAGTACCAGACCGCTTTCCGGTTTGATCTCGAGCTCCCCGAAGCGCATTCGCCGCAGTGGAGCCTCGGATTGGACGCGTCGAAGCAACGCCCGAACGCGAGCGATTAGCTCGCGGGTTTCAAAAGGCTTGGTGACGTAGTCGTCTCCGCCGGACTCCAAACCGACTACGACGTCCACCGTGTCGGTCTTGGCCGAAAGGAAGATCACCGGCATGTCGCTCGACTTGCGGATCTCGCGGCACAACTCGAAGCCGTCGCGGCGCGGCAGCATCACATCGAGGATCGCGAGATCCGGTTTGTCCTTTTCGAGGATCCGGAGTGCTTCATCGGCATCTTCGGCCTCGAGCGTTCGCAAGCCCTCTTGTCCGAGCGCGAGGGCGATGCTCCGCCGCAGGCGGCGATCGTCGTCGACGAGCAGGATGGTGGCTTCCACAGAGCAATCATACGGAGGCTTCGGGGAATCGCCGGAGGACCGTCACCAAACCGTAACGAACCTGTCGACAATTGGCCACACGAGCGCGGTAGGTTCGGATCTGCCCCGATGAAGCGGGAGGAGAAACCGTGAATCACACCTACATGCTCGTCGAAGTGGGGCCCGGCTCGATCGACCGGGTTCTGAGCGAGCTTGCCCGGCTTCCCGGGGTCGCCGAAACCACGTGTGTGGTCGGCGGATTCGATCTGATCATCCGAGCGGAGGTGGCCGACGAGGCGCTCGTCGCGTCGATGTGCGAGCAGATCGCCTCGATGGACGGCGTCACGCGAGCGTTGCCCTGCGAAGTTCGCCGCGATCCGGTCGGCGCGGCCTCCGCTCGCTAAGCACCGCTCCTCGCTTCACCTGCGCCCCGCGCCCGGGCCCCGGAAGGCCCGGGCGCGGAGGCGCCCAAGCTCCCGCCGTTCGCGTGAAGTCGTTCACCGATAAGTACCTGCTCCTCATACACGAGTTCGTGAAGCGGCTGCGAAATCGTTACGACGCCGAAGGTCGTCGCGCTAGCTCTTGCCGGATTAGAAATGTGCTTGTTTAAGCAAGCATCCGCGTTGACGGTGTTTGCTTCTGCCTGGCAGCATCGGTCGATCTGATGCTGCGCTTCCCTGTTCTTGCCGCCTCGCTGCTCGTCGTCACGCTCGCCGCGCCGTCGGCGCGCGCTGCCGAGGCTTCGCCGCCGTCCCCATCGCCGAGTCCTTCCGTATCCGAGTCGGAAACGCCTGCGCCGGGGCCGTCCGCGGATGCCTCGCCATCGAACACGCCCGCGACCAAGCCCAGCCCGTCCGCCTCTTCCACCGCGAGTCCCGCTCGATCGCCCCTGCCGGCGGTGAGCCCGTCGCCGTCGCCTTCGGGGCCGACCGAAGATGACCTGGCCGCTCTCGCCCTCATCGAAGAGATGGCCGAACTGGTTCCGGGCGCGGCCGTCGAAGGCGACACGCCGACGCAGCGTCTTCACGCTGCAATCGAGGCGCTGCGCGCGCGGTTGGTCGAGGTGGGGCATCGCCTCGCGCGGTGGATGGCCGAGGAGCAAGTTTCGGCCGCGCGTCTTGCCACCGCCGAAGCGCGCACCAAGGACGCGCGCATGGCGGTGGAGGCGGCCGAGAGGGCGATGCGCGAGAAAGCAGGCGATCTCTATATGACGCCTGCTTGGAACGAGGCGATCGTGTTCGTGGCCGGCAGCCTCGAGGACGCCGGCCGCGCACAGGGCTACATGGCCGCGCTGCTCGGCGAGCGAGTCGACGTCATCTTGGCGATGCGCGCGTCGAAGCTGCGCTGGGAGCGAGAGCGCGACGCGGCGGGGGGTGCATCGGCGGCGCTTGCTCAGGCCGGCAGTCGCATTCGGCAAGAACATGCAGTGCTGGACGTGCTCGACCGCAAGATGCACGCCCTGCTCGATCAGGTCGTGATTTCGTTCGGGAAGGGATCGGCCGCGTTCTCACGCATCATCGCGGCGGGGCAGTCGGGCCAGCGCGCGGCACCGGCGCTGAAGCGATTCGTGTTCGCTCCCGTCGAGGGCCGCGTGTCCTCACCCTACGGTCCGCGCATCCATCCCATCTACGGGTATCGCTCGATGCATACCGGAACCGATCTCGCTGCACCGGCAGGCGCGCCGGTGATGGCGCCCCGCGACGGCGTCGTGCTTGCCGCGGGCGACGCCGGACCGTTCGGGCTTTCGATCGTGATCGACCACGGCGAGCGAATCGCGACGGTCCTTTCGCATCTTTCCTCGGCGATCGTGGAGTCCGGAGATCGCGTTGGGGCCGGCGAGGCCGTCGGCTTGGTCGGCTGCACCGGTTGGTGCACCGGTCCGCACCTTCATTTCGAGGTTTGGTTCGAGTTGGCCGCGCAGGATCCGGCGGGATGGATCATTGCCGCGCCCGCCTCCGATGATGCGTCCACTCCGGCGCCGCCACCGACCGCGCCTGCTCCGCCCGCGGCGGCGGGTGGCGAAACGCTGGCCGGGCTGAGAAATCCGTTCGCGGATCTCTCAGCCCGGCCGTAGCGAACGGCGTGCCTAGCGTTCGACCTTGATGTCGTCGATCGCCACGCCCGTGTAGGGCGGGAACGATACGAGCTGATCGCTGGTCACGCGGAACCGCAGGAACAGCTCCCCGGCGGGTGCGACGAACGACACCGAAGCCTGACCGAATTCGGGGAACTCGGGGTTCTGCCCGTCGATCGAGCGCACGGGCTTCCATACGTATCCGTCGCTCGACCAATCGATCGTGAAGAAGTCGCAGCACGGCTCGGTGTCGCGCAGTTCCCACCAACTGACCTTGACGGTGCTTCGCGCGGGCATCGCGATCTTCGGCGAGATCAGCGACACGCTGGCTGCGTCCCCATAGGGGATGTTCTGGAAGCTCGATCCGGACGCGTGCCCCGGCTGGCCGCGCTTCCACGTGCTGGTGTCGTTGTTGGACTTCACGGTCCAGCCTTCGTCGCTCGTCTCGAAGCCGTACTCGGCGAGCGCCTTGCCGAGGAACTTCGGCGCGGGAAGCGGCTTCACCGATCCCGAGCCGGCCGTCGCCTTCGCGTCGCCGAAGCGGTAGCTCCAGACGCCACGACCGTAGGATGCGACGATCAGCAAGTTTGGATCGCCGTGCGACAGACGGACCGTGTACACCGGCGCGAGCGGCAGGTTGTTGCCGAGCACCTCGTACTTGTTGCAGTTCCGCCAGTTGTAGTGCTCGCACACCACGTCGGGCTTTGAGATGTAAACGCCGATGTCGGTCGCGACGATGATCTCGCGGTCTCGCTTCTCGATCCAGTTGACCGGAACGTTCGGCAAGTTCGCCGAGATGTCCATGAACGACTCCCCCGCATTCGTGGAGACGAACACGTGGCCGTAGCCGACGTTGTCGTTGGGGGCTCCGAGCTTGCCCGGCGGCGTCCACGGCCGGCGGTACCCGCCCAGCGTCACCCAGACGATCTTCGGATTCGTCGGGTGGATCTTGACCGAGGTGATGTATCGGTTGGGCAAGCCCTTCGCCTTGGCGAAGTGCCAGCCTTGCGACGAAAACTTCTTCGACGGCTTGCTTCCGCCGACGTTGGTCGCGATGCCGCTGCGGAACGGGTTGGCGTTGTTGAGCACGTCGCAGGTTCCGCAGAACCCGACGTAGGCCGCCGCTCCGTTCAAGTCCAGGGCCGTCATCTGGTTGACCGGGTCGTCGGGCGCCGCCGCAGCGTCCGCGTCGCCGCGATGGTTTGCCGTTCCCAGATCGAAGACCTTTGCCCAGTCGTCGGCCGACGTGCCCGCACCCGAGCCGGTTTCCACAATCTGCCGGCCGGCGATCATGAGATGGTTGGGATCCTTCGGATCCATCACGAACGGGTTCGAGAACTGCGCGTTGGTGATCGGCGGAGACATCTCCGACCACGTCCTGCCGCCGTCGGTCGTTCCGGCGATGGCGCCGCCGACATACTCGCCGTAGGCGATGTTGCCGTTCGTCGGATGCACCGCGACGAAGAAACCGTCGCCGCCCTTGGCCATGATCTTGCGTCCTCGCTCGATCACGCGCCCGTTCTTCTTGATGTCGACGATCTTTGCGGTGCCGTTGTCCTGCAAGCCCATCCACACGGTGCCGTCGCCCGAACGAACGGCGTCGTAGGGAAGCAGCGTCTCGAGGCCGCGGTTGTTCCCAACGCCCCAGCGGTTGTTCGCGAACTCTCCGCCCGCATTGACGTGCTGGGCGTATGCCCCGCCGTCGTTGCCGGCGATCAGAGTGACGCCGCCGCTTCCGTCCGGGACGAACAATGCGTCGTGCTGATCGGGATGGGTGGTCGTGGTGTGAAGCAGCGCTTCGTCGCGGTTCGTCGGACACGCCGGCACGCCCGACAGGAACATGCACGTCTCGCCCGAGAAGTAGCGACCGACAACTTTGAACGATGTCGGTCCGGTGACCGGGAGTTCGGTGAGTTCGTTTTGCCAGACCTCTTCGAGGCCGAACATCAGCCGCGTCGGGACTCCGGCGACATGCCGCGTGGGGTCGGGCTTGATCCACATGTTGTACCAAGCTTGCACGCCCGGACCGTAGCTCGAGAGACCTTGCGCGACGACGGCGAGCGCCGAGCCGGTCGCCGGATGTTGCAGCGCGGCCTGGTCGGCCACGAGCCGCCAGGTCTGGCCGAAGTCGCTGGTGACGTAGATGCCATTGAAAACCGTCGGGACGGGCACGGTCTTGTCGGCGCCGGGCGCATCGATGCCGGGCAAGCCGCCGCGCAGCAGCACCGCGTCCTGCACCATGGCGTACACGTAGTCGTGGTTCTGGTTCGGGCCGGTCGTCCCGCCAAGCTCGAGCCGGCCGATCCGCTCTTGCGGCGTGAAGCCGAGTCCGGCGCTCTTGGTGAAGGTGCCGGGCTTTCCGTCGGCCGAGACGTAGATTCCGTTGGCCGGCGATTGGATCGACCCGTCGGGATTCTTCATCATGCCGCCGCGCCAGCCGACGGCCGCCATGACGGCGTGGCCATCGGCGTCGGTCGAGCCTCCCGGCTCCTGCACGACGACGTCGGTCACCATGTTGGCCAGCAAACACGCTCGCACGCGGTTGGACTTGCCGGCGCACTCGCCCGTGGGCAGCTTGGCGTTGACGTAGGAACGGCCGCCGTCCGCCGATCGATACAGGCCCGATCCGGTCGCGGCGTATACGACTCGCGGGTCGGCCTTGTCGACGGCCAGCTTGAAGCCGAAGGCTGAATCCGGCACGCCGGTTGCGTGCTTCCACGTCTTGCCGAGGTCGTTGGTGTAGTACGCGCCGGCGCCTTCGCGGCTGTCTCCGCCGAAAGAGCCGTCACCGGTCAACGCCAGGATCGTGCCGCGGTTCGCCGGCGTGTAGCCGACGGCTCCGACGATCTGAGTCGGCAGCGAGTCGCCGATCGAAACCCACGACCGCGCGTCGCCGTTGCTCATCCAGACGCCGCCGTAGGAGACCGATGCGAGCAGCGTGTCCGGGTAGTACCGGTCGCCGGCGGGAACGTAGTCGAAGGTGGTGATGCGAGCCGATATCTCGACGTTGCCGAGCCCGTTGACCGAGTTGTATCCGGGATCGGCCGCCTGCAGCGGTCCCTTTCCGATCGGATACCAGTTGAACGAGTTCGCGCGGCTCTGACCGTTGGCCAGCATCGTGCGCCGCTCGTTCATCGCACGCTGGAATGCGCCGGCCGGAACGATGCCGTCGGGCGCCGACTGGATCGCGGCGCGTTGCGCCGCCAGGGCTTGCAGCTCGCGCAGCGATTCGGGGTGCTTGTCGTTCACGCAGCCCAGCGACGAGGGGAGTTCGACGTCGAGCGCGTCGCCCCACTGGGACAGGCGACGTTCGTCCGCGCCGATCTCCTGGAAGCCCGCCGGGCAGCCGGCGGCCAACGTGCCTGCCGGATCGCCGGGAAAGACGGCGAATACGGAAACGACGAGCACTGCGGCCATCGGCAGCGATGCTCGACGCAAAGCAGAGAACTTGGTCACGTTTATCCCCACCGTTCGCAAAGGTCGCCGCGCGCGACCGTTTTCATGTCAACGACCGATCGAGTGATTCGGTCGTGCGCCCGACGAATGTGGACGCGGAGTTCGGCGTTCAACGCGCCTGAACACAGAGGCCTTTTTAGCATTTCGTCGGGTTGATCACAACCGAACCCGGGCAAAGCGCCGCAAGCGGTGTCCCCGCAGGCGAACGGCGCCGAAGAGTGGAAACGGAGGACTTGAAACCGGCGACGGCATCGCGTTGGCGGGACGTGGTGTGCGCGTGGAGGACGACACCTACGAGCGCTGGCACGTCTGTTGCGGACCGCCGGCGCCGACGATGGTGGTTCCAAAGGATCTCGCCCCTGAGATAGAAGCCCTGATTGCCCGCCGACGTGAACCCTAATCTCGGTTCGAATACGGACTGTTAGGGTTCAAATTGTGCCCCCAGCGGGATTCGAACCCGCGGTCTCCGCCGTGAAAGGGCGGCATCCTAGGCCGCTAGACGATGGGGGCCTGACGGCCGAT
>DASWHR010000116.1:0-17667 GCA_036398095.1 Actinomycetota bacterium
GAAACGTCTCCGCGGAGCTGTCGCACGCGTGGTTCGCCGATTCGGTCGCGCCGTCGACCACGATCACGTCCGGCCCGTCGGGTGCCACCTGGACCGACGATGTCACGATCGAGTTCACCGGATCCGACGACGCGCCCGCCGGGGTCTGGTTCGAATGCCGGCTCGGCATCGCCGCGTTCGCCGCGTGTGCTAGTCCGATGTCGTACTCCTTCGCCCACGAAGGCGCGTTTGCGTTTTCGGTGCGCGCGGTGGACGGGGCCGGGAACCGCGATGCGACGCCGGCGACGCGTTCATGGTTCGTGGATCGAACGCCGCCCGAAACCTCGCTTGCCGGCGGTCCCGCCACCTTCACCGGGTCGCGGACGGCCCGGTTCGACTTCTCCGGCACCGACACCGTGTCGCCCTCGCATTGGCTGGTCTACGAGTGCCGCCTCGACGAAGCGCCGTTCGCGCGGTGCGCGTCGCCGGCCAACTTCGCCGGCCTCGCCGACGGCACCCACACCTTCGAAGTTCGCGCGATCGACGCCGCAGGTTGGGTCGATCCCACGCCGGCGCGGCTTACGTGGACCGTCGATACGGCGCCGCCGTCGACGGTGATTACCACGCCCGACCAGTCGGTCGTGGCCGAGGTGCCGCCGGCGCTCCGCCGCGTCGTATCGGGAACCGTTGCGGATGCGGGATCGGGTGTGCGCGAGGTCGCAGTGACGTTCACCGGCGCGACCGGCGCGGCGGTGCGAGCGACCGCGTCGCTGTCGTGTGAGGATGCGTCCGCGCGGTCGTGTGCGTGGACCGCGCCCGCTCCGCCGCAAGGCGGCCGCTATCAGGTGCGGGTGGCGGCAACCGACCGCGCCGGCAGCGGCGAATCGCCCGGCCCCGCACCGATCGTCGTCTACGCGCTCTAGCGCTCGCGCTAGAAGAACCAGTGATCGCGCGTGTAGACGATCACGCCGAACATGGCTACCGACGCGAAGGCGATCAGCAGCGGCTCATGGCGGTGCGGCTTGCGCTTGGTGTGAGTCGCCATGAAGATCGCGGCCGGAAACATCGTCAGCATCGCGCGCGGAATGCTGTAGTACCACGAACTCGTGATGAGCGCGCCGTGCATCGCGCCCATGTAGGCGGCATAGCCCCACTCGCGCTTGATCAACGCCCAGACGACGAGCGCGATCCCGAGCGCGGCCGCGACGATCTCGACGCGCCAGGCGATGAGCTGGTTGGTGAAGAAGTGCGATCCCGTCCAGGTCTCCCAGGTCGTGGCCAGCGAGCGGAACGGCCCAACGAACGCGCGTCCCCATCCGTGGCGCTGCGCTTCGAAGAATCGCCATGCGCTGCCCGTCACGCGCCAGAGGTAGAAGAAGAAGATCGCGATCGGCAGCGCGCCGGTCAACAACGAGACCGACGCGGTCGCGACTCGCTGCCGGGAGAAGCTTCGCTGCTGCAAGAACTCGACCGCGAGGCCGAAGAGGAGAAAGACGCCGGCGAACCGGGCGGCGCATGCGACCGCGGCGGGGAGCCCGACCAGGTGCCAGCGCTGCCGGCGCGCGTAGTAGAAGGCGGGGATCGCCCCGGCCAGGAACAGGGGCTCCGAGTAGGGCGCGACCAAGAACACGGCGGTTGGGAAGAAAGCGAGGTACCACACCGCTCGCCGCGCCGTCTCGGGATCGAACTCTTCTTCGACGAGCCGGTGCAGATAGACGAAGGCGACGAAGACCGCGATGGTGTTGATCGACATGGCCGCCACGATCGGGTCCAGGCGGATGGCGCGCGCGCCGGCCATCAGGAACGGAAGCAGCGGAAAGTAGGCCGGGGCGTTCGGATCGGAGGGTGACGCGTAGCCGTGCTCGGCGATTCCCGCGAAGCGGGTCGCGTCGAGCCGGGTCCACATGTCGAGGATCCCCTCGTCGAGCAGGCCGCGGCCGGGTGCCAGGAACCACGCGGCCAGAAAGCCGGCTCCGACGAACAGCACGCGCTGAAGAATCGCGATGCGCGCGGCCGTCCGCACGCGCGGCCGCAGGACAATATTCACGTTGCGGGAGAATATCCCGTATCGTCCCTCGCGTCGCGGGGTAAGAAGGGAGCAGATGCCGCCGTGTCGAAAGGGGAGCCGATGAAACGGTTCGCGGCCGCCGCCGCCGCAGTGATCGTCGTCACCTCCGCCGGCGTGCTGGCGCCGTTGCCGACCGCTCGCGCCGTGCCCGTTGCGGCCGACGACGCCCTCTACCAAGCCTATGGACGCGTCTTCCCCGACCCGCACGGCTGCTTGCGTGGCATGCCCGGCGCGAGCCCGTGGGCCAAAGGCAACGTGTGCGCCGTCCAGTTCCTCCAGTGGCAAGAGGTCCTCGACGGGTTGGGGTATTTGGAAGAGCGCTTCGACGGGCTTATCGACGTCGTCAACCTTCGCGAAGCGTTCGCGAACGACCCCGATTTCATGGCTGATGAACTGCAGTCGGCGGGACTCCCGCGCGAAGATCTGACGCGCGACAAGCGCGACCTGTATGCGATCAAGATTACCGACGCGTCCTCCACGATCCCCGAAGCGCAGCGCCGCCACTTCGCCTACTCGCTTTCGATCCACGGCATCGAGCGCGCCGGAATCGAAGGCGGCATCCGCGCGATCGAGGATCTGGTCACCTGGGCGGCATGCGAACGCGACGCGGCCGCGTCGCCGGCGTGCGCGAACGAAGACGTCTCGCCGGAGAAACCGAAGCGAATCCTTGACGCCTTCGACCCGCCGGAAGGACCGACGGCCGGCGAGGTTCTCGGCAAAGGCGTCGTCTACTTCGTGCTGTCCAATCCGGACGGCTGGGCGCGCGGGGAAGTGACCGACGGCGGCGTCTTCTTTCAGCGATACAACGGCAACGGGATGGACGGCAACCGCGACTGGCCCTCGATCGGGTATGCGCAGCCCGAATACACGCCCGGCAGCGAACCCGAAACGCGCGGCTACGCGAAGTACTTGCTTAAGGAGCGCGCGCGGACGGCGGCCGGCCGCTTCGCCGGCGCGATCGATTTGCACGGGATGGTGACCAGCCACTCGTTTTCGTTCACGCTGCTCGGCGCCGGACAACGCGACTACGGGAAGAACCACGCGACGGTGCAAACGGCGATCACCACATGGCGGGACGCCGAGGAGCGACTCACCTGGTCGCCACTCGTCGCGCGAAACGAGTCTTGTCCCGGCCCGCTGCCCGAGCCGTTCTTCGGCGGCACCCACGGCCCGATGTGTACCGACCTGTGGGGCACGGTGTGGGACACGATCCAATATCAAGTGACGGGATCGTTCGGCGACTGGATGGACTCTCTGATGGGGCTGGACGCGGTCGGCATCGACAACGAGATGGCCTATTCGCATCTGGCGCCGAACACCGTGTTCGATCCCGGCATCGAACAGCTCCATGTGGACGGCAACAAAGGCCTGATCTACGCGCAGATCGCATCCCTGCTGGACGAGAAGCAGGTTCGGTTCGAGCCGAAGGGACGTATCGGCTACGTGTTCGATCCGGCCCGGTTGCGTGACGGCGGGGCGGCGGCGGTCGCATCGCCGCTTGCCGGCCTGAACGTGCAGGATGCGATCGAGCACCTCGCGCCCAACGGGCTCGAGACCTTCGACTTCGACGTGCTCGGATCTACGGACGGCGTCTACAACGGCGGCATGACGATCCACGCCACGTTCACCAACGCGCGCGGCATCTCGACCGACACGCTGACGACGGAGGGTTTCGTCGTCGAATACTGCGGCCCTCCCGACCATCCCGGCGACGAGGAGGGCTGCCGCGAGGTCGCGCGCTACTGGAATCAGGCCAATACCTACGCGCAGGCGGGCGCGCGCGTGGATCTGAACGCACCCAAGCCCGGCCCGTACCGCATCAGCGCGGACGACGCGCGCCTCACGCCGACGGCGATCGAGATCTCGTTCTCGCGCGGGGAGGCGACACCGGCCGGCCAAGCGCCGTTCGACGTGTCTCGAATGGACTTCTTCGCCGACCTCAGTCGCTACGCCGCGGAAGGCAAAGAGCTTCGGCCGGTCACGGTCGATCAGATTCTCGCCGACTCCACCGCGCTCGGCTCGCTGGATTCGCTGGTCGTCGCCGGCGCGTACATGCCCGGCTTCGGGGCCGGCAACGGCGCGCGCTACGACGGCGCCGACCGGCGTCGCTATACCGCGGCGTTGCGCTCGTTCGCGGCCGGCGGCGGCGCACTGATCCTGACCGACGCGGCGCTGACCGGACTGGAGTTGCTCGAGCCGAAGATCAAGCCCGGCAGCGTCGGTCGCGGATACT
This sequence comes from Actinomycetota bacterium, assembly GCA_036398095.1. Taxonomy (GTDB): domain Bacteria; phylum Actinomycetota; class AC-67; order AC-67; family AC-67; genus DASWHR01. The sequence continues at coordinate 4,281 of DASWHR010000116.1, forward strand.
TCTACGCCGGGTGGATGGACTTCGACGACGGCGAGGGACCGACCTATGAGCGCCATCCGCTGGCGGCCGGCGTGAACAAGCCCGGCGCGTCCGAAGGATTCGCCGAGTTCGACGGGACGCTCTACGACAACCGGCACCAGACCTACGAACCCGGGCCGGTCGGCTACTACATCTCGCCCAACGGTTCGTCGAACGCCTCGTGCACCGTCGACCGGTGCGATTCGCCGAACTGGGTGGTCGACGAGAAGATCTGGCGCGACGCCGGCGGAACCATCGCCGCGCGCACGTTCATGCACACCGTCACCGAGCCGCCGGACGAGGGGGACGCGCCGTCCCGCGCGGGCGTGTCGCTGGGGGACCTGAAGCTGGGGAAAGGGACGATCAGGATCGCCGGCGCGCTGCTGCCGGACGCGACCGAGCAGCACTACCATCCGTTCGGGCTGTCGTCGTACGCCGTGACCTACACCGGCTATCAGATCTTCGAAAACGCCGTGGGGTGGCGCCGCGCCGCGCCCGTCGCGCCTCCGAAGGTCCTCCCGGTCAAGACCCGCGCCCCGCTTCCGGCAACCGGCGTCGGCTCTTCGGCCGCGCTCGTCGCGCTGCTCGCCGGTTTGGCCCTGGCGGCGGGCGCGTGGACACGCCGCGGCGCGCGCGCCTGACGTATCCTTCGCTCGCGATGACCGATCGCTATGCCGCGTTTTCGAGTTTGAAGATCGAGCAGGCCGAGCCGCACATCCTGCGGCTGGTGATGAGCGCGCCGGGAAAGCTCAACGCCGCCGGCGCCGAGATGCATCGCGACCTGGCCGACGTGTGGCTCGAAGTCGACCGTGATCCCGACGTGCGCGTCGTGATCGTTACCGGCGAAGGAAAGGCGTTCAGCAGCGGCGGTGATCTGGATCTGGTCCAGCAGATGGCCGACGACTTCGACGTTCGGGCACGCGTGCTGAAGGAAGCCCGCGATCTGGTCTACAACACGATCAACTGCTCGAAGCTGATCGTGTCCGCGATGCGAGGCCCGGCCGTCGGCGCCGGGCTCGTCGTCGGACTGCTCGCCGACGTGTCGATCGCATCGAAGACGGCTCGCATCATCGACGGGCACACGAGGCTGGGGGTCGCGGCGGGCGATCATTCGGCCATCGTGTGGCCGCTGCTGGTCGGCATGGCGAAAGCCAAGTACTACCTGCTGACGTGCGAGCCTCTTTCGGGGGAGGAAGCCGAACGGATCGGGCTGGTCTCGATGTGCGTGGACGACGACGCGCTGGACGGGACCGCGCTGCAGGTTGCCCGGCGGCTGGCCGGCGGATCGCAGACCGCGTTGCGCTGGACGAAGCTGGCGCTCAATAACTGGCTTCGCAGCGCCGGGCCCACGTTCGACGCCTCGCTCGCGCTCGAGTTCCTCGGCTTCGCCGGACCCGACGTGCACGAAGGAGTCGCCGCCATTCGTCAGAAGCGGCCACCACGATTCGGCGGCCGGGCGTGAAGCGCGGGCTCCTTGCCGCGGTGCTCGCGCTCGGCGCGTGCGGCGGCGACGGCGTGCCGGATCAGGGGACGGTGCTGACCTGCTTCAACACCATCGGCGTGAAGGAGCCCGACGCGACCACGCTCGGCAGCGTGCAAGGATGGGTCAACGTCGCGGAGCAAGCCGTCACGCAGGCCGAGCACGAGCACGTGCGAACGGCCGGCGAGGTGCTCAAGGCTGCGCTCTCGCCGCAGGTGCAATCCGACGGCTTCGACCAAGACGAGCGCAGGCACTACATCGACGCCGTCGCGCGGATGCAGACCGCCTGCAAGGATTCGAACGCCTTCGAAGGCGACCCGCGGCGCTAACGCGGCGTTAGGAGGGTGCTGAAATAGTGGGTGTCTGTATGCAAGCACACCCGACTGCAACTTTCCGACCAGCGATGATCCGAGTCCGGCCGAGCACGGGTCAGCCTGTTCAGCACCCTCCTAGAGCACCCTGACGGAGGCGCTCATCATCGATCCGTGAACCGAGCACAGGTATCCGAACGTCCCGGCCGCCGTGAACGTCCGTGAGAAGGTCACGGTCGTCCCGACGCCCCCCGGCCCCGGCATCGCACCAGAGTTGAACGCCGGCGACGTCGTTCGCGTCACTGTGTGGAGGCAACCGAGGGCCGCCAGGGCAGTGCAGGCGGGATCGGCATAGACCCATTGCACGGTGTCGCCCCGGGTGACGGTGATGCTTTCGTTCACGACGCACACGGGCGTGTTGCAGAACCGCGTGTTGCTCATGAACACCTGCACGGTCGCCGCATGACCCGGTGCCGGGATCAACGCCGGGAAAAGCGCCGCGATCGACATCGTCGCCGCGAACAGAATTCGAGCCATCGCCGCCTCACTCCTCTGAATGTTGGTCTCCCAGGCGATTTCGACGGGCTCGGGCCCGAATCCTTCTATTTCAGCAATCGCGACATCCGCCGGTCGGCCAGGACCTTGCCGCCGGTCTGGCAATCCGGGCAGTACGCCACCTCGCGCGACTCGTAGGAAACACGTTCCAGGCGCGCGCCGCACTGCGGGCAGGGCTCGCCGAATCGTCCGTGCACGATCCAATGGTCCCCGATCTTGGCCGGCAGGCCGCCGGCGCGCTTGCGCTCGGCCGCGAGCCCCTCGGTCATGACCTCGCGGATCGACGACAGCAACACCTCGCGCGTCTGAGCCCCGAGCGAAGTGAGGGACGCGAACGGCGACAGCCGCGCGCGATGAAGGATGTCGTCGGCGTAGCCGCGTCCGATCCCGGCGACGGTTCGCTGATCGCGCAGCAGCGTATGCAGCCGCCGCTTGTCCTGCCCGGAACGGATCAGGGTCGCGAAGGCTTCATCGAACGGCTCCGGGCCGAGCGAGGCCATCGGCCCGTCGTCGCCGGCCTCAAGCACCCACCATCCGGCCTTTCGTTCGGTGCCGAACTCCTTGATCAGAATCGACGGCGCGCCGTCGAATCGGAAGCGCACGACGCCGAACTTCGGCCGCGTCGCCTTCGGAGGATCTTCGATGTCCACGCGGCCGCCCTGCGACAAGTGCAGCGCGATCCGCGGACCGCCGAAGTCGATCAGCAGAAACTTGCCGCGGCTGCGAACCTGCTCGACCGGCACGCCGCGGAGCGTCGCCGGATCCGGTGAAACGGTCTTGAGCGCCGAAAAGTGGATCGGCTCGGCGCGCTGCAGCGGCGCGCCGCCGCCCAGCATCGCGTCCAGCCGCTCGGCGAGCGCCCTCATCTCGGGAAGCTCGGGCATCGGTCAAACTGTACCCGTGTGGCGCTGGCAGGGTGAGTCGGCGATCGTCGTCACCTTCGACGGTCCGCTGGAGCATGCGAATGCGCAGGCGCGCGCCGCGGCGACGGCGGCACGCGCGCGGCGCGACGTGACCGCGGCGACCCCCGGCGCCCGCACGGTGCTCGCGCACCTCACCGGCGATGCAGACCCCGACGCCGTCGCCCGCGATCTGCAGCGGACCGTCGCATCGCCGGCCGCCAGACCATCCCGCGAGCATCGCATCGGCGTCGTCTACGACGGCGATGACCTGGCTGCGCTCTCGCGCGAGATCGGACTGAGCGAGCCCGCCATCGTCGCGCTGCATGCCGGCGCGCGATACACGGTCGCATTCCTCGGCTTCATGCCGGGCTTCGCATATCTGCTCGGGTTGCCGCCGCCGCTGCGCGTGCCGCGACTCGAAACCCCGCGCACGCGCGTCCCGGCCGGCTCGGTCGCGATCGCCGGCGAGTGGGCGGGCGTCTACCCCACCGCCTCGCCCGGCGGATGGCGGCTGCTCGGACGCACGGATGCGAGGCTGTTCGATCCCGCGTCGGGTGCGGCTCTCGCCGCCGGCGACCATGTTCATTTCGAGGCCTCATGACGCTGCAAATCGTTCGTGCCGGCTTCGCGGCGGTCCAGGATCTGGGACGGCCGGGTTACGCGCACCTCGGCGTGCCCCGCGGCGGCGCGTTCGACGAATGGGCGCTCCGCGACGGAAATCGTCTGTGCGGCAACGACCCGTCGGCGGCTGCGATCGAATTCGTCCTGGCCGGCCCCGACGTGCGCTTCGACGACGAGGCCACCGTCGCGCTCACCGGCGTGCCGTTCGCCGCGACGCTCGACGGCGCCGCGGTCCCGTTCGCGACGACGGTTCGCGTTGCGGCCGGGGCGAGCATATCGATCGGCAAGGCGATCCGCGGTGCGCGCGGCCTGCTGTGCATCGCCGGCGGGATCGCGACCGCGCCGGTCCTCGGCAGCCGCTCGGTGTCGGCGCGTGCCGGCATCGGCCGCGCGCTCGCCGCCGGCGATCGCATTCCGGTGGGCGTCCGCCCCGGCTCGCCGTCCGCGGCGGCGATCCGAAGCATCGGCGGCGACACCGCGCTCGGCGCAGCCGTTCGCATCGTTCCGGGACCGCAGCCGTTCCCCGACGCGGCGCTGGAGACATTGGTCTCCGAGCCCTACGAGGTCACCACCGAAGCGGATCGCGTCGGCGTGCGCCTCGACGGGCCGCCGCTGCGCGACGGAGGCGGCGGCTTCGAGATCGATCCCGAGCCGGTCGTTCCGGGTGCGATCCAGGTGCCCGGTGACGCGCGGCCGATCGTGCTTGGCCCCGACGGCCCGGCAACGGGTGGCTATCCGAAGATCGCGACCGTGATCCGGGCCGACCTGTGGATGCTGGCGCAGGCGCGTCCCGGCGATACGCTGCGTTTCGAGATCTGCGATCCGGCGGCGGCGCGGCAAGCGCTCGCGGTGCGGTTGCGCGAAACCGAAGCGAGCGACGATGCGTGACATGACGATCGACCTCAACGCCGACGTCGCCGAAGGCGCCGACGACGCGGCTCTCTACGAGATCGTCACGTCCGTGAACGTCGCGTGCGGCGCGCACGCCGGCAACGAGAACGCGATGCGCTCCGCGATCGAGCGTGCGCGAAGCCTCGGCGTCGCGATCGGCGCGCATCCCGGCTATCCCGATCGTGAAACGATGGGCCGCCGCCGCCTGACGATGGCTCCCTACGACGTGGAGCGGATGCTCGTCGAGCAGATCTCGACGCTGCGACGCATCGCCGCGTCGATGGGCGCCCGAGTCCGGCATGTCAAGCCGCACGGCGCGCTCTACAACCAGGCGGCGGGCGACACGCTGCTCGCGCGGGCGGTCGCCGCGGCCGTCGCCGCCGTGGATTCCGCGCTCACGTTGGTGGGTTTGGCGGGAGGGGCGATGCTCGATGCCGGCCGCGCGGCCGGTCTGGCCGTGGCCGCGGAAGCGTTCTGCGATCGGGGCTACCGCGAAGACGGCACGCTCGTCCCGCGCGGCGAGCCGGGCGCGCTCATCGACGATCCGGTGCGGGCGGCCGCGCAGGCGCTCGCGGTCGCGCGCGGCGCCCCCGTCGTGGCCGGCAGCGGCACGGTTCTGGTACGGGCCGACACGATCTGCCTGCACGGCGACTCGCCGGGCGCGGTCGCGACGGCCTCCGCCGTTCGCGACGCGCTGGAGGCCGCCGGCGTTCGTCTCGCCGCCCCGTAGCCGGCGTCTACGTCCAGGTGACCTTGATGTTGCGGCTGACGTTCCAGCCGTGGTCGCCGTGCTGGGTCGGGTAGGCGATGCGGAAGAGCAGCGGCCCCGATCCCGATGTGCGGGTGTAGGTCAGCCGGTACCGCGACGACGAATCCAGGCGCGACCACGTCGCGTTGCGCCATGCGCCGCCTTGCAAGACCTGCAAGATCACGCGGTGGCCGGTGTGTGCGGGAAGAACCGATCCGCTGAACACGGCCATTCCGCCGCGCGCGCTCGATCCGCCCGAGGCCGCGTTGAACGCGACCCCGGGACGCACGATCACCGTCAGCGGCGCCGAGGCCGCGGCCGCGCACAGCGAGTCCCCGGGGAAGAAGACCTTGTACGTCGTCGTATGCGACGGCTTCTGCGTGAACTGGTAGCCGGTGCCGTCGTCGGATGCCTGCGTCGTCGCGACGGCAGTCCACGCGCCGGCAGCGAGTTTCTTGAGCGTCACGTCCTTGGCTCCCAGAAGGTTGCCGTTGCACGAGAGCGAGCCCGAAAGCAGGAATGTCGTTCCCCAGACGCCGCTCGCCGGCCCCGCCGTAAGCGCAACCGAGGCGTCGCAGGTTCCGGTGGCGCCTCCGGCGTCCTCGCCGGCCGGAGCCGAGGCACGTTCGTGCGAGGCGGCCGACAAGCCGATCGGCGGCGGCGAAATGGTCGGCGACGGCTCGGGGGTGGGGGAGGATGAGGAGGACGGACTCGGCTCGGGGGTTCCGCCGGTGTCACACACGGTCTGTCCCGCAGCGGTGCGCACGGTCAGGAACGCCGCGATCGAGGCGGCGGCCAACGCGGCGATCGTCAACCGGTTCGTGCGAACAAGCGAGTTGGGCATCGTGGATCGCTCCTCCTGGTGGCCGGCCCCCGATTCGGGGTTCGACTCGATCGGATGTATCGATATTTCGGTGCACCCCTCCCCCGGGCGCATAGCCCGATCGGGGGGTTCCCGCATGAGACCCGGCCCGAAGTGCCCGGCAAACCTTTTTCGCTCCGCTATGACAGGAAATCGCCCCTGCCTGGGCGAATGAACACCCGGAAGGGTTTCCGGTCCACCGCCGGGGACCGATCGGCCGGGCCATGCCCGGGGGAGGAGGAGCAATGCATCGCAGACGAGCACTGGTGCCCCTGGCAGCAGTCCTGGCGCTGCTCGGAACGCTCATCGCAGGAGGGAGCGCCCCGGCAGCCGCCGACGACCTATCGACGACCGGGCAGTTCCTGCCGGCGTTCTCCGAGAACGGCGACTTCGACTCGGCGCCGCCGGCGAACGTGAGCGAATCCACGCGCTATCCGACGGCCGTGAGCCTGGTCGCCATGCCCAACGGCAAATACGTCTACTGGAACGGCCTCGAAAACCTCGAGTCCGACGGCTATCCGCTGGCCACCGACGCCAACCGGATCAGCCCCGGTAGCCGCTCGCGCCAGCTCGCCTTCGACGTGAACGGCGCCCCGACCTTCCAGGTCCCCACGCCCGAGGACGCCGGCGAAGACCCCGGCTCCGAAAACGACCAGGGCGACCTGTTCTGTGCCGACCAGCGCATCCTGCTCGACGGCACCGTCGCCGCCATCGGCGGCACCGTCTGGAAGCCGGGACCGGTGGATCTGGTCGCACTCAGCGGCGGCGCGGTCACCGAGCCGCAGGGCACCACCGAGCTCTACGGCAACAACGCGACGCGCATCTTCAGCTCCGACGCGAGCGGCGGCACCTGGACGCCGGCCGACCGCATGAACTACGGACGCTGGTACCCGGCGGTCGTGACGCTTCGCGACGGCCGGCTGTTCGTGGCCGGCGGCGTCAAGCAGCTCCTCTACAACGACTCGGGCCTCAACGTTCACCAGACCGAGATCTTCGACCCGTACGACGGCGACGGCGTCTACGCGCCGGCGCAAGGCTCCTGGACCGAAAACGGCGCGAGCGGCGAGACCTCGCTGCCGCTGTTCCCGCGCATGCACGTCATCCACGACGGCACCGTCCTCTACGACGGCGTCGGTCAGATGTGGGGGCCGTTCGGCCAGGCCGTGGATGAGGCCTTGTGGAACGTGGTGAAGTCCTACGACCCGGCGAGCAACGCGTGGACCGACCGCGGCGTCGGATCGTTCGGCGCGCTCTCGGGCGCCGTGTCGGTGCTGCTGCCGTTCACGCCCGACGCGAACGGCGACTACAACTCGTCCGCGATCCTTCACGCCGGCGGCGTGCTCGGCACCTCCCCGGGCGGCTTCTTCGCCACCGACCTGTCCGAGACCCTCACGATCGGATCCGACGGTTCGCTGACCGCCGCACCCGGTCCGCAGCTCAACAACCGCCGCTGGTACTCGCAGGGCGTCATCGGCGCGACCGGCGATCCGCTGATCTTCAGCGGCGCCGACAAGGACGAGGTCATCGCACCCGGTCTGGAGTCGGCGGTGCGTCAGGCCGAGATGTACGACGTCGCGTCGAACACGTTCGTGCCGCTCGCGTCGGCCGCTCGTGAACGCACCTACCACAACTCGGCGATCCTGCTTGCCGACGGACGGATCTTGGTGGGCGGGCATGCGCCGATCAACACGCTCTACGGTCCGGGCGAGTCCGCGCTCGGTACCTCGAACGACCTTCACAACAACACCGGCCTGACGGCCAACAACCTGAAGGATTCCTCGTTCGAGATCTTCTCCCCGCCTTACCTGCACCGCGGGGCGCGTCCGGCGATCACCGCGAACGTGAGCGGGATCATGGAGTGGGGCAGCGATCGCTTGATCTCCACGCCCGACGCCGCTTCGATCGACAAGGCGATCCTGGTCAAGATGCCGGCCACGACGCACGTGACCGATCCCGACGCGCGCGCGATCGAGTTGCCCTTCGCCGCGGAGACGGGCGGCGTCCGAGTGACGGTCCCCTCGAACGAGGCCGTGGCGATCCCCGGGTACTACTACCTGTTCCTGACGCGCACCAACGCGGGCTACGACGGCCCGACCGTGTCGAACGGGATCGTGGTTCGGGTCGGCGACGAAGCGGTGTTCGGCGGCGCCTCCGCCGAGATCGCGCCGGTGCAGTTGCCGGGGCAGACGATGAGCGCCGCGTTGCCGGTGTCGGGCGTGTCGAAGGGAACGTCGGTGGCGATCGGATCGGCCGTGGTCGAGCCGGCGTCGATGCGCGCATCGTCGAACCCGGTTCGCTCGAGCGGCCGCGGCGGGATGTTCGCGGTGGCGACCGGGACGATCCTGGCGGCTGCCGGCGCGCTGCTGCGACGCCGCAGAGCGACGGCATAGGCCGCCGCGCACGATGAGCCGAAGGGCTCGCCCCCGCGCAATCGGGTGCGAGCCCTTCGGACGCTTTAACGACAGCAGGGTGACGATGAACGGCGAGAGGACCAAACGGATCCGCCGCGTGCGATCGTTGATCGCGCTCGCGTCGGCATGCGCGGCGATGGCCGTCGTGGCCGCGCGGGTGACGCCGCCGGCTGCCGCCGCGCCGCAGACGCACCCGGTCGAAATCCGTTCGAACTTCTTCACGCCTCGGGTGATCAACATCTCGCCCGGGGACACCGTGACGTGGACGGCGATCGACAACGGGCACACTGTCGAAGCCGACGACGGCCGCTTCAACTTCTTTCCGCAGCGGTTCCTGAACCGCAACGAGCAGGTCTCGTTCACCTTTCTTACCGAAGAGACGGTTCGCTACCACTGCCGCGTCCACGGAGCCGCCGGCGGCGGCGGTATGTCGGGCAGCATCGTCGTCGGCGCCGGGTCGCCCGAGCCGACCCCAACCGCGACTCCCACGGTTCTCGAGCATCGCTTCGTCCCATCGGAGTATCCGACCGTGACGAGCGCGCTGGACGGCATCACGCCGGGCGGCGTGGTTCATCTGGCGCCCGGTGTGTATCGCGAGGCGGTCGCGGTGCGAACGCCGGGCGTTTCGATCCGCGGCGACGGCGCGCCCGAGGACGTGATCGTGGACGGACAAGGAACGCGGCGCACCGGTGTGCTGCTGGCTGCGAGTGGCGCGTTGGTTTCCAATCTCACCGTGACCGGCCATCTCGCCGAAGGCGTCGCGGTGCGTGGCGTCGCCGGCGCGCGCGTCACCGACGTGGTCGCCCGCGGCAACGGCGGCTACGGCGTGCTCGTCGCCGACGCCGGCGGCGTCACCGTCACGCGCGTTCGTGCGAGCGGTCACCGCATCGCCGGGATCGCGGTGCAGGGATGCGACGAATGCGACACGATCGTGCAGGACGCCGAGGCGGAAGCGAACCTGTTCGGCGTGCTGATCGACGACGCCGGCAGTGTCGTCGTCCGCCGGTCCTGGCTGCACGGTAACGGGACCGGCATCGCCGCGCGATCGATCGCGACTGCGGACGGGATCGTGCAGCGCGGCGTCCATATCGTCGGCAACGACATCACCGGGAACACGGCCGCGATTCCCGCCGGCTCCGCCACCGAATTCGCCGTCCGGTCCGGGGTCTGGCTGGCGGGATCCTGGTTCGCCGTCGTCGAGCAGAACCGGCTCGAAGGCCACGACTACGGCGTGCTCGTCACCGCATTCCCAGGTCCGACGCTCGACGGGCGCATCGCCGGCAACGAGGTGGACGGCTCGGCCGTCGCGGATCTGGCGTGGGACGGGATCGGCAGCGGTGTTTGCTTCGAAGACAATGCGCGCCCCGGCGGCGGCGAGCCCAGCGCCCGGCCGCCGCTCGCGCAGACGATCTACGCCTGCGATGGTGCTCGCGGTCCCGGCGTGCCCGAGCCGCGTGTGATCGCGGATCTGGTTCGCTACGCGGCAGGGATTTGAGACGACAAATGCGACGCATCGGGATGCACCGAACCCGCTGCGGGTCCGGCCGGCAGGAGCCGGCGTGCGCGAGTCGAACGGAACAGCGATGAGCCGCCTTCTTCGCTCCCTTTCCGCGGTGCTCGCCTTCGCGCTGAGCCTGTCGGCGTGCGGGCAGCTTGCGCCCACAGCCGGCCGCGCGCGGCCGCTCGGCTGCGTCGAACCGAACCGGCGGATGACGCTCTACGCCGAGCAGCTTCCCGACGCCGACGACGGCTCGCGCCGGCTTGGGTGGGGACTGACGCCGGCCACGGCAGCGATTCCCGGTCCGATGATCGAGATGATCGAAGGCGACTGTCTGGCGATCACCGTCGTCAACGACATTCCCGAAGCGACGCTTGCGGCGCTCCGCGACGATCCGCGGCTGGGCAGCGGCGATCCCGCGCAGCCGCTGGGCGTGTCGTTGCACGTGCACGGCGTCAAGTACACCCAAGACAGCGACGGCACGCTCGAGACGAACTCGTGGGTGCCGCCCGGTCAGTCGCGGACCTACACGTGGTATGCGGCGCCGCGGGTCAGCGTCCGCGGACGCGTCGCCTCGCTCGGCACGGCCGGCTACTGGTGGTATCACGATCACATCATCGGAACCGCGCACGGAACCGGCGGCATCGGAAGCGGCCTGGTCGGCGGCGTCGTCGTTCGCCGGCCCGGCGATCTCAAGCCCGACCGCCCCACCAACGTCGTGGTGATGGGACCGGACCAGACCATCAACTTCGCCCGTTACCCGAACACCCCACGCTTCACCGCCGTCCGCGGCGAGCGAATCGAATTTCTGGTGATCGGCATCGGAGACGAGTTCCACACCTTCCACATGCACGGTCATACCTGGGCCGACACGCGCACCGGATTCTTCGCCACGCAGGCCGACGAGACCCAGTTGATCGACGTGCGCGGTGTCGGGCCATCGGAGACGTTCGGATTCCAAGTGATCGCCGGCGAGTCGGTCGGCGCGGGATCGTGGATGGTCCACTGCCACGTCCAACTGCACTCGGATCGCGGCATGGTCACGTTCTTCGACGTCGTGGATCCCGGCATGCCGTTGCCGACGGCGCCGCCACTGCCGGCTGCCGCCGCCGGCCATGTTCACCGGTAGCGGGTCCCGCACCCGGTAGGCTCGCATCGCCTATGACGATCCGCTCAACCGTGGACGGCATCACGCCCGACGATGTCCGCGCGTTCCTGTCGGGCCTGCCCGAAGCGGCCGGCTACGAGACCGTGGTCAAGCCGCTGCGGTATCGCAACCGGCCGCACCTGTCGGGGTACACCGAGTTCGACTTCAAGCGGATCACGCTGCAGGTTCCGGCGCCGTTCTTTCCGTTCGGCGAGATCGTGCACTACGGCGCCAAGCGCATGCCGGCGAAAGGGATGCGCTTTGTGTGGCTCTCGGAGGGGTTGACCTTTCGCGAGCCGCGCGACGTGCTTCGCTTCCTCTGGTGCCACGAGTGGTACCACTGGTTTCTCTACGAAGTCCTCGGCCGCAAAGGCGCCGCCGAGACGGCCTGCGACCGGTTCGCGCTGCGCAACTACCTCAAGCCGCTGGTCACGCTCGACGATGCCCGCGCCGCGTTGCGCCGGTCGCCCGCCGCCGGCGCGTAGACCCACCCGCCGGTGGTCACGGTGCCGCAGGCGGCGAGGGAGGCTGCTCGGACGGAAGCGTCGGCGGAGGGGCGGGTGCGGCACGCTCGGTCGGCGGCCCCGGAGGCACGGGAGGGAGCGCCGACTCCTCGGCGGTGGCGGCCGCGATGGCTGCGACGTGGCGGCGCGCACGGATCGCCGTGATCGCTCCGGAGAGCGCGACGATCGCGCCGGCCGTGGAGACGTACAAACCGATGCCGACGCGGGCCGAGACGGCGCCGGCGCGGCCGCTGCGGATGTCGGCGATGTCGGCGAATCCGACGAGCGTGGCGATTGTGGCAAGGAGCAGGGCGCCGATGCCTGCCGGGAGCGTCCGGCGGATCCGGCCGGTCAGGAACGGGACGCTGATCAGCTCGATCAGCACCGCGATCACGAGCACGATCTTGCCGTCGTCGGTGGACAGGCCCGCTTGAGTGATCGAACCGGATTGGCCGCCCAGCTCGAAGTCCACGCCCACCCACGGCAAAAGGAGCCCAGCGAGGATGATCGCGGCTCCTGTAGCGAGCGTGAATCCGATGCGGCGAATATGCGGATCGATCGGCATGCCGGTTCCCCTTCGCGCCACGACGAATTCGACCGTACTCGCCCGGATCGCGGGGAGCAAGGGCGGGGGGCGACCGCTGAAGGGGCACTGTGGTTGAATCCATCCGATGACCGGCTTGAGTCGATGACGCTTCGCGGCGCGTGGGATCGTCACGCACAGGATTGGATCCGGTGGGCGCGAACCCCCGGACACGATTTGTTCTTCTGGCAGTTCGGGCTTCCGCACTTCCTCGAATTGCTGCCGGAACCGGGCCGGCTCACGGTCGACGCCGGATGCGGCGAAGGACGCCTGACGCGAATCCTGCGGGACGAAGGTCACCGCATTGCGGGCTTCGACGCCTCGGGGCAGTTGGCTCGCGCCGCGGTGACGCATCCGGATGCGGCGCCGTCGGCGGTGGCCGACGCGGCGTCGTTGCCGCTGAAGGCGGCGGGGGCCGATCTGTATGTGTCCTACATGGTGCTGCAGGACGTGGACGACCTCGACGGCGTGGTGCGCGAGTCGGCGCGCGTTCTTGGGGGCGGCGGTCGCGCCTGCTTCGCGATCATCCATCCCGCCCAGTCGGCGCTCGACCTGGACGCCGCCACGCCCGCCGCCCGGTCCTACTTCGCGCCGCGACGAATCACCGACGTCGTCGAGCGCGACGGCTTGCGCATGACCTTCGAAAGCGAGCACCGGCCGCTCGAGCGGTACGCCCGCGCGCTGGAAGACGCCGGTTTCTTGATCGAAGCGATCCGCGAACCGGTCCCCGATCAGGCGCTGATCGCCGCGCTTCCCTCGGCCGCGAAGTTCGCGGACGTGCCCTGGGCGATCTTCATCCGCGCCATCCGCGCGCTGTGGGCAGGCTCGAAGGGGTAACGCGGGGCGGGGGGGGGGGG
>DASWHR010000117.1:0-48307 GCA_036398095.1 Actinomycetota bacterium
AGTTGCGCTCGTGGTGTCTGCACGCGGGAGCCGCCGTGGCGGAAGCGCATGCCTACGCCGCGGAGGGCTCGATGACCTACGGAGCGCTCGCCGATTGGTTGCGCGCCGAGCCGGTCGCCGCGCGGCTGGGCCGGCTGGATCCGGCGGATGTCGTCGAGCTGGCCCGGCTCATGCCCGAGCTTCTCGCCGGCGATTCCCCGGCGCCCGAGCCGCTGCCCGAGGCCGAGCAGCGTCGAAGGCTGTTCAGCGCGGCCATGCGGGCGATCACTTCGGTCGGCGCATCGGTACTGCTGATCGCCGACGATTTGCAGTGGTTCGACGAGGCGTCGCTGCAGTTCGTGCACTACCTCCTGCGCGCGCGTTCGGACGCTCGCGTCATGGTCGCCGCGACGCTCCGCCGCGAAGACCTCGATGAGGCGCATCCGGCGCGCGATCTGATCGCGGGCGTGCAGGCGTTCGGACGCTACACCGAGATTCCGCTCGAGCGTCTCGGCCACGATGAAACCCGGCTCTTGGCCGATCATGTCGCCGGACGGGCGCTGTCGGACGTCGAAGCGCGACTGCTATACGACGAAAGCGAAGGCAACCCGCTGTTCGTCGTCGAGGCCATTCGATCCGGCACCGAAGAATCGCCGGGCGCCGGCATGGTGGTCAGCCCGAAGGTTCAGGCCGTGATCACGTCGCGGCTCGCGCGCCTGTCCGAGGCGGCCGCCGAGCTGATCGGCGCCGCTGCGATCATCGGCCGCGCGTTCACGACCGACCTGCTCGCCGAAGCCGCCGGATTCGACGAGCACACGTTCGTCGGGGCGCTCGACGAACTGTGGCGCCGCGGCCTGGTTCGCGCGCAGGGCCCCCGCTCCTACGACTTCAGCCACGACAAGATCCGCGAAGCGGTCGGCGGTTCGCTCGCGCCGGCACGCGCGCGGAGGCAGCACCTCCTCGTCGCCGGCGCTCTCGAGGCCGAGCATGCGCGCGGCGACGAGTCGCTCGCCGGCCGGATCGCGTCGCACTACGACGCCGCCGGCGCGGACAAAGAGGCGATCGAGTGGCACGAAGCCGCGGCGCGCGCATCGCAGCGTCTGCACGCCGACGGCGATGCGGTGCACGCGCTCGAACGCGCGCTCGAACTCGCCGCCGGCCTTGCTGCCGGCCCCGCTCGCGACGCTCTGGAGTTGCGGCTGCTGACCGCGCTCACGGCGCCGCTGATCGCCGTGGACGGATATCTGTCCGGCCGGACGACGCAGATCCAGCACCGCGCACTCGCGCTGGCCGAGGCCCTCGGCGTCGAGCCGGAACCGCCGCTCGTTCGGTCGTTGTCGCTCGCGAGCGTCACGCGCGGCGACATCGACGCGGCGCGATCCTTCGGCGCGATGTTGCGCGCGCGAGCCGAACGCGACGGCGACGGCGTCCTGCTCGTGGAGAGCGCCTACGTCCTGGGGATCGCGTCGTACTGGCAGGGTCGGCTGGCCGATGCGCTGTCACATCTCCAGGGTGCGGTCGCCGCCTACCGGCCCGCCCGGCGGTCCGAGCATCTGCTTCGCTACGGGCAAGACCCGGACGTCGTGTGCCGGATGCGCGAGGCGCACGTGCTCTGGCTTCTCGGCCGCGACGACGCCGCCCACATGCTGGACGCGGCCGTGCATGTCACCCAGCGATCGGGCCATCCCTACAGTGTGGACGCGGCGAGCTTCTTCGCGGCGATCATCGCGCTGGACCGGCACGACGACGAGCGGCTTCGCGAGCACTGCGCGCGATTCCTGTCGGGACAGAGTGTCGCCGCGGCCCGGCAGCATCGGGCGAGCGCCGAGGCATTCGCCGGCTTCGTGGACGTGCTGGACGGCAACGTCGACGAGGGAATCCGCTGCGTGCGCGACGCGTTCGCTCGCTCGCGCGGCGGCGAGGCGGCCGCACCCGGCCAGACCGCATTCCTGGCGCGGCTGCTCGTAGAAGCCTGCGCCCGCGCGGCGCGACCCGACCTGACCGCCGATGCCGCCGGCGAGGCGCTGGCCGCCTCCGGCTCGATCCGGTTGTGGGAAGCCGAGATCCGCAGGCTGCGCGCCGGCGCGCTACGCGCAAGCGGGGCCGACCGGACCCAGGTCGAAGCCGAGCTTCGAGGCGCGCTGGATGTCTCCCGAATCCAGGAGGCGCGCTCGTTCGAGACCCGCATCCTGGCCGATCTGGAGCGTTCGGCCGCCGGAACGCTGTGAGGAACGCTCGCGGAACGGCGACCCGGCAATAATCCGGCCATGGTCGGCCAGCGAACGGACTCTTTGGACGGAAACGACGCGTCGCCGCCCGGGCACCAGTTCGTGGTGCGGCTCTGGAAAGAGGAGATGACCGGCGCGTCCGAATATCGCGGGATCGTCCGCGACGTCAGGACCGACGCCTGGAAGGGCTTCCGCGACTGGTCGGACCTGGTCGCGTTCATGGCCGGCAGGCTGGAACGAGCCGATACCGACGGCGGCGCGTCCGTCGTCGCGAGCGAGGGGGAAAAGTAGATGACCGGTTCCTACGATGCGATCGTCGTCGGCGCGCGGTGCGCCGGCGCGTCCACCGCGATGCTGCTTGCGCGCAGCGGCCATCGGGTGCTGCTGGTGGACAAGGCGGAGTTTCCGAGCGACACGCTCTCGACGCACTACATCCACCAGCCGGGCGTCGCGGCGCTCAAACGATGGGGCGTGCTCGACGCCGTCGCGGCATCGGGCTGCCCGCCGGTCGTGCGTCAGGTATTCGACGTCGGCCCGTTCGCGCTCAAGGGCGCGCCGCCGCCGTGGGACGGCGTGGCGGCGGGGTACGCGCCGCGACGCACGGTGCTGGACGCGATCGTGCTCGAGGCGGCGGTCGCGGCCGGCGTCGAGGTGCGGCAGGGTTTCGCGGTGAAAGGGCTTCTGGCCGAGGGCGATCGCGTCACAGGAATCCGCGGCCGCTCGCACGGCGGCTCGCTCGTTGAAGAGCGCGCGCGCATGGTCGTCGGCGCGGACGGAGCGCGCTCGAGGGTCGCGGCGATGGCGGGCGCTCCCGCTTATGCCGAGAAGCCGGCGACGAGTTGCGCCTACTACACGTACTGGAGCGGCGTCCCCGTGGACGTCGTCACGCTGTACCCGCGTCCCGATCGCCTGCTGATCACCGCGCCCACGAACGACGATCTGACGCTGACGATCGTGTACTGGCCCCAATCCGAGTTCGACCGGGTGCGATCTGATCTCGAGCGGGAGTTCCTCGCCGCGCTGGCGCTCGTCCCGGATCTCGCGGAGCGGTGTCGCGACGGCGAGCGCGTCGAGAAGATCCGCGGCTCCGGCGAACTCGGGGGGTTTCTGCGGCGCGCCGGCGGCCCGGGCTGGGCGCTCGTCGGCGACGCCGGCTACCACAAGAGCCCGATCACGGCACAGGGCATCACCGATGCGTTCCGCGACGCCGAGCTGCTCGCCGCAGCGCTCGACGAGGTCTTCACCGGGAGCCGGCCGGAGACCGAGGCGCTGGCGGCCTATGAGCAACACCGGGATGCCGCGGTGATGCCGATGTATGAGCTCACCGCGGACATGGCCCGGCTCGAGCCGCCGCCCGCCGAGATGCAGGCGCTGATGGCCGCGATCCGCGGCGACGAAGCCGAGGCCGGACGGTTCCTCGGCGCCGTGGCCGGAACGGTCCCGATCCCCGAGTACTTCGCTCCCGACAACATCGCCCGGATCATCGGCGCGGGCGTGTAGCGCTCCGCCGTCTCACTCGGTGGAGCGAAATACGAGCGTGTAGATCGTGCGATCCGCAATGCTGGTCGTGCTTGATTGTCCGAGGTGATCAAGCCGCCACCCCTCGGCTTCGATGTGTTCGATGAGGGATTCGAACTCTCCCGGTGATCCATCCGTCCAGACGGTGATGTGCTGGTGGACGTAGATCTTTCGTCCTCCATCGCGCATGATGCGCGCTCCCTCGGCGGCGGCGAGGACCGACGGTGAAGGAGAGACATCGTGCTGCAGCCGCACCCACCCGCGAGCCCGGTCCAAGACGTTGTCCGTGCTTTCAGTCATTCGAGCCTCCTTTGGCATCAGGCGAGCGCGTCGCGCGGCCGGTCCACGACTAAGCGCCACTGCATCTGCTCGAGCCGGTCGCGTGCCTCTTTGACGGCGGCGGGGCCGCCGGCGGCGTCCTCGCCGCACAACGATGCGACGGCCCACACCTGCGCGGCGGTCTGATTCGGCCAGCCGCGTTCGCGTTCCATCGCGAGCGCTTCGGCGAAGCGTTCGCGAGCGGTCTGGATGTCGCCGGTCTCGATCGCGACCAGGCCGGCGCTGTTGGCGAGCGACACGCGCGAGCCGACTTCGGTCACGGCGAACAGCGTCGAGGGATGGCGCAGCAGACTCTGCGCATCGGCGAACTCGCCGCGCGCGATCAGCACGCGCGCCAGCTCGCTCGAGGTCCAGGCGGCAAGCGTGCGCTCCTTTAGCTCGCGGCAGGTCGAGAGCGCCTCGCGCAAGTCGGTTTCGGCTTCGTCGAATCGGCCGAGCAGGCGGGAGATGTTGCCGCGATCGCCTTGCGCGCTTGCCCGCTCCCACGGGGCTCCCAGATCGGCGAACGCGCGCGTTGATTCGTCGGCAAGACTCCAGGCTTCGTCCAGCCGGCCCAGGCGCCGGGTCGCGTTGGCGACGGTCTGCTGCGCGACCGCGACGGTGAACGCGTCGTCGAGATCGCGGCCCACCTCCAGCGACTGCAACGCCAGTTCCAGTACGTCGGCGGCGCTTCGCTCGTGGATGGTCACGATCGCGAGGAACGTCAGCGCGCGCGCCTCGGCCCAGCGGTCGCGCGGATCGCCTGCGCGCGCCGTCTGGAGCGCCTCTTCGAGCATGCGCCGCGACGGATCCAGGTCACCGCCGCGCGCATACGGCGCCCAGGCCGCGGCGAGCAGCGTGCGCGAAATCGCCCACGCGTCGCCGAGTTCGCGGGCCGCTGCCAGCGCCTCGTCGAAGGTCCATTCGGCGCGTGACAGGTTGCCGTGCACGTTCAGCTCGATGTCGCCGATGAAGCGGTTCGCGTGCGCGCGCACCCATGCGTCCGTGCCGGCCAGTGCGAGCGCTCGCTGGAACACGCCTTCGGCCTCGTCGTATTCGCCTCGCCAGTAGCGGGCCTCGCCGATGCCGCTGAGCATGCGCGCCTCGCGAACGTCCCAGCCCGATTCGGGCCCGGCCAGATCCAGCCCGCGTTCGTAGAGTTCGATCGCGTCGCGCGACTGGATCCGCCGGCGCTGAATGTCGGCCGCATGCTGCAGCGCGTCCACCGCGCGGTGGGCAGGCCTTCGGTCGCCGGGCGTCAGGTCCAGCGACGCGCGCGCCGCCTGCTCCAAGTGGTAGGCCACGACCGACGGGTAGCGTTCGGGATCCGGCAGCCCGTCGGCGACGGCCAGGTGCAACCGCATCCGTTCGCGCTTCGGGAGCGATTCGTAGGCGACGTCGCGAAGGGTCTCATGACGGAAGCGCCACACGCCGGCGCGCTTGTCGTCGCGCAGGAGCACGTCCTCGTCTTCCAGAAGCCGCAATGTCTCCTCGTCCACGGTCGCGATGAGGCCGAGTTCGAGCTCGTTGACGACGGCGCGCGGAAAGACGGACGCCTTGCGAACCAGATCGCGCGGCTTGGCCGGCAGATGATCGAGCCGCGCCGCGACGACCGCCTGCACGGTCGGCGGGAGCAGCGTTCCGTGCGGCACGTCGTGGGTGTGATCGTGCCGCTCGGAGGCGAGCATCACCGCCGTCTCGACGATGAAGAACGGATTGCCGCCGGCGTGACGCGCGATCCGATCGAAGTCTTCCTCGCGCAGGTCCGGACCGGCCGCGCGGGCCAGATCCGTGCCGTCTCCTTCGGCGAGCGGCTCGAGCCGCATCGTCATCGCATCGGGGATGCCGCCGCCCCAGGTGGGACGCATCTCCAGCAGCGCGTCGCGCGCGACGCATACGATCAGAAGCGGCAGCCGCTTCGCGCGGACGACGAGCTGTTCGATCAGATCCAGGAAGCCGAGCCGCGCGATCTCGAGATCTTCGAAGATCATCGCGACGGGGCCGATCCGCGTCTGCCCTTCCAGGAGGCTGAGCAGTCCGCTGCGGACCTCGGCGACCTCGTAGGGGTTTCCTTCGGTGTTTTCCCCGAGCCCCACGGCCAAACCCAGCCGGGCCGCGGTCTTTTCTGCCTCCGTCGGATCGCAGCAGCCGGCAACCATGTCGAGCAGCAACTTCGAGACCTCTTCGCGGGGTGACTCGCGCTTCACGCCCAGCTCGCGCCGGATCATCTCGGCCAGCGCTGAAAACGTCGGATCTTCTTCGAATTCGGTCGCGCGGCCGCTCATCACGCGTGCCTCTTGCGGGAGCGCCTCGACGAACGCCTCGATCAAGCGGCTCTTTCCGATGCCGGCTTCGCCGAGCACGGTGATCAGATGCGCGCGGCCGGTTTCGCGCGCGCGTTCGAACGCGTCCAGCAGCAGCGCCAGCTCGCGGCGGCGGCCGACCATCGGCAGCGTGCGGCGCGTGCTCGCGCGACCGGTTGAGAGCTCTGCCGGCCAGGCGCGAACGGCGTCGTCGAAGCCCTTCGCGCGAATGGTGCGCGGCGCGCCGTAGACGACCGCGTGCGAGGACAGCATGTGCGTGGTGTCGCCGGACAGGATCTCGCCCGGCTCGGCCGCCTGCTGCAAGCGCGCCGCCATGTTCACCGGCGCGCCGCTAACCAGGAACTGATCGGCGGGACCCGATCCGGCGGCGACCGGTCCGGTGTTGACGCCGATGCGCACGGCCAGCTCGACCGGCAGGCCGAGATGCTTCGACAGGTTCGCGATCCGTTCGCGGATGCGGATCGCGGCATGGACGGCGCGGACCGCGTCGTCGTCGTGCGCGTGCGGCAGGCCGAAGACCGCCATCACCGCGTCTCCGGCGAACTTCTCGGCGCGGCCCCGCAAGCTCGACAGCTCGGTCGTGATCGCGTTGTAGAAGGCGGCCATCACTTCGCGGAAGCGTTCGGGGTCGAGCGTTGCGGCCAGCTCGGTCGAGGCGGCGAGGTCGGCGAACAGGACGGTCACGACCTTGCGTTCCTCAGTCGTGGAGGTCGCGACCGGCGCCCCGCATTGCGCACAGAAGCGAGCCTCCGCCGGCAGGGGGGACCCACATTTCGCGCACGTCGCCATCGTCGATGAGCATAAAGGTCATCCCGACCGACCGCCCGGTCGCGGTGGGGCGGAAGGGTGGGGCCTAGGCGGTTTGGGCGGCGGCGTTGCCTGCGCCTGATGCGGGCACGGCGCGGCCTTGCGACCAGGCGCGGATCGCGGCGACCTCTTCGGCGCGCGTGACCGACAGCGGCGATGTGGCCGCGATCTCCGCGGCGACGTCGTCGGTGTGCAGGTCGCGGCCGGCGGCGTAGGCGCGATAGAGCGCGGCGACGATCGCCGCTTCGATCTCGGCGCCGGAGAATCCATCGCACAAAGCGGCGAGACGTTCGAGATCGAAATGCCGCGGATCGCGACCGCGGCGCGCCAGATGCAGCCGGACGATATCGGTCCGCTCCGCGACTTCCGGCAGGTCCACGAAGAAGATCTCGTCGAAGCGTCCCTTGCGCAGCAACTCCGGCGGAAGCTGCGTCACCTGGTTCGCGGTGGCGACCAGGAAGACGCCCTCGTCGCGGTCCTGCATCCAGCGAAGGAACGTGCCGAGCATCCGCTTGCTGACCCCGCCGTCGTTGCCGTCGCCCGACGGGAAGCCCTTTTCGATCTCGTCCACCCACAGCACCACCGGCGCCATCGACTCGACGCGCGCCAGCGCTTCGCGGGTGCGCTGCTCGGTCTCGCCAACGTAGGGTCCGTACAGGCGCGACGCGTCGAGCAGCACCAGCGGCATGCCCCAGGTGCGCGCGAGCGTCTTGGCGACCAGCGACTTGCCGCAGCCCGGAACGCCGGTGATCAGCACGCCGCGCGGCGGCGTCAGGCCGAACTGCTTGGCGGCCGGCTCGAATGCGCGGCCGCGCATCGCCAGCCACGCCTTGAGCGCGTCCAGCCCGCCCACGTCGGCAAACGATCCGTGATCAGACTCGATCAGCTCGAGTGACCCGCTGGATTCCAGCAGCGCGGCTTTCTCGCCGCGCAGGAACGTGACATCGGTCGCGTCGATCTTGCCGTCGTGGAACGCGGCCTTTTGGATCAGCCGCTCGGCTTCGCCGAGTGACAGGCCGCGCAGCGCGTCGATTATCGCGTCGGCGCCGGCGGCGTCCAGCGCGACCGGAATCCCTCGCGCCGTGAGGTCTTGAATGGTGCGGACCGCAAGTTGATGAAGTTCGGCGCGCGACGGCGGCTTGAGCGACCAGGCCAGCGCCACCCCCTCCAGTTCGGGCGGCATGAACGGCTGCGGCGTCGTCGCCACGATCGTCCGGCCCGGCTGCGGATGCTGTGACAGCTCTTTGACGCGCCGGACCACCTTCGCGTCGGCAAGGGGATGGTGGGCGTCGACCAATACGAACACCGCCGGCGCCGTCATCTGTTCGATCGCGCCGAGCGCCTTGTGCGGGTCGGTCGTGTCGTACATCGGCGACCCGCCGTCGAGCGAAAGGCCTCGCGTGCACGACCAGACGTAGACCGGCATCTGCAGCGCGGCGGCCGCCCGGCGAACAACCGACAGCAGCCGCATTTCTTCCCGATCGGTCGCGATGATCAGCGGGTAGCGCGACGCCAGCAGCAGACGCAGATCGTCCGAGTTGTCCATACTCCTGGGCTATCGGCCGCAGCCGGCGCCGGCTTGACCCCGTCGGCCGGCGAAAAATTTTCGCGCCTTTCGTCGAGACATGTCCGTCGAGGCCGCCAAAATCCGGGCGGCGCGGCTCGCGCGCGCGTTCAATCGAGTAGCCCGGCCGGCCGATATCTCTAGTGCGAAGGGACTAGTCCGGTGGTCCCAACGACCGCTCCCCCTATGCTGCCCAAACGATTGCTCTATCTTGGTGGCCGGACGCTGATGCGCGATGCGCTTCGGGTGGCGCTCGCGCGCCTGGGCACCGCCCTCGTGCCGGCCGTGTCGGTGCAGCAGGGGATCGACGAGATCGCCCGCGACGCCTGCGGTGTCGCGCTGGTCGACGACGACACGCTCGGCGAGGCCGCCGCGATCGAGGCGGTCGCGACGCTGCAGCGCAAGGACCCGGCGATGCGCGTGGGCGTGGTGTCGGCCAGCCGGTCGGCGGTGTTTCCCGCCGACGCGATCCGCGCCGGCGCGACCGCCTACTTCTCGAAGGACATGCCGTTGACCGAGATGCGATTCGCGATCGAGCGCATGACCCAAGATCAGATGGTCGTCGACCCGCTCGTGATGCGATCGCTGCTGGGCATGCTCGAGCGAGACGCGGTCTCGGCGAACGGGCAGGGCCGTCCGCACCTGTCGCCGGTCGAACGCCGTGTGCTGACGTTGGCCAGCGAAGGGCACCCGAACAAGCAGATCGCGGCAAGCCTTGGCCTGTCGCCGCTCACGGTGAAGAATCACGTCGCGCGCATTCGTCAGCGGCTTGGCGCGGCAGACAAGGCGCAGGCGGTCGCGATCGCGTTGCGCGGCGGCCTGCTGGACTAGGACAAGGACGAGGCTAGATCACGATGACCGCGATGTCGGCCGGACGGGTCGCCGCATCGCTGAGCGCGCGGTCGGTGACCGTCACGATCACGCGGTAGCGGCCGCGCGCGGCCGGCGCGCTCGCCGTCCACGTGCAGGCAAGCCGCTCCGCGTCGGCGCAGGTGACCGACGCGCCGACCGTGATCGCAGCGCCGCCGGAAAGATCCAGCGGAACGTAGGTGACCGCGACGGAGGCGACGCCGGAGCGATCGTCGCTCGCCTCGCCGGCGACGCTTCGGGCCAGCAACGGTCCCGCCGACGCCAGCACCCAGCCGTCGGGTGTGGCGATGGTGCCCGACGGCGCGGCCGTGTCCACCGTCCAGGCGAACTGTGCCGGCGTCGGGTCGGCCAGGCCGGCGCCGTCGACCGCGACGACGTCGAAGGTGTGCGGCCCGGGCGCGAGCCCACCGATCGTCGTCGGCGACGCGCACAACGAAAGCGGGGCGCCGTCGAGCGAGCATCGGAACGTGATCATCGTGGAGCCGGCGACGTTGTCGAGCCCGATGAAGGTGAATCGCGCGGTCGTGAATCGCGACCACGGCTGCGGCGTCTCCAGCAAGACCGTCGCCGGCGGCGTCCGGTCCACGTACCAGGTGCGAGCCGCCGGCGTCGCGTCGCGGTTGCCGACCGCGTCCACGGCGCGCACTTCGAAGGTCCACGTGCCTTCGCCCACGTCGAAGGCGACCGGACTGGTGCACGCGGTGAACGGCGCGCCGCCGAGCCGGCATTCGAAGGTGACCGAGCCCGCGTCGTCGCTTCCCGAGAACGCGAACGCCGCCTCCCCGCCGGGGACCACGCCCTCCGGGCCGCCCGACAGGATCGTGTCGGGACGAGTCGCGTCGGCGAACCATGCGTGCGCCGCCGGGGCGGCCACGTTGCCGGCCGGGTCGCGCGCGACGATTCGGATCGTGTGCGTGCCGGTTCCGGTGATCGGGATCGTCGCCGGCGACGCGCACGGCGCGAACGTACCGGTGTCGGCGGCGCATTCGAAGACGAGGAGGTCGGCGGGAACCGCCGCGTCGGTGGCCGCGAAGGTGAAGACCGGTGAGGCGTTGCCCGGCTCGGCCGGCGTGCCCGTGATCGCGACCGCAGGCGGCGTCGAGTCAACCGTCCACGACGCGACCGGCGGCGCGGGATCGCCTCCCCCGCTTTGATCGAGCGCGCGAATCCGCACCGAATGCAGTCCGTCGGCGACGGCCGAGACCGACAGCGGCGAAGAGCACTCGGTCCACGCACCGTCGTCGACGCGGCATTCGAACGACGCGTCGCCCGAATCGCCGATGCGCGGCACGCCGGCGAATGCGATCGAGACCGCGCCGGGCTGCCGGTACGAGCCGGGCGTCGCGGTGAGGCGCGCATGAGGCTCGCCGGCCATCTGCGTGAGCAGGCGGCCGGTGTTGCCGACGTGATACGGCCATGCGCGAGCCCCGGCTGCGATCGCGGCGAGCATTCGCGTCAGCCCCGACGCGGCGCGCGGTGACTGGGAGCCCCAGCGATATCCCTCGATGATCTCGGGCCACCATGCCGCGCCGCTTTGCTGTCCCGACAGGTCCCAGTCCGGATGCGTCGATTCGATGCGCAGCGCGATCGCGTTTGCGCGCGCGGCCGGCACCAATCCCGTGCGCAGCATCCACGCCTGCGCCGTCACGATCGGGTAGAGCGCGCTCCAGTTGAACGGGTACCGCACGCCGGTGCTGCTGATCGCCGAGTCGTAGCCGCCTTGGGCCGCGTTCCAGAAGATCTCGAGCGCGGCCGGCATGTTCGCGGC
Organism: Actinomycetota bacterium; assembly: GCA_036398095.1. Taxonomy (GTDB): domain Bacteria; phylum Actinomycetota; class AC-67; order AC-67; family AC-67; genus DASWHR01. The sequence goes on from DASWHR010000117.1 coordinate 11,377, forward strand.
CCAGGTGCCGGCGAGCAGGCGCAGCCGCGCATCGGGGTGCGGCCCGCCGGACAGCTCTTCGACCGCGCGGAACCCTTCGTAGGCCTCGACGTTGTCCATCAAATACTTGTGCGGCCAGCCGGGTCGCGCGTAGGTCAGCCAGTCCGAGTCCTTGGTCGCAAGGATCGCATCCACCGCCTTGCCGACGGCCGGCCACATCGCCGCGAGCCGCGCGCCGTCGCCGCTCGCCGCGTACGCGTCGCGCACGGCCGTCAGGAACGTGCCCGCGTATCCGTCGGTCGAGTCGAAGGTTCCCGTCGAGACCCAGCGCATCCCGTCCCAGCGATAGTTCGTCACGAAGCCCGACGCGTTCATGTGCGCGGCGTACCAATCGAGCCAGTCCCACGCGGCGGTGACGTAGGCCGCGTTGCCGGTCGCGCGCGTCGCGGCCGCGAGGCCCGATGCGGCGATGTTGGCGAAGTAGGGGATGCAGTCGTGCCCGGCGTTGGATCGGATCAGGCCGGCGTCGGATCCCGCGGTGACCTGCATGGACAGGATCCAGTCCGCCTCGGCCGCGATCTGCGCCGGCGTGGCCGCCCAGGCCGCGGTTCGCGGAGCGAACGACGACGCAATCGCGATCAATGCGATCGTCGCGGCGAGCGCGCTTCTCCGGATGGTCGCCTCCTGGGGGTTGCCCGAATAGTCCTGTGTATCCATTATGACACATTAGGTACGCATATTCCCACCCGACAGGGGTCCCCCCGTTTGTCGGGTTTGGGCCTGCTCCCGGCGGAGGTTCGAAGGAAGGGGTTGCGTTTGATACCCCCAGGGGGTATGTTTACCGCGAAATCCTGGATACCCCCAGTGGGTATAGGTGAAGGGAGAGGAAGGCATCATGGAGACGACGATGAAGCGGCGAGACCACGACGCCACGCCGGCCGGCTCCCACGACGAGCACGCGGGCATGTCCATGGCGGCGATGGTGCGTGACATGCGCAACCGTTTCGCGGTGGCTGCGCTGCTGTCGATCCCGATCGTGCTGTGGTCGCACATCGGCCGCGACGTGATGGGCTTCACGACGCCGGCGCCGTTCGGTCTGCGGGACGACGTGTTCCAGATGCTGCTGAGCATCCCGGTCGTGTTCTACTCGGGATGGATCTTTTTCGCCGGCGCCGCGATTGCGCTTCGCGCCCGCACGCTCGACATGATGGTGCTCGTCGCCGTCGCGATCGGCACGGGATGGAGCTATTCGGTCGGCGTGACGCTGACCGGCGGCGGTGAGGTGTTCTTCGAAGCCGCCACCGTGCTGGCCGCGTTCGTGCTGCTCGGCCACTGGTTCGAGATGCGAGCCCGCGGGGGCGCGAGCGACGCGATCCGCCGTCTGCTCGACTTGGCGCCGCCGATGGCGCTCGTGCTGCGCGATGGTGAGGTCGTCGAATCGCCCACGGCCGCCGTTGTCGCCGGCGACCTGCTGCTGGTTCGGCCCGGCGCGAAGATCCCGACCGACGGCGTGGTCGAACAGGGCGAGTCATTCGTGGACGAGTCCATGGTCACCGGCGAAAGCCTTCCCGTGGCAAAGACGCCGGGCGCCGAGGTGATCGGCGCGACCATCAACCGGAACGGCACGCTGCGCGTCCGCGCGACGAAAGTCGGCGCCGACACGGCGCTGGCGCAGATCGTCGCGCTGGTGCAGCAGGCGCAGAACTCGAAGGCGCCCGGACAGCGGCTGGCCGATCGCGCCGCGTTCTGGCTCGTGCTCGTCGCGTTGATCGGCGGCGCCGTCACCTTCGCGGCTTGGCTCGGCGCGGGCCGCGAGGTGACCGAGGCGCTGCTGTTCGCGATTACCGTCGTGGTGATCACGTGCCCGGACGCGCTTGGGCTGGCGACGCCGACGGCGATCATGGTCGGCGCGGGGCTCGGCGCCGGCCGCGGCATTCTGTTCAAGAACGCGATGGCGATCGAGGCGGCGGCCAGGATCGACACGGTCGTGCTCGACAAGACCGGAACGATCACGATGGGCGAGCCGGCGGTTGTCGATGTCGCGCCGAACGGGACCGACGCCGGCGAACTGCTCCGTCTGGTGGCTGCGGTCGAGCGCGAGTCGGAGCACCCGCTGGCCGAGGCCGTCGTGCGCTATGCCGAGGAGCGGGGCATCGAGCCGGCGACGGCGACCGGCTTCGAAGCGATCCCCGGACACGGCGCGCTCGCCACGGTGGACGGTGCGCGGGTCGCAGTCGGCAACCGCCGGCTGATGCGACGCGAGGGCGCGAGCGTCGCGCCCGACGACGCCGCGGGCCGCACCCTGGTGTCGGTCGCGATCGACGGCGTCGGAGCCGGGTGGATCGCGATCGCGGACGCCGCTCGTCCCAGCGCGCTCGCGGCGGTGCGCGCATTGCGAGACGCGGGCATCGAGGTGGTCATGCTGACCGGAGACAACGAGGCGACCGCCCGGCGCATCGCCGCCGAGGTCGGCATCGAGCACGTGCTCGCCGAGGTGCTCCCGTCCGAGAAGGCCGCAAAGGTCGCCGAGCTGCAGTCGCAGGGAAAGCGCGTCGCGATGGTCGGCGACGGCGTTAACGATGCGCCGGCGCTGGCGCAAGCCGACCTCGGGATCGCGATCGGCGCCGGCACCGACGTCGCCATCGAGACGGCGGGCGTCGTGCTGATGCGCTCGGACCCGATCGACGTGGCGACGGCACTGACGATTGGCCGCGGCACGCTCCGCAAGATGCGGCAGAACCTTGGCTGGGCGGTCGGGTACAACGCACTCGCGCTGCCGATCGCGGCTGGGGTGTTCGAGCCGTCGCTCGGATTGGTTCTGCGGCCCGAGATCGCGGCCCTGTCGATGTCGGGCTCCAGCCTGCTCGTGGCCGTCAACGCCCTTCTGTTGAAGCGGTTGCGACTCCCGGCGGGCGCAGCGACCCGGGATCGCACCGCCTGATTCCGACCGTTCGGGAGGAATCGCCCGGGATGCGGCGAATCAGAACCGAATCAGGTTCGGCCGCTCGGGGCCGGACCGGCCGTTCGAACCGGAGGAGGCGCCCCTATGAGACGGACCCTATGGCTGGCCGTCGTCACATCGCTGCTCATCGTTCTCCCCGTCGTGTCGCGCGCCGACGACGACGTTTCCATCCGGGTTCTGTCCAACAGAGCCGATCTGATCTCGGGCGGCGACGCGCTCGTCGAGGTCGCGCTGGCCGGCTGGATCGATCCCGCCGGCGTCACCGTCGACGTCGACGGGGCCGATGTCACCGCGGCGTTCGCCGTCCGCGACGACGGCCGGTTCCTGGGCCGCGTCGAAGGGCTCGCGCTGGGCGCGAACACCGTCAGCGCGAAGCTGCCCGGCGGCGGCGGTGCGACGATCCAGATCACCAACCACCCGATCGGTGGACCGATCGTCGCCGGCACGCAGGTCCAGCCGTGGCTGTGCACCACGTCCGCGAACGGGCTCGGCGCGGCCCAGGACGCGCAATGCAACGCGCCGACCGTCTACACCTTCCACTACCGCTCGACCGACCCGACCAAGAGCGGCTTCCTTGCCTACGATCCGAACAACCCTCCGGCCGACGTGGCCACCACGACGACCGACCAGGACGAGACCGTTCCCTACATCGTGCGCCGCGAGCGCGGCACCGCCGATCGCGGCATCTACGACATCGCGGTCCTGTTCGACCCGTCGCAGACCTTCGAGCCGTGGGCGAAGCAGGCCGGCTGGAACAGCAAGATCCACTACGTGTTCGGCGCGTCGTGCGGCACGATCCACTCGCAGTCCTCGCCGGCCGCCGTCCTGAACGACGCGGCGCTCTCGCGCGGGTTCATGGTCGTGAACTCGTCGATGAACAATCTCGGCAACAACTGCAACACGGTCGTGTCGGCCGAAGCCGCGATGATGCTCCGCGAACGCGTCATCGAAGGCTACGGCGAGATCCGCTACGTGATCGGGTCCGGTTGCTCGGGCGGATCGATCGGCCAGCACATGGTCGCCAACGCCTACCCCGGCCTGATCGACGGGATCCAGCCCAACTGCAGCTTCGAGGACACCTGGTCCACCGGCATGGAAGTCGTCGACTGCCACATGCTCGTCAACTACTACACGCGAACCTCGCCGCACTTGTGGGCGGCCGCGCAGCAGCAAGCGTTCGTGAACGGGCATATGAGCCCGTCGAGCTGCGTCGCCTGGGAGGGGCTGTTCGCGCCGGTCGCCGACCCGAAAGGCGGCTGCGGGCTGCCGCCCGAACAGGAGTATCACCCCGACAGCAACCCGGAAGGCTGCCGCGGCTCGCTGGCCGACTACATGAAGTCGGTCGTCGGCACGCGCCCGTCGGACGGGTTCGCCAACCTGCCCTATGCCAACGTCGGGGTGCAATACGGATGGCATGCGGTGAACTCGGGGCAGATCACGCCCGAGCAGTTCGTGGACCTCAACGAAAAGATCGGCTCGGTCGACATCGACTTCAACTTCGTGCCCACGCGTCGCGAAGCCGATCCGGGTTCGGTCGCGACGCTCGTCCGCACCGGGCAGGTCAACGACGGCGAGAATCTGGATAAGGTCGCGATCATCGATCTGCGCGGCTCCAGCAACAACGAGATCCACACCGACTTCCACACCTACTCGATGCGCGAGCGCCTGCTGAAGGCGAACGGGCATGCGAGCAACCACGTGATCTGGTCGAGCAACGTTCCGCTGGTGGGCGATCCGGTGTGGACGAACGAGTCGTTCCTTCTGCTCGACCGCTGGCTCGCCGCGGTCGAGGCCGATACGAGCGACGCGACGCGCGAAGAAAAGATCGTGCGCAACAAGCCGGCCGACGCCGTAGATGCCTGCTGGGTGGCCGGCCGCAAGGTCAGCGACATGTCGCTGTGCCGGCCGCTGGTCGGCTACTACGGCGCGCCGCGCATCGCAGCCGGCGGCCCGACCACGCACGACAACGTCACCTGCGCGCTCAAGCCTCTCGGTCGGGGTGACTACCGAGTGACGTTCGACGACGCGCAATGGTCGCGTCTGCAGGCGACGTTCCCCGGCGGAGTCTGCGACTGGTCGAAGCCGGCCGTCGACGCCGGATCTTCCACGCCGTGGATGACATTCTCCGGCGGACCGGGCGGGCAGCCGCTGCCGGCGCCGCCGGTGTCGCAACCGCTGTAGGACGAGCGAGCGAGGGGCGGCCGGCGTGCCGCCCCTCGTTTCTATCGAACGATTCCGAATGTTGAACGCGCCGGTTCCTTGTTTGCTTGGCGTCCCATCCCGGTTCCCATCACGGCGACTCTCACGAGACGCTCCTTCCACGAAGGACGGGAATCCTACTCAGGTCGCGATTCCCCCCGGAAGAGGACGGACTGCGCGAACCACCCTTGAGATCCCGAATTGAAGGCGGAATCAAGCAAATGTCCTGGTAGAAGCATTGACGGGGCATATCCCCAGGCCGTTTAATGATGGATCAGTCGAATCGGATCGTTGTCGCGGGAGCGGGCGTCCGCGGCGCGAGGGGAGCACGCGTTGTTGAAGCATCGAATCGGTCTTCGCGCACTGGTTTCGGCAACGCTGACGATCGCTTCCGCCGCCGTGGTCGTGGGTGGGCCGGCCGCCTCGCCCGCGTCGGTCGCCGTCGTCGTTCGCGCGCTGCCGGGCTCGGATGCGGTCGCGGCTCGCGCGGTCGAGCGACTCGGCGGAACGATCGGGGCACGTCTTGCGATCGTGGACGGCTTCGCCGCGAGTGTCCCCGCCGGTTCGATGGACGCGGTTCGCCGCCTCGAGCAGGTCGTGTCGGTGACGCCGGACGCATCGCTGACTCTGATGCACGCCGTGGACGGATTCGACGGAGCGACCGATCCCGGATCCAGCACGAATGTCGGCAAGACGATCCGTTCGCACGATCTATGGCGATCGGGACTCACCGGCCGCGGCGTCGACATCGCGCTGATCGACTCGGGGGTTCTGCCGGTCAACGGACTGACCTATCGAGGAAAGGTGGTCAACGGTCCCGACCTTTCGTTCGAGTCGCAGGCCGACAACCTTCGCTACATGGATACCTACGGTCACGGCACCCACCTGGCGGGCATCATCGCCGGCCGCGACGACGAAGCCACCACGCTTCAGGAGATGACCAGTCACGACACGTTCACCGGAGTTGCTCCCGAGTCGCGCATCGTCAGCATCAAAGTCGCGAACTCGCAGGGGGCGACCGACGTCTCTCAGGTGCTCGCCGCGATCGATTGGGTCGTTCAGCACCGCGACACCGACGGCTTCAACATCCGAGTTCTCAATCTGGCGTTCGGAACCGACGCCACCCAAGACCACCGGCTGGATCCGCTGTCGTATGCGGTCGAGGTCGCCTGGCGCAAGGGAATCGCCGTGGTGGTCGCCGCCGGCAACGACGGCCGGGCGAGCATCGGCCTTGCGAATCCCGCTCGCAATCCCTACGTAATCGCGGTCGGAGCCGACGACTCGAAGGGCACCTACGACACGTTCGACGATGAGATTCCCGCGTGGTCCAGCCGCGGCGACGGCGTTCGCAATCCGGATCTCGTGGCGCCGGGCAGGTCGTTGGTGAGCGTGCGCGCTCCGGGCTCCTTCATCGACCAGCAGTATCCGGGCGGCCGCGCGAACGCGCGACTGTTCCGCGGCAGCGGGACCTCGCAAGCCGCGGCCGTCGTCTCGGGCGCGGCGGCGCTGCTGATCCAGCAGCGGCCCCAGATCACGCCCGATCAACTCAAAGCGTTGCTGACCTCGACCGCCACCGCGATTCCGATCGCGCCGTCGGCCGTCCAAGGCGCCGGCATCGTCAATCTCAAGTCGGCGGCCGCCGAGCCGACTCCGACCGCAACGCAATCGTGGCCGCTGTCGAGCGGGACCGGCTCGCTCGAGGACGCGCGCGGGTCTGCGCACGTGATGGACGAGGGCGGCAACGTGCTCGACGGCGAGCGCGACATCTTCGGCAACACCTGGGACGGCACGACCTGGTCCGCGGGCGCGTGGAACGGCACGACCTGGTCGGGCGGCACCTGGAACGGCACGACATGGAGCGGTGAGTGCCTGTGCACGCCGACCTGGGCCGGCATGGGATGGAGCGGGACCACCTGGTCCGGAACGACGTGGTCCGGAACGACGTGGTCCGGAACGACGTGGTCCGGCACGACGTGGTCCGGCACGACGTGGTCGAGTGCGGCATGGGAGTGATCGGATGAGCCGAGTGAATCGCAAGGCCGGCGTGTGGGCCCTGACGGCCCTGATCTTCGCCGTCGCCGCCGCGCTCATGCTCCTGAGAGAGATCGGGATCGCGGCCTACTCGCCGCAGCTGCACATTCCGTGGTGGGCGCTCGCCGCCATGTTCGCCTTCGCCGAGGTCAACGTGATCCACGTGCAGCCCCGCCGGGAGACGCAGACCTTTTCGTTCAGCGAGATTCCGATCGTGCTCGGACTGTTCTTCTCCGCCCCGGCCGAACTCGTCGCCGGGCAGGTGCTCGGCGCCGCCGTCGCGCTCATCGCGCACCGCCGCCAGCCGGCCGTCAAATGGACGTTCAACCTCGCGCAATTGTGGCTGTCGGCGCTGCTGGCCGTCGCTGTGTTCCGAGCGCTGGCCCACGCCGGAGACGTCTTGGGCGGATCCGAGATCGCGGCCGCATTCGCGGCGACCGGCGTCGCGATCCTGCTCGGCATCGTCGTGGTCATGCTCGCGCTCACCGTGACTGAAGGCGTCCCGGGCCTCAAGACCTTCACGCGCCACGTGTGGTTCGGCGTCCTGGGAACGGTTACGAACACCAGCCTCGCGCTCATGGCCGTTGCCTTGCTCCGGCAGGATGCGCGCACCGGCTGGCTGATGATCGTCCCCGTGGTCGCCTTCTACTTCGCCTATCGCGGCTACGCGTCGCATCGCGCACAGCATGAGACGCTGGCGACGTTCGCCGACGCCACGCGCAGCGTGCAAGCGTCGCTGGATCTCGAGCCGGCGATGCGGACGGTGCTCGAACGCGCCCGCGAGATCTTCCGCGCGGACCTTGCCTACGTCGCATTCTTGCCGCAAGAGCCGGGCGAGCCCGGCATTCAAGCCCGGGTCGGCGGCGACGGCGACGTGGCCGTGCTGGTCACCGGGCAGCCCGATCCGACCGAGGGCGTGTGGGCGCGCGTCCTGGCTGAAGGCCGCGGCGTTGCACTGCCGGCCCCGATCGAGAACGAGCGACTTCGCGAGCATTTCCGCGAGCAAGACGTTCGCGACGTGATGTGCGCGCCGCTCGCCGGCCGCGACGGGCCGATCGGCACTATGACGGTTGCCAACCGGCGCGGCGACGTCGCGACCTTCACCGACGACGACCTTCGTTTGTTCGAATCGTTCGTCGGCCATATCGGGGCCGCACTCGAAAATGTCCGGCTGGTGGCGCGTTTGCAGATGTCGCTCGGCGACGCGACCGTGCGCGACCGGCTCAAGGACGAGTTCCTCGGCACGCTCTCGCACGAGCTTCGCGGACCGATCACGTCGATGATCGCCAACATCGGGATGCTCTGCTCCGGCGACCTGGATCGGCTGGATGAAGAGATCGGGTTGAACACGATCGCCGAGCAAGCTCAACAGCTTCGCTGGCTCGTGGAAGACCTGTTGATGGACGTTCGACTGGCCGGCGATGCCGTCGAGCCCGTCCTCGGCCCGATCCGCGTCGCGGACGTGCTCGAACGGGTCGTCGCGTCCTCGCATCCGTGGGCCCGCGGACACCAGATCGCCGTGGAAGGCGCCGAGGAGATCCCGACGGTGATCACCGACTCCGACATGCTGCACCGCATCTTGAGCAACCTCGTCGGCAACGCCGTCAAGAACTCGCCCGACGGCAGCTCGATCACCGTCCGCGTGCACCGCGACGAAGACTCGATCGTGTTCGGCGTTATCGATCAAGGCATCGGAATTCCCGCCCACATCCAGGATCGCATCTTCGAGCGCTTCTTCCACCTGGACCGCACGCCCCGCCGGAGCGGCTCGGGGATGGGCCTCGGCCTGTCGATCTGCATGCGACTGGCCGAGCTCCTCGGAGGCCGCGTATGGCTCGCCCGGTCCGAGCCGGGCGCCGGCTCCGAGTTCGCCGTTCGCGTCCCGATGCGACCGCGCGCGGACGCCGCCTCGCCGCCGACCGGCGACCGCTCACTCAGGGGACCGGCCTAAGTACCTCCGGGCAACCACGAAGCCGGGCTAGAATCTGCCGCGGAGGGAACGTTCCCGTGCGGATCCTTGTCATCGAAGACGACCAAGCCCTGGCACGCCCGATGCGCAAAGCGCTCGAGCGCGAGGGCTTCGAGGTGCGCCTCAGCGCCGAGGGCGGTGACGGCATCGACATCGCGCGCGCCTGGCATCCCACGATCATCCTGCTCGATGTCGAGTTGCCCGACACCAACGGGCGAGAGGTCGCGCGCCAGATCCGGACCTTCTCCGCCGCTCCGATCATCATGGTCACCGGTCGCGGTCAGACGCACGAGAAGGTTCTCGGACTCGACGCCGGCGCGACCGACTACGTCGTCAAGCCGTTCGACATCGACGAGTTGCTCGCGAGGATTCGCGCCGCCACGCGCCCCACCGACGTGGCGTCCGGTACGAATCTTGCCGGCGGCCGGATCGAGGTCGCGGATCTCGTCCTGGTCGTGGACGACCGCCGCGCCTACCGGGACGAAGCCGATCTTGGACTGACCATCAAGGAATTCGAGATCCTTCGCCTCCTTGCGTTGCGACCGGGCACGATCATCCGCCGAGACGAGATCTCCCGCGTTGTGTGGGGCACGTCGCCGTCGGAAGGCGGCAACACGATCGACGTTCACATGAGCTGGCTCCGCAAGAAGCTTGGGGACGATCCCGCCAGCCCGCGCTACATCGAAACCGTGCGCGGGCAAGGGTTCCGCTTAAGAATGCTTTAAGTTGAGTTCGGCGTTCGGCTCGCTATCGTGGGGGGCACGAGGTGGTGGATCCCGCGCTGACGGGGGCCGGGATCCGCCTCTTCATTTCGGGGCTTCGGGGGAACCCCGCAGCGACATGAGGGCCGGCCATGGGGCGGCCTTCTCGTCGTTTCGGAGCCTTTTCAAAACGTCGTCTGCATGATCCGGATGACGGCCGGACCCAGAATCACCGCGAGCAGCGCGGGGAAGATCCCGAACACCAACGGAAACAAGATCTTGACCGGCGTCTTCGCGGCTTTCTCCTTCGCGCGCAGCCGGCGCTTCGTGCGCATCTCGCCGGCCTGGCTTCGAAGCACCTTTCCGACGGCGACGCCGAGCCGGTCGGCTTGCAGCAGCGCGAGCACGAACCCGCTCAGTTCGGCGCATTCGACGCGGTCGCGAAGCGCGGCGAACGCTTCGCGTCGCGACGACCCCAGCGACATCTCGTGCAGCACGCGCGTGAGCTCCTCGGCGAGCGGACCGTCGGCATCGTCGGCGGCGCGCGCGACCGCGGCCTCCAATCCGACGCCGGCCTCGACCAGGATCGCCATCAAGTCGAGCGCGTCGGGGAGCGACCGCCGGATCGCGTCGGCGCGCCGCTCGGCGCGGCGACGAAGCAGCGCGTCCGGCGCGAAGAAGCCCAGCGGAGCGCAGACCGCGAGCACGAACAGGCCCGCTCCCGGCTTCGCGGACGCGTTGACGAGACCGAAGAGCAGACCCGCGATGCCGCCGGCCGCCTTCGCGGCCAGCACTTGCTCGACCGATCGGTGCGCGCCGGAGCGTCGGATGCGTCCGGCGACGGCCTCGGCGTAGCCGTGCGGCGTCAGGCGGGCTCCGATGGCGGCAAGGTGGCGTTGAAGCGGCCCGGCCGCCGCGCGTTGCGCGACGCGGCCGAAGCCGCCGTCGCCCAGGAATTGGATCGCGGCGCGGTGGGAGTCGTGTGCGGCGCGGGCGCGCGACGCTCCCACGGCCAGCACGGGGAATGCGGCCGCGAACGCGGCGACACCGATCAACAGGACCATCTCACACCTCCACTTTGACGATTCGAGTCAGCCAGAACGTGCCGCCGGCCATGAGCACGCCGGCCGATCCAAGGATTCCCCAGCCGGCCGCGTTGGACGTGAGCGTTCGCAGATAACCGGGATTGGCGAGCCAGAAGAAGCCGGCAACGGCGAAGGGGAGCGCGATGAGGATTGCCGCGCTGATGCGGCCCTCCGCGGTGAGCGCTCGCACCTCGCCGTGCATCTCGCGGCGGGCACGCATGAATTCGGCTGCGACGCGCAGCAGTCCGGCGAGCGACGCGCCGTGTTCCTGTTGAGCGCGGACGCCGCGCACCACCCACGAGAAGTCGCGGCTTCCGATTCGCTGCGCCGCAGAGTCCATCGCATCGGCGATCGGCTCGCCCAAGCGGTTCTCCGACAGGATGCCCGCGAATACCTCCGACAGCGGCGGGCGGCCTTCCTCGGCGACCATCTCCATCGCCTGCGCGAGCGACGAGCCTGCCTCGAGCGACCCGGCGAGCAGGTCGAGCGCGTCGGGAAGCGCGTCCTCGAAACGTTCGACGGCGCGGCGTGCGCGACGCCGGATCGCCGTGCGAACCGTCGCCGCCAACGCGATGGCCGCCGCGGTGCCGCTCGCGACGCCGCCGATGGCGGCGACGATCAGGAACGCGCCGATGGTGGCGGCGGCCAGCAGAACGGCGAACTCGCCGGCGGGACGGCGGATGCCGGCGCGCGGCAGGTCGCGAGCAAGTCGCCGTCCGAAGCCGGTCCGTTCGGCCCGACGAGCCGCGGCACCGAATTGAAGCGGCCGAGGCATGCCCGGCGGGCGGTAGCCGATCTCCTCCGCCAAGTCGCGTCGCGATGTGCCGCGGGAAAAGCCGGCCGCGAGCAGCGCCAGCGCACCGCCGATCATGAACGCTCCCGCGAGCGCGGTCATCGCCGGCCTCGCTTCGCGGTGCCCTGCCGAGGCATCGGACGGGACATGGGCCGGGACATCGGGGCGTCTTCGCGCTCCCACGGCGGCGGAAGCGCGACGCCGCGGTCGGCGAGCCGGTCGAGCAGCTTCGGCCGGAGGCCGGCCGGACGGAGCTTGTCGTTCGCATGATCGTAGGCGAACAGCGTCTGAAGCACGATCGTTTCGCCTTCCATGCCGTGCACTTCGCAGATCTCGGTGATGCGCCGGCGGCCGGTGCGGGTTCGCTCCTGATGGACGACGACATCGATGGCGGCAGCGATCTGTTCGCGGATCGCGCGCATCGGCAGATCGAAGCCGGCCATCAGCACCATCGTCTCCAGCCGGAACAGCGCGTCGCGGGGCGCGTTGGCGTGCACGGTCGTGAGCGAGCCTTCATGGCCGGTATTCATCGCCTGCAGCATGTCGAGCGCCTCGCCGCCGCGAACTTCGCCGACGATGATCCGGTCGGGACGCATCCGCAGCGCGTTGCGGACCAGATCGCGGATGGTGACCTCGCCGCGGCCTTCGACGTTGGCGGGACGCGATTCGAGCGACACGACGTGTGGCTGCTGCAAGCGAAGCTCGGCGGCGTCTTCGATCGTGATGATCCGCTCGGCTGCGCCGACCCAACCGGACAGCACGTTCAGCAGCGTCGTCTTGCCCGAGCCGGTGCCGCCGGTGATCAGAACGTTCTGCTTGCCGCGGACACATGCCTCCAGGAACAAGCCGGCTTCCATCGACGTCGTGCCGTTGTTGATCAGGTCCTTGACGCCGAACCCTTCGGCGCGGAACCGGCGGACGGTCAGGATCGGCTCGCCGGTGGACAGCGGCGGGATGATCGCATTGACGCGGCTCCCGTCGGACAGGCGCGCGTCCACGTAGGGCTGCGACTCGTCGATGCGGCGTCCGACGCCGGCGACGATCTTGTCGATCACGGCGCGATAGTGCTCGGTGTCGCTGAACGAGGCGCCGCTGCGCTCGATCTCACCGTCGCGTTCGATCCAGATCTCGTCGTGGGCGTTGCACATGATCTCGTTGATCGCCGGATCGGACAGGAACTGATCGAGTGGTCCGTAGCCGAACAGGTCGGCGGTGACCGACTCGATCAGCGTGCGCCGCGCCGCGTCGTCGATCGTCGCATTGCGTTCGGTGCCCAGCGCCTCTTCGAGCGCGGTGGTGACGTCGGCGCGGATTCGCTCTTGGCTGCCGCCGGCGAGTGACGGCGCGACGTCTCGCAGGACTTGTTCGCGCACGCGGCGGCGCATCGCGTTGACGGGCTTGTCGCGGCCGCGCTTGACGGCCGGCGGCGCCGGCGGTTCGATCCGCGCGAGCTTTTCGGACAGCTTCATCGAATCCTCCTCTAGTGAGTCGGGATCAGGCGGCGGAAGAAGCCGCGTCGGTGGCCGTTGGTTGCCGGTTCGCCGGCCGGTCCGCCGGGCAGTCCGCCGGCGATGGCCGGCTCGCCCGGTACCAGGCGCGCGATCGCGGTTGCCAGCTCGCGCGAGATGTCGCACGTGGGCGAGGACTCCATCACCAGCCGGCCGGTGTTGATCGAGCGCGAGACTTCTTTGGAATAGGGAAGGATGCCTTTGAACCCCTGCGGGAACAGGCGTTGCACCTCGGCGGTGGACAGGCCCACGTCGCGCTCGGCCTTGTTCAGGATCAGCGAGACGCCGTCGGCGGGGATGCGCAACCGCTCGAGCGTCTGCAGAAACACGCCGAGGTTGCGAACGCTGGGCACGTCCAGCGTCGCCATGACAGCCAGCGCCTCGGACTGGTCGAACGCGGCGAGCACCGGCTCGGTCAGCGCCGCCGGGGTGTCCACGATCACGTAGTGGTACAGCTCTTTGGCGATTTGCAGGATCTCGGTGATGTCGGGCGAGGTGACGCGGTCGGCTTCCTGCGGATCCTTCGGCGCGGCAAGCACTTCGACGCCGGACGGATGGCGGACCATAAAGTCGCGCAGCTCGGCGCGCATCTCGTCGCCGGCGTCGGCGCGGCCGTCGAGCACGTCCGAGATCGTGTACTGCGGTCGCAGCCGCAAGGCGGTGACGACCTCGCCGAACTGCAAGTCCAGATCCACGATCGCGACGCGTTTGCCGGTCGAGCGGGCGAGCGCGTAGGCGAGGTTGGTGGCGAAGAACGTCTTGCCGCACCCACCCGACGGGCTGGTGACGGTGATCGCCGTTCCGGCCGCGCGGGCGACCGGCGTCGCGGCGCGCGCGCCGCTCATCGTGCGCGACAGTTCCAGCGCACGCGTTACCGCCGTCTTGAGCGCCCGTGCGGATGCCGGATGCCGCACCAGGTCGCTCGCACCGATCCGGAACAGCTCGCGATCGTCGACGGGCGAGTCCTTCGGTGCGACGAGCACGATTACCACGTCGGGACGCGCCTCGTGCGCCGACTGAAGGAACCGAACCCCGCCGGCGGTCACCATGGACGGCCCGGCGATCAGCACGCGGATCGCGTCGCCGCCGAGCAGCGTGACGGCCTGCGCGGTCTGGTGGCACGCCGCGACGGATGCGGCGTGTTCGGGCAGAGCGCGGGCGACGGCAGTCGCCAGATGCTCGCCGTGATCCAGGACGACGATGGACGCGCTCATCGCGACTCACCCGAGACCTGCGCGGGAAGCGTGACGGGCTCGACGGCGGGGCTGGTCTGCCCCGCGGGCACGAGCGTGAACCACAGCGATCCGATCTGCTTGCCGAACACGATCTGCGAAGCCTCCGCACCGGTAACCGCCAGCGTGAGCACCAGGTCGCCGCCGGAGGCGCCGGTCGCGCCGCGCGTGCGCGTTTCGGTGGCGAGCACCGGGACCGCGGACACGATCTTGATCGTGACCGGTGTCGCGCCTTTGAACGTGGCGTAGACGCTGATCCGGTCGCCGGGTCGCGGATATTCGGCGACGGCCGCGTCGAGCGGAACCGACACCGAAACGGCTTCGCGGCCTTTCGGGATCGCCAGCGAGCCGCGCGTGCCGCCGGCGCTGCCGAACATGCGTGCCGTGAGCGTCTCACCGTCGGCGATTCGCTCGAGTGCGGTCTGATCCTTGATCGTCGCCGGGTCGGTGATGGCCCCGACGGGTGCGTAGCGTCGCGGCATCTGCGTCTTTCGCGCGGCGGCCGCCACGTGCGCGCCGGAGGTGCCGGCAGCGATCTCGCTCGCGGCGACGTAGACGGTCACGGGCTCGCCCGAGCGTCCCGCGTCGCGCTGCACGCCGCGCACGTAGCTCATGACCATCGCGGTGCCGAACAGGCCGAGGATCAGGCCCAGAACCAGGGGGATCGTTTGACGTCGCATTGTGCTACTCCTCTCGCATGACGGTGGCGGATTCGAGCGTGATGCCGTCGGCCGGCAACGGCGGGCCGGCGCCCGCGACGCCGGCGAACAGGCCGGCGATCGCGTTCACCGATCGCGCGACCGGTCCCAGCGGAACGCGTGCGCGGATCGCGACGGTGACGTCGGTGCCCGGCGTCGCGGTGGACGGGTCGGGTGTGACGGTGACCGACTCGATGGGAATCGTCGCGACGCGACGAACGTAGGCTTCGACTTCGGCGGCGGTCGGGCGCAGCCGGTAGCCGCCCTCGCGGGCCGGATCGGACGCGGCGCGCGTCGCGTAGCGCGCGGCCGATGCCGACAGGTCGCTCAGCTTCGCATAGTCGATGAGCGCGCGAGCGACGAAGGTGCCGAGCCCGAGCAGCAGAATCGCCAGCGGCACGAACATCGCGACCTCGACCAGCGCCGAGCCGTCTTCGCGGGGTCGTCTCATTCGCGTCGCACCTCCGCGGACGCGCGCAGCGTGATCCTGGCCGGGATGTCCCCGGCGATGCCGATCGCACGAAGCGGGGCCAAGAGGACGGCGACCGGGTTGGCGACGTCGTAGGTCGCCTCGACGCGCAGCGGCGCGTTGCGCGCGCCCGGTTCTTCGATCAGGCGAACGTCGGTGGGCGACAGCAGCGGTGTCGCGTCTTCGACCGCGTCGCGCACGGCATCCTGGTCCGGATAGACGCGAAGGTCTTCCGAGGCCGGGATTGCGGCGAGTCGTGCGCCTTCGCGCGTGCCGTGCGTCAGCACCGTCTGCATGGCCCCAAGCCAGCCGGCGAACGCGACGCATCCGACGAGCGCGAGGAAGATCGGCAGCGCGAACGCGGCCTCGACGGTCGCGGCGCCCCTCTGCGGGTTGATCGCCCGGCCGGTCGTCGATGGGCGCATCGCTACTTCACCACCGTCGCGGTGAACAGGCCGCGGGCCGTCGTGAGCTGCTCGGCGGGGATCGGCGTCGCTTCGAACGTTCCGTCGGCGAGCGGCGACAGGTAGGCGACGGTGAAGTCGAAGGCGGGAATGCCGAGCACCGGCATGCGCAGCAAGCGCAAGACCACGACCGGGTCGCCGGTGCGGGCCGCCTCGGCCGCGACGTCAAGCACCGAGACCGGCGCGTCGCCTCGTGGCGGATCGAACAGGTCGGCCGCGTCCAGCAGGAGTTGCGTCAGATCGAAGCTGGTCCCGGGCGGCATGTGGGGCGTGATCGCGTCGCGCATCCGCGCATGAGCGTCCCACAGCACCGGCATCAGGCGGTCGCGCGCGTCGGCCGCGACCGGGTTGGGCTCGATCGCATCCAGCGACATCGGCGCGCCCGAGTACAGATCGCCGGCCGGCTGCGGCAGTCCGGTCAGCGCATCGGTGCGCACGGCCGGAAGGACGATCAGGTTCTTGAAGCGCCGCCGGGCGGTCGCGGTCGCGTCGATCGATCGGGCGCCGGCGAACGCCGGAAGCGGAACGGGCGCCTCCGCGTCGCCGGCGACGGTGACGCGCAGTCGCGGCGTGACGGTTGCGGGAGACAGGTTCTCGGGCATCCCGTCGATCGCCTGCTGCACCCGCGCGCAGTCGGTTTCGGTCAGTGCGCCGAGCAGCGGATCCACCAGCGGCGCGACGAGCGGATGGCACAGGTCGGGACGCGACAGGCCGAGCAACGCGATCAAGTCTTCGATCGCGGCCTGCGCGTCGGTTGCCATCGTCCAGTCGGCGATCGGCTCGACGGTGACGCCGGCGTCGCACGACGGCGCGACGCCGCTCGTCGACAGCGAGGTGGAAAACGGCGCGGCGGCGGTCGTGAGCGTCCGCGCCGCTTGCGCGCACGCCGTCGCGTGCGGTTCTCCGCTCGCAAGCACGCCGGTGAGCGGGATCGCCGCGACGCCGGCGAGCGCGGCCAGGTCGGCCGCCTTCCGCGCCTCCCGCCGGACCGCGTAGAGCGAGGCCGCGTTCGCGCCGAACAGCGACACGATCACCAGACCCGAGATCGCCGCCGCCAGCAGCGGTGCGATCGATCCGGTCTCGGTGCGGCCTCGAAGCATGGCGAAGTCTCCTTGAGAGAGGGGGGCGGCGCCGACGGGAGGATCGGCGCCGCCCATGGGAACGGGAAGCGGCGGGGAGCCGGGGTTAGACGCCTGCGCCGGTGAGCGCGTCGACGATCGCCTGAAAGGCGTCGCGAATCTTCGGGCCGAGCAAGGCGATGGTGGCGACGCACACGGCGGCGACGAGCGCGACGAGCATGCCGTACTCGACGGCGGCCGCGCCTCGCTCGTTGCGCTGCATCCGGGTGCGAGCCGCGCCGACGAAGCCGGTAGCGAAACTCGTCAGCGTGATGAACAGACGGGTCATGGTTCCTCCTTCCGAAGTGGTGCACGGGCGGTTGCGTTTCTCGTCGGAAGGATCGGAACGAAGACCGTGCGCGCTTGATGAGCCGTTGCGCGTGCGCGCGTTGGTCGGTTCGGAGTCGCCGGCAGGACCGTGCGGGATCAACGCGGCGATCGGCGTTGGTTCCATCCCCGCAATTCGATTGGTCCCCGCAAAGGACGCGGTTGGCCCGGCAGGACCAAGGGGGGAGGGGGCATTGCCCGTGAAACCAGGACTACCTGGATGCCGGGGAGCCGTGTGCCGGCATCGGCCGCGTGAAGGTCCGGGACGCCGGGCCGCGCATGTCTAGGGCATGCACGTGCCCGGCGTCGCCGTCCGAGAACCGTCGTGGTAAGCGGCGGCGCGGCGACCATCGGCCGCACGCGGGTCGCGGCCGCGTGCGCGTGCGATCCACGCACTGCCGTGGCCGCCGCAACCGCCGCCCCCTCACCCCACGAGACTTCATTTGAGCAGCGTTCTCGAGATCTGCTGGACCGCGGGCCCGAGAATCACCAGGAACATGGCCGGAAAGATGCACGCGAGGACCGGGAAGACGATCTTGACGGGAACCTTCTGCGCCCGCTCCTCGGCCCGCTGCTTTCGCTTCGAGCGCATCTCGGCTGCCTGCACTTGCAGGACGCGAGCGATCGAGATGCCGAACACGTCGGCTTGCACCATGGCCATGACGAACGAGCGCAGCTCGGGGACGGTGGTTCGCTCGCCCAAGCCGCGAAGCGCATCGGCGCGCGAGGTGCCGATGCGCATCTCGGTGATCACGCGATTGAACTCTTCGCCGAGCGGTCCGCCGGCGTTCTGTGCGACGCGATCAAGCGCCGCGTCGAACGCCAATCCGGCTTCGACGGTGATCGACAGAAGATCCAGCGCATCCGGCAAGGCCCGCTGCAGCGCCTCCTGGCGCCGGCCCGACTTGGCGCGCAAGAGCCACTCGGGGAGGTAGTAGCCGACGATCGCGCCGATCGCCGCGAGCGCGAATCCTTGGATCGGCCGAAGCCCGGCGACCAGCGTCAGCAAGAACGCGCCCACGATCCCGCTCGCGAACGAGAGCAGCTTCGCCGCCAGAATTCGCGCCGCATCCCAGCCGGGCGGCGAGCCGGCGAACGCAAGCTCCTTGTCCAGCCGGTCCCCGACCGAGGCCGGCGCGAAGCGACGCATCCGCTCGCCGAGCCGTCGCACGATGGGGAGCAGCAGTCGTTCGGCCGGCGACTTTGACAGCTCCTTGTGCCTCACGTCGGTCGGCGAGAGCTGAATGTCGCGAACCGACCGCAGCCGCTTGTACATCTGGTGCCGCTCCAGCACCACGTCCCCGACGGCAACAAAGCCGAGGAACGCGGCGCCGAACGCTGCCAGCAGTCCGATCGTGCCGATGTCCATTGAGCAGCCTCCCTACACGTCGATTCGAATGATTTTGCGGATCCACGCGATGCCCAGACCCATCAGCCCGAGCGCCGCGACGATCATGACCTTGCCGCTTCCCGATGAGAACAGCCCGGACAGATAGCCGGGGTTCACGACCGAGATGTATCCGGCAATGACGAACGGCAATGCGCCGAGGATGATCGCCGACAGCCGCCCTTCGGCTGAAAGCGTCTTGATCTGGCGCCGCACCGCCTCGCGGTCGCGGAGCGTCTGCGCGACGGTGGTGAGCAGATCGGCCAGGTTGCCGCCCGTCTGTCGCTGGATGTTGATCGCAAGCACGACCCAGCGAAAATCTTCGCTGCCGGTCCGTTCGGCCATCGACGTCATCGCGCCGTCGAGCGGCATGCCCAGCCGTGCTTCGGTGAGGACGCGCGAGAACTCGCCCGCAGTCGGCTGCGGCGTCTCTTGCACCAGCACGTCGAGGGCTTGCATGAAGCCGTAGCCGGCCTTGAGCGTTCCGGCGAGCAGCGTCAACGTGTCGGGAAGCTGCTCCAGGAACGCTGCCTGGCGCTTCGCGATCCGGCCCGACAGCACCGCGCGCGGGGACATCGCGCCCAACACGCCCAGCGCAGCGGCGATCCACCAGCGGCCGAGCAGTCCGGCGGCCAGAACGAACGAGCCGATCGCGATGGCGGCCTGCACCATCAGGAACTCGCTCGCTCGCATCGGCCACGACGCGCGTTCCAAGAGTTTCTGCGTCGAGCGTTCGATGGCCTGCATTCGCGGCACGCGATGCATCAGACCGTCGGCGACGCGACGCAGATCGTTCATGGCGCCGCCGGCGTGGTCTTCGCCGGATTCGTCATCGCGGGCGATCTCTTCACGGCGGGGGCGCAGGCGGCGCTCAGAGGCTCGAATTCCGCGGGTCAGCGACTGCATGCCCGGAGTCGGTGCGGCGCGGCGGAAAAGCGTCGAGCCGAACAGCGCCACGAACGCGAACGCCGCCGCAAGGCCGATCGCCAGGCCCGCGGTGCCCGACAGCGCTCCGATCGGAGGCCGTTTCGCACCGGTGGCCGGGGGCGGAGCCGGTTTGGTGGTCGGCGCCGTGCGCGGGTTCGCGACCACGATCGCGTCGCGCGCATCTCCGAGCCCGACCGTCAGCTCCAGTTGCGGGGTGCCGCCGTCGCGCTTGTAGGAAATCACGAACTGACTTGCGATTTCGGAGGCGACGGCCGAGAACGCCGCCGCCAAGCCTGCCGACGCGCCGACTTCGACGAGCGACCCGCGGGTCGCGCCTGCCAGCGTCGTGAGCGCGGCCCGGTCGGTGTCCTTGGTTGCGAGCATGACGGCCGTGACGGGGGCGCCGACCTTCGTGGCCGCTGCTGCCGCCGACGCGGCCGTCGCCGACGCCGCGGTGTCGCGTCCATCGCTGAACACGACGATGGTCTTCTGGCCCGGTTCGGGGGCGAGCGTGCCCGCGGCGAGGGCGATCCCGTCGTAGAGCGCGGTTCCGCCGCCGGCTTTCAACCCGTCGATGCCGGCGCGGAGCGCGCCCCGGTCGGCGGTGATGCCGGTTCGAACCCAGGCCGTGTCCGAGAAGGCGACGATGCCGACGCGGGTGCCGCCGGGGAGCCGGCCGACGAAGTCCTTCGCGGCGGCCTTCGCGTCGGAAAGCGGCCGTCCGGCGGTGCTGCCGCTGACGTCGATCGCCAGTGCGATCGATGCCGGGATCGTCGTTGTGAGCGGTTCGACGCTGAAATTCTCGACCGGCCGGCCGGCCTCGGCGACGGCGAAGTCCGCCTTCGAGGCCGGGGTGCCGGCGCGGTCGCCGCCGACCGAGACGGTCAGCCGAACCGTGCCGTCGGCTTTGAGATCCGCGGTGCGAATTCGCACGGTCGCCGCCGCCGACGCGGAGGGCACGGCGGCGGCGAGCAGTGCGATGACCCCGGCCGCGACGGCCGCGACGCGACGGAGCGTGCGGTGCCGGTTCATCGCCGGCCTCCCCGCACCGTCGTGCGCTTTTCGAACCAGGCGGGATCCATCCGGATTCCCTCGTCGGCGAGACGTTCCCAGAATCCGGCGCGGAGCCCGGTCGCGACCAACGTTCCGAGGAAGCGGCCGTTGTCGTCGACGCCGGCCGCGTAGTCGAACAGGAACAGGTCCTGCAGCGTGATGACTTCGCCTTCCATGCCGGTGACTTCGGTCACGTGGGTCACGCGGCGAGTTCCGTCCTTGAGCCGAGACTGGTGCACGATCAGTGCGATCGCGCTCGAAGTCTGTTCGCGGATCGCTCGCACGGGAAGGTCCATTCCCGCCATCAAGCACATCGTCTCGATCCGCGACAGCGCATCGCGGGGCGTGTTCGCGTGCACGGTCGAGATCGACCCTTCATGGCCGGTGTTCATCGCTTGGAGCATGTCCATGGCTTCGCCGCCGCGAACCTCGCCGACGACGATCCGGTCGGGACGCATGCGCAGCGAGTTGCGAACCAGGTCGCGGATGGTGATTTCTCCGCGCGCCTCGATGTTCGGCGGCCGGGATTCCAGACGAACGACGTGCGGCTGTTGGAGCCGCAACTCGGCCGCGTCCTCGATGGTGATGATCCGCTCGTCGGCCGGGATGAACGACGACAGCACGTTCAGCGTGGTGGTCTTGCCGGCGCCTGTCCCTCCGGAGACAAGAATCGTCACCTTGCCGCGCACGCAGGCTTCGAGGAACTCGGCGACGCTTTGTGTGACGGTTCCGAACCCGACGAGGTGCTCTGCCGTGTAAGGATCCTTGCTGAACTTTCGAATCGACAGCGTTGCCCCGTCGATCGAAATCGGCGGAATGGTGGCGTTGACGCGGCTGCCGTCGGGCAGCCGGGCGTCGACGTAAGGCGAGGCCTCATCGACGCGCCGGCCGATCCTCCCGACGATCTTGTCGATCGTGTGCCGAAGCTGCGCCTCGTCCTGGAACCGTGCGTTGGTCAGGGTCAGCTTTCCGTGACGCTCCGCGAAGACCGTGTAGGGGCCGTTGACGAGCACTTCGGTGATTTCGGGATCGCTGAGCAACGGCTCGAGCGGGCCGAACCCCAGAATGTCGTCGGTCGTCTCGGTGATGATCCGCGCGCGATCGGCGGGCGAGAGCGGGCTGTCTTCGCCGTCGAGCACCTTCTGCAAGGTCTTGCGAACCTTCGCCTCGAGTTCCTCCGGCTTCATCTTGACGTCATAGAACTTGGGTCCGAGCGTTGCCACGAGCTGGCCGTGAATCCTCCGCTTGAGATCGGAGAAGGGATCGACGGGAAACTCCCGCTCGACGGGGCGCGGCGCCTTTCCGTTTCCGTTTGCATTTCCGTTTGCATTCGCCGGCGCGGGCGGCGGCGCGGGTTCGGTCGTCTCGACCGAGGCCGCCTTCGCCCGTGCGCGCGTGAGTCGCTCCTGCAAGCTCATCGGCCCCTCCTTCCGAATCGCGATTTCTTCGCGGCCGGAGGCGCGGCCGCGACCGGACCGGCCTCGATGGAAACGAGTGCGGCGAGCTTTGCGAGTGCGACCGGCACCGGCGAGGCCGGATCGGCCAGGGCAAGTGGCGTGCCGCGGTTCACCGACAGCGGCACTTCTCGTGAGGACGGAACCGCGACGTCCACGCTCGTGCCGAGCGCTCGCTCGACGTCGGCGATGGACAAGCCCACCTTGCTGTCGGCGCGGTTGAGCACCAGGCGAAGCCGCTCGCGCGGATAGCCGAGCATCGCCAGCGTCTGCAGCGCCACCTTCAGGTTCTTGATGCTGGGCACGTCCATGGTCGCGACCAGTACCATCTCGTCGCTCACGTCGAGCGCTTGCAGCACGTGGTCGTTGAACCACGGTGGCGTGTCGACGACGACCGTTCGTCCCGCGGTGCGCAGACCCATCAGCACCTTCTGTGCGGCGTCGGCGGTGACGTTCTCGGCCAGGCCCGGCTCGAGTGGTGCCGGAAGAAGGCCGACGCCCGACCGGTGCGGCGTCAGGTATTGGACGAGCGTCTGGGGATCCATCTCGCCGGCCGCGGTGGCGGCATCGTAGATGGTGCGAGACGGAAACAGTTGCAGCATGATCGCCAGGTCGCCGAACTGCAGGTCCAGGTCGACAGCGGCGACCTGCTTGCCGTTCGCGGCAAGCAGCACCGCGAGGTTGGTGGCGACGCAGCTCTTTCCGACGCCGCCTTTCGGACTGAACACGGTGATGATGCGGCCGGGTTCGGGTGCGTCGTCGTGCGCGGAGTCCGGCTCGTGGCCGCGCACGGCGGACTCGGAGCGCTGCACCGCATCGACGAGCGCCGCGGCCTTGAAGTCGGCCGGAAGCACGTCGCGGACGCCGGCGCGCAAGGCGGCCTGCAAAATCGTGGCCGTGACCTTCCGCTCGACCATCACGACGCCCACGCCGGGGGCGGTCTCGTGCAGCCGTGCAGCGATACCGAACGCCGCGTCGGCTCCGCCGTTCGGACCGACGATGACGCCGGTGATCGTGCCGGTTCGAAGCGCTCGCTCGACGTCATCGGCCGTCTCGGCCGGTTGAAGGTCGGACCGGCGTAGCGCCGCACCGACGGCTGCGGTGAATCCAGGATCGGAATCGAGAACCAGAAGCATGATTGCTACACCTCCCTATTCGAACTCGTTTTGGAACGTGCGGGCCGGAACGGTGACCGGCTTCTGGCCGGGCGGCAGGATCGTGACGAAGAGCACGCCGTCGGTCATCGCCAGCGCGAGGCGCGGCGCGTCGGTCGGGAGCAGCGCGAGCGTGAGCACCATCCGGTCCTGCGTGGCCGTCCCCTCTTCGGATTCGCTGCCGGTGCCACTGGTCCCTGAGGCCGGCGTCGTCGAAACGACGTTCGATCCGACCGCGAGGACGAGGACGTTCTGGATCAGGTAGTCGGCCATGTCCACCGACTCGCCGGCGGCGGTCTTGATCTGAAACTTAGCCAGGATCGACACGCGGCTGCCCGGCCGGACGAATCCGCCGGCTCCGTGCGGCACGTCGACTTCGAGCGACATGGCTTGATGGTTCACCGGGATCGGCAACACGCCGCTCAGCTCGGCCGGGACGACGAATCGACCCGCCACGATCTGCTCGCCCTTGTGAATCGTCGTCGCCGCAACCTTGTTCTGCAGATCGGTGACGTCGAACAGCGCGCCGTCGGCGATCAGGCGGCGCGGAACGTCTTCCAAACCCAGCAGTCCGTTCGAGCCCGCCGCACTTCCGGTCGTTCCGGCGGGGATCTCTGCGCGCGCGACGACGACCGACACGAGCGCCTCGCCGCTCTTTGCTCGCTCCTCGACTCCCCGCATGTACGAAAGCAGTGACGCCGTCGCAAGCGCGGCGAGCAGGAGCGCGACCAACACGGCCAGCATCCTCCTGTTTCCGATGATTCCGTTCATGAGACGCGACTCCTTTCTTCCCGGTCCGATTAGCGACACCGGGTTGCGACTGAGATTGGATCGTGATCCACCGAGCACAGACGGACGACGCGAACGCCTCCGTCCACCACGGTGGTGCCATTTCGCGGGCAGCATCGGCCGCTGCCGATGAGCGATGTGAACTCCAGGTCGAGGTATCGGCCGGACCCGTCTCCGGTGATGCGATAGCCGCGCAGGATCACGCCGAGGAAGCCGGTGATGTGGTATTCCGCCGTGGCTCCCGCGCCGCGAACCTGATCGAACAACGGCAGCGGAACCGCCACGCCGACGATCGAGTCCAGCTCGTTCGCGACGCTCGTTGCGATGGTGCCGGGGGTCGCCGGACACCAGTCGTCCGCCGTCGCGTTGTCGGCGTTGCAGTCGCCGACGGCGACGCCGTTCTCGTTGTAGCCGTCACGGATCCAGCGGCGGAGGTCTCCGGTCGAGGTTGCTCCTCCGTTGAGGTTGACGAAGCCCCAGTTGCCGGGCGCCGCGCCGCATGCCAGCGGCTGCTCCTTCGTGTAGCCGATCCGGTGGACGACGCCGGCGCCTCCGTAGAGCGGATGGTTCGGGCCCGACCCGCGCAGCAGCGAGTATTGCGCCGGCGACGTCGTGCCGTTCAGGTACGAGAACCACTCGGTCAGATGATCGTTCTGAGTGCAGATACCCATGGGGCGGGTGTGGTCGAGCATCACAGAAACCGCATCGAAGCGCGCAACCGAGGATGCGAATGCCTGCTGGTCGCCGAGGCCCAACACGCGCCCGAAACCGATGGGCGAGCGCAGCTGCGTCCGGACTTCGACCGAGCCTTGGCCGGAGACTGTGCCGCGCACGACCGCGCAACTGAGCGGTTCGGCTTCCGAGCCGGTGTTGCGCGCGATAAGGGTCGTCCAAGACGATCCGCACACCGTCGCCGGAGAACCGGCCAGCGCGATTGCGCGCGCTTCGGCGAGCGCGGCCGCGTCGCTGGCGGTCGTGACCGTGCGGCGGCGCGTCCAGAGCATGCCGGCGTCGATGGTGAGCATCGCCGCGGCCATGATCATCACGAGAGTGAGCGCGACGACGATGGCGGTCGCTCCTCGCTCGTCCGGATCGCGCCTCACGCTTCGCATGCGAACTCCCCTTCTCCCGACAGGGTCAGGTTCTGCGACTTCCACAGCGGGACGGCGATCTGGCTTCGGTAGAACACCGACACCACGATGGTCGCCCCGGATTGCTCGTCGCAGGGCTTCGTCGCGGAGCCGTTTACGGGTGTGAGAGAGCCGCCGGGGCTGCGGCGTTGCAGCCGAATGCATCCCTCGTCCAAAGCCATCGACGACGGGTTCGCGGGACACGTGGGCGACAGCGACGCGCCGGAAACGATCGAGACGCTTTCGCGCACGCGATCCCCGATGGTCGCCACGGTCGTGCCGGGGAGCGCTCCCAGGCGCGCGCCTTCTCGCGCGGCGGCTTGAAGCCCTTGCGAGCGATTGAGTGCGATCCCGAACTGGACGATGCCGAACAGGATCAGGAACAACAGCGATCCCACGATCGCGAACTCGACTGCGGCCACGCCGCGCTCGCCCTTGAAACGATCGTCGCGCATTAGCATGTGGGCACCTTCGTCGTCATGGTTTCGCGTGTGCATGTGTACAGATCGCTGGCTCGGTCGCCGAACGAGAAAGCAGCGACGATGATCACCGCGGTGATCAAGAACAAAAGGAGGCCGTATTCGACGGAGCTGGCGCCCCGCTCGCTGATCGGGATCCGCGCGACGAACGGCCGAATCGTCTTCACGGCTCCCTCCTTCGAAGTCTCGGTGACGGATCTAGGTTCTTGCTTTGAAGCGGTAAGGCTCCGGGCGGGGGGCCGCCCGGAGCCTTCAGGGTGCTCCGATGCGTTGTCGCTGATCTACGGCGCAGCCGGCGCGCAGTTGTCGGCGCGAGCGGCGATCGAGTCGGCGGTGCACTGGAACTGCTCTTTCGCGTTGTTGCCGAGCACCACGACCGCTGCGATGATCACGGCGGCGATCAGGGCGATCATCAAGCCGTACTCGACGGCGGTGGCGCCCTTCTCGTTCTTGATGTCCAGACGCGCGGTTACGAACTGCGCGAACGTCCTGATCTGACGGAAGATCGTCATCGGATTGGTTCACCTCCCTTGGTCATCGAGCGGCTCGGAGCCGCGTCGTGTTCTGTTACCGACATGATCGGTGCGGGGAGGCGCCGTGACATGAGGCGGAAGGCGCAAGTTGCGGGTCCGCCCGTCCCGGCCCGGCGGGACCTTCGTCCCGGGGGCCGGTTCCTCTCAGCGCCGGCGCGGGCGCGCGGGTGCGATGGTGTCGCGGTCGGCGACCGCGGAGCGGAGCACGACCGCGGCGTCGTAGGCCTGGGCGGAGCGCCACAGGGCGCCCCGACGCTCTTCGACGTCGCCGCCTTCGACGGCCCGCGAGACGGCCGACAGCAACGCGTCGTGAGAGAACGGCTTCGCCAGATGGTCGACGGCGCCGCCGGTGAGCTCTCGCATGACGCCTTCGGGATCGTGGCGCGCGGTGACGACGACAACCGGCGTGCCTCGCCGCTTCGGCATCTGTTGAAGGTGCTCGAGAACCTCGTAGCCGTTCATGCCGGGCATCATGATGTCGAGCACCACCGCCGCGTACGGTCGTGCCTTCAGCGCGGTGAGCGCCGTCTCTCCGTCGGCGGCTTCGTCGATCGCATAGCCGGCCTCTTCCAGGATCATTCGGTTGAGCGTGCGCACGTGGGGATCGTCTTCGACGACCAGCACGCGCGGCGGCGCGGTCTTGCGGGTCATGAAGAGCCTCCGATGGGCGTAGGCACCAGGCCGCGCCGGTACGCTTCCGCGATGGCCTGTCCGCCCGAGGAGACGCCCAGTTTGGAGTAGATGCTGGTGAGGTGGTTCTTGACGGTCTTGGTCGAGACGAACAGCGTCGTGGCGACATCGCTGATGCGCCCGCCCGTCGCCATCAGCCCGATGATCTCGAGCTCGCGATCGGTGAGCCGGCCCGACGTCGGACCCGACGCGAACTCCATCACGCGTCGTGCGACGTGCGGGCTTAGGTACGAGCCTCCTGCCGCGACGGACCTCAGCGCGAGCAACAACTCGTCGGTCGAGGCAGTCTTGACCACGTAGCCGTCGGCGCCGATGCGCAGCGCCCGGTGGATCGTGGCGTCGTCGTCGTGCATCGATAGGAAGATCAGACGAATGCTTGGCTGCTTCGCTTTCAGGCGCGTCGCGATGTCGAGTCCACTGGCGCCGCCGAGGGACACATCGAGCACGGCGACGTCGGGCGAGAGACGATCCGCCAGTTTCACGGCTTCGTCGCCGTCCCCGGTTTCGGCGACGACCTCGAACTCTGGTTCCGCGGCGACAGTTTTCACCAGGCTCTGGCGAACGAGGGTGTGGTCGTCGAGCATCAGCACGGTGGTCTTCATGCGGGCATCCGCTCCTTTCCCGAGTCTCGTGTTCCGGCGGCAAAGGGCAGCTCGGCGGGCTCGGATCGGTTGATTCGGGTTCCATCGGTCCTCAAGTCGTTCATCAAGCCGTGCACGTCGCCGACGGCGCGGTCCACGACGCGTGACATCCGCTCGAGTTCTTGACGGATGCGCGTGCCGTCGTTGCCGTGTCGCGCGATGAAGTCGAGCTCGAGGCGAAGGTGCGTGAGCGTCTGCGCCAGTCCGTCGTGGACACGGAGCGCGATGCGGCGGCGTTCCTCGTCGGCGGCGAGCGCGCCGACCCGGCGCAGCAGCTCGGCGTTTTCGAACGCGACGGCCGCGTCGCCGGCCAGCCGGTCGAGCGCGCTGCGTCGAGCCGGCTCGTCGCCGGTGTTTGGGACGGCGGCCAGCAAGATCCCGTGGATCCGTCCGTTGCGCGCCGCCGGCGCCACGATCCATCGTCGATACTCGGTCAAGGCGCCTCGAAGGGCCGGAGCGTCGCGATCGATGTCCAGGACGCGAGTCGAGCCGGAACTGCGCAGCGATGTCGCGCCGCGCAGCGGGCCGATCGCCACGCCGTAGCCCGCCCGGACGCGAATCTGTCCGTCGTCGTCGGCCAGCACGGCGGCGGCGGGCACGCCCATCTCGCGAAGCTCGGCGACGATCGCCGCCGAAACCGTCTGCGTATCCATGCCGCCGGGTGCTTCGCGTGCGATGCCGTGCAAGCGTGTCAGAAGCCGGTTCGTCTCGGCCAGGATCGCCCGGTCGGGGCCCGCGCCTTGCAGGCGGCGGACCATGCCGCCGGTGACGCCGCCCAGGGGAAACAAGGCCAGCAGCGCCAGTGTGTCGGTCACGCCCGCGCGGCCGGCGAGAGCTTCAAGGACAGCCGGTGTTCCTGCGGCGACGGAGACGAGTCCGCCGGCGACGGCGCCGGATCGCCATCCGAACGTCATGCCGGCAAGCGCGACGGTCATGGCCGCGAACGCAACGAAGCCGCTCGTGGCGCCGCCGCCGGCCGCGACCAAAACGCATGCGACGGCGACATCGGCTGCGCGCGCCTCACGTTCGAAGCGGGTGGTCAGCAGTCGCGCGATGCCGTAGAGCACGACGGCGAAGATGAAGATCATGTCCGTCGTCGTTCCCTCGCCGAAGCCGTGCACGCCGGCGCCGAGTGTCATCAGCGCCAATCGGATCGCGGCGGGAATCGTGGGTCGGACGCGTTCCCGGGCGGGCCGCTGCAGTTCGTCGTCGATCGCATCGGGCAACGCGCCGGGCTGAAAGGGTCTGATGACGACGCGCGCCGCGAAGGGCAGCGGGGGGTCCGGGCGATCGGAGATGGCGACGACGCCGGCCGGCCGTGCGCGAACGACGTCCGCGACGGCCGCCTCATCGGCTGCCTCGACAACTGCGAGACGCGGCCGGCGGCGGCTCGGACGCGTCAGAATCCGCGCGCCGGGCAGGTGACGCGCCACAAGGAGCGTGGTGTACTCATCGCATCCGGCGACGAAGACGTTGAGATGCTCAGTGCCGACCCTTCGCACGATTGGATCTCTCTCTCCTGAATCCGGCCATCGCCGGGAGCGGGCGCTCGCGTTCACTACCTGCACCAATGGTGTCGGATCCTAGGACCGGGGTCATGACATCAACAGGCTGTTTCTGGCCCCCCCAAATGGCGGGGCCAGGACCTTGATCCCGATTCGGGCAATCCTCTACTATTCGGGGAAAGCGAACGGCTTCGAATCCATCCCTTCGGGAGGCCTCCATGCGTCGTCATGCTCGCCGCGTTCTGTGTCTTCTGGTCGCGCTGGCCTTCGCCGCCGGCCCGGTGCCGGCTCGCGCGCTCGGGGCGTGCACGTCGGAAAAGGTCGTCACCGTGTCGGTGGCGGCGCCTACCACGAATCCCGTTGGAAACTTCCCGTCCTGCGTGCCGGACATGTCGTGTCCGAATGCGGGTGGGTGCTGGATCAAGCTTCGCGGCAGCGTCGGCGGAGCGGGACTCGTCAGCTTGGAGATGCTCGCCGAAGGGCTCAGCGAGCCGGTCGCGTGCGGTCCCGCCGTCCGCGGCTGCGGAGCCGAGAGCGGCGTGTTCTTCGTGCCGTTCGGCAGCGTCCGGGCCTTGTGTCAGACGAAGATCGCCGTCGCGGTCAGCGTGCAGATCACGTGCACTCCGGTCTTCGCATGACCGGCGCGGCCCCGCACCGCTCGCTTGCGCGGCACGCCGTCATCGGATGAACTGACCGCGCCCGTGGCCGCCGACTCGAAAGGACCATCCATGCGCCGCCTCGCCGCCCTCGCGTTGCTCGCCGTCGCCTCCGTCGCGTGCAGCGACGATTCGGGGGCCCCGCAGGCGACGGCCTCACCCACCGGGCCGTCCACGCCGGCGGGCGCCTCGGCGCAGACCAACGTGCGGTCCGGATCGGCGACCGCGACGGTCTCGGGTGAGGAAGCCTTCGAGATCCAACTCGAGCTGGCAACCGGCGACTCGCAGTACAACCCGCCGCCGGCCGGGTTCGCATTCGTCTTCAAAGACGACGCCGACAACCTGATCACGATCGGGGGCGAGGCGTTCGAGGGATCGAAGAAGACCGCCGGAACCTTGGCCTTCGGCGCGGTCTTCAACCGGTCCGGCCGCGTGATCGCCCACACCGATACCGCCGGCGGGTGCGACCTGACGATGAAGCGGTCGGGAAAGACCGTGGCGGGGGCGTTCGTGTGCCCCGACGTGGAGGACGGCCGCTACCAGGTCGAAGGCACGTTCACGGTCGAGCTGGTGTAAACCCGGCGTCGCGTGCCGCCGTCGTGCTACCGCTGGTGGCCGTCGGCGTAGAGCGCGAGCGCGCTCAGTCCGCCGAGCATGACGACGATCGTTGCCCAGATCATGACCCACTCCGTTCTCATTTGCCTTGAGTGTGGTATCGGCACCGGTTTCACCCGTCTTGAACGACCGAGCCGGCGGATTTGATGCAGCCCGCGAAGAAGGATTCCCGGCCGCTTGACACGTCGGAAAGCGTTAGTTTAGACTTACCGTAAGTTATGACTTACGCTCAGAAACTCGATGCGCTGGGGGACCCGACCCGGCGGGCGGTGTTGGAAGCGCTGCGCCGCGGACCCCGCGCGGTGGGCGAGATCGCGCGTGGCCTGCCGGTCAGCCGTCCCGCGGTCTCCCAGCACTTGAAGGTCCTGAAGGAGGCGGGCTTGGTGGTGGAACGTCCGGAGGGAACGCGGCGCCTCTATTCGGTCGACGTCGGCGGACTCGGCGAGGTGCGTTCGTACCTGGAGTCCTTCTGGAGCGACGTGCTCGGCGCGTTCGCAATGGCGGCGGGGAAGCAGGCGCGGCGCGCGGCGCCGTAGGGAGAAAGAGGAGAAGACAATGGCAACGATGCAGACGATCGAGCCGATCAAGGTCTCGGTCCGGGTTCCGCTGAAACCGGACGCCGCATTCGATCTTTTCACGAGCAAGATCGCGACGTGGTGGCCGGTCGATCAGTATTCGGTTGGGCAAGAGAAAGTCACCGACGTGGCATTCGAGGCGCGAGAAGGCGGCGAGGTCTACGAGATCTGCGACGACGGAACGCGAGCGCACTGGGCGGACGTGCTTGCGTTCGAGGCGCCGAAACGAATTCTGCTCGCATGGAAGCCGAATCCGGAGCAACCGGTGCCAACCGAAGTCGAGGTCAGCTTCCACGCCGACGGTGACGGAACCCGCGTCGCGCTGGAGCATCGCGCGTGGGAGCGCCTGGCCGAGCGGGCCGCCGATGCGCGCGCCGGCTATGCCGGTGGCTGGGTTACCGTGCTCGGCCGCTTCGAACAAGCGGCCTCCTGATCGGACGCGCGCTCCTTTGCTGGAAGACCGCCCCGGCGGTCTTCCAGCCGCGGCTATACTGCGGCTCGCGCGGGCCGGGTCCGGCCGCGCGCCCGGCCGTTGCGAATGGGTTGAAAAAGGAGCCTTGTGGAGCTGACGCGCGAAACCATGCGCCCGCTGCTGGATCTGCAGCGGATCGACTCCGCGCTCGACCGCCTCGACCAACGCGCCGCCGCGCTTCCCGAGCAGCAAGAGCTCGACCGTCTCACCGAGGAGCTCGCTGCGGCGCGCAAGCTTCTGGCCGAGCGCGAGCTGGCCTTCGGTGGCCTGAATCGGGAGACCGGCAAGTTCGAAGCCGAGGTCGAGGTGCTGGCCGAGAAGATCAAGCACGAAAACGACCGGCTCTACAGCGGCTCGGTCGGAAGCCCGAAGGAGCTGACCTCGATCCAGGCCGAGATCGACGGGCTCCGGAAGCGCAAGAACCACGTCGAGGACCAGCTGCTCGAGCTGATGGAAAAAAAGGAAGACGCCGAAAAAGAGTTCGAGGAGTCCAAGGCGCAGGTCGCGGCGCTGGAGGGCGACGTTTCAGCCGCGACCGCCGCGCGGGACGACGCCACCACGCACATCGCCGTCGACATCGAGCAACTTCGGCACGAGCGGCGCACGCTCCTTCCCTCGATCCCGGATGAGGCCGTCGAGACCTACGAGGAGGTGCGGCCGAAGAAGGAAGGCGTCGCCGTCGCCGCGCTCGAGCACGGCGTGTGCCGCGGCTGCATGGTCGAGCTGTCCCCGGTCGCCCGCGACGAGATCAAGCGCAGCGACGATCCGATCATCCGCTGCGAGAACTGCCGCCGTCTGCTCATCATCGTCTGATGGGGATCTGATGGTCGCCTACGCGGAGATCGTCGCCCACACCGACGGCGGCGCGCGTGGCAATCCGGGCCCGGCTGGGATCGGCGTGCACCTCGCCTCGACGTCCGGCAAGACGATCGAGGAGATCGCCGAGGCGATCGGCCACGCCACCAACAACGTCGCGGAATACAAGGCGGTGATTCGCGCCCTGGAGCGCGCGGCGGAGCTGGGGGCGCGCCGCGTCACGGTCAAGGCCGACTCGCTGCTCGTCGTCGAGCAGCTCAAAGGCGTCTACAAGGTCAAGAACGCGGGGCTCAAGCCGTTGCACACGCAAGCGCGGGCGTTGATGTCCGGGTTCGAGACGGTGGTGTTCGAGCACGTGCGCCGCGAACGCAACAAGAAAGCCGACGCTTTGGTGAACGCCGCGATCGACCAATGGGTCGATGCCTACGGCGACGAGCCGCCGCTTCCGGAGCCCGACGACGACGCGCCTCCGACGCTATTCGGCTAGATGGCTCAGGAGCAGTTCGCTCACGCGGTCGGGGGCGTCGAGCGGGATCCAGTGGCTCGCGCCGTCGATGTGCTCGTAGCGCCATTCGCCGGCCACGAATTCCCTCGAAGCGAGCATCTGGTCGTCGGTCAGATGGATGTCGCCGCTGCTGAAGATGCCCATCGTGGGCGCCTGGACCGGCGGGTAGGGGACCGGGTCGGCGAACCAGCCGCCCACTGCGTTCGCGCGATACCAGTTCAGTGCGGCCGTCAGTGCGCCGTCGGGCGTGAGCGTGGCGATGTACTGAGATGTTTCGGGGTGGTTCTGCGTCCACTCGCGCAGCAGCCGCCAGTCGTCGTGACGAAGCGCGCGTTCGGCGCCGGGAAGATGGAAGAACGGCATGTACCACGAGCGGCGGCGTTGCTCGAGGCTCGGCCACGCCCATGAGGCCGGATGCCCGACCGAGATCGCGGTGAGCGAAGCGATGCGCTCGGGTGCGAACGAGGCGAGCAGCCACGCCACGACCGCGCCCCAGTCGTGGCCGACGACATGGACGCGCCCGGTCTTGAGAGCGTCGAGCAAGCCGGTCGCGTCGGCCAGCAGCACCGGAGCGAAGTACTCTTCGACGAGTTGCGGCTTCTCGGTCGCGCCGCGGCCGCGCAGGTCGGGCGCGATGCACCGGTACCCGGCGGCGGTCAGCGCCGGAATTTGGTGTCGCCACATCGCGTGCGTGTCGGGAAAGCCGTGCAGCAGCAGCACGGCATCTTTGTCTTTCGGGCCCTCGTCGAGGACTTCGAACGATAGTCCGTTCGCTTCGACTCGCATGGGCATACACTAACGGTGGAAGCAGGCCGGGCGGCCGCGGCGCTTCGCTTCGGCGAGGCGTCGAGGAAAGTCGGGCCTCCGTAGGGCAGGACGGTGGGTAACGCCCACCCGGTGCGAGCCGGGGATAGCGCCACAGAAAAGATACCGCCGGGTCCGTCGGTTTCGACCGGCGATCCCGGTAAGGGTGCAACGGTGAGGTAAGAGCTCACCAGCGCGGCGGGTGACCGTCGCGGCTCGGCAAGCCCCGTCCGGAGCAAGGCCAAGCAGGAAGCGCCCGCCGCCTCGCGGCGGCGGGGCGGGCGGCCCGTCCGCAACGCTTCCGGGTAGGCCGCACGAGGCCGCCGGCAACGGCGGTCCCAGAGAGATGGCCGCCCCCGCGTCGCTTCGGCGGCGCGGGACAGAAGCCCGCTTACAGGCCCGCTTCCGATCGTGGGGCCCCCAATGCCGAAACGGCAGCGGGGGCCTCCCTCTTGATCGACCTTTCAACAAAGAAAGGGCCCCCTTCGGGCGAGCGACCGGCCACCCGAAACTGCCAATTCGACACAGTTTAGGGTGATCGTAAGGAGGATCGGAGGTCGCCAGCGTTGAAACTGGTACGGACGACAATCCGTCGTCGAGGGGCCGGCTTTGCCCGTCCGCGGCCGGCGAAAACCATGGGGGAACCATGTCAACACACTTGCTTTCGCGTGCGGGCGTTCTCGGCCTGGCCGCAATGATGGTTGGGGGTTTCGCCGGTGCTTCGGCTGCTCCGCTGCCCAACTGCGCCGTCCCGGTGCTGTCGGCCGACGCGTTCGCGGCCGGCGACACGAACACGGTGACCTGGACGCAGCCGGACGACGCGAGCGAGGGTGGCGGCTTTATCCTCGAGGTCGCATCCTCGCCGACGCGCGACCTCGACGGAAGCCTGTTCGATGTCGAGCAGACGATCGGGTCGCTAGCCGCTTCGGATCGCTCGTTCACGCTTTCCGGCTTGTCCGAGAGCGCGCACTGGTACAGCATCAAGGCAAAGACCAAGCCGCAATCCTGCCAGGCGAGCGGATGGAGCGCCGCCGACATCTCGACGATCCAGGATGCGACCGGCCCCGTCGTCACGATCCTCAGCCCCGACGAGGGTCACATCTATCTCCTCGAGACGGTCACCGTCAGCGGCATCGTGACCGACGACGGTTCCGGACCTGCCACCGTGACCGTCGCCATGACCAACACGACGCCGGTCGTCGGCGAGATCGTCGGCGCGCCCGAATCGATCACGGTCGACGCGAGCGACGGGACGTTCAGCGCGACCTTCACGGGCGTTCTTCCCGGCACGTACGAGTTCTCGGCCAGCGCCGTGGACAATGTCGGCAACGAGTCGTCCGAGTCGGCAACCCGCGGCGTCATCGTCACAGTCGCGGGCTAACAGAACGAGGTTCGATTTGAGAGGGGCGGGGTAACCTCCCGCCCCTCTCGATTTGAAGTGCCGGATCAGCGGCCGGACTTGCCGTTGCCGCCGCCGTTGCCGCCTCCGTTGCCGCCTCCGTTGCCGCCTCCGTTGCCGCCTCCGGGGTGCGGCGCGTTCTCGCTGCACCACCAAGCGACCTTCTCGTCGATCGACGCCTCGTTCTCGCCGTTCTCAGCGTCGTAGGCCTCTTCGGCTACCCGCTCGAGCTCGGCAAACGGCGGCGCGTTGCGCTTGTGCTGCCGCCCGGTCTCCGACCCGGCGAAGTACGCCGTGCACAGGCCGTGGTTGTTCGAACCGTTCGGTCCCGGACCCGCCAAGCTGCTGGTTGCACCCATGGCGAGCAGCGCCATAAGGGCAAACGCGATCAATCTGCGCACACCTTCTCCCTTCGTTGTCGTCTGCGTACACCTGATCAACGAGATCCACCCATGGTCTGTTGCGGCGCGGCGAAACTCTGGCCGTTCTGCCGGCCCGGTCGGCGCGTTCAGTGTTGATACCTGGAGCTGCTACGGGCCGAGAAGCGCGAGGGGAACGACGGCGATGCCGTCGTCGCGCCGGTACGCATCGGGCCCGGTCGTCACGATCACGGCATCTAGCAGGTCATCGCCGATCCTGCCGCGCAACCACTCGAGATGGCGCACACTTCGATCGTCGGGTGTGCGCGCGAGCTTCGCTTCGATCGCGACGACGCGGTGATCTCCCCGCTCGACGATGAAGTCGATCTCGTGATCGCCTGAATGGGTTCGCAGGTGTCGGACGGAAGCTTCGGCCGCTTGCGCGCAGACCCGTATGGTCAGGGCCGCGAGCGACTCGAACATCTGACCGAGCAGCGTCGTGTCTCTTGGGATCGGCGGTCCCAGGGCGCGCCCCTCGATGAGCGCTTCGACATCGGCACCCAGAAGCCGTGCAGCAAGCGCAGGGTCGGCGAGATGATGTTTGGGCGCGGCGCCGAGGCGCGTGATGTGGTTCAGGGTCGGCAGCCACGCCGGGATCGGGTCGAGAATCCACAGCCTTTCCAGGATGTCGCGATACGGCATCACCGTTGTCTTCGCCGGTTTCTCATGCTCGCCGGCCGTCGCCGCGTCGCGGATCGTCTCGTACGACGCTGCGGTCGCCGTCGCGGCCGCGCATGCGGTCATCCATCGCCGGAGGCCGCCGGGACTGCGGAGGCGAAGGCCCATCTCGGCGAAATCCCGGTCGATGACCCGGTCGAGATACCCGTCGAGCTGGGCGCGCAACGCGCGTCCGTGCAGGCCGCGGAGCCCCGGGAATCCCGAGTCGCAGATTGCCGACGCGTAGTGCTGCAGCGTGCGAGTCGAGCCACCTTCGATCGGCGGGCGGTCTCCTCGGAGCAGATCCGCGAGGCTGACCGACGGGGTCTCGAACCCGCGCTCGGCGAGTGTCAGCGGACGTATCCGCACGCGGACGATGCGCCCGGCGCCGGAATGCGTGTCGGCCGCCGGAGTGGCTGAGCCCGTGAGCAGAAAGCTCCCCGGGCCCGCCCCCCGATCGACGGCGCGCCGCACCAGATCCCAGGACTCGGGGACCCGCTGCCATTCGTCGATCAGGATGGGAGCCTCCCCGCTCATGATCCTGGAGGGGTCGGCGGCGATGATCTCTCGGGTTGCCGGATCGTCGAGCGCACGGACCGATCGAGCGCGCCGGACCGCAGTCGCGGTCTTGCCGACGCCCTTCGCGCCTTCGAGTGCGATCGCCGGCAAGGACTCGAGGATCTGATCCAACTCATCGTCGACAACCCGGCGCAGGTAGCGGGACGTGGGATCCTGA
>DASWHR010000118.1:0-13851 GCA_036398095.1 Actinomycetota bacterium
TGGCGGCGAGATCCAGCTCACCGATGCGATCCGAAGCCTTGTCGACACCCAAGCCGTGTACGGCTACGTGTTCGAAGGCATTCGCTACGACATCGGCAAGAAGATCGACTATCTGCGCGCGACCGTCGAGCTGGCCGCCGAGCGCGAGGATCTGTCGGCCGAGTTCCGCGAGTTCCTCGCCGAGTTCGTCGTGCGCAAGAAGCTGGTCTAGCCGCCCTGGGCGGGCATCGGGCCGGCGCGCTGGCGACGGATGTGCCTGTGGACGAGCTGTGGACGATCCGATCGGGATCGATCCGACCGGCGAAATTTTTTCTTGAGACGATCCCGACATGCTTGAAACAAGATTCTGTGGTGTTACTCTCGGGTTGCTTCGAGATGTCGCGACTCACTTGAGTCGCGCAACGACCATCGGGAGGGATGCGTCTGGCCCTCGGCCTGCTCGTCGTCCTCGCCGCCGTCTGGGCGGCGGTCCTGCTGCCATCTCTGGTACGCTCCCGGGTCTTATCTTCCCCGATCGACGGGGTTCGTAGCTTCGAAGAAGCCATGGGCATCCTTGCAGGAACCCGTTCCCGGCGCGGAAACGACGCGTCCGGGCGCTGGGTCATGATCCCACAAGACGCCACGGCGCCTCCCCGCCGTCGCTCTCGCGTGATCGAACGACGCCGGCGCGCCTTCACTCGCCTGCTCGCGCTCGCCTCGCTCAGCTTCGTCGCCGGCTTCGTCCCGGCCCTCCGCTGGATGTGGTTCGTGAACCTCGCGGCCGACACCGCTTTGTCCCTGTACATATGGCGGCTGCTGCGAATCAAGCGGACCGAAGCCGAAACGCCGGCGTTCGAACCGCAGCCGACGATCGTGGTCGAGGACCTCGAAGCGCCCTCGATCCAGACCTACCGGCTCGATCCCGAGCCATCGATCGCACCCGTCGCCGGCGACGACCAGCCGGCGGCGACCGGCTGGATGACCCGCACCGGGTAAGATCCCGGGCCTATGGACCTAGGACCGATCGCCGAGCAGATCCGCGAACGCCTCAACGCCAAGCAGGCCGCCCGCGAAAAAGGCCTTCCCACGTCCCGCGCCGCGATCCGC
This sequence comes from Actinomycetota bacterium, assembly GCA_036398095.1. GTDB lineage: Bacteria > Actinomycetota > AC-67 > AC-67 > AC-67 > DASWHR01. Next base: position 1,087 of record DASWHR010000118.1, read on the forward strand.
TACTGCGCCAACTCGATTCGCGCCACGCATCGCGGCGAGACCGAACTTGCCGAGGAACTCATGGGTAAGGCGCGCGAACAGCTCGACATCGCTCAGAAAGCGATGGAGCCCTTCCCGAGCGTGTATCACGCCGGCTTCCTGCACGACGCCGAGAAGGAATATGCCGAGGCGCGTGCCACCAGCGCGCTGATTCGTGGTACGGAGCTGCCCGGTCCGGAGGAGATCGGCGTCGGCGACGCCGCCTATCTCAACGGCTTGGCAGAAGCCATCGGCGAGCTTCGCCGCAACGCGCTCGACATCATGCGCCAAGGAAACCTGACCCGCGGCGAGGAGCTCCTCGCCGCGATGGACGACATCTATTACGTCCTGGTGTCGATGGACTATCCCGACGCGCTCACCGGCGGGCTCCGCCGCAGCACCGACGTCGCGCGCTCGATCATGGAGCGCACCCGCGGCGATCTGAGCCTCACGCTGATCCAGAAAAACCTTCAGGACGCGATCGCCGAACACCAAAAGGCGCTCGGCAGCGACGGCGCATAACCGGATCAAGCGAGCATCAAGCGAGCAGCCGCGACGGCCCGTGGGCGTTCGCCTACGCGCAGTACCGATTCGACCGGTCAGTCGGAAAAATCCTCCCGGGAAATCGGAAGAAACGAAACTCCCTCCTCCTTTTCAAGACAGGATTTCCGAATCGGGACGTAAGCGGTAACCCGGAAAGGCGTATTCTCCGTCGCGAGCCTCGGCCGGGGCTCCGGTCGTTATTCGAACACATCAACAACACATCAACTCGGTGCATCCTTCCTGCCGTGGGGGCGGGCGGGAGGCCGACATTCGCTGTGGCGGAGGGGTTCGTACATGCGTCGTCTCGCGTCCTTGGTCGCGCTCGCTATCGTTGCGGCTCTGCTTCCCGCGGGTGCGCGCCCGCCGGTGACCGACGTTGCTGCCGAACGCGAGGTCATGGCCGGTGAGGCCGGCGACTTCGATGTTCGTGACGCGCAGCGACGCGCGCCGTCGCTCGCGGCGGCCCGCGCCGAAGCCGCGCTGGCTCGCGAGGTGCCGGGTGCGGCCGTGAAGTGGAACGCGCGGATGGGGACCGCGAAGACGATTCAGGTGGACGGCGGATTCTTGTCCTCGCCGGCCCGGATCACCACAGAAGCAGACGCCGAACGGATCGCGCGGGCGTGGATCGCCGAGCACCGGGACCTGTTCGGGCTCGGCGCGGCGAGCGTGGCCGGATTGACCGTCACCCGCAACGCGCAACTATCCGGAGGCGGCGCGTGGGCGCTGGTGCTGCGGCAACAGGTCGGCGGGCTGGCGACGTTCGCCGGCGGCACGCTCGGCGTGAACATCGCGCCCCACGGACGGATCGCCTCGGTGTGGGCCGACACCGGCCCCGACGGCGCGTTGCCGCGCGCGGCAACGCTGTCGGCGGCCGACGCGCTCATCGCGGTCGCGAAACGCGAAGGCGCGAAGGCGCCCTCGTTCCCGGTTCGCGCCGCGTTGCCGGGCGGCGACCGGCTGACCATCTTCGAAGCGGCCGGCGGGTACGCGCGTCACAACGCGCGCCTGGTTGCGTTCCCGACCGCCGGCGGACCGCGGCTGGCGTGGCGCGTCTTCTACGCGAAGGCCGGCGATGAGATGCTTTCGACCGCCGTCGATGCGCTGACCGGCGTCGTGCTGTTCCGAAACAACCAGGTGGATCACGCGGAGGGCGATCAGGGGCGCGTCTTCCGCAACCATCCGAAGGCGCCGAAGGGCGGCACGCACGAGATCGTGTCGTTCGAAGGTGACAAGGCCGCCTCGCCCGCGGGGTGGGTCGGCGAGGCGCCGACGACGGCCGGCAACAACGTGCTTGCCTTCACCGACTGGTCGTGGCCGAAGCTGGGCGGAAACGGCTTCGCGCCGGTGCTGTCGTTGACGCAGCTCAACCCGGTTCCCGACACGATGCCGGTCGCGCCCGAGCGCAGCTTCGACTTCGAGTTCACCGACGCGTGGGCCAACGATTGCGACGTGGCCGTCACCACGCCTGCCTACGATCTGGAGAACCCGTCGTATGCGATGGATCGCGAAGCGAGCGTCACGAACATCTTCTACTTCGGAAACAAGATCCACGACGTGTCCTACAAGTACGGCTTTACCGAGAAGTTCGGCAACATGCAGCTCGACAACTTCGAGCGTGGCGGGCGCGCGTCGGATCCGGTTCGGTTCATGGCGATGGCCGGCATCTTGAACAATCAGATCGACAATGCGTTCATGTTCACGCCCGCCGACGGCGGCGAGCCGCAAGATCTGATCGATCCGGCGGATCCGGCCGCGACCGCGGCGCGCGCGACTGCGTTCATCCCGCCGTTTTCCGGGATGTTCCTGTGGAAGCCGGTGCCGACGTTCCAGGCGCCGTGTGTCGACGGCGACTTCGACGGCTCGACCGCCTATCACGAGTACACGCACGGGATCTCCAACCGGATGACCGGCGGCGGCGACGACGCCGATGCGCTGTCGGCGCACCAGTCTGGATCGATGGGGGAGGCCTGGAGCGACTGGGTCGCGCACATGATCCTGGAGATGGAAGGCGTCGAGAACCGAACCGCCGACGGCATCTACATCACCGGCAACACGCTTACCGGCATCCGTCACTTCAAGCTGGACCAGAATCCGCTGACCTACGGCGACATCGGCTTCGGCCGCTTCGGTCCCGAAGTGCACGACGACGGCGAGATCTGGTCGGGGACGCTGTGGGATCTGCGTGCCGCGATGATCAAGAAGCACGGCAAGGCGCGCGGATTGGATCGCGCGATGCGACTGGTCTTCGACGGGATGGCGATGCAGCCACGCTTGCCCGACATGCTCGATGCGCGCGACGCGATTCTTCGCGCGAATCAGGTTCGCTACAAGGGCGCGGATGCGGCGCTGATCTGGAATGTGTTCGCCAAGCGCGGCATGGGCCGCAGCGCGCGCAGCGTGGACGCCAATGACGTGAATCCGCGACCCGGATTCGACGGGATCGGCGGCAACGGCTATCTGGCCGGAACGATCCGCGACATCGGCGGCGCCGGCATGATCGCCAAGGTGCTCGTCGGCCTGGGCGAGGGCAAGCCCACGCCGGTCGCGGTCACCCCGCGGAGCGGTTCGTTCCGCGTGCCGATGACGCCCGGCCGGTATCTCATCAGCTACGCGGCCGCGGGCTACGGGTTGCAAAAGATCGGCACGGCCACCGTCGCGGCCGGCAAGACGACGACCATCAGGCCGCTCGCGCTCAATCGAAACCTTGCGAGCGCCGGATGGGGCGCGCTGGTCACCGGTGGGTTGGCGGCCGGCGATCCCGGCATCGCACTGATCGACGACCACGAGTTCACCGGCCAGATCGTCGATGTCGGAAAGCCGGTCACGATCATGCTCGGCGGAAGGGCGCCGGCGACGGTTCGCGGCATCGCGGTCTCGTCCAAGCCGTCCGGCGGCGGCACGTCGCAAAACGCGACCGGCTACAAGGTCGAAACGTCCGTGGACGGACGCGTCTGGAAGGTTGCGCAGACCGGCGGCGTCAAGACCTACAAGCCGCGGCCGATCGCGTCGCATTGGACGCGCGTCACCAAGTCGCTGCCGGGCGTGAAGGCTCGCTACGTGCGCGTGACCGTGACGTCGGCGCTGGCGAACACGAAGGCGATTCTCGGCGGAATTCAGGTGCTCGGGACCGCGCCGGGCATGGCCGTCGCGCCGATCGGCGGCGGAAAGCCGTTCACCGATCCGGCAGGCGCCGTCGCGCTGGCGAACGCGGCCGGTCCCGATGCGAGCGTCACGTTCAACGAGTTCGCGCTTGCGTGCATGACGCCCGCCTCGCAAGGGCTCGACGCCTACATCGTCGAGCTGCCCGACACGGCCGGCGACGGTGTGCACAACTTCGCGACCAAGGGCGGCCAAGAGCTTGCGCGCGACTTGGACGCGTACTTCTATGGAGCCCACTGCGCGCCGACGGGCGCGATCGCATCGGGCTCGGCCGACGAGGCCGGTCCGATTCCGCCCGGATCGAAATGGGCGGTCATCGTGCTGTTCGCCGGCACGACGGACGGCTTCAGCGTGACGGTGACCTCGACGCTGGAGCGGGTGATTCCGCCGCCGGGAACGCCGACGCGCACGCCGTCGCTGCCGCGCAGCGCCGGACGGATCGTCGAGCAGACGTATCTGGGGACTCCCGGGGATGCCTACAGTACGTCCTGCGCGAATCAAGTGGCCGACGTGCCGCAGCCGTATCCGGGCGGCGGGTGCTTCGTGATGGAGCCGGGGGACCGGTCCGTCAAGGTCTCGGTATCCGACGATCAGGCCGGAAAGGTCAGCGGATACTGGGTCTTCGGAGACGCGAACGGCGATCCGATCGGAGAGCTGAAGGAGTTTTGCGTCACCTTCGCCACGCCCGTTCCCAAGGGTGCCGTGGATTTGAGCGTCTGGGTCGACCAAGCGTTCTCGCTCCTGAGCGGCTGCGGATCCGAGCCGGCCACCAGCGGAACGATCAAAGCCGTCTTCTCGTAGCTTCCGAGTTGCCCCATTGACCCCGGTTTGACCCGCCCCTATGATCGGTGGATCGTTCGGGGGTCGGGGGGAAGCGCATGTTCGCCGGAACCAATCGCACGCGGCGTTCGATCGTCGCGGCACTGATTCTCTCGCTGGCGACGGCGATGTTTGCGCCGCGCACGGCCCGCGCCGCCGCCGGCGACATCTTCGTCTACAGCGGCAACGGTGCGCTCAACGAAGGCTACTCGGCGTTCGCCGCCGCCGCGGGACGAACGCTCACGGTCTCATCGGCTCTGCCGGCCGACCTCGCCGGATTGGAATGCGTGATCCTTCCGGTCAACGCGAGCGCGTTCAGCGCGGCGCAGAAAACGGTCCTGTCCGACTACGTTCGCGCCGGCGGAACGCTGATCGCGATCGCCGAACATAGCGGCTTTGCCGGCGCAATCGCGACGATGAGCGACTTGTCCGCGAGCCTCGGCAGCGCGATGTCGGTCGTCTCCGACGCGATCGATTCCGACTTTCACACCACGACATCGATCGATTCGGACGCGCTGACGGACCGGATGACGTCCTATGTGTATGCGGCCGCGTCGCGTGTCAGCATCGCCGGTTCGGCGCGCAGCCTGATCCGCACACAAACCGGCGGGCAGACCTTCATCGGCGCGCAGATCCTCGGCGCCGGGACGTTCGTGTTGTCGGGCGACTCGAACGGGCTGTCGGACAACTCGCACGACGGGTACACCGGCCCTGCGAGCAATCCCGAGTTCGCGGAGAACCTGTGCGGCGGCTCGACGGCCATCTTGACGCCGGTCATCTTCCTGCACGGCATCATGGGCGCGTATCTGAAGAACACCGGCAACGGCGAAGAGAAATGGCCGCAGGCGGGGACCACGGCGCGGGACCTCAGCGACGATCATCTCAATGTGCTGCGGCTCGGTCCCGACGGACGCACGCCGCTTCACCCCGAGAATCCCGACTATCAGATCGGCGTCATGGGCGAGCGCGGAATCGAAGGGATCATCGGTGAGATCGCCGCCTGCATCATCATCTGCTTCCGCGCGGACGCGTATCAGGAAACCTTCGACATTTTGGCCGGTCACGGCTACCGGCGCGGACGGACGCTGTTTCCGTTCGCCTACGACTTCCGCAAGTCGGCGGCGTTCAACGCCGACCTGCTGCTGGCCAAGATCGACGAGGTCCGCGCACAGACCGGCAAGCCGAAGGTCAACATCATCGCCCATTCGCAAGGCGGCCTGGTCACGCGCGCGATGCTCGACACTGCCGGATCCATCGGGAAGGTACACCGTGTCGTGACGCTCGGCACGCCGTATTTGGGCGCGACGCAGTCGATCGGCGTGCTCGACTACAAAGAGCCGTGCAAAGCGAAGGAGATCTTCGGCAAGTGCACGCTCAACCGGAACAAGGCGCAAGAGGTCGCGACCAATTGGCCGGGATTCTTGGAGCTGCTTCCGTCGCGCGCGTTCCATAGCGCGTTCGGATCGCCGATCTACTCGTATCGCGATGACGACGGCGACGGGGCACGAGACGAGTGGCACACGCCGGCGGAGGTTCGCGACACGCTCGCCGACCGGAATCTTGCGCTTATCGATCAGGCGCAGGCGTTCCACGACGGCCTCGATTTCTTCGCGCCGGCCGACTCGTCCGTCGAACTGACCCGGATCGTCGGGACCGGCATCCCCACGATCACGCAGATTCAGTTCTATTCGAAGGAGCACTGCAGCGGCTACCTGTGGTGGCGGGACTGCGAAATCCGAGACGCGTGGCAGTTCGCCTACGCGACCGGCGACGAAACGGTGCCGCTGAACTCGGCGAGCTTGTACAACCGCGATCTGGGCTTCGACTTTCGCGGCGGCGCGCCGAACCTTTATTCGGTCGGCGTGTCGCACGGCAACCTGGTCAAGGACCGCAACGTGATGGACTTCGTGGCGGCGTACCTGGCGGATCCGGTGGACGCCGGCGCGCCGGCAGGCTCGGCGCTGACGTCGGGGTCGGTCGACGCTGAGGCCGAACCGGGCGACGGGCTGTTCGACGAGCCGGCGCCGCTGAGCGGAATCGAGGTGACCGTCGGCGGCGCGGTCGCCGGCGGCGTGACCGACCCGGCCGGCAACGTGCTCGGTCTTTTGGATCCGGCCGCCGGCGTCGATGCCTCCGACGTTCCCGGTGCAAGCCTGTTCGGCGGCGACGGCGAGCAGACCTACTTCTTCACCGGCGACGACGCCTACACCGGGCGCTGGACCGCGGCCGGCGACGGCGAGATCGCGCTGCGCATTCGCCGCTACGACAGCGACTCGATCGCCGAGACGACCGTGACGCCGCGCGTGTCGCTGAGCGAAGGCGCCGTGGTCACGATGGGCTTCGACGGGTCGCCGGACTTGGGCGCGTTGTCGATTGCAGTGGACGACGACGCCGACGGCGCGGCGGACCGGACGGTCGCGTTCAAGCCGCCGGTCACAGGGGACGCCGCCGCCGACGCGATCGCGCCGGCCACGCAGGTCACCGTCGAGCGGTTCACCGATGAGCAGGGCCGGCGGATGGCGCGCATCATCGCGCTCGCCACCGACGAGGGATCGGGCGTGGACCGGATCGAGTATGCGCTGGACGCGACCGAGCAGCAGGGGCTCTACAGCGCGCCGCTCGTCGTCGAAGCCAAGGGCGAAGTCTTCTTGCGGGCGATCGACCGTGTCGGCAACGTCGAAGCGCCGTATCAGGCGATCACGCTCGACGACTTCCCCGGACGCATGCGCGACGTCCGCGAGTTCGCGCGGCCCGAGCCGGTCGCGCAGGTGCAAGGCTTCGTGGACTACGCCGCCGACGTCGACTGGATCGGCGTCGATGTGAACGGCGGGTACCATTCGTTCGTGATGGCGACCCCGGCCGCGGACTTCGATCTTGCGCTCTACGACGAGCAGGGAAGCGAGATCTGGCTGGGCAACAACCGCGGCGCCGGCCCGGAGGCGGTTGTGTTGAACCTCGCCGCGGGCCGCTACTTCTTGCGCATCACCGGCGCCGGCGGCGCTTTCGACGAGGCGAATCCGTATCGGATCGTCCTGGCGAGGCTGCAGCCGTAGTGACCACGAGCGTTGAGCGCCGGTCGCGCTGGCTCGCGGCGGTGGCCGGGACGGTCATGGTTGCCATCGCCGGCATCGCGGCCGCGGCCGGCGCGGCGAGCGGTCTGCTCACGGTTCCGTTCTCCGGCGATTCGACCAGTCCCGGGACGGGCGGTGTCGTGCTGCTCCTTCTCGCCGGCGTGCTGCTGATCGCCGCGCCGTTCGTCGTCGCGAAACTCTCCGGCGCGCCGCCGCTCAAGACCGGCGTGGGCGCGGTTGTCGTCGCCGCTGCCGTCTATGCGGCCGCGCAAGGGATCGGGGGACGCGCGAGCTGGGCGGACGTGGTTGCGCTGGCGCTGGGAATCGGGGCGATGGGGATGATCGCGCTGCGGCCGTTGCCGGGAACGATCGCGGCGCGCATCGCAGCGGTCGCGGCATGCGCGCTCGGCGGTGCGCTCGTGCTGTCGCAGCATCCGGAATACGTCGTGTTCGCGGTGCTGCCGGCGATCGCGCTGGCCGACGAACTCGCTGCGCGCTAACGCCGCGGGCAGTCGCCGGTGCCGGCCGCGGGGCTTCCGTTGTAGGTGCCGAGCCAGCCGAGCGGCATGCGGCCGTCGCCGCCCGACAGCGCCACGCCCGCGGCCAACTGCCCGTCGCGGCCGGGCGAGAAGCAGGCTTCCAGCACCGGCACGAACCCGCCGGCCGCCCACGCGCCGACCTGATAGCGCTCGGGCCGGCCGGGCAGCGCGACCAGGCCGGCCGCGCGCGCGTACGAGCCGTCCGGTCCGACCGTGCCGATATCCACGCGCGCCGGGCTCGGCGGATGGCCTTGCGCGAACGCGAACTGCGCCGCCCAATTCAGCGACGTCCGGTCGCTCGACCATGTCGCGCCGGCCAGCGGAACGAACGTGTCGTAGGACGCGGCGAAGACGCCGGCGCGATACTCCTCGATCACCGGATGCTCCGCCGAGGTCTCGGGAGCGAACGAGACGCCGGCGACCGGAATGTAGCCGCCCGCGAACGTGCCGGCCGAGGCCATCCAGGGCCGCATGCCGGCGAAGTCGCCGGCGGCCGCGGCCAGCAGCCACGACGCCAGCGGCGCGTCGCCGTCGTAGGTCGCCCCGACCACCGGCCGGAACTCGCCGGCCGCCCACGGGCCGGCCGAGATCATCATCTGATGCGCGTAGCGGCCCCCGTCGAAGGAATCCGCGTACGCCGCGCCGGCGAGCGGCAGGAACGAGCCGTCCAGGTCGAAGGTGCCGATGTCGAGCCGCGCGTCGCCGGCGGTGTCTGATCCCGGGCCGCCCGAGCCGAGGAACTCGCCGGCCCAGGACTCTCCAGGCTGTCGTTCCATGTGTGTTCGGACGCCGGTCAGCGGCCGGTACTCGCCCGCGTCGAACACTCCGGCGGAGACGAGCCGATGTTCGGCGTCGGGCGGCGCGGCGTGCGAGGCGTCGGCGCGCGTGCCCGCGATCGGCAGGAACGCGCCTTCGTTCATCGTGCCGATCGTGATCTCGTCACGCTGGCGGCTCGCGAAGACGCCAAGATTCTCGCCGCCGCGCTCATGGCGTTGCCGCACCACCGCGATCGGCACGTCCGTTCCGGCGGCCGTCGCGCCGGCCGTAACGAACTGTTCGGCCGCGAACCCGTCGGCCGTCGCGACGCGGCGCACCGTGTCTTCGAAGAACAGGCCGCCGGCGAAGGTCGTGCCGTCCTGCGTGCGCAGCGCCGGGCCGATGCGCACGCGCCGGCAGCCGTAGGCGTCGCCGCCTTGTTCGAAGCGGCCGGCCTGCATCACGACGGTGCCCGCCCACACGGCCCGGCCGTCGGCGGAACGCACGACGCTCCAGACGTAGAACGGCGGCCGCTCCGCGTAGCCGTGCGGCAGTGGATACGTGCCTTCGTACATCGTAGATTCGCCCAGCCCGAGGCTCCACAGCAGCATCGAGGACGGCAGGATCGTGTTGAGCGCGAACGGCGTCGCGTTGCGAAGCGGCGACGTCTGCTCGCCCGCGCGGTCCGAGAGCCAAGCCAGCGCGTCGGCGGCCGGCGGCCCGTTCTCGAGCACGAAGGCGGGCAGGCGCCGGATGACGTCCGCGTCCTTCAGGTAGGTGCCGTACGTCACCAGGTGCGGGTTGCCCGGCCAGGGATGCGCGAAGGTGCCCGCGCTTCGCTCGTCGCCGGATTCCGGCTGCAGCGTGGCGGCCGCGAGGTACTCGTATGCCTCGGGAGCGTCGAGCGGGTCGGCGACGAGAAGCGTGATCGTCTGGTCGCCGTTCGGCTCGGTCCGGACCGGGGCGGTGGGCGAGTCATCGAGGGGTGGCCCGGCTGCCAAGGCCGGGTCGGGAGCGTCGCAGGACGGGATCGCCGGAGCGGCCACGCCGAAGCCGGCCGCGGCAAGCAAGCCGGCTAGCAAAAGGATCAACGAGCGACGGTTCATCATCCCCCCGCCCGGAAGGTTCTGCCGCGACCGCCCGATTCCTGCCGTTCGGACCGAATCCGCCGCCGAAAGCTGGAGCAGGGTCAGGCTCGAGCCGCTCGGACACGACCGCCCTTTGCTACCATCCCCCTTCGACCTCGGGGGTGTAGCTCAGTTGGTAGAGCGCTGCGTTCGCAACGCAGAGGTCGACGGTTCGAATCCGTTCACCTCCACGAGCCTGTTTGCCAGGTAAGACGCGATCAACTGAGCGACGTTGTTCGAACCGCCGACTCAGCGGGGCCAGGGCGGGACTGTCCGAAACTTTGTGTAAGTGCGTGGTCCCGAGGTCCTCGACGACAGGGTCGGGGCACCTGAGTTAGGCACTCCAGGTCATCCGATCGGGCCATGGACAATCGATCGCCGAGAGCCTAGCGTCACCTCCCGGACGGTGTGTTCCGCTTCGGTGTCAAGCGTCGGAAGGAAGAATGCGTCGATTCGGGTTGTTTCTGGTCCTTGCGACGTTCATCAGCGCAAGCCTCCTGAATTGGGGACACTTCAAACCCTTGGCTTCTGATGGCGACGTGCCGACAGGGAGCGGGTCGCGTCACGTGCCGACGCTTCACGAAGGCTACGCGGCCGTTGCGAAAGACTATCCCGGTTTCGCTGGGGTGTACGTTGACGGCGACGAGCTGATCATTCTGTTTCGCGGAGACCCAAGCGCAAGTGTCGATCAAGTTCAGGGGAGCGTCGCCGAGCGTCTCGGTGATCAGTCGCTCCGAGAGCTCAGGCCTGCGTACCGGCAAGTCCGATATGACTTCGTGCAACTCAGCGAATGGTATTCCAGCATGTTCAGTGAGAGCACGCTCATTCCGGGCCTTGTTTCAGCGGGCATTGATGAGATCAACGGCACAGTCGTTCTTGGCGTAACGGACGTGTCTGCCGCGGAGTCCATCGCGGTCCAGCAAGCAAAGAAGCACGGCGTGCCGGCGGACGCCCTGTCGCTTGTGCGCCGCGCTCGTCCCTCCTGGCATGCCGCATGTGTCGTGGAGCCGCCTTCGGGAACCCTTTCCGATTGCTATCGACCAATCGTGGGCGGCATCGAGGTGCGGGCGAGCGATCCGATCACGGGAGGGCCTTTGGAGCACGGGAAATGCACCCTCGGCTTCATCGCCGTAAAACTCAATCTCACCAGAGGCTTCGTCACGAACGCCCACTGCACGAAGACCCCCGGGATCGTCGATGGGATTGGAACACCATTCGGCCAACAGTACGCGAGTGAATATGCGGGTCGCGAAACCCAAGACCCTGCGTTCTTTCAAGGAGGCGCGGGTGATCCATATTGCACGGATCCTTCCGCGCTCTGTCGATACAGCGACGCAGCATTCATCACCAAATCGTCCGACGTCACAGATCAACTTGGCAGGATCGCGTGGGCACAGCAAGGGTCCACCACTTGGAATGGCACTTCCAAATTTCAAATCACGGGCACGGCGGGAATTGTTTCCGGGCAGACCCTGCGACTGGTTGGAATCACGTCGGGCAATGCAAGCGGGACGGTGTTGCAGGCACCCAACAACTGTGTCACCATCTATCACGGATTCTATAGTGGGGCCCATCACTGGCTCGTCTGTCAGGCCGTGCTGGGTCTCACTACCGCCGATGGAGACAGCGGTTCGCCTGTGTTCGCCTTGGGTCAGAACGGAGCGGTAACCCTCAAAGGCATCGCTTGGGGAGGATCGCCGGGTGTGACGTTTGTGAGTGCGATCGGCGGGGTCACGCGCTGGACCGACCTCGGCCCCCTGTACGTGTGCGTAACGTCCTGCTGATCCGTCCCGGCTAGCAAGAGCAGGCAAACTCGCGCAATCGCCTGATCGAACGAACCCGTCCCTTGCTGAGCGATGTGACACCTCCCCCGCCCAGTTTGAGATTGTCCCCTGCCCCGTTAAGCCTGAAGTGGCGGCACTCCGCCCGTGATAGACACGGGGTGGGACCTGCGCAGGTACACGTCTCGTTGGCTGAGCTTGCGGGTCGGACGGTGGAGTTGACCCGCTACGGAGGACACTCTGATGCTGGTATTTCCAGCGGAAGGGAGTCACCGTGATGATACTGCCCGGTTCGGAGTCCTAGAGGTGTCGAAGTTTCTCGAAGTGATTCCGCAGCGGGAAGTACAGGAACGGTCTGCGGCTCGTCCATGCTTTAGCTACGTCCGCGCAGTGGTCAGGATGGCGCTCACGTCGAACACGAGTGTTCCGTCTTTCACGAACGAGCGCCATCCGGCCACGACGTCGCGCTCTAGTGCAGCGCGAGCTTCGTCGTCGATCTGTGCGACGGCCGCCGCCAACGGCGTGCTGTGCACGTATCGCCAGAGGAAATCCCCGGGCGCACCAAGCGGGATCGTCACGTCCTTCGACCGCACTTCGGTGCCGCGGAACCCGGCGCCGGTCGTCAGCGTTTGGATCTCCTTGGCTTCGTACAGTGAGAACACAGCGCGCATGAAGCCGGCCGCTTCGGGCTTCACGTGGCGCGCGAGCGCCTGTTCGAGTATCGCGAACAGCGGCGGCGTCGGCCCGACCGTTGCGATCGCCAGGCGCCCATCCGGCGCGAGCACGCGCCGCATCTCACTCAGCGCGGCTGGCTTGTCCGCGACGAACTGCAGGCCAAGCGAGCTGAGCACGACGTCGAACGAGTCGTCCGCGAGCGGCAAAGATTCGGCACTTGCCTCGTGCCACTCGATCGCGACACCAGATGACGGAAGCGACCGGGCAACCGCCAGCA
>DASWHR010000119.1:0-32000 GCA_036398095.1 Actinomycetota bacterium
GGCTCGCCCGGCTCTGGTGGGTGGAGCGATTCCATTCCGGCGATCGATCTGGTCGTCTGGACACGTGCGCCGAACTCCGACGTCGGACAGGAGGCGTCCGCGAAGATGTTCACGGACTCCCCGGGGCCGCATGCGGAAGTGGCCAGGGCCAACGCTGTCATGAGCCACAGCGCACGGAATCGGGCGCTCGTCATCCGCATGATGAATTGCAGTACGTATAGAAGATGTTGTTAGAAACGCCGCTGCGAGATTGACGAGGACCCAGGGTCGTCCCCGCGAACGCCGCGCTGGTTGCAGGCACCCAGCCAAGAGACGAGTACACTTGTAGGTTGCTGTACCGGGTCTGCGAGCTAATCACACCTGCGATGTCGCTCTCGTTGTGGTTTACCTCGGCCGACCAGGTTGACCACCTAGCTAAAGTCCACTTTCGGGGCGCCGGCGGTGCGGATCGCCTCTTCGACTTCGAAGAACTCTTCCTCTTTGAAGTTGAACCAGTTCGCGACGATGTTGGACGGCACCGACTGCACGCGGCGGTTGTAGTCCTGAACGTTGTTGTTGTAGAAGCGGCGCGCGGTTTGCAGCCGGTCCTCGGTGTTGGCCAGCTCGCCTTGAAGTTGCAGGAAGTTTTCGTTGGCCTTCAATTGCGGATAGTTTTCGGCGACTGCGAACAGTTGCCGCAGCGCGCCGATCAACGGGCCTTCCGCCTGTGCCTGCTGGGCGGGGCTGCCGGTGGCGGCGGCCGCGGCGTTGCGGGCGAGGGTCACGGCTTCGAAGGTCTGGCGCTCGTGGCTCGCGTAGCCCTTCACGGTCTCGACGAGGTTGGGGATCAGGTCGTAGCGGCGGCGCAACTCGGTGTCGATGTTGGCCCAGGCGTTGCGGACCAGGTTCCTCTGGGACACGAACCGGTTGTAGGACAGCGCGATGGCGAGGCCGATGAAGACGACGACGCCGAGGATGATCCAGACTGCCAGCACGTGTGCTCCCTTCCTTCCGTCAGCGGTTGGCCGCGCCGGGCATGTCCAGCCCGTAGTTTTCGAGCGGGTACAGGTCGCTCACGACGCGGGGGACCTTGTCGCAGAACGCCTTGACGCACCCTAGCAGCGTGGGGATCTCGGTGGGGCCCATCTTGCGGCAGTAGACGAGCCCGATCCGGCCGACGACCTCGAAGGACCATCGCGTCCCGGCGTACATGAGCCAGTCCATCATCCGCTGGTCGATGAAGTCGTTGGCGAACTTCCGGTCGGGGCATTTGACCTGCCAGGCCTTGTTGAACTCGCCGGTCTCGAACTGGATGTCGCGGAAGCCGAGGCCGTCGGCCATGCGGGTGAGCAAGTTCTCTTTGGTGATGACCAGAGGATGACAGGCGGCCGGGATATACGTCATCGCGCACGAGAAGCGATCGTAGGTGCGTGACGTGTGGCCGTCCGAGTCGGTCGATTCGGTGTAGTACCAGTAGTCGAACTGCGTGACCGGCATGCCGTTCCAGGTGCCCCACATGACGTTTTCGCAGCCGCGGCCGTCGCCCATCGAGAAGAGCTGATGGGGCATGGCGTCGTCGATTCCGAACGGATCGGAGGCGGCGAAGGTCAGACCCAGCCGCGAGGCGAGCGCGGTCAGCTCTTCGCGGCGCTTCTGCTTGAGATGCCAGCCCACGTAGAAGCCGGCGCCGACGATCAGCGCGATGAGCAAGAAGAAGGCGACCTGCATGGCGGTTCAGTATCGCAAAGGGCTGCCCGCCGGGAAAGGACGTCAGTTAGAGCCGGCCGAACCACACGGTCACGAACAGGGTGCCACCCGCGTCGGTCACGCCGACACCGGCATGGGTGAAGCCGGCGTCCGCGATCAGGGCTCGATGCCTTGGCGAGGCCAGGAAGTAGTCGAAGACATCACGAACCCCGGAGGCCATGGCGACGTTCTCGCCGAGGATCGTCCAGCCCCGCAGGACGGCATGGAGGCTGGGCGTATGCGAGACCGCGCCGGCTGCGGCCATCCGATCCGAGTGAGCGCGTGCCGTCCGAACCAGCGACGGATCCGACGCCAGGGCGGGAAGGCTTTGCGCGATCCGGGATTCGTTGACGAGCGCGAGCAGGTGCGTCTCGTTGGCAAGACCGATCACGCCGCGAGTCGCCGGAGCCAGCAGGTTGAGCGTCAGAGAGAGCAAAATGATCGGCCACATATGCCGTTTCCTTCCCACGACATCATGCCACGAAACGGGCGGGCGACACGGCCTGCGGCTGCGATTACACGGCGAAGCGGAATTCGACGACGTCGCCTTCTTGCATGACGTAGGTCTTGCCCTCTTGGCGGACGAGGCCTTTGCCTTTGGCGGCGTTCCAGGATCCGGCTTCGACGAGCGCGTCGTAGGAGACGACTTCGGCTTTGATGAAGCCGCGCTGGATATCCGAATGAATCGCGCCGGCGGCTTCGGGGGCGGGAGCGCCGCGGCGGACTTCCCAGGCGCGCGACTCGGTGTCTCCGGCCGTCAGGAACGTGATCAGGTCGAGCTGCCGGTAGATGCCGCGGATGACGGTGTCGAGGCCGCGCTCGGTCTGGCCGAACGAGGCGAGCAGCTCGGCGGCGTCTTCGTCGCTCATGCCGGCAACTTCGGCCTCCAGCGCGCCGGCGATGGGAATGGCGCCCTCGGGGATCGCGACGTCGCCGCCTTCTCCGGTGTTGACCACGATCAACACCGGTTTGATGGTCAGCAGCGATAGGTCGCGCAAGACGGCGCGCTCCTCGTCGTCCCAGGACTCGCTGCGCAGCGTCGCGCCGCGATTCAGGATCTCATTGGCTTTTTCCAGCGCGGCGACTTGTCGTTTGGCTTCGGCGTCGCCCAGTCGCGCCGCTTTCGAGCCGCGATCGAGCGTGCCGGACACGACCTCCATGTCCGCGTAGGTGAGCTCCAAATCCAGCGCTTCGAGTTCGCCGGCGGGGTCGGCCGGATCCCCGAGCGGGAAGCCGCGTACGACCTCCAGCAACGCGTCGGATTCGCGGAGGTAGCCGAGCAGTTCGGCGGGCAGGGTTCCTGCGCCGCGCGATCCGCGGCGCACCATGCTCGATGTATCGACGAATTCGAGTTGCGCGTAGACCAGCTTGCGCGACTCGTGCAGCGTTCCGAGCACCGGGATCCGGTCGTCGGGGACGGGAACGCGCGCGCGATGCGCCTTGCCGGACGCGCCCTCTTCGATCGCGGTCAGCGCGGTGAAGATCTGCGACGCGCCGGCGTCGGGCAGGCCGACGATGCCGACGGACTTCATTCGATCACGGCCAGGACGGCGCCGCCTTCGACGTTCTGGCCGGGCGTCGCGCTGATCGAGGCGACCGTGCCGTCGCGCGGCGCCGTGATGTGGTTTTCCATCTTCATCGCTTCGAGCACGATCAACAGGTCGCCGGCCTTCACGGTCGCGCCGGCCTCGACGACCGCTTTGACGATCGTGCCTTGCATCGGCGCGACGACGTTCATCGCGCCGCCGCCGCCGTGGACCGCGGCCGACTCGGCGACGGGCGCCGACGGTTTGGCGGCGGTGGTGTTTGAGGCCGGGGTCGTGCCGGCGACGCCGAGTCCGTCTACGCGAACCTCGAATCGTTTTCCGTCCACCTCGACCGTGAGCGTGCGCGGCTCGGTCGCGGCAGGCGCGTCCACCTTCGCGGCCGGCGCGGCTTTCAAGCCGCTCAGATCCATCTCGTTTTCGACGTAGGTCGTCGAATACTCGCCGGAGGCGAAGCCGGGATCGGTCATCGCGATGCGGTGAAACGGCAGCGTCGTCTTGATCCCTTCGATCACGTATTCGTCGATGGCGCGGACCATTCGTGCGCGCGCCGCGTCGCGATCCTCGGCCCACACGATTAGCTTCGCGACCAGCGAGTCGTAGAAGCGCGAAATCTCGGTGTTGGCTCCGAAGCCCGAGTCCACCCGCACGCCCGGGCCGGTCGGAGCGCGATACGCACCGATGCGACCCGGCGAGGGAAGGAACTTCTTGGCGGGATCTTCGGCGTTGATGCGGACCTCGATCGCGTGGCCGCGCAGTTCGACGTCGTCTTGCGTGTACGGGAGCGGCTCGCCGGCGGCGACTATGATTTGAAGCTTCGCAAGGTCGACGCCGGTGACCATTTCGGTGACGGGATGCTCGACTTGCAGGCGAGTGTTCATCTCCATGAAGTAGAACCGTTCGCGATCGGCGTCGAGCAGCGTTTCGATCGTGCCGGCATTGACGTAGCCGACCTGCTTGGCGATCGCGACCGATGCCTCGCGCAGGCGCTCGCGCACCGAGGGCGTGAGCGCGGGCGACGGCGCCTCTTCGATCAGCTTCTGGTGGCGGCGCTGCATGCTGCATTCGCGCTCGCCCAGGAACAACACGTTGCCGTGCTGATCGGCGACGATCTGCGCCTCGATGTGCTTGGCGCCTTCCAGGTAGCGTTCCAGGTAGACCTCGTCGCGTCCGAAGGACATCGCCGCTTCGCGTTGGGCGCTGCCGAGCGCGTCCTCCATCTCGTCCTCGGTGCGCACGACTTTGAAGCCGCGGCCGCCGCCGCCGAAGCTGGCCTTGATTGCGAGCGGCAAGCCGTGCTCGGCGGCGAACGCGTGGATCTCCTTCGGATCCGTGATCGGATCGATCGTGCCGGGAACGACCGGCGCGCCGGCTTCGACCGCCGCCTGGCGCGCCGCGACCTTGTCGCCCATCGTTACGATCGCCGGCGGCGGCGGCCCGACCCAGACCATGCCGGCGTCTTCGATGGCTTGCGCGAAATGTTCGTTCTCGGCGAGGAATCCGTAGCCGGGATGGATCGCCTCCGCGCCGGCCTTGCGGGCGGCGTCGAGGACTCGTTCGACGTTTAGGTACGACTCGGCGGGTGGGGCGGGGCCGATCAGGATCGCTTCGTCGGCGTATGCGGTGTGCATCGCGTCGCGGTCGGCTTCGCTGTAGACGGCGATGCTGCCGACGCCGAGCTCGCGCAAGGCGCGGAAAACGCGGATGGCGATCTCGCCTCGATTGGCGACCAAAACCTTGGAAAACATGACGGCGCGAAGGCTACCAGAGCGCCCGGCGGCCTCCGCATCGGCTGCCGGGCGCTCCGCGTCGCCGGTTCGTTGCGGTGTGGATTCTCAGTCGTCGTCGCTGCCGGATCCGGAGTTGCCGCTCGGTCCGGACGAGTCCGACGGGCCCGAGTTGTCGTCGTCGGTGTCGTCGTCGTGTCCGCCGCGCCCGCGACGGTGGTGGTCGCCGTCATCGTCATCATCGTCATCATCGTCATCATCGTCGTCGTCGTCGTTGCTGGGCGTGGCTTCCGGCGTGGGGTCGTCGTCGTTGCTGGGCGTGGCGTCGGGCGTGGCGTCGGGCGTGGCGTCGGGCGTGGGGTCGTCTTCGGTGCTCGGGGAAGTATCCGGCGCCGCATCGTCCGTGCCGGAGACGCTTGCCGGTCCGTTCAAACGGCCGGAGTCCGCGGCGACCAGCGACGCCGTGCCGAACCCCATCAGCGTCGCCAGCGACGCGGCCGCAATTGCCTTCCAAAGCTTGCTCATTCCCGGTTCCTCCCGTCGAAGTTCTCTCCGTCGCCGGGACTATCGCGACGGCAGGCCGCGTTGTTACATGGGGTTCCCAGAGGGGGCGGGAGAGCCGTTCGCGTAACGATCCGTGTACGTCGAGCGATAACAGGACCGATAGATCAACGAGCATGCCACCGGACGAGCAGATCAGACCGCTGGTCGAACGGGCGCAAAAGGGAGATCGAGATGCCCTGGCGGCCCTGTTCGATCTGTTCTACGACGGCGTGTACCGATTTGCCTATGTGCGGCTGGGCTCGGCCGCCGACGCCGAGGAAGCCGCGCAGGAGACGTTCGTGCAGATGGTGAAATCGATTCGCCGCTTCCGATGGCAAGGGGCCGAGTTCGCCGCCTGGCTGTTTCGAATCGCGCGCAACGTCGTCGCCGGCGAGCAGCGTCGCCGCTTCCGCCGCCGCGAGGACCTGCGGGACGCCGTGGAGACACCCGATGTGGCCGCCAGCGCGGAAGACATCGCGGTGGGTCGCGAGGGCATCGCCGAGATGCGTGAACTGCTCGCGGTGCTTTCCGAGGAACAGCGCCGCGTGCTCGAGCTTCGATTCACCTCCGGCCTCTCTTCCGATGAGATCGCGGCTGTTCTGGGAAAGTCCGCCGGGGCCGTCCGCATCCAGCAGATGCGCGCCCTGCAGTCGCTACGAGATCGAATGGAGGTGACGCGATGACGCCGGAGGCGCTCGACCGGGCGATCGACCGGATCTTGGCCGGCGCCGCGCCCGACTCCTCCTCCGACGAGCAGGCCGTTGCCGCTGCGCTCGCTTCGATGAGCGTCGCCGTCCCTTCCGACCGGGGGCGCGCCGACGCGCGACGTGCCGTCCTTCAAGCGGCCTCGTCTCGCTCGCGGTGGCACCTTCGTCGGTTCTTCGTGCTCGCACCGCTCGCCGCGTCGCTGGCGTTCGGAGGGGTCGCCGTGGCATCACGCGGCGCGTTGCCGGGCGATCCGCTCTACTCGGTGCGTCGCGGCCTGCAGGCCGTGCACGTCGCCGTCGCCGTCGGGGACGCCTCGAAGGCGGCCGCCTTGCTCGACCGTTCCGAACGAAATCTTGACGACGCGGAACGAGCGCTGGCGCGAAGCCGCGAATCCGACGCCCGCAAGGCTCTTCGCGTCTTCGACCGCGACATCGCTTCGGCGCGAGCCGAAATCGCGAGCGTCGGCGGCGACCGGCGTGCCGCGCTGCTGGTGCGCGCCGACGAGTTGGCGAAGCACGCCGACACCCTGCGGCTCCGCGCTGCCGACGACGACGGCGAATCCGAAACCGGCGACGATTCGGGTTCGACCTCGGGCCGGGACGGCTCCGACGATTCGGGTTCAGACGATTCGAGTTCAGACGATTCGGGATCCGGCTCGGGGTCTGGCTCCGACGACGGGAGCGATGAGCCGGACGACTCGAACTCGGGTTCCGGTTCCGACGATTCGAAGTCCGGCTCCGGTAGAGACGATTCGGATTCGAGCGGTTCGGGATCCGGCGATTCGGGCTCCGACGATTCACATTCCGGCTCGGACGACTGAACGCGCGGTTCGGTAGGCTGCGCGCTTCATGGAGCGCGAACCGTTCGATCCAACCGACTTCGAGCGCATCCGCGAGTCGGTGCCGTGGGTTGCGGCCGTGCAGGCGTTTGCCACGCTCGAATCCACCAACGACGAAGCCGCACGGCTCGCACGCGCCGGCGCGCCCGAGGGCACGGTCGTTGTGGCCGACATGCAAACGGCGGGGCGCGGCCGGCTCGGGCGCACCTGGCTGGCCGAGCCGGGCACCTCGCTGCTGGCCTCGTGGATCGTTCGTCCGTCGATTCCGCGCGACGATTTCCCGCTGCTGACGCTGGCGGCGGCGACCGCGGCGGCCGAGGCGGTCGAACGAGAGTCCGGCGTGGCGATAACGGTGAAGTGGCCGAACGATCTGCGTGCCGGCGGGCGCAAGATTGCCGGCATCCTGGCCGAATCTATCGGCGACGGCGCCGCGGTCATCGGCTTGGGCCTGAACGTCAGGCAAAGCGAGTTCCCGCCCGAGATCGATGCCATCGCAACCAGCTTGCTCCGCGAACGCTCGCGGCCTCTCGGACGCGCGCGACTGCTCGGCGCGATCATGGCCGCCTTCGCGCCGTTCGCATCGGCGCCCCGCGCGGCGCTCGACGCATATCGATCCCGCTGCGACACGATCGGGCGTGACATTCGCGTCGAGCAGCCCTCGGGCGAGGGCCTGGCCGGCCGGGCGGTCCGCATCGCGGACGACGGTGCGTTGATCGTGGACGTCGATGGGATCGAAACCGCCGTCGCGGCCGGCGACGTCGTCCATCTGCGCGTCTGATAGATTCGCGACCATGATCACGCGAATCTCCAGCGCCTTCTATTGGACGCGCGACATGGATCGCGCCGCTGCCTTTTATGCGGACGTGCTCGGCCTGCCGCTGATGCGCCGCCACGGCGACGGCTTCGCGCAGTTCGACGCCGGCGGCATGCCGCTCGGTCTGCACGGACCCGTCGATGGCGTCGCGCCCGAAGGAGCCGGCGCGACGGTCGTGCTCGAATGCGATGACCTCGATGCGACGATGAAGGATCTGTCGGCAGCCGGTGTGACCTTCGAAGGCGACGTCACCGAGACGCCGGCAGGCGCGCGCTTCGTTGGGTTCCGCGACCCGGACGGCAACCTGCTCCAACTCATCCAGCCCGCCGCGCACCGCTAGCGATCGTGCAGCCCACCGTCGCAGGCAAGCCGTGGGAGGAGTTCCTCGCCGAGCGCCCGCTGGGGGTGATCGCGACCGTCGGCGCGGAAGGTATGCCGCACGCCGTTCCGGTCGAGGTCGTGGTTCGCGACGGACGCGCCTACGTCTGGTGTCGGGGCGCGTCCCGTAAGGCGCGCAACGCCGCCCGCGATGGCCGCGCGGCGCTCGTGGCCTACAAGGGAAACAACGGTGTGTTGTTGCGCGGCCGTGTCCGGCTGATCGTCGCCGGCGAGCCCGGCTACGAGGCGATCAGCACGGCGTTCTTAACGAAGTACGAGCGGGACGAGGGCTACGGCAACGACACGCTGATTGAGATCATCCCTCATCGCGTCACGACGTTCGGCTGAAGAAGGTCAGTCGTAGCTTCGGTTGACGCGCTCGAAGAGCGAGCGAACCACGGCCGCGCCGCTTCCCAGTGCCATCAAGAACGCGATCGCGACCGCGTGATCCTTCGAGGTGGCCCCGTGGGTGCGGGACGCGCCGGTTATGGCTGCCGGCATCGCGGCGGGCGCCGTCGCGGGCGCCGGCTCGGCCGGGACGGGCGGCGGCGCAGGCGGCGCGGGCACCGGCGCGGCGGGTGCGGCGGGCTTCGGCTTCGGCGCAACCGGCACGATCACCAGCGCCGTGGCGACGCCCCGCTCGCGGCTGCCGCTCGGCTGGTTGATGACCCGGCCTCGGGTCACGAACGTCGTCGAACCGCCGCCATCAAGATTGATCGCATCGGTCGCGCCCATCTGCTGCATGAACCGTGTGATCTGCAGCAGGGACATGCCCTCGGCCGATCTCGGCCGGCGTCCGTCGGCGGTGACGAGGAAGATCTCGCCTTGCTTGTTCCAGCCGACGACCGTGCGGGGATGCCGGCCTTGAATCAGGCCCCGCGGGACGATCTGGAACGTGCGTCGGCCGTCCTTGAGCAGCACGTGCGAGCCGCCGATGCTGCCGATCGCGTCGGCGTGCGGCGAGCTGACCTCCAGCTCGGCCAGCGGCGACAGGTGCTTGTTCTTGATCTGCCACCAGAGCGCGTCCAAAGCTTGCGCGCCCGCGCCGTTGCCGGCGATGACGGCACCGTCGGGGGGGATCGGCGCACCGCCGATGTGGCGGATGTCCAGGAAACGGATTCTCGCCGGAGTGCCGAGTTGCAGCGGCGGGCGCGGCTGCTCGATCCGAATCCGGATCTCGGTGGTGTCCTTCGCGTTGCGCGTGGCCTTGCCGAAAGCGGCCGTGAACAGCGAGATCTTTCCGCCGCGCAGCGCGACGTTTACGCCGTCGAGCGTCACGCCGCGTCCGTCGGCGAGCTTGATGCCGCCCTTCCACGAGTCGGTCCCGGCTCGCACGGTGCCGTCGTTGCCGATCAGCAACTGAGGGTGCGTGGGCGTCGGGGAGCGAAGCGCTTGCCCGAAGATGGACAGGCCGCCGACCGTCTGGCCGGCCGTGGCTCCGCTGACGTTGAAGAAGTCGCCGTTGATGCCGGCGATGCACTTGACCCGCCGGCACATCGAAGAGGTGGTCTCGAGTCCGCCGGAGATCGCTTGCCGCGACACGACCGCGCGGAGCGCGAAATTCGCATCCGGCTTCAACCGAGCCACGTGAACGTTGTGTGCCTCGTAGTTGCCGCGCATCGTCACGTGATCCAAGCCGGTGCCGAGCTTTTCCCACGCGACGGTCCGAAACCCGGGTGGGATCGCAAACGAAGAGCTTGAGGCGGTTGCCGGTGCGACCGCGAGCGCCAGGGCGGCGACGGCCGTTGCAAGGACGACGAGTGGGCGGATGAGTCGCATCGGATTTTCACCTGTTCAACGGATCGGACGCGTCGGAGGACACGCATGGACGCGCGAGATCACGCCGAAGGCGGAAAATTGAGCGTCCCGGAGGCCCCCCAACCGGGCAAGGACCATTGTAGGAAATCGGGCTCGCTTGGGGCCACCGCCGGCGCACAAAAACCTCGAAAAATGTGACGCCGGCACGCAAGTGTCGGGCAACCGAAACCAGATCGACGCGGATTCGTAACGTTGCCGGCCGGTCAGACGGGCGTGACGGACCGGTTCTTGGGCGGGCGCGGCTTCGTTGGGGTGCGGGCGACCGCGAATCGGCGAGCGATCGAAGCCCGCAGATCCCTCGGCTCGACGACTTCGTCCACGATCATCTCGCTCGCCAGGCGGTAGATGTCGATGTCCCGGCGGAACTCCTCGCGCTTGCTTTCCACGAACGCGGGACGGTCGGCTTCGGCCAGCTCGGCGATCTTGTTCGCGTAGACGGCGTTGACGGCCGCTTCGGGTCCCATGACCGCGATCATCGCGGTCGGGAGCGCGATCGTCGCCTCCGGTTCGAAGGCCGGGCCGGCCATCGCGTACAAGCCCGCACCGTAGGCTTTGCGGATCACCACGCACACCTTCGGGACCCGTGCGTCGCTCACGGCCGAGATCATCTTCGCGCCGTGACGGATGATGCCTTGCCGCTCGACCTGGCTGCCGACCATGAAGCCGGGCACGTCCGACAGGAACAGAAGAGGGATGTTGAAGGCGTCGCAGAGCCAAATGAACCGTGCCGCCTTGTCGGCCGAATCGACGAAGAGCACCCCGCCCTTCACCTTCGGCTGGTTGGCCAGAATCCCAACGACGCGGCCTTCGATCCGCGCGAGCCCGGTGAGCAGCTCCTTGGCAAACAGTTCTTTGATCTCGCACCAGGTTCCCGCATCAACGATGGTTTCGACGAGCCGCATCATGTCGAACGGCTTGTTCTGGTTCGGTTCGATGATCTCGGCCGGATCGGTGGTGACGGCGGGGGCGGCCGGCTCTTCCTGCGGCGGCGCCTGCTCGAAGTTCGACGGCAGGTAGGAGAGGTATCTCTTGGCCCAGGCGATCGCGTCGGGCTCGCTTTGGACGAGCACGTCGCCGCAGCCGCTGACGCTGCAGTGCATGCGCGCACCGCCCATCTCTTCCAGCGTCGTTTGTTCGCCGGTCACTTGCGCGACCATCCGGTCCGAGCCGAGATACATCGACGCGTTGCCTTCGACCATCACCACGATGTCGCAGAAGGCGGGGATGTAGGCGCCGCCGGCGGCGCTGGGACCGAACAGCAAGCAGATCTGCGGGATCGTGCCGGACAGTTGCACTTGGTTGTAGAAGATGCGGCCGGCGCCGCGGCGGCCGGGGAACATCTGAATCTGGTCGGTAATGCGCGCACCGGCTGAGTCCACCAGGTACAGCAGGGGAATTCGCAGCCGCTCGGCTTGCTCCTGGATGCGCAGGATCTTCTCGACGGTGCGCCATCCCCACGAGCCGGCCTTCACCGTCGAGTCGTTGGCCATGACCGCGACGTGGCGTCCGTCGATTCGCCCGACGCCGGTGACGACGCCGTCGGCCGGCAAGTCGCCCGCCAGGACGTTGGCGAGCAGCGCGTCTTCGCTGAACGATTCCTTGTCCAGCAGCAGCGCGAGCCGCTCGCGCACGAACATCTTGCCCTTCTTGGCGGCGGCATCGTGATACTTCGCGGCGCCGCCCTTCAAGACGTCCTCAACGAGCGCGTGCAGGGCTTCCGGCGTGTGCTTGGGCAACTGATCGCTCATCATCGTCCTTTGTAGATGGGCGGACGCTTTTCGCGGAAGGCGGTCAGGCCTTCGATACGGTCGTGCGTTTCGAGCGTTCGCTGATACAGGTCGGTTTCCAGTTCGAGCCCTTCGCGCAACGGCAGCTCGAGGCCGCGCCACGCGGCTTCCTTGGCCGCGCGAACCGCGACGGGCGCGTTGGCGGCGATGCGTTCGGCGATCTCGCACGCGAGCTTTTCTGCCGTGCCGGACGCGGCGACGACGTTGGCCAGACCGATGCGTTCGGCTTCGGCGGCGTCGATGCGGCGCGCGGTGACGATCAACTCGATCGCCCGCGCCGGGCCGATCAATCGCGGCAGCCGCTGCGTGCCGCCGCCGCCCGGAATGATCCCCAGGCTGGTTTCGGTCAAGCCGATCTGAGCGTTTTCGTCCATGACGCGAATGTCGCACGCGAGCGCGAGTTCGCAGCCGCCGCCGAACGCGACGCCGTTGATCGCGGCGATCGCGGGTTGTGGCAAGCGCGATAGCGCGGTCGCGGTGTCGCGGATCGTGCGGACGAAGTCACGCACCTGATCGTCGTTCATGGTCGCGCGCTCTTTCAGGTCCGCGCCCGCGGAGAACGCTTTGTCGCCCGCGCCGGTCAGCACGACCGCGCGGCAGTCGTCGTCGGCAGCGACGGCCGCGATCGCAGCGGCAAGCTCGTCGAGCGTCGCGCGCGACAGGCAGTTGGCCGCCTCCGGCCGGTTGATCGTGATCGTCGAGACGATGCCGCGCTCGACCTCGACGACGCTCATGCGGACTCCTCGCGGGCGCGTGCCTGAGTGGCGCGGGTGGCCTTTAGGTAGCGGCTCGGCGGCTCACGCCCGATCGCGGCGGCGACGATTTCCGCAGACTGCAACAAAATTTCCGCGTCCACGCCGGTGGCCACGCCCATCTGTTCGAACATGGAGACGAGTTCGTCGGTTGCGACGTTGCCGGTCGCGCCCGGCGCGTACGGGCAGCCGCCCAGGCCGCCGGTCGATGCGTCGAACGTCGTCACGCCCGTCTGCAGCCCCGCGAGCGCGTTTGCCAAGCCGGTGCCGCGCGTGTCGTGCAGATGAAGCGCGATCGTGTCGACCGGTGTGTGTTCGGCCAGCGCCGCGACGGTCCGCGCGACCTGGACCGGATTGCCGATCCCGGTCGTGTCGCCGAGAGAGACTTGCTGCACGCCCAGATCGAGCATCCGGCGGGACACATCGACGACGCGATCAATCGGCACGTGAGCCTCATAGGGGCAGCCGAACGCGGTCGAAACGTATCCGCGCATCCGCACGCCGTCGCGCTCGGCCGCCTCCGCCACTTCGCGGTAACGATCGAACGCTTCGTTCACGCTGCAGCCGATGTTGCGCCGGTTGTGCGTTTCGGATGCCGACAGGAAGATCGCGACGTCGCGCAGTTCCGCGCCCTCGGTTGCGCGTCCATATCCCTTGATGTTGGGCACGAGCGCCGAATACACCACACCGGGTTTGCGCGTGATTCGCGTGCAGACCTCTTCCGCGTCGGCCAGTTGTGGGATCGCCTTCGGCGAGACGAACGCCGTCGCCTCGATGTGGGTCAGCCCCGAGTCCGACAATCGGTCGATGAACGCCACCTTCGCATCGGTGGGGACGGTGGCCTCCTCGTTTTGAAGACCGTCGCGCGGACCGACCTCGACGATCGTGACGCGGCTCGGCAAGGCGCTCATGCCTGAATGCTACCGTGCGCTTCCTTCGCCGGGCAGGCCCGTCTGTTTGACGACGAGCTTGTCGCGAGTCCGGTCGGGGAGCAGCCGCGACAGCGTCACGCGCAAACCGGCTTGCGGGCCCAGCACGTAACGGGTCCGCGGCTTCATCGAGGTGAGGGCGTGCACGACGACCGTGGCCACCTTCTCGGGCGCGATGCCGCTCGCGGCTTCGTGGGCGGCCAGCTCGCGCATCCGTTCGATCGCCGTGCCGTAGAAGGTCATCGTCTCGGGCGGCACTCGGGTCAGCATCTCATCGGCGATGGCCGTGCTCCTGTCCCAGAGCGGGGTCGCCACGGCGCCGGGCTTGACCAGTGCGACGTGGATCCGCCACGGCGCCAGCTCGACGCGCATCGCGTCCGTGATCGCTTCCACGGCGAACTTCGATGCGGAATACGGCCCAGCGAACGGCACTGCGAATGATCCGCCGACCGAGCCCATGTGGACGATGCGTCCGGATGCGCGGCGGATGAGCGGCAGGAACGCTTGCGTCGTGGCGACTAGGCCGACGACGTTGATTTCGAGTTGGCGGCGAAGATCGTCGAGCGGCACGAACTCCATCGGCCCGGCGACCGCGATGCCCGCGTTGTTGACGAGCCCGTCGAGGCCGGCGTCGCCGACCGCATCGGCGACCGTCGCCGCCGCCGCGCGGATCTGCGTGCCGTCGGTCACGTCAAGGATCAGCGGCGTCAGACGGTCGGACGCCTTCGCGCGGAGCGCGGCGCCGTCGGCCTCTTTGCGCACCCCCGCGAACACGCGCCATCCCTTCGCGTCCAACGCGAGCGCGCAGGCCTCGCCGATCCCCGTGGACGCCCCCGTAATCGCGACGGTCCGCGTCATCGTCTGCCGCAGGTTGCGCGAAAGACCTGCCAGGGCTCGGGGATGCCTTTCAGCTCGTGCGTGCCGCGATCTTCGAACTCGATCCCGGAGCCGGCGACGAGGCCTCGGATGGTGCTCGACACCAGAACTTCACCGGCTCCGGCGAGCCCCAGGATGCGGGCGGCGGTGTGAACCGCGATCCCGCCGATGTCCTCACCCATGACTTCCACTTCGCCGCAATGAATTCCCGCTCGGATTCGCAGGCCGAGCGGCTCGCTCTCGGTCGCGATCGCCTCGGCGCACTGCACGGCGCGGCCGGGCCCGTCGAAGGTCGCGAGGACGCCGTCACCCAGCGTCTTGATCTGCCGGCCGCGAAATCGGGCGATGCGGTCGTGGACGAGCGCATGATGCGTTTCCAGCAGCGATCGCCAGGCGGAATCGCCCAACGCGGCCGCCTGACCGGTCGAGTCGACGATGTCGGTGAACAACACCGTGGCAAGGACTCGATCGGCTTCGGGAGCCGGCCCGCGCGATCCTGTGACGAACTCTCGGATATGCGCGACGATCTCGTCGCTGTCGGCCGCCCACGGGAAGTGGTCGTTGCCCGGCATCTCGACGTAGGTCGCGCCGGCGATGCGCGACGCCAGAAACTCGCCCGCCCGCCGGTTGACGACCCGATCGCCACGCCGGTGGATCACCAGCGTCGGGGCGGATACGGCCGGAAGCACGTCGCGCACGTCGATGTCCAGGAACATCCCGAACATCATCTCCAAGCCCTTCGGGCTTACCGCCGCGCGTCGATAACGCGCGATCTGCTCGCGTGCGCCGGGGTCGTCGGCCCAGGACGGCATCCAGATCTCCAGGTCGTCGCCGGACGCCAGCGATTGCGACAAGAACTGCGCGGCCGATGCGACAAGATCCTCGGCCGGTGTCGCCCACGGATAGTCGGGCGCCCAGGTAGAGCGTGCCATGCCGCCGCAGAGCACGAGTGACGCGACCCGTTCGGGATGAGTGGCGGCGAATAGGATCGACATCGGCGCGCCTTCGGAGACGCCGATGAGCGTTGCACGGTTCGAGCCGGTCGCATCCATGACGGCTCGCACGTCGTCCATGCGCTCCTCAAGCGTCGGCATGGTCTCAAGTCGATCCGAGAGCCCGGTCCCGCGCTTGTCGAAGTGAATCACGCGCGCGAACGAGCCGAGCCGTTCCGCGAAGCGCACCCAGGCCGGCATTTCCCAGTCCAGGTCCAGGTGCGTCGCGTAACCGGCCACCAGCACGATATCGGGGGCATCGCCGGCGGCATCGCGACCGAACGTTTCGAACGCCACCGAGCATCCGCCGGCCGTCGCGTATCGAATCTCGGAGCGCATCGGGTGAATCCTAGACGCGGCCGCGCGGAAGAGGGTAGTCGGCCGGTCGCGTCCGGCGCGCTTCGCGATAGGCTGGCGTCCTCCGGCGGTCCATGCCGACCACCCGCCGGAGCCGCCGACATGGACTTTGCCTTCACACCCGAGCAGGACGAGTTTCGATCCAGCGTCCGACGCTTCGCCGAGGACGTCATCGCGCCGCGCGCGGAAGAGCTGGACGAGACCGAGGAGTTCCCGACCGACATCGTCGAACAGATGGGCAAGATGGGCCTGTTCGGCATTCCGTTTCCCGAGGAGTACGGCGGGATGGGCGGCGACTTCACCTCGCTGTGCATCGCGATCGAGGAGCTGGCGCGCGTGGACTCGTCGATGGCGATCACGCTTGAGGCGGGCGTCGGCCTGGGCGCGATGCCGATCTACCTGTTCGGCAGCGAAGAGCAGAAGCAGCAGTGGCTGGTGCCGCTCGCCCGCGGCGAGAAGATCGCCGGCTTCGGCCTGACCGAACCCAACGCCGGATCCGATTCGGGCGGCACGCAGACGAAGGCGGCTCTGGACGGCGGCGAGTGGCTGATCAACGGATCGAAATCCTTCATCACCAACGTTGGCACGCCCAACTCGCTGTTCTGCACGATTACCGCCGTCACCGGCGAGGCGAACGGCCGCAAAGAGATCTCGAACATCGTCGTTCCGGTCGGCACGCCCGGCTTCGCCGTCGGCAAGAAATACAAGAAGATGGGCTGGCACGCCTCGGACACGCGCGAGTTGTCCTTCAGCGACGTGCGCGTGCCGGAAGCGAATCTGCTCGGCGCGCGCGGCGAGGGCTTCAAGAACTTTCTAATCATCTTGGACGGCGGCCGCGTCGCGATCGGCGCGCTGGCGGTCGGTTTGGCGCAGGGTTGCTTGGAGATGTCGATCAACTACGCGAAGGAGCGCAGGCAGTTCGGCCGGCCGATCGCCGACTTCCAGGCGATCCAGTTCAAGATCGCCGACATGGCCGTGGACGCCGACCTTGCGCGCCTCGCCGTCTATCGCGCCGCCTGGATGCACGATCAAGGCCTGCCGTTCAAGAAGGAAGCCTCGATCGCGAAGCTGTTCTCGTCCGAGATCGCGGTCACCGCCGCGCGCAACGCCGTGCAAGTGCACGGCGGCTACGGGTTCATGAACGAGTATCCCGTCAGCCGCTTCTATCGCGACTCGAAGGTGCTCGAGATCGGTGAAGGCACCAGCGAAGTCCAACGCCTGCTGATCGCCCGCGAACTCGGCCTAACCGAAGGCTAGGAAATCGTGAACTGCACGACACCGCCGGTGGCGGTGGGTGTGCCGTCCCGGCAGTACCCGTCCGGCATCAAAAAGACCGCGATCTCGCGCTTGCCTGCGGGGACGGCGATCGGGCCTGCCTGGGTCGCGCCGCACACGAGCGGACCCGACGTGAACGGATCGAACGCGTAGGAGAAAGCGACGGGCGAGTTCGGGCGTGCCGCGTCGATCACGCGAATCGAGACCCACTCGGCGCCGGCTACGCGCGCCGACGCGCAGCCCCATCCGGTCGGCACCGGCCACCCGTTGTCCTGTGTGAAGCAGATCGCCGCACCCAAGAGCGGAGCCGGCGCATGTCCGATGTACGGCGAAACCGTGGTCGTCGCGGCCGAGGCCGGCAGCGCAATCGCCAGCACCGCCACCACCAGACATCGCTTCATGTCGCTAGGAGCGGCCGGTGCCGACGTCGGCGAGCCGAACCCGGTGTCCCTCCGACTCCGCGATCAACAGATGTCCTTGAGCGTCGAAGTCGATCCCGGTTGGACGCTGAAGATATGCGAGCGTTGCCAATGACCCATCTCCGCACGCCCAGCAGGTGTTTCCTCCCGCGACGGGAATTGCCAGGTTCGTAGCCTCGATTCGATAGACCGTGCCCTCGTTTTTGCTTGCGTACAGGCGACCGTCCGGGCCGATCGCGATTCCGTCGATGTATCGAGACGACGCATACCCGACCGCGCCGGGCGGTTGGGAGCCGAAGGCGGTCGAGATCGTGCCGTCGCGGTCGATCCTGCGGATCACGCCATGGGTCTCCTCCACCACGTAGAGCGAGCCATCCGGTCCCAAAGCCATCTTGCCCGGGTAGCAGACAGAGCTCTGGGTGGCCGGGATTCCGTCTCGAGGCTGGTTGCAGGTGCCGTCCCCTGCGATAGCTCGCTGGGCTCCCGTCGCGTCGACTTCGAGAACCCGGTGTTGCGCTCCGTCCGAGACGAAGACGCGGCCGTCGGGCGCAACGGCGATTCCCTGGATGCCGTACCAATCGGGATCGGTTCCGAAGGTCGTATGGATGTGATGGGTCCCGTCGCGCTCGATCCGGCGAATCGCGCGCGCTCCCGAATCCGCGATGAAGATGGTCCCGTCCGCGCCCACGGCAATGTCGGTTGCATAGCAAATTCGATCGGGGAGTTGCCGGTCGCTCGCGCTGGTGCAGCCGCCGGCGACGATGGTTTCGGCGACTCCCCCCGGCGTCACCCGCCGGAGGCGTCCTCCCCAGCCCTCCAGGATCACGGTGCCGCCGTCCGGTGTCGCCTTGATCGCAGTCGGCCATGAAAGGAAGGCGGACGTTGCGGGCCCTCCGTCTCCTGCCGCGCCTTCGGCGCCAACGCCCGCATATGTGATGATCCCTCTCGGAGCGAGGCGGTCGTCGGAGATCGGCTCGTCGGAGGTTCGGCGCTCGATTCTGCGCCAGACCTTGGAGTAGCCCCGAACACGGTCCTCTTCGGCGATGTCGGTCATGCAGGACCCGGAAGCGGTGCCCGTCACCCAACGCCATTGCTCGATCGTGTTCACGGTCTGAGACTGCCCGTGTGTCCGGTTCTCGTAGGGGATCCAGTCGATGACGACATCGCAGTCGACGCCGTTGTGGTCCCGCGCCGTGGCACGCAGCCACGCCGTTCCAGTGACGGGATCCGCGCCGAATGACATTGCGGCGGGGTCGGCATACATGCGACGGGTCGAGCTCGTTTTCTCGTACGTGCTTTGATCTTGTGTGGTGATCAGGTGGGTCAGCGTTGCGCCTCGGCTTGTTGCAATGGTCTCCTGTTGATCCGGCCGGATAACCCGCGTCTCGCGATCCCATGCCGAGACGGTGATCTCATGCCAGATTCGGAAGCCGTCCGAGAAGGCCTCCGAATCCCAATTACCTGCTGCGGCGGATCGTTGGTCTGCGTAGATCCATGTGCCGCTGGTCGGTCGCTGGGGATGGTTGCCGCTCTGGCTGCCCACGTCCGCCATCAGCGGTCCGAAGGATGCGGCGAGGATGCCAAGCGCCATACCGGCCGCAACGCGGCGGCGCGGTGAGTGAGCGAGCCAAGTGATGGTCATTAGGCGAGAGATTCTCGCCGAGGGCGATTCATCCTTTGACGGTCGATCCGGACGATTTCGGCGACGAGTGCCAAACCCGGAGAAGCGGAAGCGCGGAAATCAAGGCGACTCGGAAGAACGAGCCTCCGTTGAGGTCAGTCCCGCGGCAAGGAGCGCGAAGCACATCGCCGGCAGGATCGGGATTCGCCACAAGAAATCGACCGCGCTGTGGATCAGGAAGGCGGTGGCCGAGGCAAGTGCGGCGACTGCGGCCGGCGAGTGCGCTCGCATCGACCGGATCAAGCCGGCGGCGAACGCGGCGATTCCGGCGACGGCCAGCGCGAGTCCGACGAGCCCTGTCTCCGCCGCGGCTTGAAGGTATTCGTTGTGGGCGTGAAGCGTGCGGACCGGAACGCCGTCGACGACGCGACGGATCTCGAACGTTCCGGGGCCGGTCCCGAAGGCGGGGTCATCCTTGATTGCGTCGAGCGTCGCAGCCCAGACGCGGCCGCGATCATTTGAGGTCGCGCTGAATCGATCCGAGACCGGCGTGGTCGTGACCAGAGTGGCCACGACCGCGGCAGCGGCCGCCACGGCCGGCCACCATGCGCGACTCTGCGCGTGTTCTTCTGGCGATCGCTTCGCGGCAAGCGCAGCGCCCGCGACCATTCCCGGTACGGCGATGATTGCCGCAAACGGCATTCCCGCGAGCGCGGGAATGATCGACGCCGTCGCCAGCAATACCCCGAACGTGAGCCGCGCGAGGTCCGGGACCGGTCGAAGGAAGGCGATGATCGCCGCTCCCGCCAGGGCAGCCACGACGCCGCCGCGTGATTGCGTCGCGACGAGGCCGGCGACCAGGACGACGGTCGCGGCGCGTGTCCATCGCCGTTCTCCGCGAGCGAGTGCGACCGGAAGGGCGATCGCGCAAACCGCAGCGGCGGCGTTCTGGTATGTCAGCGTCGATGTCAGCCGCCACGATCCCGCCGGGAATGCCCAGAGCCGGAGGTGGAACGCAACGCCGATCAACCCGGCCGCGATCGCGATCGCCGCGATGGCGACGACCAGATCGAGCACGAGCGCGGGCCCGTCCGACGCGGCGGCGCGAGCCGCGAGCGAATAGACCAGGACGCAAAGCAAGAGCGTGAGGGCAGGCTTTCCCGACTCGGCGGGAAAGCCGTTCACCGCCGACGCGATCGCCAGCCCGGCGAACAGCAAGCCAAAGCCGACAAGCACCATGCGGGGAGCATGTGCGCGTGCGTCGCTCCCGGCGGCGCTGGCGATCCAACAGATTCCGGCGATCGTGACCGTGAGCACCAATTGTGAGACGTAGAAGGCTCCCTGCATCAACGAGCCGGCGGTCAGAGTGGCGGCGAGCCCGGCCGTGGACCAGCCCGATGACGTGGCGCGAAAATCCACCGGCCTACGGTGAGCCGGATGATTCGGTCTGTTCGAAGCGGGTTCCTTCGAAAGCGGTTGTGTCGTAGGTCTGGGCGGCGATGAGGCCGAGCACGCCGATCAGGGCCGTGCCCGCAACCACGCCGGCAATCGTCTGCTTCGGTTTGCCGAGCGCACCGGCCAGCCCGCCGATCAGGCTTCCGCCGGCGGCGAGCAGTCCGACCTTGATCCCGAACGATCGCGCGGCGCTCTTGCCGTTCTGCGCAATGAACAGCGCGACCGATCGCGGGTTCGCCGGATCGAGCTGCTCTTCGTTCGACCCAACGGTCTCGATGACGGCGGTTGCGAGCGCGTCGGCGTCCACGCCGACGATGGTGCCGCCGAATCGGAGCGGTCCCGCGTGCGTGCCGGCGCGCGCGACGCCTGGCTGACCGAGCAGCGGCGCGTCGATCGCCAGCCGCGTCTGGCCGCTGACCCCGAATCCCACGTCCATCTTCACCTCGAACGGCGCGACGTCGTAGGTGCCGTTGCCGAGCGCGGCGACGGCACCGATCGAGCCGCCGACGCCGAGCAGCACCGGAAGGAGCCACGCGATAAGGCCGGCCTTGGTCTTGCCCACGGCTTCCACCATCAATCCTCCTCTTCGCGAACGACACCGCACAGATTCTCGAGCGCTTCGGCGCCGTGTTCGGGTCCCACGGCCAGGATCCGGTCCCCGGCGAGCAGGGTGAAATCGGCGCGCGGACGATAGATCCATCGGCCGCCGCGCGAAATGCCGAGCACGTCCAAGCCCGTCTCGGTCCGCATCTTCAGATCGCGCAGCGTCCTGCCCGCCGCGGGTGCGGCCTCGGCGACCGTTGCCTGCGCGACGATCTCGTCGGCTTCGGACAGCGCCTCGGCGATGATCGGGTGGATCTCGCCTTCGTGTTCGACGAGTCGCATCATGTCCTGCGCGGCGTCACCGATTCGCTCGGACGCGGCGGCCAAGTGCAGCAGGCCGCGAAGCTCATCGGGATCTTCGACCTCGCCGGTCGCGCGGAGCACCCAGCGCTCAAGCTCGTGGTGCATCTCGTCGGACTTGTCTTCGATCGCGAAGACCTCGGCGGCGAGCCCCTTGTCGCGGAACAGGATCGCCGAATAGGCCAGCCCGACGGCGACTTCGGTCGCGTTCTTCATCTCCACGATCAGATCGACCGCGCGGTCGATGCCGGTCATCGAACGCGTCGCCGGCTCTTGCAGATGCCGGGGCGGCGCGCCGGCCAGCTCGCGCACCAAGTCGATGCCCTCTTCGGGGCCCTGAACGAACAGCACGTCGCCGGCTTGGATCATCGTGTCGCCGTTGATGTCGAACAGGAACCGCACGCCGCGCCGCACCGCGATCACCTGCATGCCGGTGTGCGTCGGCAACTCCAGCTCTTCGAGCGTCTTTCCTTCGAGTGCGTTCTCGTCGCGAAGACGGATGCGCGCGACGGCCTCTTCCGCGTGCCGCAGGTCGTCGCGAAGCCCGGGCGGAACGCCGAGGTCTTTGAGCACGACGCGCGCGATGTCCTGCGCGGCGTCGGCGATCTTCTCCATCGCGCCGGCGAGCCGCATCACGCCGGCGAGCGCCTCGGCGTCTTCGCGGCTGCGGCCGGCGAGCACAGCAATCGTGCGCAGCTCGTGGACGATCTCGTCCATCGACTCTTCCAGCGCCAGGACCTCTTGCGCGATCGCTTCGTCGCCGAAGAAGACCGCCGCGTAGGCGAGGTCGACCATGAACTCGCTTTCGTCCTTGGCGTCGGTCAGAAGATCCTTCAGCGTTCTTCGCTCTTCCATCTCAACTCACTTTCAACACGACGATCGCCACGATCAGACAGACCATGCCGACCAGGTCCACCGAGCTGGTCACGATCGGGATCGCATGGTTGTCGGGGTCGAGCCCGAAACGGAACGTTGCGACGGCCGCAGCGTATGCGATTACCGCTGTGCCCAGCGTTGCCAGAAAACCGCCGAACAGCGACACCGAGACCATCTCCATCAGTCCCGGCGACTCGAGTCCGACCGCGAGCGCGACGAGATGCGCCGACAGGCCGACGAGCGTGAAGACCGACAGCGCGAACGGCGCCAGCAGCGAGATGTCGAGCAGCGCCAGCCTTTCGGGAATCAGACGAGGACGGATCGCGCCAAGATGCAGTTTCGACGTCAGCCGCGACGACACGATGCCGCCGAGCGCGCCTGCGTCTTCCAGAAACGGCGGGATCAGCACGAGCAGTGCCGGCAGCGCAAGGAACCGGTCGCGACGATGCTCGATGGCCGCGCCGGCGATCAGCATGACGATGCCCGTCAGGCTCAGCATGACGACGCTTTCGCGCATGATTCGCCGCGCGGCCGGCATCTTCGTGCGCAAGCCCATCGCAAGCACGACGAGCGACAGGACCGCCGTCGCGATCCCGGCTGTGACCGTGACGCCCTTCTGCTGCGCCAGATACGAGGCCGCGAACAGCGACGGCAACGTGATGATGTCGCCCATGAAGGTGATCAAGGGGGCGGCGACCGAATCCAGGTCCCAGTCGCGACGGTACGCCGTGCGAGCCAAAAGGATCGTGAGCACCAGGATGATCGCTCCCGACACTGTTCCCGCCACCACGGAGATTGCCAGGAAATCCCACACCGGCACGGTGGGCAGCCCCAACGCGGATGTCATCACGCGCGCTGCCACCGCGAGGAACGCGGCAGAGGTGATCGACAGCAGCGTCGCCGCATACGCGTTCTGATACAGCAAGCCCCTTCGCTCCAGCGTGACGCGAAACAGGCCTGCGTGGATCGACGTGCCGAGTCGCGAGCCGAGCGCGCCGAAGATACTGCCGCGCATCCCGATGACGGCGGGAACCAGGATGAGCAGACCCGGGAGCTCTTCGAGCCGGTGTGTCATCGCGCCGAGCGCGAGGCCGGCGAGCAAATCCCCGCCCGACGAGATCCAAAGGGCGACGAATCCTTGTCGCAGGGTCGTGCGTTCCGCCCGCCAATAGCGGCCGACCTGGACGACGGCGCGTGCCGGCGCGCGAACGGCGGTGACCGGCGCGCGGGCAACGGTTCGAGCCGCCTGCGCGGGAACGCGAGCGAGGCGCCGGGTCTCCCCCGGGGTCGGCTTCTTCACCCGCCACCGCCTCGTCTCCTTTCGGTTCACTCGATGCGAACCGCGGACGAGTCTAACCGGCGGCTGCGAGGCCTCTCGCTAGCATTCGCGCGAGGCCGAACGCAGGTGGTCGCGGCCGCCGAATGCGTGCCCGGCCCGGATCAGCGCGGATCCGATCGCGAGTCGCCACGCGGGCGTACCGTCCGGTCGCGAGCTGCGGCCGCGCGCCTTCGCGGCGAGGCGCGCTTCGTCGGCGAGCCGCCAGAGTTCGTCGCGCCGCTGGTTGATCAGGTCGTACTCGAAGGGTGGATACATCGGGGACCCCCTTGCGTCGCCGGGCCGGTCCGTCCGGCCCCTTGCTCGTAACCTGCAAAGAGTATAAGATGGTTAGGCATCACCAGTCAAGCCATTTCGACGGTTAGATTTGGAGCGAGATGACCACGGCACGATCCGAGACGGTTCCCGCCCCCGCGCGACTAGTCGCGGCGTTCGTCAATACCCTCGATCTGGAGTCGCCGACCGACCAGATCGGCACGCCGGCAGGGCTTCGATCCTGGCTCCAGGAGCAGAGCCTGCTGGACGAGGACGCGCCCACCCCCGGCCGCTACGACGTGGACATGGCCCGCGGGATGCGCGAGGACCTCCGGGACCTGCTGGAGTGCAATTGCGGTGGCCCGCTGGCCGATCGCTGTGTGGACGGGCTCAATCGCGCCTCCTCGGTCGGGCGACTGGTCGTGCGGGTCGGCCCCGACGGCCGCGCGGTGCTCGAGCCCGAGGCCGCCGGTGTTGCCGGCTCACTCGGCGCGATCATGGCCGCCGTGTACACCTCGATGACCGACGGGACGTGGGAGCGGCTGAAGACGTGCCGGCGCGAATCGTGCCGATGGGTCTTCTACGACCAGTCCAAGAACCGCAGTGGCGCGTGGTGCTCGATGAAGGTGTGCGGCAACCGCGAGAAAGCCAAGCAGTTCCGGGAGCGCCGCAAGGCATGAGCACCTTCGACATTCCGTTGCGCGGCGCAGGCGGAGAGCCGGTGGACCTGTGGCGCACCATCAACTCGCACGGCGTCGCGTCGCTGCCGCCGCACGCCGTCGACGAAGATCGCCGCGCGCTGACGACCGTGGTCGCGATCCCCGGCGCGAAGCCGCGCCGCGTTCGGGTCGAAGCCGGCCGCGGCCGCCATGCGCGGGTCACCATCGACGGGCCGGCCGCCGGCTCGCGCACGATCGCTCGCGTCCGCGAGGAAGTCCGTCACATCCTTGCCCTCGATCGGGACCTGTCGCCGTTCTACGCGCTGGTCGCGGCGGATCCGGCGCTCGCGTGGGCGGCGAGCGGCGCCGGCCGCATGGTCCGCAGCCAGACCGTCTTCGAGGAGGTCGTCAAGACCGTGTGCACCACCAACTGCACCTGGTCGGCGACCGAGCGAATGGTGGGCGCGCTCGTCGAGCATTTGGGCGAGCCTGCCGCAGGCGTCACGCCCGGCTCCGGCGCCGCCGGCCGCGCGTTTCCGACGCCGGCCGCGATGGCCGCCGCCGGCGAGGACTTCTACCGCGAGGTCGTGCGCGCCGGCTATCGCGGCGCCTACTTCCGCGCGCTCGCCCGCGACGTCGCCGGCGGGGCGCTGGACCTGGAGGCGCTCGCCGCCGACGAAGATGTGACCGACGATGAGATCTTCAAACGCTTGATCGCGTTGCCCGGCGTCGGTCCGTATGCGGCCGCGCACATCATGCAGATGATCGGCCGGCATTCGCGCCCGATCCTGGATTCCTGGACCCGGCCGAAGTACGCGCGGCTGACCGGCAAGAAGTCCGTCACGGACAAGGCGATCGTTCGCCGCTTCGCGCGCTATCGCGAACACGCCGGCCTGGCGTTCTGGCTGTTCCTGACCGAAGACTGGATTTAGGAGGGTGCTGAAATAGTGGGTGTCTGTATGCAAGCACACCCGACTGCAACTTTCCGACCAGCGATGATCTGAGTCCGGCCGAGCACGGGTCAGCCTATTTCAGCACCCTCCTAGCGGACGGTTACCGGGACGGTCTGGACGGCGTTGTTGCCGAAGCCGCCGGTGTTCCACGGCTGATTCAGCGGTTGGGTGTTGCCGTTCGCATCGGTCGCACGGCACGTCAGGACGTGCTCGCCGGGCGCGGGGGTCCAGATGGCCGACCAGCCGCGCCACGCGAACGCGCCGATCGGATCATCGAGCGTCGCGTCGAACCATTCGCCGTTCACGCCGACCTCGACGCGCTCGATCTCGACCGGGCCGGCCCACGCGCGGCCGCGAAGCTCGACCGGCCCTTCGTCCACGACGCGGCGGCGCGTGAGGAAGTCGGGAAAGCCGGGGGGAATCATCAGCGACCGCACTTCGATCGTGGTGACCGGCGTTCCCGGATCGGTCTCGTTTCGATGGTAGGTGTAGGCCTTCTGCTGGTATCCGGTAAACGGGGTGGTGACCGCTTCGATGCGGTGCAGCCATTTGACGCTCGCCATTCCGTACCAGCCGGGAACCAGCAGCCGCATCGGATGGCCGTGCTGCGCGGGGATGGGCTCACCGTTCATCGCGTAGGCGAGCAGGATCTCGGCCTGCATCGAATGCTCGATCGGAAGGCTGCGTTGATAGTCCTGCTCGACGCCGCGTTCGGTGCCGTGATCGGCGCCGGTGAAGACCAGCTCGACCGCTTCGGCAAGCGGATTGGCGATCTCGAGCAGATCGCGTAGCGGCACGCCGGTCCATCTCGCCGTCCCGACCGCTTCGACGCCCCAGGGCTGGCTGACCGGACGCGGCTGCAGCCGTGCGCGGCCGTTTCCGGCGCACTCCATCGTGACGGTGAGCGTCTTGGATGGCATCGCCTGAAGCTCGTGCAGCGCCATCGACATCGGGGATTCGACGGCGCCGCCGATGCGCAGCCGCCACTCGGCTGCGTCAACGAATGGGATGTCGTAGTGGATCAGCAGATAATGAAGGCCGGGCGGCGTGATATCGGCCGCCAAAGCCTCCAGCGGCATGCCCCGGTTGCGGGTGGCGAGCGCCAGCTCTTCCTGCGTGATCCCGTCCGAGTCGGTCGGCGGGATACCCAAAGGATCGAGTCCCATCGAATCGATGCTATCCCTTGGCCAGGGCGCGCGCGATCACGACGCGCTGAATCTGGTTGGTGCCTTCGTAGATCTGCGTGATCTTCGCGTCGCGCATCATCCGTTCGACCGGGAACTCCTTCACGTAGCCGTAGCCGCCGAGGATCTGCACGGCGTCGGTGGTTACGCTCATCGCCGTGTCCGACGCATAGCACTTGGCGATCGCGGCGTGATACGAGACTTTCGGGTCCTTGTCCACCACGGCGTGCGCGGCCTTGTAGACGAGCAAGCGCGACGCTTCGATGCGCATCGCCATGTCGGCGAGCATGAACTCGATCCCTTGAAACTGCACGATCGGCTTGCCGAATTGCCGGCGGTCCTTCGCGTAGGCGAGCGCATGATCGAAGGCGCCCTGCGCGATCCCCAGCGCCTGCGCCGCGATCGTCGGGCGGGAGAAGTCCAGCGTGCGCATTGCATACGTGAAGCCGAGATTTTCTT
The DNA here is from genome assembly GCA_036398095.1 of Actinomycetota bacterium. Classification (GTDB taxonomy): domain Bacteria; phylum Actinomycetota; class AC-67; order AC-67; family AC-67; genus DASWHR01. The sequence continues at coordinate 27,184 of DASWHR010000119.1, forward strand.
CGCCCAGCAGATCCTCGCCCCGCGCGCGGTAGTTGTTCAGGATCACCTCGCGCGTGGGAGAGCCTTTGATCCCCATTTTGTGCTCTTCGCGGCCGATCTCGAAGCCGGGATCGTCGCGGCGGACGATGAAGGCCGACACGTTCTTGCCCTTCGGCGCGTCGGCGTTGGTGACGGCGAAGTAGGTGTAGGTGTCGGCGACGCCGGCGTTGGTGATGAAACGCTTCGTTCCGTTCATGACCCAACCGTCGCCGTCACGCACGGCGCGCGATTTCATCGCGCCGGCGTCGCTGCCCGACTCGGGCTCGGTCAGGCAGTAGGCCATTTGACGCTCGCCGCGCACGACCGCTCCGAGCAACTCCTTCTTCTGCTCGTCGTTGCCGGCAAGCATCACCGGGATCGCGCCCAGGCGATTCACGAGCGGGATCAGCGATACGCCGGCCGACACGCGCGAGATCTCCTCGATCATGAGGCAGAAATCCACGGGGCCGCCGGAGCCGCCGAACTCTTCGGGATAGCCGATCGCCATCAGGTCGTTGCGCACGAGCAGCTCGTGCATGTCGGCCGGATACTCGTCCTTCTCATCGATTTCGGCCGCCCGGGGGGCGATGTGCCTTTCGGCCAGGCCGCGGACGGTGGATCGGAACAGCTCTTGCTCGTCGGAAAGGCGAAATGTGGTCATCGATGGTCTCGCAATCTGATCGATCTCGGTGTGCCCGGACGCTCGACAGCCTACCCGTCGCCCGGGATCGTCCGCACGAATCGGCCGCGGCGGAAGGATCGGGAGAACCGCTCGTCGAAACAGCCCTCTAGCCGGATCGTCAGGGGGAGCCCATGAAGCGTTCCATGTTCGCCGTCATGCTCATGCTCGCGGTCGCCGTCCATCCCGCGCGCGCGGCCGATCCGCCCGTCGGCACCACGACCATCTTCGCCCGTGTCGGCGCGCCGGGCATGCCGGAAGGGATCGCGGTGCGCGACGGCATCGTCTACGTCGGCACGCACGTGTCGATCGCGGGCAATCAGGGCGGGCCCGCGTCGAAGATCTTCACGTTCGACCTTGCCACCGGCGCGGCGCTGGGCGAGATCACGGTGCAGGGACAAGACTTGTCGGTGACTCACGGGATCCTGGCGATGGCGTTCGACGCCGCCGGCGTGCTCTACGTCGTCGATCGGAATCCGGGACGGATCGTGCGCATCGACCCGGCGAGCGGCGCGCAGACGGTGTATGCGACGATCCCGAACCTTCCGGCCTGCCGGCCGGTGGTCGGACCCCAGGTGGACTGCTCGCCGACGGTGCTGGACTCGGCGACGTTCGCCGATTACCTCGCCTTCGATGCCGACGGCACCGCCTATGTCACCGATCTGGAAGCGGCGACGATCTTTCGCGTCCCGCCGGGCGGCGGTCCGGCACAGATCTGGTATCAGGATGCGGTCTTCGACGGCCTGTTCGGCTTGAACGGTATCGCCGTCGATCCGTCGGGCACGCACCTGTACTTTGCGATGACCGGCTCGCAACAGCCGGGATCGCCCGCGCAGGGCGTGATCTATACGCTGCCGATCGTGGATTCGCTGGCGCCGGCGGACCTTCGTGTCTTCCACACGCTCCTGCAGCCGGCCGCGGGCGCGGACGGGATCGCGTTCGGCGCGAGCGGCAAGCTCTACGTGGCGCTGGCGGGCGCGAATCAGGTCGCGATCCTGAATCCGGACGGGTCCGAAGCCGCGATCTTCCCCGATCCGATCGCCAACCAGCTCCAAGAGATCCCCTACGACCTGCCGGCCTCGATCGCCTTCGACGGGCAGGGCTCGATCCTGGTCACCAACCAGTCCTTTTTCGCCGCCGATTCCGACCATTGGGCGGTCTTTCGCGCGTGGGTCGGGGATACGGCCCTTTCCCTGATCGAGCCCGTTTTGTAGCCTGGAACCGGCGCACGAGGTGCAATCGCGGCGCGGCCGCTGCATAATCCGGGCGACTACCCGCGGATGAGGAGATCGACAGCATGGTTTTAGAGCCGGACACGATTCTGTTCGGTGTCAAGGGCGAGGACGACTGGGCGTTCGCGCCCGACGTCATCGCTCGGCTCGACGATTCCTCCGAAGGATTTCTGATTCTGGAAGACGAAGACAGGGATGTGGATCCCAGCGAAGATGACGAGGGCTGGCCGATCATCCCCGGCAATCAGATCATCTGGATCGACGACGGCGACGAGGCCGAGCCGCTCGCGATCGTCTCGGCCGACCGCGCCATCCTGCCGGACACACTCGAAGAGGTTGCGCAGGAGTGGGCGCGCGGCGAGGACGCCGTCGAGATCGAGGTCGACTCGTCGGGCACCGTGACCGCCGTTTTCACCTCGGTGGACTAGGAGCATCCCATGGGCGGTTTGACCGCGTACGGCGCCTACATTCCCTACAACCGGCTCGAGCGCAGCGCGATCGCGACATCGCTGGGGGGCGGCGGCGGAAAGGGCACGCGGGCCGTCGCGTCATACGACGAGGACACAACCTCGATGGGTGTCGAAGCGGCGCGCATCGCGCTCCGGGGATCGGCGTCGTCGCCGCAACGGTTGTTCTTCGCGACGGCGGCGCCCGCCTACATGGACAAGTCGAATGCAGCCACGATCCACGCCGCGCTTGATCTTGACGAGTCGGTCCTGGCGGTGGACATGGGCGGGGCCGTGCGCTCCGGCGTCGGCGCGCTGCTGGCCGCGAGCGACGCGCCGGTCGCCGCGATGGCCGTGCTGTCCGATATCCGCACCGGCCGGCCGGGCAGCGGGGACGAGTCGAGTGGCGGCGACGCCGCGGCCGCTTTCGTCTTCGGTGGCGACGCGTCGCCGATCGCCGAAGTGCTCGCCGTCTCGGCGGCGACCGCCGAGTTCTTGGATCGATGGCGTCTGCCGACGGATCGCGTCTCCCGGACATGGGAGGAGCGCTTCGGCGAGCATGTCTACGGACCGCTCGCCGACGCGGCCTTCGCCGACGCCTGCAAGCAGGCCGGCGTCACGCCCGAGCAGATCGATCACCTGATCGTCGCCGGCGTGCACGCGCGCGCCGCGCGCTCGTTCGCGAAGTCCAGCGGTGTGCGGCCCGACGCGGCGGTCGCCGATCGGACGGACGCGGTCGGCAACGCGGGGACCGCGCACGCGGGCGTCTTGCTCGCCGGCGTGCTGGACCGCGCCGAGCCGGGCCGCGTGATCGCCGTCGTCGTGCTGGCCGACGGCGCCTCGGTGCTGCTGCTGCGGACGACCGACGCGCTGCCGCAGCGGCGCGCGGCCGTGTCGGTGCAGGAGCAGATCGATGCCGGCAACGGTGGCTTGTCGTACGCGACGTTCTTGTCGTGGCGAGGATTCCTTGATCGCGAGCCGCCGCGGCGGCCCGACCCCGAGGCCCCGGCCGCGCCGCCGTCGCTGCGCATGGAAGATTGGAAGTTCGCGTTCGTCGGCTCGCGGTGCGAGGCGTGCGGCGCGAAGCACATGCCGCCGAACCGCGTCTGCGTGAAGTGCGGCGAGACGGACCGCATGAGCCGCGAGCCGCTCGCCGACACCCGCGCGACGATCGCGACCTACACGATCGACCGGCTCGCCTACACACCCAGCCCGCCGCTGGTGATGGCCGTGATCGACTTCGACGGCGGAGGACGGTTCCGCTGCCAGATGACCGACGTCGATCCGGAATCGGTTGCGATCGGCGACCGGCTGCAGATGACGTTCCGAAAGTTCGTCACCGCCGGCGGAATCCACAACTATTTCTGGAAGGCGCGGCCGGCGCGCGGCGACGCCGCGGCGCACGGGTAGGAGGTCGTCATGGCATCGAACGGGATTCGCGATCGCGTCGCCGTCATCGGGATGGGATGCACCCAGTTCGGCGAGCGCTGGGACCGCTCCGCCGACGATCTGCTTATCGACGCCGCCAGGGATGCGGTCGACTCGGCCGGCGTCGCCATGGACGACATCGACGCGTTCTGGCTCGGCACCTACACCTCGGGCATCAGCGGCCTGACCTTGTCGCGGCCGCTGAAGATCCCCTACAAGCCGGTGACACGCGTCGAGAACATGTGCGCGACCGGATCCGAAGCGCTCCGCAATGCGTGCTACGCGGTCGCGTCGGGCGCGGTGGACGTGGCGATGGCCATCGGCGTCGAAAAGCTCAAGGACTCGGGGTTTAGCGGCCTCACCGCGCCGCAGCCGCCGTCGGACGGGACCGGCCGCGGCGACGTGACTGCGCCGGCCACGTTCAGCCTGCTCGCGCCCGCGTACGCCAAGAAGTACGGCGTGGACCCTGACGAGTTGAAGGACGTCCTGACGCGGATCGCGTGGAAGAATCATGCGAACGGCGCGAAGAATCCACGCGCGCAGTTCCGCAAAGAGGTCGGCAAGGACACGATCGCGTGCGCGCCGCTGGTGGCGGGCCAGCTTGGCATCTTCGACTGTTCGGGCGTGTCGGACGGGTCGGCCGCCGCGATCGTGGTGCGCGCCGAGGACGCGTCGCGCTACACCGATAAGCCCATCTACGTGAAGGGCTTGTCGTTCATCGCCGGCCCCGCGGCCGGGCTGATCGATCCCGACTACGACTTCACCACGTTTCCGGAAGTGGTGGCTGCCGCCGACGATGCGTACCGGCAAGCCGGCGTGACCGATCCGCGCCGCGAATTGGCGATGGCCGAGGTGCACGACTGCTTCACCCCGACCGAGCTGGTGCTGATGGAGGATCTCGGCTTCGCCGAGCGCGGTTTCGGCTGGAAGGAAGTCTTGGCCGGCACGTTTGATCTGGACGGAGAGCTGCCCGTCAATCCCGATGGGGGATTGAAAGCGTTCGGTCATCCGATC
>DASWHR010000120.1:0-8040 GCA_036398095.1 Actinomycetota bacterium
GCGGTGCACGTCGCGACGCTCGCCGCCGAAGATCCTGCGCTGGCCGCGCCCGTCGCGCCCGGGCTGCCGGTCACCGGCGCCGAGATCCGCTGGGCCGCGACGCGCGAGATGGCCGTGACGCTCGAAGACGTCCTTGCGCGCCGCACACGTCTGTCGCTCACCGACCGCGCCGGCGGGCTCGCCGCGGCATCGATCGTCGCCGACGGGCTCGGCGGGGACGAGGCCCTCCGGCAAACCGAAGCGGCCGCGTACGCGGCGGCGCTCGCGGCCGAACGCGGACCGGCGGTTCCCGCTCCGGTCTCGTCCTGATTCGCCGCACCGGCCGCTGAATCCGGGTTCGCACCCATCCGTCCTGGCGTGTCCGGTTCCGACTCGCCCGAATCTGGGCATCGCGGAGCCTCAGCCGGGTCTCAGGCCGCCTGGTAGCCTCGAACCGGGACATCGGGGACCATAACCGGCCGGGTGGGCCGGTCGTTGATTGGTCGGAGGTACACGACACTGCACGCTGCCCTACGCGCCACAAGCTGGCGACGGTTTGCCGCGGGAGTCTTCGCGACTCTCGCGCTTTCGGCTGTGCTGGCACAGGCGCCGCCGGCGACGACGAGCGCGGCCGGCCCGCTGATGTGCGGACCCACCACGCTGCACGGCACCATCGTCTACAAGGACGGAAAGCTGACCTGCGGCCCGGCGCAGCCGCTGAAGCTGCGCGAAGACCTGGGCGCGAAGGCCAAAGCCGGACGACACGGTACGCCGATCCTTTCGTTCGCGGCGCTCACCGACTTCCAGCTTCCCGACGAAGAGTCTCCCCTGCGCGGCGAGTTCCTCGACAAGTGCACGAAGCATCCGGCCGACGCGGCGTTCCGCTGGAACGACACGCTGCTGCCGGCGCTGCTCAACTCGCACGTCCAGGCCGTCAACCGGCTGCAGCGCGGCCCCGTGACGGGACGCGCTTTCGACTTCGCGATCCAGCTCGGCGACGCGTCCGAAAACCAGCAGTACAACGAGGTGCGCGACTTCATCGACTTGCTCGACGGCGGCACGGTCGTCGATCCCGATTCGGGCGGCGACGGCTACGAGGGCAACCAGGCCGCCGACCCGTACGCGAGCCCGGTGAAGGGCGAGTCGCTGCGCGCGCTGGCGAACGAGCCGTTCTGGGCGGCGGGGTTGCGACGCGCCGACGGATCACCGCTTCCCTGGTTCACGGTGATGGGCAACCACGACATGAAGGTGCGCGGCACCGTCCCGAACACCGATGCGTGGAAGGCGTTCGCGCAAGCCTGGGTCACCGGAAACTTGATGGTCAACGATCTGCCGCCGGACACGCAGCAGCGCGTCTGCAACGATCCGGCGCTCCTGCTCGACCCGATGTTCTGGGCGACGCTGGCCGCGCAGCCAAACAGTGTGCGGCTGATCACCAACGATCCGCAGCGACGCTTGCTGGATCGCGGCGAGTGGCTGGCCGAGCACGACAAGACCCGCGGCCTTCCGCGCGGACATCGCGGAACCATGTGCCCGGTCACCGACGCGAGCGGCGCGCAGACCCGCGCGTGCTACACCGTCGACATCGCGCCGGCGATTCCCGGCGAGCCGCCGATTCACATGGTCATGCTCGACACAGCGTCGGACGAAGGCTTGGAGACCGGCAACATCGATCAGGCGCAATGGGATTGGCTCAACGACGATCTGAAGAAGCATTCGGGGTGCGTCTATGCCAGCGACACCGCCGCCGCCTGCGACAAGACCGGCAAGGCCACGTCGCTGATCGTCGTGTTCAGCCATCACACCGTCACGACGATCACCAACACCGCGCCGCGCGCGGACGGCGGGACGGCCAAGACCGGCACCGACTTGGAGAAGCTGCTGCTTCGCTTCCCGAACGTGGTCATGCACGCGAGCGGCCATACCCATCAGAACAAGATCTGGCAGCACGTGCGCGCGACCGGCACGGGCGGCTACTTCGAAGTCAACACCAGCGCGATTGCCGACTGGCCCCACCAGTCGCGCACGATCGAGCTGGTCGACAACCACGACGGGACGATCTCGGTCTACGCGGTCACCTTCGACGGCGCCGCGCCGGTGGATCCCGCGGCAATGCGTTGGGCGGGCGATCCCACGCCCGAGACCGCATCGCGGTTCGGCGCCAAACAGCGGAACATCAACGAGGATTGGCTCGCGTCCGTCGCCCGCTGGGTCGGCGCGAACGATCCGCAGCATGGGCACGACGCGATCACCGACGCCGCAACCGCGCTCGACAAGAACGTCGAGCTGATCTTGAAACACCCCACGGGCGGCGCGCCGCGACCCGGTTCGATCATCGACGTGCGGCGCCCGCGGATCCCGACCCGGCCGCGCTTCCCCTTCCCCTTCCCCTTCCCGTTCCCGCGCTCGGGTCCGGCCGTTCCCACGTTCCCGATTCCGTTCCCGAACGTCGGGCCGACGGCGCCGCCTCCGTTCCCGTCGGTCAACATTCCGGCGCAGCCGACGTCGCGCGGGCTGGGCGCGCCGGCGAAGGGCCCGGCATTGCAGTTCCGCGAGTACGCGATGCTGCTCGCGGGCGTCGCCGGATCGCTGTGGCTGCGACGAAGCCGCATCCGCCGTAACCAAGTCGGCCTGTAGCGACTCGCGTATGCTTGCCCGCGATGAGCGGGCTTCCTCGGTCGGTCGAGTCCTGGCGCAATGCGGGCAGCTTTCTGGACGTTGACGGACGCAGCGTCTTTGTCACCGGTGAAGGCGACCGCGGATCCGATGTGCTGATCCTGCACGGCTTTCCCGCGTCGTCCTATGACTGGCGAAACGTGATCCCGCACCTGGCCGGCAAGGCGCGCGTGACCGCGTTCGACTTCCTCGGCTACGGCTTGTCCGACAAGCCCGCCGATCCGCGGGTGACGCTGTTCGATCAAGCCGACCTGGCCGAGCAGATCGCTGCCGAGCACGACATCGAGCGCTGCGCGATCGTCGCGCACGACATGGGCGACACCGTCGCGGCCGAGCTGATCCACCGCCACAACGCCGGCGAGCTTTCCTTCGAGATCGACCGAGTGATCCTGACCAACGGCTCGATCTACATCGACATGGCGCAGCTCTCGCCCGGCCAGCAACTGCTGCTGCAGCTCCCCGACGAGCCGCTGGCCGAGTCGCTGCCGCTCGACGGCTTCAAGCCCGGCATCGCCGACACGTTCTCCAAAGAGCATCAACCCAGCGACGCCGAAGTCGAAGCGATGATCGCGCTGATCGCGCTCGGCGGCGGCGACCGTCTGCTGCCCCGCCTGATCCGCTACATCGAAGAGCGCCGCGCCAACCAAGAGCGCTGGACCGATGCGCTCAACGAATACACCGGATTGCTGTACGCGATCTGGGGCGAGCAAGACCCCATCGCCGTCGTCGCCATGGCTCACGAACTGAAAGCACAACGGCCCATGACGCGCGTAGAAACCTGGCCGGATGTGGGACATTGGCCGGAGATCGAAGTGCCTGAGCGGCTGGCCGGCGCCATCATGGAACGACTCTGAGATCCGCCGGGGGTGCCGCCCCCTGGAGGCGATCCGGGTCTACGGAAGCGGAAGGACCGCTGGGATGTTGCGCGCGAACTCCGACGTGTTGCCGTAGACGTCGGTCGCCGTGGCTGTGATCTGCGCGCCGTACGGCACGCTCGGCAGGACCGCCTGGAACCGCCCGCTCGGGCCGGGCTCGACGCTGCCGAGATAGACCGCTCCTTCGCCGTGTCGCGTTGGGTCATCCCCAGGCAGCGGCACGGGGTTCGAGTAGAAGTGGATTGTCGCGAGCTGTGGGTTCGCGGTGTCGAGCCGTCCGGCGACCGCGAGGCGCAGCGGGGACCACGCGGCCGCGTGCAGCTCGGGGAAGTTCTGGAGACGGTTCGGGCCGGAGTCCTCGTCACCCGGGTCGTTCGGCGTGACACCGCCCGGGCCGAGGTCGATGCCGAGACCACGGTTGTTGCGGATCTCGTTGTCGACGATCGTCGTGCCCTCCGACTCGTCTCGCACGAAGACCCCGGCGTCGCCGAGCTCGTCGTCGCCGGGTGCGTGGCCGCGGCCGCTGTGGGCGATCAGGTTCCGCGTGATCCGGTTGCCGGCCGACTGGATTACTCGGTTCGGGGGTCCCGCGGGGACCTCCCACTGGCCGACGACGATCCCGTCGCCCCAGTTGCCGTTCGGCCCGGCGTCGTCGACGCCGATCCGGTTCCCGGCGACGAGCCCGTTCGTCGACCCGGCGAGCACGACGCCCGGCCCGACGTTTCCCACAATCGTGTTGCCCTCTCCATCGTCGAAACCGCCGATCTCGTTGCCGTCGCCGACGGAGACAACGCCCGGGCCGCTGCTGCCGGCGATCCGGTTGCCGACGAGCCGGTGGTTCGCAGCATCCTCGATCTCGTCGGCGCCCGAGGGCCCGAGGAACACGCCCCCGCCCGGCGCGGCATCCTCCATCCACCCGTTGCCTTCGATCACGTTCGCGGACCCTGGTTCGACACCGCCGATCCGATGCCCGCGGCCGGCGGCTTCCACGCCGAACATCAGGTTGTCCCGGATCTCGTTCCCCTCCACGACCGCGTTCGACGAGTCGCTGAAGAGAAGGACGCCGTTCAGGCCGTTGCCGGTGATGGTGTTCCCTTCACCGGGCTGGCTCCCCCCGATCACGTCGCCGTCGTCCGACTCGATCGCGATGCCGGTCTCGCCGTTGGCGAAGATCGTGTTGCCGCGATACGCGTTCGCGGCGCCGTCGGACGCCAGCACGCCGTGGCGGAAGTTGCCGGCGATCACGTTGCCGGAGATCGCCGCGCCGCTCGAGAACGCGAGTCCGATGCCGACGCCGTTCCCGCTCGGCGCGAGCGGATCGTAGATCTGGGCCGTCTCCGCGTCCCCCGCGCCGGCGGCGATGAGCACCGTTCCGTCGGCCAGCAGCGTGGACGTGTGGAACCAGCGCGCGCCCGTCATGTCGGGAACCGGTCTCCATTCGTTCGCGACCGGATCGTAGAGGTCGGCGGACGCCGTGAGGGCCTGCTCGTCACCCACCGAGCCTCCGGTGACGAGAACCGTTCCGTCGCCGAGGAGCGTTGACGCGTGCATGACGCGCGGGGTCGACATCTCGCCGGCCGGCGCCCAGAGCCCCGTCGTCGGGTCGAAGATCTCGGCAGTCCGGAGCGGATTGCTGTTGTCGTTGAGGCCTCCGCCTGCGACGAGGACTCGCCGGTCGTCGAGTACTGTCATCGTGTGTCCGGCGCGTCCCTCGTCGGGATCCGCCGTCGGCGTCCAGGTCTGCGCGACCGGGTCGTACACCTCGGCGTTGTTCCACACTCCGATGCCACAACTGGTCTCGTCGCAGCTCCCGTCGTAGCCGCCGGAGACGAGCACTCTGCCGTCGAGCAGCCGCGCCGCCGCGAAATGCAGCCGCATGTGGTTCATGCTCGCGGTCGGGGACCACGTTCCGGTCGCGGGGTCGTACAACTCGGCCGAGGCGGACTTCTCGATGCTGCAGCCCGTGATGCAGGTCGGATCGCCGCCGCCGGCGACCAGCACTCGGCCGTTCGGCAGAAGAGCTGCGACGTGCATGCTGCGTGCCTCCGCCATGCTGCCGGTGGGTGTCCACACGCCTGTCGCGGGGTCGTACACCTCAGCCGAATTCTGCGCGCCGTTGTCCCCCTCCATCCCGCCGGCGACGAGCACGGTGCCGTTCGGTAGCAGCGTCGCCGTATGACCGGTCCTGGGCACGGTCATGCGGCCCGTGTGTGACCACGAGCGAGAAGCCGCGTCGTAGGTCTCGGCGGTGTCGATGCCCTCCCCTCCGCCGGCCACGAGCACGCGTCCGTCCGGCAGGCGTGTGGCCGTCGGGCCGAAGCGTCCTTCGTTGAGGCTCGCGGTGTCGCTCCACGGTCCGTCGGTCGGGTTCCCCGACGCATCGGTGCCGACGTAGCAACCGATCACCGTGTTGTTCGATCCCTCGATGCGGATGCCGGACGGCTCTTGATCTGCCCCGAAGCCGTTAATCACGAGCGCGCTCACCGTGTTGCCGTTGGAGAGCAGCGTCAAACCGTGCGAGCCTTGGCTGCGCCTTCCGTTGACGACGATCTCAGGGCCGTCGTCGTTGGTGTCTCCGCTGAAGGCCGTCTGAGTCGTGCCGTCGATCGTCGTGCCGTCGTCGGTGACGGACGGAAGCCCGTCGCGCACCTGAATCACGAAGACCGAGCCGTTGAACCCAGGGTCGGTCGCGGGGATGGCGAAGCCGATCGTCTGCGGCCCGGGGGTCGCGTTCGCCGTCTCGATCCCTTCGCGGAGGGAGACGGCGGGCCCGTCCTCGACATCGGCGGTCGTGGTCACGACGATGTCCGCGGTCGCGCGGGCCGGCGCGGCCGGCGCGGAAACCACCCCAACGACGAGCACGACCTGGCCGAACGCGCGCCAACGACGCCCTCGCTCGGGCGGTCCTTCTGTTCGTAGCCCCAACGCTGCCCCCCCCTAGAGCATCTGTGGGTGACTTCGACGGTCTCGGTTCGATCTCCTTCCTCCCGCCGAGAAGTTGATCAGCACCTTCCCGTCTCAGATCTTTAGCTTCAGGGCGGCGGGGACGAGGTCGAAGGTGGCGGGGGTCGTGCCCAGGACTTCGCCATCGGCTTCGATGAGGATGGGCTTGGGGCCGTCGAGGGTGAGTGAGGTGGCGAGGTATTCGCCGATGTTCTTGTTGGGGATGTGCTCGCCTTTGGCGATCTTTTGCATGACCTTCATCGCATCGGACTTCGAGCCCATGGCGATCTGCACGTCGAGCATGCCGTCGCTGGGGATCGCTCGCGGCGCGACCTTCATGCCGCCACCGAAGAACTGGCAGTTCGCCACGACGAGCAGCGACAGCTCGCCTTCCCATTCGACGCTACCGAGCGGCGACCCGACCGGCAGGCCGCGCGCTTTGCGGCCGTGCATGGTCACGCGCGCGGCGAACGGATCGTGGCGCGCGATCTCTTTGACGGCCGCGATCTTGTAGACCTTGCCGCCGAGCCACTTGGGCAGGCGCGCCGCCGCGGCGACCACGTCGGCGCCCAAACCGGCTTCGGCGATGTTGGCGAACCAGCGAGCGCGCTGCGCGCCGCCCTCACCGGTATAGCGGACGCGCGCGACGTCGATCTCGCCCCACAATCCCCCGCCGAGCAGATGTTTCGCGGCCGTCGTGGGATCCTGCGACAAGCCGAACGTCTTGACGAAGTCGCAGCCGCTGCCCGCGGCCACGACACCCAGCACCGCATCGGGAACGAGCGGCCCGTCGTCGCCCATCATCCCGTTGACGACCTCGTGGACGGTTCCGTCGCCGCCGACCGCGACGACGAACCGCTCGCCGGCCTCGATCGCCTCGCGCGCGGCACGACTCGCATGGCCGGCTTCCTCGGTGATCGTGACGCGATACTCGACTCCGCCTTCGTCAAGGACGGCCTTCGCGGCCGGCCAGCCGCGCTCGACGGCGCCGCGGCCGGCGCGCGGGTTGATGACGATCCGCATCGGCCCGAACGGCGAGCCGCTCACAGCCCGGACTTTCCCGGATTCATGATCCCTTCCGGATCCAGCGCCGCCTTGATCGAACGCCACACGCCCATCGCCTCCCCCAGCTCGCGTTCGATCCACGGCGCGCGCAGCATGCCGACGCCGTGGTGGTGCGTGATCGTTCCCCCGGCCGCCAGCACCGCCTCCATGCCGGCTCGCCATGCGGCCTCGTAGCGTTGCCGCGCGATCGTATCGTCGGGCGAGTTCAGCAGCACGAAGGTGAAATACAGGCACACACCCTGCGGGTAGACGTGCGAGGCGTGACAGGCGACGACGTCGGCGTGCGGCGACAACGCCTCGCGCACCGCGCGATACAGGCCGTCCGCGGGCCAGGCGCCGGCGACCTCCATCGTGTCCACGGCGCCGGTCGGACCCAGCAGCCCTTCGCGCATGATCTTTCCGAACGTCTCGACGGCCGCGTTGCGATGCGACCACCAGGTCTCGGATAGCGACGCGTCCAGATCGCGGGCGCCCGCCCGGCGCAGCATGCCGAGCGCCGCGT
>DASWHR010000121.1:0-17410 GCA_036398095.1 Actinomycetota bacterium
CGCGTGATGGCCGGCGAATCGCTCGCGCAACTTCGCGACGCCGGACTGATCCCCGAGCGCGACCCGATGATGGATCTTGCCTTCACGCATGTGGCCGTGAAAGAAGCGGTCCTGCCGTTTAGCCGCTTCCCCGGCGTGGACACGCTGCTCGGGCCCGAGATGAAATCGACCGGTGAGGTGATGGGCATCGACCGCAGCTTCGGGGTCGCCTTCGCCAAAGCGGAAGAGGCTGCCTTCGCGCGTCTGCCGCGCTCGGGGCGCGTGTTCATCTCGGTCACCGACCGCGACAAGCGCGCGATCGTGTTGCCCGCGCGGCAACTGCATTCGATGGGCTTCGAGTTGGTCGCGACCGCGGGGACCGCCGATCTGCTGCGCCGCAACGGATTGCCGGTGCTGGAGGTGAACAAGATCGGCGATGGGGGAGAAAACGTTGCCGGCATGATCGCCCGCGGCGAGATCGACCTGATCATCAACACGCCGACCGGCTCGTCGGGTCCGCGCGCCGACGGCGACTACATCCGCACCGCCGCCGTCCGCTACAGCGTCTCGTGCATCACCACACTCGCGGGCGTGCTCGCCGTCGTCCAAGGCATCGAAGATCTCAAGCGCCACGAAGCCGGCGTGATGAGCCTTCAGGAGTACCTCGCGTGACCGGCACTGCCGTGGTCACGTCGGCCCGAGTCGCCTCCGTTCGGACCATCGGCACCTATACGGTTCTGGCATTCGACGCGCCCGACATCGCCGGGCCGGCTCAACCCGGCCAGTTCGTCAACATCGCGCAGAACGCGTTCGGGTGTTTGTTGCGCCGGCCGTTCTCTATCCTGGATATCGACGGCGACCTTGTGGAGATCGGCTTCGATACGATCGGCGACGGGACGCGCGCGATCGCGGCGAGCCGTCCCGGCGACCCGCTCGACGTCGTCGGTCCGCTCGGCAGCTCTTACACCGTGCCCGAACCGGGCGGAGCGGCGATGCTCGTCGGTGGCGGCTACGGGGCCGCACCGCTGTTCTTCTTGGCTCGGCTGCTGCGCGCGCAGGGCACGACGAGCCACATGATCCTCGGCGCCGCGACCGCGCCGCGCTTGTTCGCGCCGGACCGCGCCGCCGCCGCGGCCGACACGATCACCATCACCACCGACGACGGCTCGGCCGGCATCCGCGGCCGCGTCACCGACGCCATGGACGGCATCGACGCGCGTGCGATCTACGCGTGCGGGCCGATGCCGATGCTCGCCGCCGTCGCCGCTCGCGCGAACGGCCGCCGCTGCGAGGTCGCGGTCGAGGAGTTCATGGCGTGCGGCATCGGCGTGTGCTGGACCTGCGTCGTCCCGACCCACGAGGAGGGCTACCGTCATCACCAGCGCGCATGTACCGACGGCCCGGTCTTCGACGGGACGGTGATCGCATGGCCGTAGACCTTGGCGTCGAGGTCGCCGGGCTGACGCTGAAGACCCCGATTGTGTCGGCCAGCGGCTGCTTCGGATCCGGCAAAGAGATCGCGCGTTTCACCGATCTCACATCGATGGGCGCGGTCGTGTGCAAGACCGTGACGCTGAAGCCGCGGGCGGGGATCGCGCCGCCGCGCGGCGCCGAGACGCCCAGCGGCATGCTCAACGCGATCGGACTGCAAAACCCGGGCGTGGATGTGTTCCGCGACACCGACCTCGCCTGGCTCGCGGAGCGAAAGACGCCGGCGATCGCATCGGCCGGCGGCCACAGCGTCGAAGAATACGTCGCGGTCGTCGAACGCCTCCGCGGCGCGCCAATGGTCGCCGTCGAGCTGAACCTGTCCTGCCCGAACTTGGAAGAGCGCGGATACATGTTCGCGCTCGACGCGGCGCGCGCCGCCGACGTCACGCGCGCGGTCAAGGCCGTCGCCGACGCGCCGGTCTTCGTGAAGCTCTCGCCCGACGTGACCGACCTGGTGGCGATCGCTCGTGCCGTCGCCGACGCCGGCGCCGATGGACTCACGCTGATCAACACCACGCTCGGCATGAGCATCGACATCGAAAGCGAGCGACCGCGACTGAGCACCGGGACCGGCGGCCTGTCGGGTCCCGCGATCCGCCCGATCGCGGTGCGCTGCATCTTCCAGGTCGCGCAGGCATTGCCGCACGTTCCCATCTTCGGCTCCGGTGGCGTCGCATCCGGCGGCGACGCGATCGAGATGA
Source organism: Actinomycetota bacterium (assembly GCA_036398095.1). Classification (GTDB taxonomy): domain Bacteria; phylum Actinomycetota; class AC-67; order AC-67; family AC-67; genus DASWHR01. Next base: position 2,172 of record DASWHR010000121.1, read on the forward strand.
TCATGGCCGGCGCAAGCGCCGTCCAAGTCGGAACCGCGAACTTCTACGATCCGCGCGCGACCGAGCGCATCGCCGCCGAGATCGAATCCTGGTGCCGCGACCGCGGCATCGATCGCGTCGCCGACCTGAAAGGACGGGTGAAGCTCGAAGGATGACCAATCCGCTGATCGTCGCGCTCGACGTGCCCACCGTCGAAGAAGCATCCGCGCTCGCCAAACGAATCGGCGACGCTGCCGGCGCGTTCAAGATCGGACTCGAACTGTTCGGCGCCTACGGTCCCGAGTCCGTGCGCGCCGTGGACGGTCCCGTCTTCCTCGACCTCAAGCTGCACGACATTCCCACCACGGTGCATCGCGCCATGCAAAGCATCGCTCCGCTCGCGCCGGCGATGATCACCGTGCACGCGCTCGGGGGACGCGCCATGCTGGAGGCGGCGGCGTCGGCCAAGCCGAGCGGAACGATCCTGCTCGGCGTCACCGTGCTCACCAGCATGAGCGATCAGGATCTGTTCGAAGTCGGGTTGCCGCCCGCCGGTGAAGCCGTTCCCGCGCTCGCCTCGCTCGCGCACGAAGCCGGATGCGACGGGATCGTGTGCGCCCCGGCCGACCTGATCCGCGTGCGAGAGATGCTGCCGAAACCGTTCATCGTCGTCACGCCCGGCGTGCGTCCGGCCGGCGCGGACCGCGACGACCAAGCGCGAGCCATGACGCCGGCGCGCGCGATCGAAGCCGGTGCCGACTATCTCGTCGTCGGCCGTCCGATCACGCGCGCGTCCGATCCGCGTGCCGCGGCGGAGTCGATCGTTGCGGAGGCATCCCAATGAGCGAGGCGGAGATCCGCGAGATCTTTCAGCGCTACGAGGCCATCATGACCGGCCACTTCAAGCTTTCCAGCGGCCTTCATTCCGACACGTACTTGCAGTGCGCGCGCGTGCTCGAGCATCCGCGCGTCGCGCACTCGCTGGGATCCGCGCTCGCCGACAAGCTTCGCGCGCGCGCCGGACGGATCGACGTGATCGCCAGCCCCGCGATGGGCGGGGTGCTCATCGGCTATGCGGTCGCGCACGCGCTCGGCTGCCGGTTCGTGTTCTTCGAGCGCTCCGGCGGCGCCTTCACGCTGCGGCGCGGCCAAAGACTCTCGCCCGGCGAGAAAGTCGCCGTCGTCGAAGACGTGATCACCACCGGCGGCTCGGCGGCGGAGGTCGTGGATCTGGTCCGCGCGGCCGGCGCCGACGTCGTCGCCGTCGGATCGATCGTGGACCGCAGCGCCGCGCCGCCGCCGTTCGGCTTGGAGTCTCTGCTGAAGATCGACGCCCGGTCGTGGGCGCCCCAGGCGTGCCCGTCCTGCGCCCGCGGCGAGGCGCTCGACGCCCCCGGAAGCCGGCACCTCAAGCCGGGTGAGGTTCGCTAACCGGGCATTCCGCCCCAGAACTCATGCGTCGCGAACGAGAAAATGGCCTCTGACCTGCGAAAATAGGTCACGGGCATGTTTGAAGGGGTCGGTCCCCGATGATAGACTCGCGCCCGTCCTGACCGAGGTCGGTACGCAAGGCCACCATTGCAAGGAGGGGGAATTATGCCGCTTCCCGAGCTCAGCGAAGAGCAGCGGAAGCAAGCCTTGGAAAAGGCTGCCGAAGCCCGTCGAGCACGAGCCGAGCTGAAACAGGAGCTCAAGGCCGGGAAGCTGACCCTGACCCAGGTCCTTGCCACCGAAGGTGACAACACGATCGGGAAGATGAAGGTGGCCGCCGTTCTCGAGGCGCTGCCGGGGGTCGGCAAGGTCCGCGCGAAGAAGATCATGGAGAAGCTCGATATCTCCTCCACCCGGCGCATCCGAGGCCTGGGCGCCAAGCAGCGGGTATCGCTGCTCAACGAGTTCGCGAGCGGCTCACCGGGCGAAGACGACTAGCGTCATCGCGCGTCTCCTCGTCCTGAGCGGCCCGTCGGGCGTCGGCAAGTCGACCGTCGCGCGGCTGGTCGCTCAGCGGCGTCCGGAGGTCTTTCTGTCGGTTTCGGCAACGACGCGGGCGCCGAGACCGGGCGAGGATCACGGCCGCGAATACCTGTTCCTGTCGGACGAGGAGTTCGACGCCATGGAGCGTCGCGGCGAATTCCTCGAAAACGCCAAAGTTTTCGGCGCGAACCGATACGGAACGCCTCGGACCCCGGTGCGGGCGGCGCTGGCCGACGGGCGCCCGGTTCTGCTCGAGATCGACGTCCAAGGGGCCGGGCAGGTCAAGGCGGCGATGCCCGAGGCCATGACGGTGATCCTTCTTCCGCCATCGTGGGAGGCGCTCGAGGCCAGGCTGCGGGGCCGAAAGACGGAGGATGCGGCCGCGCTGGAGCGGCGGCTCGCCGTGGCGAAGCAGGAACTGGCCGCCGCCGCCGAGTTCGACCATCAGGTCGTCAACGACGATCTCGAGGTCGCCGTCGGCCAGGTTGACCGTATACTGATGGGAACGCCCCCGACGGAAGGAACCGAACACCTATGATCGAACCCCGGATCGACGACCTGCTCGGCCAGGTGGACTCCAAGTACACGCTGGTCATCATGGCCGCCAAGCGGGCGCGGCAGATCAATTCCTATTACGCGCAGCTCGGCGAGGGAATCGGCGAGTTCGTGCCCCCGCTGGTCCACACCGAACCCGGCCGCAAGCCGCTGTCGATCGCGATGGAGGAGATCAACGCCGGCAAGGTCGCATACGAGCGGACCAGCGAAGGGATCAAGTGAACGCCCTTCCAACCGACCCGAGCGCCCTGAGGGGCGCTCGCGTTCTGTTGGGGGTCACCGGCGGCGTCGCCGCCTACAAGGCCGTCGAAGTCTGCCGGCTCCTTCAGAAGTCCGGGGCCGAGGTTCGAGTGATCATGACGAAGGCGGCGACGCAGTTCGTCGGCGCCGCGACCTTTGCCGCGATCACGCATCATCCCGCGCACGCCGACGTGTTCGACGCGGCCGACCAGACCCTGCACGTGCGCCTGGCCCGCTGGGCGGATCTGATCATCGTCGCGCCCGCGACCGCCAACACGATCGCCAAAGCCGCGACCGGGATCGCCGACGACCTGGTGTCGTCGACGCTCCTGATGCGCGCCGGGCGCCTGCTGATCGCGCCGGCGATGCACACCGAGATGTGGCAGCATCCGGCCACGCGCGCCAACGTCGAAATGCTGCGCACGCGCGGCGCCGAATTCGTCGGACCCGAAGAAGGAGAACTCTCGATCGGCGACGAAGGGATCGGCCGGCTGGCCGAGCCACCCGAAATCGTTCGCGCCGCCGCCGCGCTGCTGGCCTCGCGCGGGGACATGACCGGCGTGCGCGTGCTCGTCACCGCCGGCGGCACGCAAGAGCCGATCGATCCGATCCGCTTCATCGGGAACCGCTCCAGCGGCAAGATGGGCTTCGCGATCGCGACCGAAGCGGCGCGACGCGGCGCGCAGGTCACGCTCGTCACCGGGCCGAGCGCGCTCGCCGATCCGGATCGCGTCGCCGTCGTGCGCGTGCGAACCTCGCAGCAGATGCGCGACGAGGTCGTTGCGCGCTACGCCGACTGCGACGTCGTCGTCAAAGCCGCAGCCGTCGCCGATTTTCGGCCCGCGAATCCCAGCGAGCACAAGCTGAAGAAGGACGACGGCGCCCCGGACATCGTGCTGGAACGCACACCCGACATCCTGGCCGAACTGGGCGCGGCCAAGCAGCATCAGTTCCTGGTCGGCTTCGCCGCCGAGACGCAAGACGCCGTCGCGCATGCGCGCAAGAAGCTCGCCGCCAAGAATCTGGACCTGGTGATCGTCAACGTCGTCACCGAGCCCGGGGCCGGCTTCGAACACGACACCAACCGCGCCATGCTCCTCGCCGCCGACGGCACCGAGGAAGACCTTCCCCTCCAATCGAAAGCTGCGATGGCCGCCGCGATCTGCGACCGCATCGCGATTCGAGCAAAGCCCACCTAAGGGAACTTCTTGACAAAACGCCCCCCCCCCCTGCTAAACAGACAATTGACCAGGGAGCGCCGCCAGGGCTAGCGGTGCAGAAGGGGGATCGCTATGCGCCGCCGAATTCTGTTCGTCATGTTGGCTATTGCGCTAACCAGCAGCACCGGAGTACCGGCGCACGCAGAATATCCCGACGAGCGGATCTTCACGGTGGCCCACCAGACCCCGGCCGAAGCATACTCGGAGGTGGATCTGAATTTGACGGTCACCGTCCAGTCCAACTGCGATGACTTCACCGGCTTTCTTTCCAGCTACAACTGTGCGCAGGTCCAACTCACCGTCTATTACGAGACGCCGCTTGGAATCGCGACCTCGAAATCTGTTTACGGCAACAGGGGGACCGATCAGCAGGTGATCGTGGCGGTTATTCCAAAGGAAGATGTCGAGCTTGGACTCTTCTCCTACTACCTAGAGGTTTCTCAGACATACTGCATCTTTTTTGGTTGCATGAAGACTGAGTCTCACCATGACTTCGGACGTGTCCGCATTCCCGAGACCGGGGCGCAGAACATCCCCGTTGACGGGGCGTTCCCGACCGAGGCGAGTGACAATCTCAGCGGGATAGATATCGACGGGTCGCTGATGAAGATCAACTTCCAGGAATGTGGACCACGTAATGGCGGAGGCACGTGTACGACGGTCGATTCCCGACCCGTTAAGTACTTCAGTGGGGATTCGCGCGGAGCGATTTACTACCCCTGCCAAGGGGCGATGGCGAGGCTCGATGGATCCAACAGCTCTGGACGGTGTGTTTTTGCGGGCACGGCGGTCGGCTCCGGCTATGCGGACGCGACCGCGAAGACCCGCACGACCACGGGCCCCAGCTGTAACTCATGGAGCCTTCGAGCGGGAGATCTCATCGATGCCGACATGACGGCGAACTTCATTCATGTGGCGCCGGACTCGAACGCGCAGTTCGTCTTCAACGTCTCGGAGTTCTTCCTGAACGTCACTCGGTCCAGCAATGCCGCGGATACGTGGCAGATCCGTAATCAAGCCACGGATCCGAATTATCCGGACCGCTGGAGCTACTTCATCGGCGTTGACTCACGTAATTCACAGCGATATCTCAAGATGTACCTTTCGGGCAGCGCGTCGTCGTCGTCCCCTACGGCGGTTTGCTCGAACGGGGACCACATCGCAGAGTTGGTCCTCGATATCGCTGGTGTTGGTCTCATTTTCACAGAGGGCAGCTGATGCAGAGGCCCGGCAGGGGTCTGAAGGTGGCCACCCTTGCCGCGCTGCTTCAATTGTCGCATGCCGCAGTCGCGGTGGCGGATGAGATGCGAGCAAATCCTCATCCAAACACGCGGGTGATTTCCATGAGTGAGACAGGCCGCCCTGCGGACGGTCCGAGTTTTGATTCCGTGATCGCCGGTTCTGGAACGGTCGTCGCCTTTGCCTCGCGTGCGGCGAACCTCAGTGCAGGCGACGACAATGACCGGGCCGACGTTTTCGCTCGAGACTTGACTTCGGGGTCGCTGGAGCTGATCTCCCGTTCCTCGGGTGGCGAGATCGGGGACGACGACTCCAGCCTTCCGAGTCTCTCCTACGATGGGCGCTACATCGCATTTCACTCGTTCGCATCGAACCTCGTTCCCGGGTTTGGGTGGGGAAGCATCTACCTTCACGATCGAGCTACGGGGGTCAAGACACCGGTTACGAAGGGCCCTCATGGACATCCGGCCGACGGCGTGTCGGGGAACCCCACGGTCTCGGGCGACGGCAACTATGTGGTGTTCTATTCACGGGCTTCCAATCTCGTCCATGCCGATACCAACGGTGTCAGCGATACATTCGTTTATGACGTCCGGAGCGACATAGTAGAGCGCGTCTCGATATCCACGACCGGCGCTCAGGCGAATGGTCCGAGCCACCCGGCATGGTTCCACGCGTCGATCTCGACCGACGGACGCTTCGTTGCCTACATTTCCTCGGCTTCGAATCTTGTCCTCGGCGACGACCCCGGCACCTGGGATGCTTTCATCTACGATCGACACACCCAAACGACTCGACGAATCTCAGAGCGTGACGGCGTTCGAATCGCAGGCAGTTCGCGGAATGTCGCTATTTCGCCCGACGGAACGGTCGCCGCAATCGTGCAGGAGTGGCCGGCCATTCGTGCCGAACACATTGGAATCGGGGTTACGAACCCCAACGCCGATATCCTTGTTGTTGACCTCGCAACTTCGGAGGTCGAGGTCATCACCAACACGGAACCAGCGCCTGGAGCCTTGTACAAGGACATGGTTTCCCTTTCCCGCGATGGACGCTACATCGCCTACACCTCGAGGGCGCCACTCCAAACGGCCATCGACAACAAGGGCAGCGAGAACGTCTATCTCTATGATCGAGAACTCAATGAGACGACGTTGGTTAACGTGTCGTCCCAAGGAGTGCCTGCACTCGGCGGAGACAGCGGGGTGCCCAGCATCTCGGGTGATGGCAGCCTCATCACCTTTGTCTCCTCGTCGCCGACCTTAACCGGCAGCGACCGGACGGCTTGCGTCGTCTATGGGAACCCTGGTCTTTGCTCCGATGTGTTCCTGCGTGATCGCGGTCCCATCCACTGCGAAGATGGACGGCGGGAAGAGGGGTCCGTAAGCAGAATGGTGGCAGGACTCCGGACGTACGCTCCACGCCCGGTCAGTGAACGGCTCCAGCGGCATGGCTGCACGCTTGCCGGCGCCGGTGCTTAGCTTCGCAACACGCTCTTGACCTGTCGCGCTCCGGCCGAATCCACGCGCGGCGCTCCGCCGATCCGTCGTCAACCGGGTGTTTTACGGATGTCGGCAGAACCCCCTACTCGGATATCGAGCGCCGCCCGAAGACCGGGACGCGCTGGCCGGAGGTCCTCTCCCGGTTCGACGACTGCGACGTCGGTCGTCAAGGCCGCCGCGGTCGCGGACTTTCGCCCCGCGAACCCCAGCGACCACAAGCTCAAAAAGGACGAGGGCGCGCCCGACATCGTGCTCGAGCGCACGCCCGACATCCTCGCCGAGCTCGGCCGCCTCAAGACGCACCAGTTGCTGGTCGGCTTCGCGGCCGAGACCCAGGACGCCGTGGCCTACGCGCGAAAGAAGCTGGCGGCCAAGAACCTGGACATGGTCGTGGCCAACGTCGTGACCGAGCCGGGCGCCGGCTTCGAGCACGACACCAACCGGGCGATGCTCATCGCGGCCGACGGCACCGAGGAAGACCTGCCGCTGCAATCCAAGGCCGCGATGGCGTCCGTCATCTGCGACCGGATCGCAGCCCGGCGCTCACGTTAGCGAGCCAGTTCGCCGATTCTGTCGTTTGAGGGTGTGTTCCCCGACGACCGCAATCTCCCGAAAGCAGGACAAATGACGACCCTTTTGGCACCGCCGGCGCCGCCGACCCTTCCTCCCACGATCGCGCAGGCCCCCGGACGCGAACGCCACCGGTCCCAGCGCCGCCGCGGCTGGGTCCTGGGGCGGCTGCTGGTGCTCAACGGAATCGTCGCGCTGATCTCGATCGTGGTGGTCGCGGCCCTGCTCGAGATGGTGCGACGGGTCGCGGCCGGCAAGACCGTCAACCTCCGTGACGCCGAGCGGCTCGACGCCGCCCTGGCCGCGATCGGAACCTGGAGTTTGGTGCTCTGGTTCGGCACGGGACTCGTCTGGCTCGCGTGGCAGCACCGAGCACACGCAAACCTGCGCGTTCGCTACCAGGACGCTTCGTTCACGCCGCGCCGCGCCGTCGTCGCATGGTTCGTCCCCGTCGCATCGTTCGTATGGCCCTACCGCGCGATTCGCGAGCTGTGGACGACCCGCGGCACCACGGACCGCAGCATCATCCCGGTGCGGCTGTGGTGGGGCGCCTTCCTCGTGCATGCGATCTTGTCTCGCGTGGTTGCCGCAATGTGGAACGATCCTTCCGTCGACACGGACGTGGCGAGGGTTTCGAGCGTCGCCGCGCTCCACCTTGTCACCTTGATCGTGACGCTGGGCGCCGTCGTGCTGGCGATCGTGGTCGTCCGCGGGGTCGATCGAGTCATCGCGACGCCGGATCCGGACAGCGCACCGCGCGCGGCGTGGGACGTGATCCCCGACCGAAGCGAACGTTCCGTCGCCACCCGGGTCGGCGCCTGGCTCATCGCCGCGGCGCTCGCGAGCAACGCCGCCGTGCTGATCGGCCGCACCGCCGCCCAGCCGCCGCCGGCCCCGCCGTCTACCGCGGAGCCACCGGCGGCCGTGCCGGCCGGCTGGACGCTCATCGACGGCGGGCAGATCGCGGTCGCGCTCCCGGCCGGGTTCGTCGGCGGCGACCCGGCGGAGGCCGGCGTCCGCTCGAAGATCGAGCAGCGCCTCGAGGGCATCGCGCCGGGGGAAGCGCTCGAGGAGTTCCTGTCGGTCCCCGGGACCGCGCTCGCCGCCGTCGGCGAGCCGACCGAACACGGAACGCCGACGCTGCTGGTGGTATCCGAGGAGCGCTCCAGCCCGCTCGAAGATTGGGCGTCGGGCGCGCAGCGGGCGCTGGAGATCCCCGACGAGCACATCGTCGATGACCGCAGCCTCACCATTGCAGGATCCGAGGCCCGAGTCCTGCACGCCGATGATGGCGATCCCGAGTCGCTGCCCGCGCTGTTCGTTGCGATCAACGGTCGCGCGCGAAACTGGCTGCTCGTCTACCGGGCGCCCCGCGCCGGGTGGGACGCGCAACGGGCGATCTTCGACCAGAGCCTGGAAACCGTGCGTCTGAAGCCCTGACGGGCTCCGGGAGCCGAGGATAGACCTATAATCTCTCCGACGGCTCGACCACGATCAGGAGCTTGGCGACGATGACCAGACGGTGGGTGTATACGTCCGAGTCGGTGACCGAAGGTCACCCGGACAAGATGGCGGACGCGATCAGCGACGCGATTCTGGATGCGATCCTCAAGGACGATCCGATGGGCCGCGTGGCCTGCGAGACGTTCGTGACGACCGGTCTGTGCATCGTCGGCGGCGAGATCTCGACGACCACCTACGTGGACGTGCCGCGGATCGTCCGCGAAACGATCAAGGACATCGGCTACACGCGCGCCAAGTACGGCTTCGACGGCGAAACCTGCGGCGTGCTGAACGCGATCCAGGATCAGTCGCCCAACATCGCGGTCGGCGTGGACAACGCGTGGGAATCCCGGCGCGGCGAGTCCGACGAGATGGACGCGCAAGGCGCCGGCGATCAGGGAATGATGATCGGCTACGCCTGCACCGACACCCCCGAGCTGATGCCTGCTCCGATCCAGATCGCACATCGCTTGGCCCGCCGGCTGTCGGCCGTTCGCAAGAGCGGCGACGTCTCTTATCTTCGCCCCGACGGCAAGACGCAGGTCACCATCGAATACGAAGGCCACACGCCCAAGCGGGTCGTCAACGTCGTCGTCTCGAGCCAGCACGGACCCGAGATCGACATCCCCACGCTGCTCGAGCCCGACATCCGCGAGCAGGTCGTCGAGCCGATCCTGCACGAAACCGGCCTCGACTTCGAAGGGTTCCAGTTGCTCGTCAACCCGACCGGCATTTTCGAGATCGGCGGCCCGAAAGCCGACACCGGCCTGACCGGTCGCAAGATCATCGTGGACACCTACGGCGGCATGGCCCCGCACGGCGGCGGCGCCTTCAGCGGCAAGGACCCGACGAAGGTGGACCGCTCGGCGACGTACGCGGCCCGCTGGGTCGCCAAGAACGTCGTCGCCGCCGGCTTCGCCGAGCGACTCCAGTTGGAAGTCGCCTACGCGATCGGCGTCGCGCGTCCGGTGAGCGTATCGGTCGAGGCGTTCGGCACCGAGACCGTCGCGATCGAAAAGATCGAGAAGGCGATCGGTGAGGTCTTCGACCTTCGTCCCGCCGCGATCCTTCGCGATCTGGACCTGCGCCGGCCGATCTACCGTCAAACGTCGGCCTACGGTCACTTCGGACGCGAGGAGAAAGACTTCACGTGGGAGCGAACCGACCGCGTGGACGATCTCAAGTCGGCGATCTGATCTAGGCTCCCCTGCATGGAGGGGCGCTTCGCGTCGGTCGTTCTGCTGCATCCGAGTCTCGTCCACCGGGATCGCGTTTTCACATACTCGATTCCGGGGGGCCTGGACGTCCACGTCGGCTCGGTCGTTCGCGTGCCGCTCGGCCGCAAGCGCGCCAACGGCGTCGTCGTCGATCTGCTGGACCGCGCCGACGTTCCGCGGACCGTTGCGCTGATCGCCTCGCTCGGTCCCGGACTCGACGAAGATCTGGTGGATCTGGCGCGCTGGACGGCGGAGCGATACTGCGCGAGCCTCGGCGAGGCACTCGCAACCGCCGTTCCGGAGCGGATCGCGTCGGAAGAGGACGCGGTCGTGCCCGCGACACCCATCGCGACACCCATCGCGACACCGGCCGCGACACCGGACGCGTCGTGGCTGCGGGCATGGCGCGGCGGACCGGCGCTGCTCCGCTCGCTGGCGGCGCGGACGCGCGGCGTGTACTCGATGCAGCCGCCGCCCGCACAGGATCGCGGTCCGCTGATCGCCTCGCTCGCGGCATCCGCAGTCGGCGAGGGCCGCGGCGTGCTCGTGCTGCTGCCGGAGGTCCGGTTTCGATCCAGCGTCGAGGCGGCGTTGGAGGATGCGTTCGGCGCCGGCCTCGCGCGGCTCGGCTCGAACCGTTCCAACCGGGTGCGCTACCGCGGATGGTGCGCGCTGCGAGGCGGCGACACGCGGATCGCCTGCGGCGGCCGCGCGGCCGTGTTCGCGCCGGTTCCGGATCTGGGACTGATCGTCATCGACGACGAATCGCATGTCTCCTACAAGGAACGACGTCAGCCGCGCTTCCATGCGCGCACCGTCGCCGCGGAACGGGCGCGTCGAAGCGGCGCCACGCTGGTCACGGTGGGCGTCCCGCCGAGCATCGAAGTCGCCGCCGCCGTCGCCGCACGGCAGATGACGCTGGTCGTCCCGCCTGCCACGGCCCGCGGGAGCCATCCGCCGGTCCAGATCGTGGATCTGTCGGCGAGCCGGGAGCGGCTCGTTCCGTCGGGCCGAACCATCGCCGCGGCGAAGATGGCGATGCGCCGAGGCGAACGCGTCATGATCATGACGCATCGCGGGGGCGACGAGCCCGCGAAGGTGTTCGAACGCGCCGTCCGCGCCACCGGCGCGACGCGGCCGGCCCTGCTGGACGCGCGCTCCGGCGCCGCGGCGCTGCGCGAGGCCATCACGCGCGCAGATCTGATCGTCGCCACCCCGGTGATCGCGAAGGACATCCCGCTGCCGCGCGCGGGGCTGGTCGCGATCTGCCACGCCGACGCGGCGTTGGCGCAAACCGACTTCCGGACCGGCGAAGAAGCCTTCGCGACCTGGTGGCGCGCCGCGCGCTTTGCGGCAACGGTGCTGATCGAGACCGCCGACCCGGCACATCCGGCGGTGCGCGCGCTCGTTCGCTACGACCCCGCCGTGCTCGCCACCGACGAGATCGCACGACGCAAGGAGCTCGGCTATCCGCCGTTCGGCGGGCTGGCGCGCATCGCCGCGCCCTCCGACCGCGCCGACGGGATCGCGACGACTCTGGAAGAGGCAGGAGCCACCGTTCTTGGCCCGGTCGAACGCGACGGGCGCGCGCTCCTGGCCGTGCGAGCCCCGACCCGCGCCGTGCTCGAACGCCTGCTCGCGCCGCTCGCGGCCGTCTGGCGCGACGAGGGAACCGATGTGCGAATCGATATCGACCCACGCGACGTTCTTGCGTAGACTCGACGTCGCCATGGGATCTTTGGACATTCGCATCTGGGGCGACCCGGTGCTGCGCACGAAGGCGCAACCCGTCGAAGCCTTCGACGACGCGCTGCGCCGTCTGGCCGACGACATGCTCGAAACCATGCGCGCCGCGCCCGGTGTTGGTCTTGCCGCACCGCAAGTCGGCGTCGACCGCCGGCTGTTCGTGTTCGACTCGGGTGAACGGTCCGGCGCGATGTGCAATCCGGCAGTCACGTGGGCGAGCGAGGAGACCCAAGAGAGCGAAGAAGGCTGCCTGTCCATCCCCGAGGTGTATTTCCCGGTCGTGCGCGCGATGCACGTGCGCGTCGAAGCTCGCGACGTTCACGGCAACTCGATCGTCGAAGAGGTGAGCGGATTCGAAGCGCGAATCTTCCAGCACGAAATCGACCACCTCGACGGGATCCTTTTCGTCGACCGTCTCGACGACGAGACACGCAAAGAGGCGATGCGCGCCATCCGCGACATGCTGCTCGGCGAGCATCCCCACGGCGGCCCGCGCCCGGCGCGCGCCCTGTAGTGCGCGTCGCATTCTTCGGAACGCCCGACGTCGCCGCCGTCGCGCTCCGCCGCCTCATCACATCGCCCCACGACGTCGTCGTCGCCGTCACCCAACCCGACCGTCCCCGCGGACGGAGCGGCACGCCGCAAGCACCGCCCGCCAAACAAGTCGCGCTGGACGCCGGCATCCCCGTGCTCCAACCCGATACGCCGAAGCAGGACGGCTTCGCCGTCGAACTTGCCGCCTTCGCGCCCGACGCATGCGGCGTGGTCGCCTACGGGCACTTGATCCCGCCGGTCGTGCTGTCCGTCCCGCCGCGAGGGACCTACAACGCGCATTTTTCGCTCTTGCCCCGTTATCGGGGCGCCGCACCGGTTCAGCGCGCGATCATCGACGGCGAAACGCGAACCGGCGTCTGCGTCTTCCTGCTCGAGCCGACGCTCGACACCGGTCCGATCCTGGAACGCGCCGAGGTGACGATCGAAGACGACGACACGACCGGCACCTTGCTCGCGCGCCTTGGGCCGATCGGCGCCGAGGCGCTCGTGCGAACCTTCGACGCCGTCGAAGCCGGCACCGCCTCGCCGCAACCACAAGACGACGCCGAAGCCACGCCCGCACCCAAGATTCAACCCGGCGAAGCCGAAATCGACTGGCGCCTTCCCGCCGAACGAATCCGAAACCTCATCCGCGCCCTGAATCCGAATCCCGGTGCGTACACGACGTTTCGCGGCAAGCGCTTGAAGATCTGGGTCGCGACCCCCGGGGATGAAACCGGCGAGCCGGGGAGCGCGATTCTCACCGATGAGGGGTTCGCGATCGCGGCCGGGAGTGGGTCGATCCATCCGATCGAGGTGCAGCCGGAGGGAAAGCGGCGCATGACCGGCGGGGAGTTCGCCCGCGGCGCCCGGCCCCAGACGGGAACGCACTTCGGGCAGCCCGGCGAAGCGGGTTAGAATCCCCGCGTGCGATACAAACTGGCACCGTCGATCCTGTCCGCCGACTTCATGCGGCTCGGTGAGGAAATCGCCGCCGTCGCTCCCTATTCCGATGTGATCCACATCGACGTCATGGACGGCCATTTCGTGCCGCCGATCACGATCGGCCCGGTGGTGGTGAAGTCCATTCGCGACGGCGTGGACTTGCCGCTGGAATGTCACCTGATGGTGGACGAGCCCGAACGGCAGATCGAACAGTTCGCCGAAGCCGGCGGATCCAGCGTGGTCTGGCACCTGGAGGCATCCGGCGACGATCCGCGGCCGATTCTGGAACGCGCCCGAGCGTTCGGGCTCGGCGCCGGGCTGGCGATCAACCCGGAAACGCCCTTCGACGACGTCGCCGTCTACGCCGAGCATCTCGACACGCTCATCTGCATGACGGTCACGCCGGGATGGGCCGGCCAAGCGTTTCGCAGCGACGTGCTCGTCAAGCTCGAACTCGCGCGCGGATTCTTCGAAACGCGCGGCATCGCGGCCGACATCGCCGTGGACGGCGGCGTGAACATGGACACGGGCCGTCGCTGCCTCGATGCCGGCGCGAACGTGCTCGGCGCAGCCACCTCGATCTTCGGCGCGTCCGATACCGCAGCGGCGGCGAAAGCGTTGCGGGCGATGCTGGACGAGTTCGAAGGCGTCGGCGGATAGGGCCGGGGACATCGTTTGAACGACATCATTCTCATCGCCGACGACGACGCCGACATCCGGCGTTTCGTCGAGCTCAATTTGCGGCCGGAAGGCTTCGAGATCATCACCGCCGCCGACGGCGAGGAAGCACTCACGCTTGCCCTCGAGCGAAACCCGTCGCTGATCCTGCTCGACGTGATGATGCCGAAGATGGACGGATTCGACGTGTGCCGCCGTCTTCGCAGCGATTTTCGGACGTCGGCGACGCCGGTGATCATGTTGACCGCGCGCTCGTTGTCGGCCGACAAGGTGCTGGGCCTGACCGCCGGTGCGGACGACTACATCATTAAGCCGTTCGATCCGCTGGAGCTGGTCGCCCGGGTGCGTACGACGTTGCGACGGGTCCGGGAGATGCGCTCCACCTCGCCGCTCACCGGCCTGCCGGGGAACCTGCGAATCGACGATGAGATTCGTTCGCGAGCCGAAGCCGGGGTGCCGTTCGCGGTCTGTTACGCCGACCTGGACAACTTCAAGGCCTACAACGATCACTACGGCTTCATGCGGGGTGACGCGGTGATTAAGTACACGGCGTCGCTGATCCAACAGGCGACCTCGGCCGTTGCACCCGATGCGTTCGTCGGTCACATCGGGGGGGACGACTTCATCGTCGTGTGCACCGCCGACCAGGCCGAGCCGATCTGCGCCGGGATCATCGAGCGCTTCGATGCCGGCGTGAAGACGCTCTACGAGAGCAAGGATGCGGCCGCCGGCGGAATCTCCACCGTCACCCGTGGCGGCGATCGGGTCCTTTATCCGCTGCTGTCGATCTCGATCGGGGTTTCGGTCTCACAAGACGGCGCCGGCGTCGAGCCGCGAGCCTTGGTGGATGCCGCCACCGAGATGAAGTCCCTGGCCAAACAGTCGGAAGGCAGCGTCCTGCGGGTGGACCGGCGCCGCTGACTCCGCCCGGCCCGCCGGCTCCATCACGCAAGGTCCCCGTCAAGTTACCGGCTGGTAACAACGGCTGGAGGCAGTTATACTAGGAGCGAAGCCTTCGGGGCGGGGTGTGAGTCCCCACCGGCGGTAACAGCCCGCGACCCGGCACATTCGCAAAGGAAGCGATGGGCCGGCCGACCCGGCGAAATTCCGGGGCCGACCGTGACAGTCGGGATGGGAGAAGGCGCACGGCGCACCGCGCCGCCGGGCTCGTGCCCGGCCGCCGGAACGTCCGTCGCCGCATTCCCTCCCTCCGCCGTGAAGGCCGAAGACCGCTCCGAGCGATCGGAGGGTTTCACGCCGACGACGGAGGACGAGTGCCGAGCCGGATCGACTTGAAGATGATGCGCCGGGCGCTGACCCTGGCCGAGCGAGGCCGG
>DASWHR010000122.1:0-30397 GCA_036398095.1 Actinomycetota bacterium
GTTCCCGAGCGCGGCGCCCGGGGACACCGGGATCGTGTGCATTCCCTCAGTCGTGGAAAGCCCCGCCGATTGCACGTTCAACATCTGGGGATACGTGCATGATGCAGCGGGCAAACCGGCTGTGGACGTCAGCGTCACCGATGGAACCCGAGACACGCGAACCGACAGCAACGGCTTCTACGATCTCTACGAGTTGCAGTTTTTCGCCTGGTACTCCGTGAGAGCTTTTCGCGGGCAGAGCTGCACGAGTCCCATTAAACAAGTGTACGTCAGTCCTGATCGCGCGATCCTCGATGGAGGCACGCGACAGGACCTGACGCTGCCGTGCGTGCTCGACTAATTCGTGCCCAGATGAAACTGCGAACAACGATTCTTCTCGCGTTGAGTGTCGGTGCAGGGGCGTGTGGTCAGCCGGGATACGACCCCGAAGTGACGATCGCCGGTTCAGCTTCCCCCGAGAAAGAGACTGCCGCGGAACCGTGCCGGAGTTCGGGATCCGCCGGAGAACGAGTCCACGACGACCGCGGATTGGCGCCGGCCACACGGTTGGCCGCACCTCCATCGGACGCCGATCCCTTTCTGACCGCCGGCGAAGTCATGGAAAAGGTTGCCGCCCTTGGAATGACCCAACCGAATGCTGAGTGCACCCAAGTCCTCTTTGGCCTTTTCGAGAACGAAAGAGCTCAGATTGGTCCTCGACTCGCGTGGGCCGTTCTCTATCGGATGTACGGAACCCAAGTCGACGGCACCAAACAGGGGTACATTCTCGGCGGTGTGGCGCCGACGAGTGGCCCCCCAACCCCGATCTGGCATGAGGCGGCAGTTGTCATTGATTCGACGACCGGTGAACTCATCCAAATGCTCGAGTACCCGATCTAGCGCCCTTTACCGCAACTGCTCACGGCGCGGATAATGCCGGCGATGACACGGATCGTCCTCGCCCTGTTGCTCTGCGCGTTTGCGCCGGCGTGTACGAGGTCGGAGACACCGCCGCTCGTTGTCGTCGGCGATGTGATCCCGAACGGTGCGCTCGAGATTCAAGCGGAGGGGTCCGATGAGCCGACGCTCCTTCGCGTCCCATATCGTGAAGGCGAGACCTTCGACTTCGTCATCGACGCCGCTAACCATTCGGACGCCAAAGTCCAGATCGTGGGCTTCGACGAGACGACCGGCGGCATGGCCGTTCCGGTTGAGTATCGCGTCGAGCTGCACAATGGACATGCGGTGGACTTCCTCGGCGTCACGCTCGAGCCGGGACAGTTCGTTCGCGTGGTCGTGCGCCTTCTTTTCACCGCCTGCGAGCGATATCAGCCGGGTGGACGCTCCACGTTGAACGGGCTTTCCTATCGATATCACGTCGGTGCGGGCAGAGACCGCTCCTCTTTTCTGTCGTTCTCTCGACTCATCGACGTCGAATCCCCGCTGCGTGAGTCCTGCCCCAGAAAGCGTCCCCCGAATGAGTACAGCGGGGACGATGCAGTCTGGCCCGCCTAAGGCTCCGGGGCCGGCTCCGCCGTGGCCGAATCCAGCAGCTCCGCGACATCGAGGGAAACTAACGCGTCGTTTTCGAACTTCGACGTCGTCGAGCCATTCGATACGGTTGCTGAATCAATGCGGCTATGGGACCATGAGGCCATGGCTGCCCTAAGACGCGAGGACATCGAAAAGCTCCCAGTGGAGGAGCGCCTTCGCATCATCGAGGAAGTCTGGGAGAGCATCCGCGAGAACCCCGATAGCCTCCCCCTCACCGACCCGCAGCGAACGGAGCTGGATCGCAGCATCAGGGCTTACGAGGCTGATCCAGATGCCGCGAGAGATCTCGACGAAATTCTCGCGGACCTCCGTCGCCGAGCGTGACGCTTCAAATCCAAGTCTTGAGGTTCGAACGACTGACTACCAGCCGCCGAGGGCTCCCGGATCGGCTCCGCCGTGGCCGGCGTCCAGGCACACGATGATCGCGGGTGTTCGCGCGCGCACGACCGACGGGGGGGATTCCAGCGTGGCCGGTCCTTCGGTGCGCGCCGCGACGATCTCGTATTCGTAGGACTGGCCGGGCGCGGCCCAGCGGTCGGTGAACGACATCGGCATCGTGGCCGAATCCAGCAGGCCCGCGACACCGGATGCGTCCGCGTTTTCGACGATCGCGATCAGCGTTGCGTCGCGGCGCACGTGATAGGCGGTTGCCTGCGCGCTGGCCGTCCATCGCAACCCGACGCGATACCGGCCCTGCACTGCGGCCGCGACCGACTCGGGTGGCGGAACCAGGTCCGTCGGCACGCGAAGCGCAGGTTCCTCCACAGCGGGCGGAGGCGCGCCCAAAGACCGCTGCCATTCAAAGATGCCGCGTGCGACCGATGTGGCGATCGCCTGCCGGTACGCGGCCGACGTGCCCAGCAGCCAGGCTTGCCGCCGGTTCGAGACGAACGCCGACTCCACGAGGACCGACGGCCGCCGGTTCATCCGAAGCTGCCAGTAGTAGTCGCCCTTCTCGCCGCGCCGGGCCTTCACGCGGGCCGGCTCGCCGGTCGCGGCGGGCAACTCGCCGGCGATGAAGGCCGCCAGCGTCTTGGACGAACCACCGGCGACTTGGTGGTAGACCTCGCCGTGGTCGGCGGCGCGGTTGGACGATGCGTTGTTGTGGAGCGAGACGAACGCGTCGGCGCGGAACCGGTCGGCGACCCAGACGCGCTGCGCCGGCGAGCGGGTCTCGTCGCCCCAGCGGGTCATGACCGTCGTGATCCCGCCGCTGCGCAACTCGGCGGACACGCGCCGCGCGATATCGAGGTTGATCTGGGACTCGCGGATCGAGCCGGCGGCGCCCGCCGGGAGGGCGAGCGAAAGCAGCATCGCTGCCGCGACGCCCGCCAGGATCGTTCGCTTGCCCGTCAAAGTCCGTTTCGTCCGGCCGTCCTCGATCGGGACGCCGGACCCGGCCCTACTTCCCCGCCACCGCCGCCGAATCCTGCCTGGTCGGAGGCGGTTTTGTCGGTCTGTGGCGCGATGCTAAGATTCGCCCCGACCCCGGGGCCCTTCACGGCCGGAAGCCGGGCCGACCCCTCCCCCGGGAGAGAGACTTTCCCTGATGTTCGGACGCTCGCTGCAATTTCTCGGCCGAGACATGGCCATCGACCTTGGAACCGCGAACACGCTGGTCTACGTTCGCGGCCGCGGCATCGTGCTCAACGAGCCCTCGGTCGTTGCGATCAACTCCAAAACCGGGGCGATCTTGGCCGTCGGCGCCGAGGCCAAGCGGATGATGGGCCGCACGCCCAGCCACATCACGGTCGTCCGGCCGCTCAAGGACGGCGTGATCGCGGACTTCGAAGTGACCGAAAAGATGCTTCGGTTCTTCATCCAGAAGGTGCATCGCCGCCGCTGGCTGGCCAAGCCCCGCGTGGTCATCTGCGTTCCCAGCGGCATCACCGGCGTGGAACAGCGAGCCGTCGAAGAGGCCACGGTCCGCGCCGGAGCCCGCAGCGCCTTTATCATCGAGGAGCCCATGGCGGCGGCGATCGGCGCCGGGCTCCCGATCCACGAGCCGGTCGGCAATGTGATCGTGGACATCGGCGGCGGCACGACCGAGGTGGCGGTCGTCTCGCTCGGAGGGTTTGTGACGAGCGCATCGATCCGGATCGGCGGGGACGAGCTGGACGAGGCGATCGTCAACGGCATCAAGAAGGAGTATTCGCTGCTGGTCGGACTCCAGACGGCGGAGGAAATCAAGAAGACGATCGGATCGGCGTTCCCGCTGCCCGACGAGCCGCACGCGGAGGTCCGCGGCCGCGACCTGGTCACGGGACTGCCCAAGACGATCATCGTGTCGGCGGAAGAGATTCGCCGCGCGATCGAGGAACCGGTCAACCAGATCGTGGATGCGGTCAAGAACACGCTGGAGAAGACACCGCAAGATCTGGCCGACGACATCATCGACAAGGGAATCGTGCTCACCGGTGGTGGCGCGCTGCTGAAAGGGCTCGACGAGCGGCTGCGCCACGAGACGGGAATGCCGATCCATATCGCCGAAGGCGCGTTGCAGTGCGTGGCGATCGGGTCGGGCAAGTGCCTGGAAGAGTTCGAGGCGCTCAAGCGCGTCTTGATCTCGACCTCGCGGCACTAGACGGACAAGCGTTCGGGATCGCGCGCGCACCAGGGCGCGCGGCCCGGTTTGAAAGGGGATTGAAGGGCTCGCGCCGCTGAATCACGAAGGCGGCGCGGCCCGACGTGATGCTCAGACTGAACGAGCGCACCCGCCGGGTGCGACTGCTGCTGGTGGTTCTGCTGCTGGCGTCGCTCGCGCTCGTCACGATCGACTTTCGAAGCGACGGCGACGGGCCGCTGACCCGCATCGGCAACGCCGTCGCGTCGGTGTTCGGGCCGCTCCAAGACGGACTGTCCTCGATCACGCAGCCCGTCGGCAACTTCTTCGCCGGCTTCGGCCAGGTCGGCTCGCTCAAAGATCGGGTCCGCGCGCTGCAAGAAGAGCTGGCGCTGCTCAAGCAGGACCAGAGCCGCGTGCTGGACGTGTTCGCCGAAAACGAGCGGCTTCGCGCCCTGCTGGACATCAAGGAACGGCTCGGTCTGAAGACGACCGCCGCGACCGTCATCGGCCGCGACGGCTCGAACTTTCAGCAGTCGATCGTGATCGACATCGGAACCAAGGAAGGTGTCCGCAAGGACATGCCCGTGATCGGCGGCGAAGGGTTGGTCGGGCGAGTCATTCAGGCGTCCTCGTCGACCTCGACGGTGCTGCTGATCGTCGATCCCTCATCGGACGTCGCGGTGCGCGTCGCCGAAACCGGCGAGGTCGGAGTCTTGGCCGGCGGCGGACGCCGCGACATGCGGCTGACGCTACTCAATCCGAACGCGATCGTCACTGCCGGCGACACGGTGGTGACCGCCTCGTACCGGCCGACGCGGTCGGGCAGCAGCGTCTTCCCGGAGGCAATTCCGATCGGGACGATCTCGCGCGTGGATCCGCCGGGCGGCAACGTTACCCGGCGCGCCTTCGTGAAGCCGGCCGTGGACTTCACCACACTCGACTTCGTGCTGGTCGTCACCGGCGTCGGAACGCCCCGCCCGGTGGCGAGTCCGGCGGCATCCGGATCGGCGTCGCCGGTTCCCTCCCCGGGAGCGTCGCGATGATCGGCCGCCGCGTGCTCCTGCTGGGCCTGGTCATGATGACCGGACTGCTGCTCGAAACGACGCTGCTCGGCGGCATGACCTTGGGGGGCACCCAGCCCGAGCTGGTGTTGCTGATCGTGGTGGCGCTGGGCATGGCCGAAGGGCCGGCGGCCGGCGCCGTCGCCGGCTTCGTCGGCGGCTTCGCCACCGACATGCTCCTGGACTTGCCGAAGGGACTGAGCTCGCTGGTGTTCACCTCGGTCGGCTATGCGGTCGGCGCGCTCCGCGAGCACTACGAAGGAACATCGGCCTGGCTCACGATCATCATCGCCGGCCTGGCCACCGCCGCCGGCGTGATCGGGTACGGAGCGGTGAGCGTCCTGTTCGGGCTCGACGGGCTCGTGCCGGTCGAGGTGGTTCGCCACGCCGGGCTCGCCGCCGTCTACAGCATGCTGCTCGCGCCGTTCGTGCTGCCGGCCGTCCGGCGTGTGGGCGAGCGGCTGCGACCCCGGAAGGTGGTGCGGCTGTGAACCGGGGCTTCGGCGACGACGACCGGATCCGCGTGCGCGTATCCGCGCTGGGCCTGATCATGCTCGCGCTCATCTCGATCCTCGCCTCGCGGCTGTGGTTCCTGCAGGTGCTCGCAAACGATCAGTATGCGGCGGCGGCGACGGCGAATTACGTGCGGCTGGTGTCGGTCCCGGCGCCGCGCGGCAAGATCCTCGATCGCAACGGCGAGGTGCTGGTCGGAACGCGCTCGTCGCTGACCGTCGGCGTGCGGCGTTCCGATCTGCGGGACCGCGACGCGGTGCTGGACCGGCTCGCCGGGCTGATCGGCATCTCGCGCGCCGAACTGGAGGAGCGCCTCGCCGACAAGCGAGTCTCGCCGTACAAGCCGGTGGTCGTTGCGCGAGACGTCCCGCAAGAGCAATGGCTCTACCTTCGCGAGCATTCCGCCGAGTTCCCCGGCGTCGAAACCGACGTCGAACCGGTGCGGCTGTATCCCGAAGGAGGCATCGCCGCGCACGTGATCGGCTACGTCGGCGAGATCAACGAAAAAGAGCTGCAGGAGCGGCGCGACGACGGCTACCGGCTCGGCGACGACATCGGTCGCGCCGGCGTCGAGCGAAGCTACGAGCACGTTCTGCGCGGCAAGCCGGGCTTGGAGAAGATCGAAGTCGATTCGCGCGGCACGCCGCTGCGGACGCTCGGGTCGGAGCCGCCGGTCCCGGGCAGGGACTTGCAGCTCACGCTCGACCTGACGGTGCAAAAGGTCGCGGAAGAGTCGCTGTTCGAAGGGATTCAGCGCGCCCGCGGCCGCGTCTTCGCCGAGACCAAGCAGCGGTTCGCCGCGCCGGCCGGCGGTGTGGTCGTGCTCGACGCGAAGACCGGCGAGATCGTGGCCATGGCCTCGCACCCGACGTTCGACTTGAAGCAGTTCTCCGGCGGGATCGACCCGCAATACTGGGCGTTCCTCAACGACCCCGAAAACGATCAGCCGTTGCTGAATCGAACGATTCAGTCGGCATACCCGCCGGGCTCGACGTTCAAGCCGTTCGTGGCTGCCGGGGCGCTCATGACCGGCGAGGCGAGCCAGACTTCGCGGTTCGCGTGCACCACCGAGTTCGACTACGGCGGCCGGATCTTCCGCAACTGGCGCGCCCGCAACACCACGCTCACGGTCTCGCAGGCGCTGATCGAATCGTGCGACACGCCGTTCTATCGACTGGGCGCGAACTGGTGGGCCAAGGAGCGCGAGCGCGAGGGCGCCAACAAGTCGGTCTACGAGGCGATGCAGGATTGGGCGGTCAAGTTCGGCTTGGGCCGGCCGACCGGAATCGACATCGGCAGCGAAACGCGCGGACGCATGCCCGGCCGCGCCTACAAGCGAGACCAGTGGCGCAAGAATCGCGACACCTGGTGCGAGCGCTATCGCGAGACGAACGAGCAGGCCTGGCAAGACTTGTGCATTCGCGGGTACGTCTGGCGAGGCGGCGACGCGGTCAACATGTCGATCGGGCAGGGCGATCTGGCCGTCACGCCGTTGCAGATGGCGCTCGCTTACGGCGCGCTCGCCAACGGCGGGAACGTGATGCGCGCGCACGTGGGCATGCAAGCCGTCGATCCCGAAACGAAATCGGTGACCGAGCTGATCGAGCCGCAGGTCACGCAAACGACCGGACTCGATCCCCGGCATCACGCTTACATTCTCGACGCGCTCGGGCGCGTGACGAGCGAAGGGACCGGCTCGGCGCCGTTCGCGGGATGGCCGCTCGGCGAGGTATCGGTTGCCTCCAAGACCGGCTCGGCCGAGATCGCGGGCAAGCAGCCGTTCTCGTGGTTTGCGGCGTTCGCGCCCGCCGAGGATCCGAAGTACGTCGCCATCTCGGTCGTTGAACAGGCCGGTTTCGGCTCGCAGGTGTCGGGGCCGATCGTCCGGCGAATCATGGACCAGCTCTTCGGCTTCCCGCTCACGCCGATCGTCTACGGCACGGCCAGGAGCGACTGATGGACTACGGCGCGCAACATGCTCGCGGCCGCTGGTCGCGTCTGTTCCGTCCGCGCGTGTCGCGGATCGGAAGGCAGCGGGTCGGCCGGCACGGCTTGCCGGCGTCGGCGGCGCTGCGTCATGTCGATCCGGTCTTGGTCCTGACCGCGCTGGCGCTGACGGCCATCGGCGCGGTGATGATCTACTCGGCATCGTTCGCGCGTCTGCGGGACGAGGGGTTCACGAACCAGTTCCTGCTCAACCGGCAGTTGCTCTTCGCCGGGATCGGCGTCCTCGCCGGCGGCATCGCTGCGGCGATTCCGTACCGCCGGCTTCGCACCTGGGCGGGTGCGCTCTACGGCGTCGGCGTCGTCTTGCTCGTCGCGGTGCTGTCCGGCCTCGGGGACTCTTCGCTCGGCGCGCAACGATGGATCGACCTCGGCCCGCTGCAATTGCAGCCGTCCGAGATCATGAAAGTCGGCGTGATCGTGACGCTGGCGGCGTTGCTCGCACAAGCGCGCGGGACGCCCGGAGGGCTCGACGTGCTGCGGGCGATCCTGATCGTGGCGCTGCCCGCGGCGTTGATCTTCAAGCAGCCCGACCTCGGGACGCTCCTGGTGCTGCTGGCATTGCTGTTCGGCGCGCTGCTCGTCGCCGGCACGCGCGTGCGCGCGATGCTCGCGCTTCTCACGCTCGGCGTCGCGGCCGTCTGGGGCGTGCTGCACGTCGGCGTGCTCGAGGACTACCAGGTGGCGCGGCTGCGCGCGTTCCTGGACTCGTCGGCCGATCCGCAAGTGACCGGCTACAACCTCAATCAGGCCAAGATCGCCGTCGGTTCCGGCGGTCTGACCGGCAAGGGCCTCTTCCAAGGCACGCAGACGAACCTGGACTTCGTGCCCGAGCAGCACACCGATTTCATCTTCACCGCCGTCGGCGAAGAGACCGGATTCGTCGGCTCGGCGGTGCTGCTGGCGCTCTTCGCGCTGCTGTTATGGCGCGGCGTGCGCATTGCCATGCTGTCGAAGGATCTGTTCGGAACGCTTCTCGCCGCCGGCGTGGTGTCGATGATCACGTTCCAAGTCTTCGTCAACATCGGAATGACGATCGGCTTATCGCCGATCACCGGGATTCCCTTGCCGTTCGTTTCATACGGCGGCTCGTCGCTGCTCACCAATTTCATCGCGACGGGAATCCTGCTCAACGTCCATATGCGCCGGATCTGATCGCGCGCATCGCATCGAAGGAGCACACGTGGAAGAAGAACGAAAGGAGATCGGCGCCGAGAGTGCCGCCTCCGCGTCGCAGGCGCCGCCGCAAGGCGAACGTGCCGCGCCGCCGCCCGTTTCGGGTGCGGCGCCGTCCGGAGGGGCCGGAGACGCCCCAGACGCCCCAGACGCCGGCGCGAACGGATCGTCGGACGGCGCGGAGCCGGGCAACGGCGGGGGAGAGGGGACGGCGACCGCAACCGGCGCGCCGCGCAAGCGCCGCCGCGGACGCCGCGGCGGACGGCGTCACAAGAAGAAGCCGGCCGGAGAGAACGGCGACAACGGCGGCGACAATGGCGGCGACAATGGCGGCGACGATTCGGAGTCGCCCGGCGGCGCGGCGTCGGAGCCATCCGCCGGCGGCGACGATGCCGCCAAGCCGGCGCGCGCGCCGCAGCGCCGGACGCAGCAGCCTCGCTCGCAGCAGCCGCGGACGCGGACGCCGGCGGCCGCTCGTAGCGAGAAACCGGAGAGCGAGGCGGCGGCCGCCTCGGACGCTGCGGTCGCATCCGGCGACGACGCGGCATCCGAAGACGTGACCGCGACCGGTCAGCCGCGAAAGCGCCGCCGGCGCGGTGGCCGGGGTCGCGGCGGCGGCGGCGGAGCGCGCACAACGGCCGGATCGGGAGAGGAAACGGACGCCTCAGACGGCGGAAACGGGGAGAGCAAGACCGCCGAGCCGGCTCGGGCGCCGCGGCAGCGACAGGCCGGGCAGGGCGGCGGCGCACAGCGGCAGGGCTCGACGCGGCTCGCGGCGCAGAAGCAGCGGCGCGAGCAGCGTCCGCGGCGTCCGCGGCGGCGTCTGTCGGAAGGCGAGGCGCGTGCGCTTCGCGGCGAAGCCAAGACGATGCTCATCCACGATCACGAGGACCGCACCCAGATCGCGGTGCTGGAAGCCGGCGTGCTGATCGAGCATTTCGTGGCGCACCAGAAGTCGCGCACGATCGTCGGCAACGTCTATCTGGGCAAGGTGCAGAACGTCCTGCCGTCGATGGAGGCCGCGTTCGTGGACGTCGGTCGCGGCCGGAACGCGGTTCTGTATGCGGGCGAGGTCAATTACGAAAGCGAAGACCTGGAAGGCGACGGGCCGCCGCCGCGGATCGAGCAGATCCTGCGTCCCGGACAGGCGGTGATGGTGCAGGTCACCAAGGACGCGCTCGGAACCAAAGGCGCGCGCCTGACCGCGCAGATCTCGCTCGCCGGCCGTTACCTGGTGCTCGCGCCGGAGCAGAACGTGTCCGGCATCTCGCGGCGACTCGGCGAAGACGAGCGCTCGCGGCTGCGACAGATCTTCCGCGATATCAAGCCCAAAGAGCACGGTGTGATCGTTCGCACCGCCGCGGAAGGTGCGCCCCGCGACGCGTTGGAGCGCGACCTGAAGAACTTGCTCAAGGTCTGGGAAGAAGTGCAGGCGAACAAGAAGACCGCGAAGGCGCCGGCCTTGCTCCACGCCGAGCCCGAACTGGTCATGCGCGTCGTTCGCGACATCTTCAGCGGAGACTTCGAGCGGGTCGTGGTGGACTCGCGCGGCATGTTCGAAACGATCAAGGGCTATCTGGAAGAGCAAGGCCCGGATCTGATCGAGCGTATCGAGTTGCACGAAGGGCCGCTGCCGATGCTCGAGCAGTATCACGTCACCGAGCAGATCCACAAGGCACTCGAACGCAAGGTCTGGCTGCCGTCGGGCGGCTCGATCGTGATCGACCGCACCGAGGCGATGACCGTTATCGACGTCAACACCGGAAAGTTCGTCGGCAAGGGCGGCTCGCTGGAAGACACGGTCCTGAAGAACAACATCGAGGCGGCCGAGGAGGTCGCGCGGCAACTTCGGTTGCGTGACATCGGCGGGATCATCGTCATCGACTTCATCGACATGCTTCTGCCGTCGAATCGCGAACAGGTGCTGCGCACGCTCAAGCGGGCGCTCGGCCGGGACAAGACCCGCTCGCAGGTCTTCGACGTCTCCAACCTGGGGCTCGTCGAAATGACCCGCAAGCGCGTTTCGGAAGGTCTGCTGGACGCATTCAGCGAGCCGTGCCCCAACTGTGACGGGCGCGGTATCGTCATTACCCACGACATCGATTGAGGGACAGGGCATCCGGCCTTTTGGAATCGCCCCTCGGGGCGAGCCGGACCCGTCGAGAGGAAGGGACGTAGATGTACGCGATCATCAGAACCGGCGGCCACCAAGAGAAGGTCGTCGTCGGCGAGACCATCACCGTTGACCACCTGAAGCAAGAGCCCGACAGCGAGATCCGCTTCGCGCCGCTGCTCATCAGCGTCGAAGAAGGCAACGCGGTCAGCGACCGCAAGGAGCTTGCCGACAAGGGCGCCGTGATCGGCCGCGTCGTGCAGCACGTGCGCGGCGACAAGATCGACGTGTTTCAGTACCGGCACAAAACCGGCTACCGCCGCCACATTGGTCACCGCTCCATGCTGACGCTGGTCGAGATCAGCGAGATCAGCTTCGGGGAAAAGAAGGAGACGCTCGACGACGCCAAGGCCGCGTCCGAGAAGAAGGACGCCGACAAGGCCGAAGCCTCGAAGGCCGCTACCGAAGCCCGCGACAAGGCCAGGACCGAGCGCAAGGATGCGGCCAAGAAGAAGTCGGCCGCGAGCGCGGCGAAGAAGAAAGCCGCGCCGGCCGCGAAGAAGAAAGCCGCGCCGGCCAAGAAGACCGCCGCCAAGAAGAAGGCCGCGCCTGCAGCCAAGAAGACCGAAGCCGCCTCCCCCTCGTCCGAGGAGTAGGCCCGATCTCGAGCGGCCGGAGCCCCTGCGCGCTCCGGCCGCGCCGTTCCCGGTCCAGTGGCGGTTTGTCGCTTTTCCCGCCGCCGCGAGGCAAATGGCGGGTGGCCACGGCTGCAGAGCCCTGGTATTCTTCCCGCGCTATGGCATCCAAGAAAGGCGTCGGTTCCAGCCGCAACGGTCGCGATTCCAGCGCGCAGCGGCTGGGCGTGAAGCGCTACGCCGGCCAGACCGTGAACGCGGGCGAGATTCTCGTCCGCCAGCGCGGCACGCCCATCCACCCCGGCCTCGGGGTCGGCAAGGGATCCGACGACACGCTGTTCGCTCGCGTCGAAGGAACCGTTCGGTTCCATCGCATGGGCAACCGCAAGGTCGTCAGCATCGTCAGCGCCTAACCGGCCGCTTTCCCCGACCCTTCCCGCTAGCATTCCCTATCGATGAGCCGATCCGGCGATTTCATCGATGAGGCCGTCGTCATCGTCAAAGGGGGCGACGGCGGCAACGGCGCGGCTTCGTACCGCCGCGAGAAGTACAACCCAAAGGGCGGGCCGGACGGCGGCAACGGCGGCAACGGCGGCAATGTCGTCTTTCGCGCCGACCCCAACATCGGCACGCTCGCCGACCTCGCGCGGCATCCGCATCAGCGCGCGCCGCGCGGCGCCCACGGCCGCGGGGACGACAAGCACGGAGCAAGCGCGCCGGCGCTGGTAGTGCTCGTCCCCGAGGGGACGCTGGTGCGCGACGCATCGACGGGTGAGATCATCGCGGACTTGGTGCGGGCCCCGGCCGAAGCGATCGTGGCCGGCGGAGGTCAAGGCGGGCGAGGCAACGCGTCGCTGGTCTCGCGCGCGCGCCGCGCCCCCGGCTTCGCCGAACGCGGCGAGATCGTCGAGGAGCGAACGCTGCGGCTGGAACTGCGCGTGCTTGCCGACGTCGGACTGGTCGGGCTGCCCAACGCCGGCAAGTCCTCGCTGATCGCGCGCCTGTCGGCCGCGCGTCCGACAGTCGCGGCGTATCCGTTCACGACGCTGACGCCTCACTTGGGCGTCGCCGAGACCGAGGACGGACGATTCGTCGTCGCCGACATTCCCGGCCTGATCGAGGGTGCCGCGCAAGGACGCGGGCTCGGACACGCGTTTCTGAAGCATCTCGAGCGATGCCTGGTGCTGTGCTACGTGATCGACGTGGGAAGCGAGGAAGCCGATCCGGTCGCAGCCTACACGGCGCTTCGCGACGAACTGGCCGCCTACGATCCCGCGCTCGCGGCACGCGCGACGGTGGTGGTGGCGAACAAGTGCGACCTGGACGGCGCGAGTGAGCGGGCCGGAGCATTGCGCGACGCGCTTCCGCCCGATATCAGGATGATCGTCGCGTCGGCGCTGACCGGTGCCGGCACGGACGAGATTCACGAGATGCTCGCCGCGGCCGTCGCGGCGACGAGCGCCGTCGCGGCTCCCGCAGCCGAAACGCACACCATGATCAAGATCACGCCCACGTCCGACCGGGTGAAGATCGTCCGTGAGAACGAGGCGTTTCGCGTCGTATCCAAGCGGGCCGAGCGGCTCGTCACCCGATTCGATCTCGACAATGACGATGCGGTCGCGTACTTGCAGGAGCGATTCGCGACGCTGGGTATCGAAAGCGCGCTTGAGAAAGCCGGTGCGGTCGAGGGAGACGAGGTTCGGATCGGCGATGCGGTGTTCAACTTCCTGCCGGAGCGCGTGTCGTGACGCGCCGGCCGGATTCCAGGCGCGTGCTGCCGCCGGTGCGGCGGCTGGTCGTCAAGGTCGGCTCGTCCAGTCTGACCGGTCCGGACGGGATGATCGATCAGCGGCAGATCTCGTCGCTGGTAACGCAGATCTCGGCCGTGCGGCGGTCGGGTGTGGATGTTGTGTTCGTGTCCTCGGGGGCGATCGCCGCGGGATTGCCGGCGCTGGGACGCAAGCGGCGGCCGACCGACATTCCGACGCTGCAGGCGGCCGCGTCGGTCGGGCAGAACATTTTGGTGCATGAGTATCAGCGATCGTTCGCGCGGAGGCGCGTTCCGGTTGGGCAAGTGCTTCTCACCCAAGACGACTTTGTGCGCCGCAAGGGGTATTTGAACGCGCGCGCTGCGATCATGCGTCTTCTGGAGCTGGGCGTGGTTCCGATCGTGAACGAGAACGATACGGTCGCGGTGGACGAGATCCGATTCGGCGACAACGACCGGCTCGCTGCGCTGGTTGCGAACCTGGTGCATGCGGATCTGCTGGTGATGCTCTCCGATATCGACGGGCTCTACACCGAGGATCCTCGGAGCCACCGCGCGATGCTCATCACCGAGGTCGCCGACCCCGAGCATCTGTCCACGGTCCGCGCCGGCCGGGCTCGGTCGGGGGTTGGATCGGGAGGAATGAGCTCGAAGGTCGAAGCTGCGCGCATCGCGACCGCCTCGGGAGTGCACGTCGTGATCGCCGGCGCCCGCTCGACGCGAATCCTCGCGGATGTCCTGGCCGGCAAGACGGTCGGCACACATTTCCCGCCGCATCGCGCGCGGGGCTCGTCGCGCAAGCTGTGGATCCGCTTCGCGCAGTCCTCGCGCGGGACGATCTTCGTCGACGCCGGAGCCGTCGCCGCGCTTGTCGAGGGGAACCGCAGCCTGCTTCCCGCCGGCGTCGTCCGCGCGACCGGGACGTTCGCCATGGGCGACGCGGTCGAGGTGGCCGGACCGGACGGGAGCGTGTTCGCGAAGGGCCTGGTCAACTATGGAAGCGACGAGATCGCATCGATTGCCGGCCACAGCATCCGCGACGGCGGTCGCGAAGTGATCCACCGGGACTCTCTCGTCATCCTCTAGCGGCGTTTGGGTGCATCAGCATTCGAAAACCGAACATCCACGCACCCATTCGGGGCGGAAACTGCGCGAAAACGGTACGCTGATCGGATCATGATGATCGAGATCGGGCGGCGTGCGAAGGTGGCCGCGCGAGCGATGGCCGGGGCTTCATCGGCGGTCAAGGACGAGGCGCTGGCCGGCATCGCCCGCGCGCTCGAAGAGGCTGCCGACGCGATCCTGGATGCGAACACCGCCGACCTGGAACGCGGCGAATCCGAAGGCCTGTCGCGCGCGCTGCTGGACCGTCTCACCCTCACGCCCGAGCGGATATCCCAGATCGCGGGCGCCGTTCGCGACGTGATCGCGTTGCCGGACCCCGTCGGCGAGGTCATCGGCGGCACGCGGCGGCCGAACGGTCTCGACATCGTCGAGGTGCGCGTGCCGTTGGGCGTCGTGGCCATGATCTACGAGGCCCGGCCGAACGTGACGGTGGACGCCGCGGCGCTGTGCATCAAGAGCGGCAACGCGTGCATCCTTCGCGGCTCGCGGACGGCGATCGAATCCAACAAGGCGCTGGCGAGGCTGATTCGTCACGCGATCGTCGAAGCCGGCCTGCCCGAAGACGCGGTGCAGCTCGTCGAGGACACCTCGCACGAATCGGTGGCCGAGCTGATGCGCATGCGCGGGTACGTGGATGTGCTGATCCCTCGTGGCGGTGCCGATCTGATCCGCAACGTCGTCGAAGGCGCGAGCGTCCCGGTCATCGAAACCGGCGTCGGAAACTGCCACGTCTACGTGGACGCCTCGGCCGACGTGTCCAAGGCCATCCCGATCGTGATCAACGCCAAGACGCACCGCCCGAGCGTGTGCAACGCCGCCGAGTCTGTGCTGGTGCATCGTGCCGTCGCCGACGACGTCATGCCCAAGCTCCTCGCCGAGCTGGCGGCGCGTGGTGTCGAGGTTCGCGGCGACGACGCGACCCGCGCCTACTCCGACGTGGTCGTGGCGGCCACCGACGACGATTACCGCGCTGAGTTTTTGGATCTGACGATCTCGGTGAAAGTCGTCGGGTCGCTGGACGAGGCGATCGAGCACATCAACGCCTACGGCACGCTTCATACCGAGGCGATCGTGACGGAGGACTACGGGGCCGCGCAGCGGTTCGCGGCCGAGGTGGACGCCGCCTGCGTGATGATCAACGCCTCGACCCGTTTCGCCGACGGCGGCGAGTTCGGGCTCGGCGCCGAGATCGGCATCTCGACGCAGAAGCTGCATGCGCGCGGACCGTTCGCGCTCGAAGCGCTCACCACCTCGAAATACGTCGTTCGCGGCAGCGGGCAGGTCCGCGAATGAGTCAGCTCCGCAACGAGATCCTCGCTGCCGAAGAGACCGCCTGGCATGCATTGCACGACGCCTGCGCCCGGTTGACCGAGGCGCAGTGGACCACGCCCGGCGCGACCGGCGACTGGTCTCTCAAGGATCTGCTCGCCCACGTCGGCTGCTGGGCGGCCGAGGCGGCCCGGCAACTCGAGTGCATCCGCGCCGGCTCCCCCTCGCGCGGTCCCGAACTCGACGCATTCAACGCGGCGTCCCACGACACGTGCAAGGACTTGACCGTTCACGAGGTGATCGCGATGGCATCGGCCGCGCATCACCGCCTGCAAGAGGAGATCGACCAGGTTGCGCCCGTCGCGCTCAGCGGCAAGGTCGTCGAGATGATCCACGAGTGTGCCGACCGGCACTACCGGGAGCACCTCGGGCAGCTTCTTGCGTTCATCGATTCCGGCATCGACGCCGGCATCGAAGCGGGGAGGCCCGACGCGTGAGGTTCGAATCAGTTCAAGACGTCGTCGCGCGGCTCGCCACGGCCGGCTATCTAGCCGATGAGGCCATCGCGACGGTGGTGTTCCTGGCCGACCGGCTCGACAAGCCGGTTCTGGTCGAAGGTCCCGCCGGGACGGGCAAGACCGAGCTTGCGAAGGCCGTCGCGACCATCTTGGGCGATCCGCTCATCCGCCTGCAGTGCTATGAAGGCGTGGACGAGACCAAGGCGCTCTACGAATGGAACTACAAGAAGCAACTGCTGCGGATCCAGGCCGGCCAGGACGAAGGCTGGGATGCCATCAGCGGCGACATTTTCAGCGACGAGTTCCTGCTCGAACGGCCGGTCCTGAAGGCGATCCGCAGCGAAGAGTCCGTGGTGCTGCTGATCGACGAGATCGACAAGATGGACTTCGAAGGCGAAGCGCTGCTGCTCGAGGTCCTGAGCGACTTTCAGGTTTCGATACCCGAGTTGGGGACGCTCAAAGCGCGGCAGATCCCATTCGTCGTCCTCACCTCCAACAACTCGCGCGAGCTGTCCGAAGCGCTCAAGCGCCGCTGCCTGTACCTGTACCTGGACTATCCCGACGTGGATCGCGAGAAGGCGATCGTGCTCGAGCGCGTCCCCGAGATCAACGCGACGCTCGCCGATCAGGTTGTGCGACTCGTCCGCTCGATCCGTGCGCTGGAGTTGAAGAAGGCGCCGAGCGTCGCCGAGACGATCGATTGGGCGCGCACGCTGCTGCACTTGGGCGTGACCGAGCTGGACGCCGCATCGGCGCAGAACACATTGACGGCGCTGCTGAAGTTCCAGACCGACGTCGAAAAAGTCGTCGCGCACTTGAAGATCCCGCCGCGGCCGGGGAACAACTAGCGATGCTCACGCGCATGCTCGAGTTCTCGCGGGCGATGCGCGACGCGGGCGTGCCGGTTGCCGTCAGCGAGAACCTCGACGCGCTTCGTGCGCTCGCTCACGTCCCCAGCGAAGACAAGGATGCGTTCAAGGCCGCGCTCGCCGCGACGATGGTCAAATCCGAGGCGCATCGCAAGGCGTTCGACACGCTGTTCGACCTGTATTGGCGAACCGGCCGCGGCGCCGAGGCCGTCGAAGAGCAGGAGCGCTTCGACGCGCCGCCCGACGGCGGCGATCCCGACGATCAGCAGCAGGAGTATCTGGAAGACCTGTTCCGCACGCTGCTCGGCGGCGACGCGTCCGCGATCCGGGAGGCCGCGCGAATGGCCGTGTCACGCTTCGGCCGTGTCGAAGCCGCACAGAGCGGATCGCCCTACTTCCAGTATCGGGTTTTCCGCGCGGTGGATCTCGATTCGTTGCTGGCGCGGCTGATGCAGGATGCCGTCGAGGGTCGCGCGCTGACGCCGCTGGAGGAGCGGATGTGGCGCGACGAGTTCGAGCAGCGATTGCGCGCATTCCGCGAAGAAGTCGAGGCCGACGTCCGCCGCCGCCTCGCCGAGCATCGCGGCGCCGCCCAGGTCGCCAAGCACACGGTCCGGCCGCTCCCGGAAGATCTCGACTTCGTGCGGGCCACCCGCGACGAGATCGTCGAACTTCGCCGTGCGATCCGCCCGCTCGCCCGCCGGCTGGCAACCAGGCTCGCGATGAAGCGGCGCGCCGCGAACCGCGGCCGCCTGGACGTTCGCGCGACCGTCCGCCACTCGCTCTCCACCGGAGGCGTTCCCTTCGACACCCGCTACCGGCACAAGGCGCCGCACCGGCCGGAGCTGTTTATGGTCTGCGATATCTCCGGCTCGGTCGCCGCCTTCGCGCGCTTCACGCTGATGTTCGTGCACGCCTTCCAGGCACAGTTCAGCCGCGTCCGCTCATTCGTGTTCGTGGATCATCTCGACGAAGTGACGCACCTGTTCGCGAACGAGGACTTCCTGGTCGCCGTCGATCGCATGAACCAGGAGGCCGACGTGGTTCGCTTCGACGGCCACAGCGACTACGGCAACTCGCTGGAGCGGTTCTGGCGCGACTACGGATCGAGCATCGGGCCGCGCACCAGCGTCGTCATCCTGGGCGACGCGCGCAACAACTACCGCGCCAGCGCGTCGTGGGTCATCAAGGCGATCGGACAGAAAGCGCGCCGCGTGTATTGGCTCAATCCCGAGCCGATCAACTACTGGGACACCGGCGATTCGATTGCCGCCGACTATGCCCGTCACGCCTCCGGCATGTTCGAAGTTCGAAATCTCCGCCAGCTCGAAGAGTTCATCGAGCGCGTGATCTAGTGCCCCGACTTCTCTGGACACCTGGCCGTCCCTGCGGCCCGATTGCCGCGTTGCTCCTTGGTGGCATACCTGCAGGTATGCGCCCTCGTCGTGCCTTGCACTCGGACCG
Organism: Actinomycetota bacterium; assembly: GCA_036398095.1. GTDB lineage: Bacteria > Actinomycetota > AC-67 > AC-67 > AC-67 > DASWHR01. The sequence goes on from DASWHR010000122.1 coordinate 18,615, forward strand.
CAGGCGCCGGCCATCTTGTCCAGGAACTTCGACGACGGAGCACAAGCCGTGACGATGGTGACGACGGTCGTGTTTGACGTCGGCGAGACGTTGCTGGACGAGACCGCGCTCTGGGAGACGGTCGCGGAGTGGATCGGCGTCCCGTCGTTCACGCTCGCCGCGGCTGTCGGAATCCTGATCGAGCGAGGCGAAGATCACGAGCACGTCTTCGACCTGGTCGGGCCGACGACGCCGCGCGACGGGCGCTATACCTACGAGGCGCGGCGCGAGCACTTCTACCCGGACGCGATCCCGTGTCTGCGGGAGCTTCGCTCCCGCGGGCTTCGCGTGGGCGTCGCAGGCAACTCCTCGCGCCAGATCGAGCAGGCGCTGCGAGCGCTCGACCTGCCGGTGGATTTCCTGACCTCGGGCGCGTCTCTGGGCGCGCAGAAGCCCGACCCCGTCTTCTTCGCCGCGTTAGCACAGTCGGTGGGATGTGACCCGGCCGAGATGTGCTACGTCGGCGATCGCATCGACAACGACGTGCTGCCGGCACTGGCCGCCGGCATGCGCGCGGCCCTCGTCCGGCGGGGACCGTGGGCGCTGGTGCAAGCCGCCCGTTCCTGGACGGCCGAGCCGACGATCGTGGTGGACCGGCTCGATGAGCTGCCGGCCGCGATCGCCGCGCTCGCCTCAGCGTCCGGCAGCTAGGGAAGGATCAGGGCGCCGCGCTCGTCGAAGGCCGAGCCGGGCATCCAGGCGACTTCCCAGATGTTGCCTTCCGGGTCGGCGAAGTAGGCGGTCCGGCCGCCCCAATCCGCGTCGGTCGGCTCTTTGAGGATCTGCGCCCCGGCCTCGCGGGCGGTCGCGATCGCGTCGTCCACCTCGTGCGCCGAGGCGACGTTGACGGCGAGCGTTACTCCGCGGAACGACTCGCGCCGCACCGGCGGCGGGATGCATGCGTCGGTCGCGAGATCGTCGAACGGGAACAATGCCAGCACGCCGCCGCCCGTCTCGAACGCCGCGAATCCCTCTTGCGAGATCGGCGACTCCTTCCAGCCCAGCGCGGCGTAGAACCGGCGGAGCGACCGGAGGTCGTGGGCGCCGAGCGTGACCAGCGAGATGCGCGCGGGAATCATGCGGCATAGGGTGCCGGATCGGTCCGCGCGGGGCAAACGCGCAGGTCACGGTCGTGATGGAACCGGTCTGGTATTCCGCCCCCGCCCCGGATAATCTACCGCCCGGTAGAGGAGGTCAGGCGATGCTGTATCGCATCTGGTGGATAACGTTGGTTCCGTTGATCCGCGCGTACTGGCGGGTGCGCGTCGTCGGCGCGCGGCACGTGCGCGGCCGCCGCGGAATGATCATCGCATCCAACCATCAGTCGGGCATCGATCCGATTCTGGTCTGCGCCTCGTTCTGGCGCCACGTCTACTGGCTCGCCAAGATCGAGTTGGTGATCACCAAGAAGGTCGCCTGGTTCTTCAAGTCGGTCGCCGTCATTCCGGTCGATCGTCACGCGCCCAAGGATGTCTCGTTGCAAGCCGCCGCCGACTGCGTACGTCGCGGCCGCATCTTCGGGATCTATCCGGAGGGCACGCGTTCGCCGGACGAGAACCTGTATCGCGGGCACACCGGGGTCGCGCGTGTCGCGCATCTGTCGGGCGGCCCCGTCATTCCCACGGCCGTCGTCGGATCGCGCCGCGCCTGCCCCAAGGGAAAGCTGCTGATCCGACCGTACCGGTGTGAGGTCCGTTTCGGAGAGCCGATGACGCTGGTGATCAAGCCCGGCGAAACCGAGGCCGCCGCCTACCGGCGGTTCACCGACGAGGTGATGCGCGCGATCGCGAGCCTCGCCGGAACGCGCTACGTCGACGACGTCTACTCCGGCGACGCCGCGCGGATCGAAAAGCTCGCCTCCTAGGGCCGATCGAGTTCGGCGAGCGTTTCGTCCAAGCGGCCGATCGTCTCGTCGACCAGATCGTCGGGAATCGTCAGAGCCGGCTCGATCCGGATCGTCGTGGCCGACACTTGCGTTCCGGCGACCAGCACGCCGCGGCGGAACAAGCCGGAGGCGACCTTATAGCCGGTTTCGTGGTCGGGGAACATCATTCCGAGCAGCAAGCCCTTTCCGCGCACGCCGGTGAGGACGCGGGGATAGCGATCCGCCAGGTCGGTGAGCGCCGCGGTGAAGCGGGCTCCGGTCTTTTCGGCGCGTTCCCACAACCGGTCGCGCAGGATCACGTGGATCGATGCGATCGCGGCGGCGCAGGCGAGCGGGTTGCCGCCGAACGTGGAGGTGTGCAGGAACGGGTTGGGTTCGAGCGCCTTCCAGATCCCGGCGCGGCCGGCGACCGCTCCGATCGGCATCACGCCGCCGCCGAGTGCCTTCGCCGAGGTGATGATGTCGGGCGCGATATCCCAATGGTCGACGCCCCACAAGCGGCCGGTCCGGCCGAGGCCGGTCTGCACTTCGTCGGCGATCAGCAGAACGCCGTATCGGTCGCACAACGCGCGCAGCGACGGCCAGAAGTCGTCGGGCGGCACGACCGCGCCGGCCTCGCCCTGGATCGGCTCCATGACGACGGCCGCGACGTCGGCCGCGTGGGCGCGAAGGATCGCGTCGACCGCGGCCGCGTCGCCGAAGGGCACGCGCCAGACCGGGCCGAGCAGCGGCTCGACCGTCGTGCGGAACGCTTCCTTGCCCATCAGCGACAGCGCGCCGAGCGTCTTGCCGTGGAACGCGGCTTCGGCCACCACGAACCCCGGGCGTCCACTGGACACGCGCGCGATCTTCATCGCGCCCTCGACCGCTTCGGTCCCCGAGTTGGCGACGAAGACGTTGGTGATGTCCCCCGGCGCGATCTCGGCCAGCAACGCGCACAGCATCGCCTTGAACGGGTCGAGCAGCTCCTGCGTCGGCATCGGATTGCGGTCAAGTTGCGCGCGCACGGCCGCGACGATCTCGGGGTGGCGGATGCCGAGCGAGTAGATCCCGAACCCGCCGAGGCAGTCGATCCACTCGCGGCCTTTCGCGTCCACGACGATCGAGCCGTCGCCGGTCCATTCGATCGCGGCGAAGTCGCCGGCTTCGGTGACGGACTTGCGGTAGCGCGTCAGGCCGGGCGTGAAATGGTCGTCGAAGTCGTTGACGGTCTGCTTGGCGAGCCGGTCGCGCGCCTCCCCGGACTCGATCCCGCCCAGCACGACGTCGAGCATCTCCTTCGATCGGCGAACCGCGTCCTCGAATCCCAACGATCCCTCCCGTGGGCGCGCCTCGCAGAGATGCGAAGCAATTCCTCACCCGCGAAATCGAGGCTATCAGGCTCCGCGCCGGCAGGCGGTTCGGCGCAACCGCACAAGCGGGATGCCGTGTCGCTCACGTAGAATCCAGCCGTTTTCAAGCCCACAGGAGGAACCTCACCATGGCTCGTTTCGCTCGTCCGGCCGCCGTGGCCGCCGTTCTCGCGCTCGCGCTGGTCGCATGCGGCGAGGCCAAGACCACCGGTTTGCCGAAGTCGCCCACGCCCGAACCCGTTCCCCAGACAAGCGTCGCGGCCACCGCCGGCGCGTCCTTCGATCCGAAAGAACTCGAGATCAAATCCGGGGAAACGGTCACGTGGGTCTTCGAGGCCATTCTGCACAACGTCAAGTTCACGACCATTCCGGTGGATTCGCATCCGGATTGCGTCGCGACCGATGCGAACACGTGCGGCCAGGTCGGAGAGAAGTTCGAGCACGCGTTCGAAGACGCCGGCGAGTTTGCCTACTACTGCGTGATTCACGGCACCGCCGCCGGGCAGGGCATGGCCGGCACGATCGTCGTCGCCGCGGAATAGCCGCGATGAAGCGTTTCGCCATCATTGCCGCGCTTGCACTCGTCGCGACCGCCTGCAGCGGCGGCGCGAACGACGCTGCCGATTCCGCGCCGACCGGCGAGCCGGTGTCGTCGGCGACGGTCGCGTCCACCGACAAGCTCACGTTCGAGCCGAAGCGGCTCGTGCTTGAATCGGGCGGGACGATCACATGGACGAACAAGGGCGCGGTCCCGCATACCGTCACCTTCGCCGGCTTCGACAAGCCGCTGGCGGCCGGCGATGTGGTCGAGTTCACGTTCACCTCGGCCGGGACCACGCAGGTGCGTTGCACGCTCCATCTGCGGATGACCGGCGAGATCGTCGTCGTCTGATCCTTCGGGTCCGGCTCCGCATCGGTCCCGCCCGATTCGGTCCCAAAGGTCTTCCTCGATCCCTCTGACCGCCCGGACCCGCTGTTACACTCGTCAAGCGGATGACGCGTCGGCGCATCGGAGTGATGGGCGGAACCTTCAATCCCATCCACAGTGGGCATCTCGTCGCGGCCGACGAGGCCCTGGTCGCGTTCGATCTGGATGAGGTCGTGTTCGTTCCGGCCGGCCGGCCGTGGCAAAAGGAAGGCATCGACGTCGCTCCCGCGGAGGATCGGTATCTGATGACCGTGATCGCCACGTCGTCGCATCCGCGGTTCCGGGTCAGCCGGATCGAGATCGATCGCGACGCCCCCACCTACACCGTGGACACGCTCGGCGCGCTGAACGAGTCGATCGGCGACGTCGATCTGTACTTCATCACCGGCGCCGACGCGGTGCTCGAGATCCTTTCGTGGAAGGATCCGGCCGAGGTGCTCCGCCGCGCCCGGTTCATTGCCTGCACCCGTCCCGGCCACGACCTGGACCGGCTCGTCAAACAGCTCCCCGAAGGACTGGAGGATCGCGTGGACGTGATGGAGATTCCGGCACTCGCGATTTCCTCGACCGACATTCGCCGCCGCGTCGCCGAGGGCCGTCCGATCCATTACCTGGTGCCGGCGGGCGTCGCCGCCTATATCGAGAAGAGCGGACTCTACCGATGATGACCGACGAAGAGATTCAAACCGTTCCGCCGGAATTCGAGCCGGGCCGGCGAGCTCGTCGCGGCCGCCGCCGGCGCCGGCGGGGGCGCGCAGTCGCGTTGATGATGGCGATGACGCTCGCCGCAGGCGCGGTGTGGGCCGCGGTCACCTGGGTCGACGGGCGAGGACGCGGTGGGTCGGGCGCGCTCGCCGGCGACGAGGACGGCCAGACCGCGATCTTGTTCATGATCCGCCAGGCCGACGACCCGACGCGTCGCAGCGACATGCTGGTCGTTTTCGCGCTCGACGCGCAGGGCGCCAATCCGGTGACGCTTTTCATTCCGTCGAACGCACTGACCGAGATTCCCGGTCACGGCTTGGATCTGGCCGGCCGCGGGTATTCGTTCGGCGGGATGCGCCTGCAGTCGCTCGTGGTGGACAACGTGCTCGGGATCGCGCTCGATCGCGATGCGGCGTTGACCGACGAGGTGTTCGGACGGCTCGCGGACGACCTCGGCGGGCTCGACATCACCGTCGAGGACACGCTGCTGGCCGACGATGGCACCGGCCGCAATGCGGTCGCGTTCTCGCCGGGCACGCAGAAGATGGACGGCGAGACCGTGCGTCGCTTCTTGCGCTATCAAGGCGAAGGAGAGACCGAGCTGTCGCGGATCGCGCGGGCGCAGCAAGCGTGGGAGGCGATGATCGCCGCGTGGGGCCGGATGGGAGTCGGCGCGCTCGCGCAGAAGTTCCGCGACGTCGGCAACGAATGGAACCAGGGGATCGAAACCGGCCTGTCGCCTCTCGATCTGGCCGAGTTCTTCAGCGCCTTCGCGGCCGTGACGCCGGAGGACCGGATCTACACCACGCTCCCGGTCGAGCCGGTCTCGGCCGGTGGATCCGAGCAAGCACTGCGAATCAACGAGGAGCAGGTCGCGAACCTGGTCCGCCAATATTTCGCGGAATCGATCCCGGCGAACCCGTATCTTGGAACGCGGATCGAGGTGCTCAACGGAAACGGGATCCCGCAGATCGGCGAAGAGGTCGCGCTCAAGCTGATCCCGAAGGGGTACCGGATCGTGCTCAACAAGAACGCTCGCTCCTTCGACTACGAAACGACCAAGATTCTGGTGTATTCGCGGGACGAGCGCAGCCTGGGTGCCGCACGGAAGATTCAGGAACTTTTGGGCGTTGGGGAAATCGAGATCGGCCTGCGCGCGCAGACCGTGGTGGACGTGACCATCGTTGTCGGTCATGATTTTCAACCGAGGGCCTAGTTTTTGTGAAGGAGGAAACACGCTGAACTCGACGCTTGCTCCGCCTCAGGCCCTGGCGATCGACATTGCCAGGGCTGCGTCGTCGAAGATGGCGAACGACGTGCGCATCCTGGACATCGGCTCGCTGATCGAGATCACCGACTACTTCGTGATCTGCTCGGGCGCCTCGGACCGGCAGGTCCGCACCATCGTGTCCGAGATCGAGCAGGCGGTCGCGCCGCGCAAGCCGCTCCGCCGTGAAGGCGAACGCGAGCGAACCTGGGTCGTGCTCGACTATGGAGACGTCGTCGTCCACGTGTTCGCGCAACCCGAGCGCGAGTACTACGAGATCGAGCGGGTCTGGCGGGACGCACCGATGGTCGATTTCGAAGAGGGACCCGCCGCGGTCGCGCAGCCGTAGATCACGGAAAACGACTATTGCGGCCGAAAGCCGCGAAAGGGTATGATCCGATACGGGCTGCGACGCGTGTTCGGACCTGCGAGCCGGATGCCTTCGCAGCCGCCGCTATCTGGGGGCGCTGCGCTCCGCCTCGTGGCGCTCGTCTGCGCGCCGCACAACCTCCAGGCGTTCGTGCAGGTACACCCGCTGCAGGATGACCTTGATGATCGCCGCGGTGGGCAATGCCAGCAGCGCGCCGGCGAACCCGGCGAGGGTGCCGCCGATCAGCACGGCGACGATCACGGCCGCGGCCGACATCTCGACCGTGCGCGTCATCACGCGCGGCGCGATCACGTAGTTTTCGATCTGCTGGTAGATGACGAAGAAGACGATCGTGGCGACCAGGACGGGAACGCCGGCGAACGCGGCGACCAGGACCGCGGCGAGCGCGCCGAGGAGCGCGCCGACGGTGGGGATCAGGTCGGCGAGCGCGACCCAGAACGCGAGCGCCGCCGGATACGGAACGCCGATCAGAAGCAGCGCGACGAACGACACGGCGCCGGCGATGACGCTCACGACGAGATTGCCGATCATGTAGCCGCCGACGAGGCCGGTCGACTCGTCCAAGATCGTCGAGAACTCTTCGCGGTTTTCGCGACGGAGCAGGCGAGCGATGCCGATCTCCATCTTGGGAAGCGCGGTGGCGAAGTACAGCGTGAGGATCATGACGGTGAGCAGATTGAATACGAACGCCGTGAACGAGCGGATCAGCGACAGCGCCGTGGACGGCAGGTTTTCGGCGAGGTCGGTGAGCTTGCCGGTCAGGTCGAATCGTTCGTTGATGTCGGCGATGAACTTGTTCTTCTCTTGGGCTTCGCGAATTCGATCGGGCGCCTGCGTGACCAAGTCGCCGATCTGCGTGATGATCGCCGGCGTGATCATCGCGAGGAACCCCATGACGACCATCGCCCCCACGACGAAGATCGTCGCGACCGCGCTGCCGCGCCGCATCCCTTTGGAAACCAGCCAGTGCACGCCCGGCTGGATGCCGATCGCCAGGATGAGCGACACCAGGATCAGGATCAGGATCTGACGCAGCGCCACCACCATGTTGGCGACGGCGAAGACAACCAGGACGCCGGCCGCGACCTTCATCCAATAGCCCACGCTCGGCCACTCGACGTTGACCGGCCACGGATTGGTGGGGGTGACGAACTCGGGCGCTTCCTCGGGCAGCGGCGGCTTGATGACGCGCGCTTTTCCGGCGGCCTTCTTGCGCGGCACCGGCCGCGGCGCGGAGCCGCGGGCGGATCGTTTCTTCGGGGCGTCGGCCATCGTTCGCGCAAGCGTAAACGACGGACCCCCCGGACGCCGCGCATCCGGGGGGTCGCCGGGCCGGGGACGTCAGCCGCGCCGGCCGCAGGCGTGATGGCCGTTGAGACAAAACTCGGTGAGTCGCGCCAGCTCGTCCTGATCCCAGGCGTTGAAGAAGTCCGCGTGGCCGGTGAGCACCCCACCCGAGGACAGCGTCGCGCCGATGCCGTCGCTGATCGGATAGGTAACCGTCAGCCGAAGTCCGGCCAACGGAACGGGATGTGTCGACGGGCACGTCGCCCGACGCGAGTACGCCATGTGACTCTTGTGATCGGCCGAGTCCAGGTTCGCGCCATCCCAGCAATCGGGGAAGCGAATCTGAAGCCGGAGCAGGCGGCCGTCCTCGCACGAGGGTGGCGTCTGGGACAAGCCTTCACGCATCCGTTCGCCGCAGTGCCAGGCGACGATGGCGATCGGCTGCGGCGCCTGGGCGTGGCCGTCGCCCGCGATGATCCGCAGGTCGGCCGGGGGAGGCTCGACGCCTTCCTTTCCGCGCGCGTTGTAGTAGGCCTGCACGCCGAGCGGACGGATCTGCCGGCCGCCGGATGACAGGGTCGGGACCCAGTAGGCGGCCGTGTCGGCTTCGCGGTTGCAGGTCGTGTCCCCGGCTTGCAACGACGCGTAGGTCGAGTTCGCGTCGGTGGTGGTGTTGCCGAAGAAGTCGTGGCTGTGGCTTGCGCCCGGCGCGCCCGGCGCGACGATGGGATCGTCGGGCAGGCGATGGCTGAACCGGCAGATGCTTGCGAAGTTCCCGCCGGTGTCCATGGCGGGCGGTTCGGGTCGCGGCCGCGGCGGGCGCGGCGCCCCGTCGGCAACGACGGCGAGCATCGCGACCATGGCCAGCGCCATCGTCGCCGTTGTGATCGTGCGTCGCATCGGTGTGCTCCTTTCGATCGGCCCCTGCCCCCGCATCACAGCACGCACCGGACGCGGTGTCTGCACTTCGCCGCGAGTCCGCACAGCGATTTCACCTTCGCTTCACGCAGCGGGGTAGATTGCGCCGCGTGACCCTTCTTCTGATCGACGCGTCGAGCCTGATCTATCGCGCGTGGTTCGCGTTGCCCGATGCGATGAGGGGGCCGACCGGCGAGCCGGTCAACGCCGTCCACGGCTTCGTCGACATGCTCGCGCGTCTGATCGCGGCGCGGCGGCCGAACGGGCTCGTGTGCTGTTTCGACGACGACTGGCGGCCCGAGTGGCGCGTCGCGATCCTGCCCGAATACAAGGCGGCGCGCGTCGCCGCCGAAGGCGAGGAGATTGCGGGGCCGGAGGATCAGATCCCGGTCGTACGCGATGTGATGCGCGCCGCCGGGATCGCGTGCGCCGGTGCGGCCGGCTACGAAGCCGAGGATGCGATCGGCACGCTCGTGGCTCGCGCCGGCCCCGGACCGATCCGGATCGTGTCGGGCGATCGCGACCTGTTTCAACTAGTTCGCGACCCGGACGTGGCGGTGTTGTACCCGCGACGCGGCGTGTCGGATCTGGACGAGGTCGACGAGGCATGGATCGAAGCGAAATACGGGATTCCCGGGCGTGCCTACCTCGACTTCGCGGTCCTTCGCGGCGATCCGTCCGACGGTCTGCCCGGCGTGCGCGGCATCGGCGAGAAGTCGGCGGCCGCACTGATTCGCGAACACGGCTCGCTCGACGCGGTCGTCGCGGCCGCCTCGGCGCCCGGCGTGCCGGCCAAGGGCCCGATCGCCAAAGTCGCCGCGCAACTCGACTACGTCGCCCGCGCGGTCAGAGTCGCGCGGATCGCATCGGACGCGCCGATCGGCCGCGTGCCTGTCGCCCTTCCACCGGCCGCTCCCGCCCGGTTCGTGGACGCCGCCGAAGCGGCCGGGGTGGGCGGCCCCGCCCGCCGGCTCGCCGCTGCGCTCGCGTCCCGAACATCGGCGTAGACCCCCTCGCATCGGGCGTCGATCTGTTGGAATGAGCGGTGCGCGGGCTATCATCGCCGGCAGAGCCGATATGGAACGCGACGAGATGGTTGGCGGCGTTCGTTGGGGGGCGGCTCTGCTGTGGGCCGGCGCGCTCGGGTTGGTTTCCGCAGGACTTGCGCAAGCGATGACGGTCGTCACCGCCTTCGGCGGCTCTACCGGAACCACGTTCCGGCCGGCCGCCGCAGTGACGGTCGCCGTGCTGCTCTGGCGCGCGCGGCGGGAATGGCCGGCGCTTCTGGCCGCGGTGTGGATCGCCGAGTTCTGCCTCACCTTCTTCGTATCGCACCTGCCCGCCGGCGTGAGCATCGGCTGGGCATTCGCGAACGTCGCCGCGCCGCTGGCCGCTGCATGGCTTCTGACGCGCCGCCGCCCGAAGGCAATCGATCTTGCCGATGCCGGCGACTTGATTCGCTTCGCCGGCTTCGCGGTCTTGGTGGGCCCCGCGATCGGCGCGCTGGTCGGAGCGTCGAGCGGACGGCTTGCCGGCGTCTCCGCGTTCTTCCCCGCGTTGCCGCGCTGGTTCGCCGGCGATGCGGTCGGCGTGCTGGCGCTGGGTCCGGCCGTTCTGATTGCGTTGCGCGGCCGAACGTCGTCGGCGGCAGCATCGCGCGGGACGCTCGTCGCGTCCATGTTCGTGATCGCGGCAGCGTCGGTGCTCGCGCTGGCGCCCTGGGGTGTCGCGTGGAACGGGGCCTTGCCGCTGGTGGTCGTTCCGCTGCTGGCCTTGATGGCGTTGCGCGCCGGCATGCACGGCGCGTCCTACGGCGTTGCGATCGTCGCCGTCGCCGTCAACGGGATGACCGCGGCCGGGTGGGGACCGTTCGCGCACGCCGACGAGAGCATCGGATTGATCCAGGCGCAAGCATTCGTCGCGACCGCCGCGCTCACGACCCTGCTCGTCGCCACGCTCACGGGCGACGTGATCGCGCGGCGCGAGGCGGAGGAGGCCAAGACCGCCGCCGTGCGCACCGTCGCGCACGATCTTCGCGGACCGCTCGGCGTGATCCGCGGATTCGTCGAGCTGTTGCGCGACCACGGACATCAGCTCAGCGAGGAAGACAAAGCGCGGGCGTTGGTGCGGATCGACGCAACGGCGGACCGTCTGCTGAAGCTGGTGAACGACGTGCTGGATCTGGAGCGGGTATCCGGCCGGCTGCCCGCATTCCAGCCGGTCCGGCTCGACGAGACGATCCAGCGGCTGGTTGGTGAAGTCGCGGACGGCGATCGGACCATCGACGTTCGAGCCGCTCCGATGAACGTTGCCGTCGATCCCGTGACCGTCGAGCGAATCGTCGAAAACCTGCTCGCCAACGCGCTTCGTCACACGCCCGAAGGAACGCCGATTCTTGTCCGGGCCGAGCAGGCCGACGGCGGGATCCTGCTCGCCGTGGAGGATCGAGGAGCGGGCATCGCCGACGACGAGAAGCGAGCGATCTTCGAGGCGTTTCGCCGCGGCAAGGGCACGCGAGTCGGGACCGGGATTGGCCTGGCCCTGGTCGCGCGCTTCGCCGCGCTCCACGGCGGCCGCGCATGGGTCGAGGACCGCCCCGGCGGCGGCGCGTCCTTCCGCGTCTTCCTGGACGCCTCTACACGCCGGGCGACCAGGTCGGGTCGCCGGGACCGGACTCGTTGACTTCGAGCATGAACGGTGCGCATTTCGCGGGGATCTCGTTTCCTTGGGCGAATCCGAGCTGCAGCGAGCCTTTGATCATCGTGCACATCACGTGATCGCCGATCGTGGGCGTGACGTTGAAGAAGAAGTTGTCGTTGTCGATCGGCGACACGCCCCACGTGGTCAGGTCGTGCGGGTTGCCGTCGAAGAACGATTTGCGAACCGGCTCCGGATAGCCTTCCGGCGTCGGCGAGATCAGATACCCGAGCTGATCGTTGGCGAGGCCGAAGAACCAGACCGGCTGCGTCGCCGCGATCGCGTCGATCAGGCCGTCGCGAATGTTCGGGTAC
>DASWHR010000123.1:0-15243 GCA_036398095.1 Actinomycetota bacterium
TCGGCGGCCAGCTCGACGGTCGCGCGCAGATAGTCGATCTTCTTGCCGATGTCGTAGCGAATGCCTTCGAACACGTAGCCGTACACGGCTTGGGTGTCGACAAGGCTTCGGATCGCATCGGTGAGCTGGATCTCGCCGCCATACCCCGGCTCGGTCGTGCGAAGCGCGTCGAAGATCTCGGGGGTGAGCACGTAACGACCGATCACCGCCAGGTTGGACGGCGCCTCTTCCGGCGACGGCTTCTCGACGATGTCGGCGATCTTGACCAGGTTCGGCCCGACCGGCTCGGACGCAACCGCACCGTAGGACGAGATCTCGCTCCGATTCACCTCCATCAGCGCCAAGACGCTGCGGCCTTCGCGCTCGTGAACGGCGATCATCTCCTCGAGCAACGGATCCACGATGATGTCGTCGCCCAGCAAGACCGCGAACGGTTCGCCGCCGACGTGACGCTCGGCCATCGAAACCGCGTGCCCCAAACCGCGCGGCTCTTTCTGACGGACGTAGTAGATGTCGGCGAGGTCCCCGATCGCGCGCATCTCGCGCACATCCTCGTCTTTGCCCTTCGCTTCCAAGAACACTTCAAGCTCGACGCTTTGGTCGAAGTGATCTTCGATCGAGCGCTTCCCGCGGCCGGTGATGATCAAGATATCGTCGAGCCCGGCCCGCACGGCCTCTTCGACCACGTATTGGATCGCGGGCTTGTCCACGACCGGCAGCATCTCTTTCGGCTGCGCTTTGGTTGCGGGAAGGAACCGGGTGCCGAGCCCGGCGGCGGGGATGACCGCTTTTCTGATGGGCATCTTGGCGGCGGAGTCTAGAAGCCTCAGGCCGGAGCGGCAAGCGACGGGAGCGGCCTCACACGTCGGGGAACGGATCCGCGGCCATGATGTCGATCTCGCGCAGGGCCGGCTCGGGCTCCTCCGGCTCGTCGGGCATGAGCGAATCGCCACCCGACGGCGACGAGTCCAACTCGTCGGCCATCACGATACGGTTGCGACCGCGCGACTTCGCTTCGTACATCGCGAAGTCCGACGTGCGCAGCAGCGTCTGCGGCGTTGTTCCGTGCTGCGGGAACGTCGCGCATCCGATCGAGACCGTCACCCACGCCTGATCCTCGCCCTCGCTGCCGAACGGCTCCGACGCCACCGATTCAAGGATCTTGCGGCACACCTTCTTCGCTCCGTCGGCCCCCGTCTCGGGAAGGATCAGCACGAACTCCTCGCCGCCGAGCCGCGCGAGCGTGTCCACCTGGCCGCGCACCGCGCGCACGACTCGCTGCGACAGCTCGATCAGGACGGCGTCACCGCGCTGATGCCCGTACCGGTCGTTGACCGCCTTGAAGAAGTCGACGTCGAGCAGCACAACCGACAGCGGCCGGCGGAACCGAATCGAGCGCTCGACCTCTTGCGCGAGGCGCATCTGCAGGTAGCGGCGATTCCACAATCCGGTCAGCCCGTCGGTGATCGACAGCCGCTGCGCTTCCTGGTGCAGCAGCACGTTCTCGATCCCGACCGCCGCCTGTCGCGCGAGCGACATCAGCGTGTCCAGATCGGATTGCGTGAACTTTTGTCCGTGCTCGCGTCCGTAGAGGGCGAGCACGCCGATCAGATGCGTCGCCGACTCCAAGGGCACTGCGATCATCGTCGTCGCCTCCGGTTCGGCGTCCGACGGCGCCGGCGGCGTCACGTCCGACGGGATCAGGAGCGGCGCGCGCGTCTGCGCGACGCGTCCGGCGATTCCCTCGCCGACGCGAATGCGACGGCCGGCGAAGCCGCGGTCCAGTTGATGTGCGCACTTGACCGTCATCTCGGTGCGCGTGTTCGTCAGCAGATAGGCCGCGCCCGACGACGCCTTCATCGCGCGCGTCGCGGTCTCGAGCACGACCTGCAGCAGACTCGTGAGATCGTGCGTGGAACGAAGCGTCTCGCCGAGCGTGCCCAGGCTGTCGCGCAGCTCGTCGCGCGATGATTGAAGCTCTTCAAGGGAGTGTTCCAGCCGGCGGCGAACCGATTCGAAACGAACCAGCACCCCGGCTCCGACGAGCGCGACGATGCCGCCCGCGGCCAGCCCGAGTCGCGCGGCCGGTCCGGCCGTGGCCACTCCGGTGGCGATGAGCAGCGAAACGCCGGTCCCTATCAGGACCGCAAACGCGGCCCTGGCTCGGATCGACAACATGTCCTCCGTTCCCCGAAACCCGCCGCGACCCCCGCGGCACATCGGCGGGTCTGATTCACTCTCGGCAAAAGCCGCGACAATCTTTATCTCATACGCTTTCCGTGCCAACCAGTTGAGGAAGCCCGCAATGGACATTCGGGATCAAAAACGTATTGTGCGACGAACCACCCTGGCGAAGCGAGCCCGGCTGTCGCCGGCGGAGCGCGAGGCGGGCGGGCGGGCCGTTGCCGAGACGATCCTCTCCCTGCCCGAGATCGCGGCCGCATCGGCGGTGATGGCCTTCGCCTCGTTCGGCACCGAGATACCCACCGATCCGGTCGTCGAAGCCCTCCTGCACGCCGGCCGGCGCGTGATGATGCCTGCCGTGGATGGCGATCGGCTGCGCGCCGCACCGATCGCCCGGCTCGAGGATCTCGCGCCCGGATACCGCGGGATTCGCGAGCCGCCGGCTCCGGCGTTCGTCGATCCCGGCCCGCAGGCCGTGTTCCTGATTCCCGGCGTCGCCTTCGACGAGCGGGGAGGACGCCTCGGCTACGGCGGCGGATTCTACGACTCGTTCCTGCGACAGAACCCCGGTCTTCGCATCGGCGTCTGTTTCGAGTGCCAGATCGTCGCCGCCGTCCCCGCCGAAGCCCACGACCTGCCGGTCGCCCTCGTCGTCACGGACGCGCGCGTGATCAGAGCCGGGTGAGCGCCGCGCCGCCCGCTCGATACAATCCCGCCTGCGATGCCGACCTACGAATATGCCTGCCGCTCGTGCAAGCGGCACACCGAAGCCGTCCAACGCTTCACCGACCCGCCGCTGACGGAATGTCCCCATTGCGGCGGCGAGCTCAAGCGCGTGTTCCATCCGGTCGGGATCGTTCTGAAGGGGTCGGGCTTCTATTCGACCGACAATCGCTCGGCGAAGCGAACACTGGCCGGAGTCAAGGACGCCGGCGAGGGCGCGCCCGCGGGCGAATCCAAGCCCGGATCCGACTCGGGATCCGACTCGGGATCCGACTCGGGATCCGCTGCGGCGGCCGGATCCGGCGAATCCAAAGGCAACGCGACCACTCCCGACACCGGCTCCTCATCCCGCGCAGAATCGAAGCCCGCGAAGAAAGACACCAAGAAGCCGGAGTCGAAGAAGTGAGAGTCGATGAAGTGACGGGGCGGGCGGAGATCGGGATCGTCGGCGGCTCGGGCGTGTATTCGCTGCTCGACTCGGTCGAAGAGGTCGCGATCGAAACGCCCTACGGCGCGCCCAGCGCGCCGCTCGCCCTGGGCGAGATCGCCGGCCGCCGCGTCGCCTTCCTGCCGCGCCACGGCCGCCGCCACGAGTTCCCTCCGCACCGGATCAACTACCGCGCCAACATCTGGGCGCTCAAAGAGCTGGGAGTGAGCCGCATCGTCGCGCCGGTCGCGGCGGGATCGCTCCAGCCGAACGTGCGCCGCGGCGACTTCGTCATCTGCGATCAGCTCGTCGACCGGACATCCGGGCGCGCCGCGACGTTCTACGACGGGCCCGCCACCACGCATGTCGGCTTCGCCGACCCGTTCTGTCCCCAGCTTCGGGGGATCGCGGTCAAAGCCGCGCGCGATGCCGGCATCGACGTGCACGAAACCGGCACGATCGTGGTGATCGAAGGTCCCCGCTTTTCCACCCGAGCGGAATCGCGCTGGTATGCCGGCGCCGGCTGGGAGGTCATCAACATGACGCAGTATCCCGAATCGGTCCTCGCGCGCGAACAACAAATCTGCTACGTCAACATCTCGCTGATCACCGACTACGACGTCGGAGTGGAAGGGGTCCCGGCCGTGAACGTCGAGGACGTGATCAAGGTTTTCGCCGATAACAACGAGCGGCTGCGGCGCCTGCTGTTCGACATCGTCCCGGCCGTTCCCGAAGACCGCTCCTGCCCGTGCGCGACGGCGCTGCGCGGCGCGGTCGTGGGACACTGACGCGATGCCCATCCTCCACGCGCTGATTCTGGGCCTGCTGCAAGGCGCGACCGAGTTCCTGCCGGTGTCCTCCAGCGGCCATCTCGTCCTGTTCCCGTTCGTGATGGGATGGGAGGAGCCGACCGTCGCCTTCGACGTCGCCGTGCACATCGGCACGCTGATCAGCGTGCTGATCGTGTTCTGGGATCGCGTTCGGCCTCTGGCGCTCGCGCTGTTTCATCGGGACGAGCGAAACCGTCATCTGCTGACGCTGCTGTTCGTCGGATCGGTGCCGGCCGGCATCGCCGGGCTGGCGCTGGCGAGCCTGTTCGAAAGCGCGTTCGGCCGGCCGATGTTCGCGGCCGTGCTGCTCGGCGTGACCGGCTATCTGCTGGTCCTGGGAGACCGGTTCGCCAAGGAGCACGAAGAGCGTGTCGTCGAGGAAATGGCCGCCGCGCGCGTCGCTGCGGCGCGGATGGAACCGCTCCCGAATGCCAAACCGCTTCGCACCGAGGACACCATGGATGCGCTCGACGCGCTCGTCGTCGGCGTCGCGCAAGCCGCGGCCATCCTTCCCGGCATCTCCCGTTCCGGCGCGACCGTCGTCGCCGGCCTGCGCATGGGGATCACCCGCGAGGCCGCCGTGCGTTATTCGTTCCTGCTGTCGATTCCGGCGATTCTGGGCGCGCTGATCGTGCAACTGCCCGACCTGGCGAGCCAAGGCGCAAGCGGCGACCTTCCGGCGATCCTGGTCGGCGTGGCGGCATCGGCGGTCAGCGGCGTCATCGCAATCCGCTGGTTCATCCGCCTGATGGTCCGCCGCGGCCTGCGGCCGTTCGCGGTCTACTGCTTCTTCGCCATGGCCGCAGCGCTTCTCACCGGCCTCGCCCGCGGCTGACGGTCGGCTAGCTCTCCTCGCTGCCGAGCCGGACCATGTCTTCGATCTCGCGGCGGCGCAGGTCCATCTCTTCGGCGATCTCTTCGTCGGCGCGCGAGAGTTCTTCGGCGTCGAAGTCCTTGAACTCGATCACACCCAACTCTTCGAACGCTTTGGTCACCCGCGGGCCGAGCAGGCCGATGTCGCGCACGATCGGCACGATCCTGCTGAACAGCATCTTGCGGAACGCGAGCATCATCTCGGAGTTGCGCGTGTACTCGAGCACTTCGTCCAAGTCGAAGTCCAGGTGCCGCCAGACCTCCTCGGCGAGGAACCGTCCATACATCAGGAACGAGGCTTCGACGATGAAGTCCTCGCGCTCGGCGCGCTCGGCGTCGGTGAGCTGCGGGTAGTAGTCGCGCAGCGCGAGCCGTCCGAAGGCGACGTGGCGGGCCTCGTCCTGCATCACATAGGTGTTGATCGCCTTGGCGAGCGGCTCGGTCGAGTAGTCGCGGATCATGCCGAATGCGGCCAGTGCGAGCCCCTCGATCATGATCTGCATGCCCAGATACGTGAAGTCCCAGCGGCTGTCCTGCAGCACCTGATCCAGAAGAACCTTCAGGTACTTGTTGATCGGATAGGCCATCTCGATCTTCTCGCGCAGGTACCGCGCGTAGGTCTCGACGTGTCGCGCTTCGTCCATCACCTGCGTCGCCGCATAGAACTTCGAGTCGATGTCGGGCACCGCCTGCACAATCTTGGCGGTGCAGATCAGCGCGCCTTGCTCGCCGTGCAAGAACTGGCTGTTGAGCCACGAGCCGACGTGATGGCGAACCTCCGCCCTGTTCTTTTCGGACAGCTTTTCCCACGTGGGCGAGCCGAAGATCGGAATGTAGTAGTCGGGTCCGTTCTCGGGCGAGCCCGGATCCACCTGGATCGACCAGTCGAGTCGCTTCTCGGAATCCCACTGCTTCGACTTTCCCTTGCCGTAGAGCGTCACCAGTTGCGCGCGCTGATCGTCGTACTCCCAGTTGAAGCGCGTGTCGAACGTTCCGGGAATGGCCCACAGCGGATCGTTGACGGGAAGTTCGTAGTAGGTGGTCATCCGTTCCTCCTTGCGAGCCCTTCGCAGAACAACTCGGCGAGCGTTTCGGCGACGTCGTCGACGTCGCCGGACGGCGGGGTGATGGCGTAGGACGTGAACACGCGCGCGCAGGTCTCGGCGAAGCGCGCGGCCAGTTGCGGCGGGACGTGCGGGGCGCGCTCGGTCGCGATCTGCAGCATGACGTTCTGCGACAGCTCGAGCACCGGGTTGGCCTCGGTCGTCAGATAGGGAAGAAGTTCGTGCGGCTCGGAGGCCATGACCTTGTCGAGCAGCGGATGGGCGCGCATCGCGCGAAGCGTCGCCGCGAACGCCGCGCGCATCGCCGGCTGCAGATCCGGATGCGGCTCCATCGCACGCCGCACGATCGCGATCATCGTCTGCTCCTCGCGCAGCACCAGCGCCAGGATCAGGTCGTGGCGCGAGGGGAAGTAGCGGTACAGGCTCTGGCGGGAAAGCCGGGCTTCACGCGCGACGTCGGCCATCGTCGTGCGGCCCAGCCCGAAGCGGGCTGCGCATTCGAAGGCGGCCTCCAGGATCCGCGTGCGCGTGGAATCCTCGACCGCCACGGGGTCCGACACGATCGTTTCCATCGCGTTGACAGTAAGACGGTCTATGTAACTGTGTCAAGCCCTGGGACCCCGCGGTCAGGAGCCGGCGACGGTCATCTCGCCGATGAGCAGCGTCGGCGAGCCGGTGCTTCCGAAGAATCGAAGGTCGCTGCCGACGTCGGTGATCGCGCCCAGGATCTGAAGGATCGTTCCCGCGATCGCCGCTTCGCGGATCGGCATCGGGTCGGCGCCCCCGTCGTGGACGAGTCCGGTCACGCCGACGCTGAAGTCTCCTGAGATGGGGTTCGCGCCCGAATGCACGCCGATGAGATCTTGCACGAGCAGCGCGCGACCGGCTTTGCCCAGCAGCCCGGCCTGATCGAGCGACCCCGGCGCGACGAACAAGTTCGACGGACCGACGCCCGGCGTGGACTTGAAGCCGGCGCGTCCCGCATTGCCGGTCGAATGCCCGCCCATGCGCCTCGCGGTGTAGGTGTTGTGCAGAAAGCCTCGCAGCACACCGGCTTCGATCAGGGGCGTGCGGCGCGTGGGGACTCCCTCGTCGTCGAACGGCGAAGCCCCCGGCCCTTTCAATTCACGTCCGTCGTCCACGAGCGTGAACACGCCGGCCGCGACGGCCGCGCCTTCCTTGCCGGCGAACAAGCTGCGTCCCTTCAGCACGGCTTCGGCCGTCAGCCCCGCCGCCAGCACGCCCAGGAACGACGCGGCCGCATACGGATCCAGCAAGACCGGCATCTTTTCGGTCGCGGGCTTGCGCGCTCCCAGCATCCGGCTCGCGCGCGTCGCCGCCTCGGTTCCGCATCGCGCAAGGTTCAAGTGCTCGGGCGCGCGCGCCAGCTCGAACGAAAAGCCGGTCTGCGTCTCGTCGCCTTGGTTCGCCAGCGCCGACACCACGGCCCAGCAGTCGCCGCGCTCGACTTCGGCCGCGACGCCGCGCGTCGAGCGAATCGCCACGCGCGAGATCGAATCGCCGTACTGGGCTTCCTCGACGCCGGTCACCCGCGGATCGGCCGCGCGGGTGAGGCGTTCCAACTCCAGCGCGAGCGCGACCTTGGCGTCGGTGGAGGTGGCGGCGATCTGCGGAAGATAGATGCCGTCGAGCGGCTCGATCGGCTCGGGCTCGGGAAGCACGTTGCCGTCGTCGGCCGAGCCGAGCACCGCGTTCGCGCGCGCCTGTTCGACGACGGCCCGCACCTCGTCGGGATCCGGGTCGGCCGCGTAGGCGTAGCCGACCCGGCCGCCGTCGATGATCCGCACGCCCAAGCCGCGCGCCTCGGCGCTTGTCAGCGACTCGACCCGGCCGTCGTAGACCTTCACGTCGGTCTTGCGGCCCCATTCGGCGTAGGCCTCCAGATGCTCGTCGCCGGCGGCCGCGTCGAGCGCGGCGCGACACAATGCGTCGAGGTCGCTCATCCGGTTCCTCCGACGGTGATCTTGGCGATGCGCACGGTCGGCATGCCGGTCGTGACCGGAACGCTTTGCGCGTCCTTGCCGCACACACCCCACCAGACTTCGAAGTCGCGTCCGACCGCGTCGATTCGGGCGAGGATGTCGGGGCCGTTGCCGATCAGGTTCGCGCCGCGCACCGGTGTGGTGATCGTGCCGTTTTCGATCAGGTAGGCCTCGGTCAACCCGAACACGAAGTCTCCGGTCGCGGTGTTGACCTGGCCGCCGCCGAACGACTTGGCATACAAGCCCTTCTTCGTTCCGCGGAGGATCTCATCCGGGTCGTCGCGACCGGGAAGGATCGAGGAGTTCGTCATTCGCGGGATCGGCAGATGCGCATAGGACTGCCGTCGCCCGTTGCCCGACTGCTTCAAGCTCATCGCCCGCGCCCGGATCCGGTCGGTCAGGTATCCGGTCAGCACGCCGTCCTCGAACAGCATCGTGCGCTGGGAGGGCGTGCCTTCGTCGTCGAAGGCGAACGATCCCCACGAGCCCGGAAGGTTTCCTTCGTCAACGCCGCTGACCAGTTCGCTGCCGATCTTTTCCCCGGCACGGTCGCGGTAGACGCTTGCATGCTTGTGGCACAGATCGGCTTCCAGACCGTGCCCGCACGCTTCGTGGAAGAGCACACCGCCGCCGCCGGGCGCCAGGACGACCGGCATCTCGCCGGCCGGAGCGGGGACCGACCCGAGCATGACGATCGCCTGCCGCACCGCGACGGCTGCGACTGCGGCCGGCGGATAAGCGTCGAGGTGCTCGAACCCGGCCGAGGCGCCCGGCGAGTGGTATCCGGTCTGGATGACGTCTCCGCGGGCCGCGACCACCTGACACGACACGCGCGTCCGCGTTCGGTTGTCGCGCACGAGCAACCCTTCGGAATTTGCGATCAGCACTCGCTGCGCGCCTTCGGCATACGACGCGATCACCTGACGGATCTCGCTGCCGCCCTCGGCGCGCGCGGCGTCGTCGACCGCCACGACGTAGGCGACCTTGCGGTCGGCCGGCACGTCGCGCGGATCGATCGCGACCGGGTTCAAGATCGTTTCGCGTTCGCGGCGCAGGTCGGTCGCGTCCACCCGGCGCTGATCGCTGAGCCCGGCCGCCGCCGCCTTCGCCGCGTCGATCAACGCATCGCGGTCGAGCCGGTTCGTGAACGCGAACGCGGTGGATTCGCCTTTGACGACGCGAATCCCGGCGCCGCGGTCGCGGCCGCTGACGAGCTCTTCGACCTTGCGATCTTCCAGACGGACCGAGGTCGAGTCGCGATCCTCGGCGAAGATCTCGGCGAACTCGCCGCCGGTGGCCAGCGCCGCCGACAGCACCGCGCGCAGCACGCCGTCGTCCAGATCCCAGGCAGTCATGAGCCGCGATTCTACGCCCGATAGACTCGCCGCGGCATGAAGCGAATCGCCGTGCTCGCCGCGCTGACACTGACGATCCTGCTGCCGGGGACTTCGGTGGCCGCCGCGACCGCTGAATTCCAGACCGGCGAGGGGCGAATCGTCGTGCTTCGCCTGGATGGAACCTCGCTGGACGATTGGCTGCGCGCCGATACGTTCCATCTGCGGCGAGCGGTGCGCGAGGGAACGCCCGGCTTGCTGTCGGCGCGCACGGCGGCTGCGGCGCCCGCGTCCGAGGCCGCGTGCCTCGCCCGGAGCGACGCGGCGCTGGCCACCCTGGTCAACGGTTCTCGTTCGGACGGGAACGATCTCGATGAGGCCGGCCCGCTTCACGTCGCGCTGCAACGCGGCGGGGTCTCGATGCGCACGATCGCCGCGCCGCTCATCCGCGATTCGTCCTTTCCGACCGGTCGCCGAACCGATCAAACCCGGCTGGCGCAGCAGTTTCGAGCGGCCGGGGAGCGAGTAGTCCTGCTGGACGTTCCCGACACGCTCTTCGCCGATTGCGCCGGCGGACGGCAACGCGACCGCTGGGTGGGCGTCGCGCTCGGACGCGCCGACGCGACCGTCGGGGTGGTCCGATCCTCGCTCGCCGAAGGGGACCGGCTGATCGTGATCGGCGGCGTCGGGCCGCAACACCGCGAAGCCACGCGCAACTACCTGTCGGCCGCCACGATCGAAGACCCGACTCATGACGACGCATCCATCCTCACGTCGCCGACCACACGCCGGCGAGGCGTCGTCTCGCTCACCGATGTCGCCGGCACCGTCGCTGCGCTCGCCGGGCTCGACGTCACGATCGGTGTCGGCCGGGCGTGGACGGGAATCGACGGAACGCTCGACGATCTTCGGCGCGCCGACGACGACTTTGCACATCAGAGCGCGATTCGCCTGCCCATCATGCGCGGCTTCGTATGGCTTTCGGTCGTGCTGCTGACGCTCGCGGGGGTCGTCGTGCTCGCCGGACGCGGCCGCGCGCGGGCGGGACGCGTGCCGCGCTCGGGGCGGGACTGGATCGCGTTCGGGCTCGCGACGCTGACCGCCGCGCCGGCCGCCATGCTGATCGAGCCGTTCGCCGGCTCGCGCTCGCTCGCCCTCTCGGTCGCCGTCATCGTCGCCGGGGCCGCGGTCATCGCCGCGATCGCGAGCGCCGCGCGCGGCCTTGCCGGCGCCCCCGCCGTCTGCGCCGGCATCGCCGCCTGGGGCTTGATCGCCTTCGTCGGAGAAGGCGAGTTGGGCGCGCGATCGGTCCTTTCGTATTCGGTCGCGGGCGGCGATCGTTTCTTCGGCGTCGGAAACGAGATGATGGGCGTCGCGATCGCCGGCACGCTTCTGGCGCTCGCGCAATGGCTCGACGGATGGCCCGCGGCCGTGAAGTGGGCGCCGGCGATCGCGCTGATCGTCACCGGCGCGATGGCGGCACCCGTCACCGGCGCGAAGTTCGGCTCGATCTTGGTATCGGTTCCTGCGTTCGGCTTCTTCGTGGTCCGCGCGTTCGGCAAGCGGCCCGGACGCGAAACGGCGCTCGGGTTGGCGATCGCGACGGTCCTGCTGGCCGGGATCTTCGCGGCCTGGGATCTGATGTCGGACCCTCAAGCGCAATCGCACGTCGCGCGGGCGATCGCCGACGGCGACACCATCGGCCGCAAGATCGGCGCGGCGGTGCGACTCGCCGCCGGCTCCTACTGGACGGCCGGCGTCCTGGTCCCGGCGATCATCGCGGCGACCTTCCTCCGGCGGCGCCCGACCTTGGTCGCCCGCGGAACGTGGGCACATCCGAATTTGCGAGCCGCATTGTCCGCCAGCGCGATCGCGGCTGCCACGGCCATCGCCTTCAACGACGCCGGCATCCTCGCGGCAGCGCTGATTAGCATTCTTGCCACCGCCGCCTTCTTGAGCGCATTGCTGATCGGACAAGCCGCCCGCGTGGACGCTTGACGGGCCGGACGACCTACGCGACGATGGCGCCCATGGACAACGAGCCGGAGTCCCGCGCGAGTTCCGCGCCCACCCGCGTGCTCATCGTCGACGATCACGCCGCGTTCGCCGAGCCGCTTGCCGCGGTGCTCGGCTTGCAGCAAGACATGGAATGCGCGGGAATCGCAGGACGATGCGACGAGGCGATCAAGATGGCCGAAGAATTGCGCCCCGACGTCGTGCTCATGGACGTCCAGCTCCCCGACGACGACGGAATCGACGCCGCGCACCGGGTCAAGGAAGTGTCGCCGGATTCGCGCGTGCTGATCTTGACTGCCTATTCGGAGGTGGACGTCATGGCCCGCGCGGCGGCGGCGGGGGCGGCCGGCTTCATTCCGAAGGAGACCGCGCTGGCCGACATCCTTCACGCCATTCGAACCGCGCGGGACGGCGGGATGCTGGTTGAAGGAAACTCATTGACGGCCTTGCTCGCGCACATCCGCTCCGTGGACGAGCCGCGTCCCGCGACCACGACCATCGAGCTGACGCCTCGCGAATTCGACGTGCTGGCGTTGATGGGCGAAGGCAGGGACGCGCAGACGATCGCGCGATCGCTTGGCATTACGGTTCTGACCTGTCGCGGCCACATCAAGAAGATTCACTCGAAGCTCGGGGTCCACAGCCAGCTCGAAGCCGTCGTGACCGCGATGCGACTCGGCCTGCTGCCCTCGCCCTGAACCGCGCCAACGGCCGGCGAGAAATCTAGAACGGAATGGTTTCGCCTTCGCGGGCGGCGTCGATATTGACGTGCCCGTCGGCGATCTCGCGTGCCCGCGCAAGCTGGGCGTCCAAGTCGGCGTCGGTGTGAAGCGGATCGTGATGGAACAGCAGCAGCTTGCCGACTTTCGCGGCGGCCGCGAACGCAACGACTTGATCGACGGCCGAATGCCCCCAGCCGATCCGGCTGGGATATTCGGTTTCGGTGTACTGCGCGTCGTGCATCAGCACGTCCACGCCGTGCGCGATCGCGTGGCCGGATAGCCACGCCGGATCGATGTCGCGCACACCACCGCGGAACGGCTCGTGATCGGGCATGTAGGCAAGCGACTGATCCCCGTCTTCGATTCGGTACCCCACAGCCGGACCCGAGTGCGTGATGTGCTGGCTGAACAGTCGCGCCGACCCGATCGACCATTCGCCGTCGGGCGCATCCAGGAACGTGAGCTTGGACGGGACGTCGGACAGATGAACCGGGAACAGCGGCGGCGACAGATAGCCTTCGATCCGCCGGATGAGCGACTTCATCGGCGAGGACGGTCCGTAGACGGTGATCTCGCACTCGGCGCGCCACAGGGCGCTGAAGAAGCCCAAGCCTTCCAAGTGATCCAGATGAAGGTGGGTCAGCAGCAGGAAGACCTTCTTCGGCATCTCGCGCAGTCCGAGCGTGCGAATGCCGGTGCCGGCGTCGAGCACGATCAGCGTCCCATCGTCGAGCTGCACTTCAACGCACGAGGTGTTGCCGCCGTAGCGCACCGTGTCCGGGCCCGGCGCAGCGAGCGAACCGCGACATCCCCAGATCTTGGCTTTCATCGTCTGCGCGCCCCGCCCTATTCGGGCTCCTCCCAGAAGATCGCGACGGCGCCGGAGAACTCCGTGGGGCTTGCAAGAAGCGGAAACGACGACACTTGGATCAGGCGAGAGACGCCGTCGAGCCCGGTGATGCGCATGCTGCGATGCGCGGGACGACGCTGCTGAAGCGCAATGCCGATCGGCATGTCCTGAACCTGCATCGGCGTCCCGTCCACCTCGGTGGGAACCCAAAGGCTCGACCATTCAGCCGCCGCCAGCTCGCCGGTTTCGGCGAAGCGGCGGCCCAGGATTTGCTCGGCCGGCTCGTTATAGAAGACGAGCGTGCCGGCCGCGTCGACGACGAACAGCGGGGTTGCGAGATTCTCCGCGAGGTCTCGAGCCAGGATCAACGCAAGGTTCTTGTACTGAGTTCGCTCCATTGGACCCGCAGCGTATCGGCCGGGACGGTGCTCGGACAAGACCTTGGTTGATCGCGGTCACTCCGAATGTGTGCGCACGGTCACACTCGGTAGGGCTGCAGGGCTCCCGGGGGGACGACGCCGAGCCGGCCTGCCTGAAAGTCATCGAATGCCTGGACGAGCTCATCGCGCGTGTTCATCACGAACGGGCCGTAGGCGGCGACCGGCTCACGGATCGGACGGCCGCCAAGGATCAGCACCTCCAGCGCCGGCGAGCGCGACTCCTGATCCTGGTCGGCTGCGATCGTGAGCGCGTCGCCGTTTCCGAAGATGGCAAGCTGCCCGTCGCCGATCCGGTGACGGTCCGCGCCGACGCTTCCGTATCCGGCGAGCACGTACACGATCGCGTTGAAATCGGCCGGCCAGGGCACGCGAAGTTCGGCGCCCGCCGCGATCGTCGCATGGACGAACGCGATCGGCGTGTGCGTCGAGCCGGGGCCGCTGTGTCCGGCGACGTCGCCGGCGACGACGCGCAGCAACGACGCGCCGTCGTGGGAGGCGATGAGCGCGACCTGTTCGCTCTCGAGCCCTTGGTATCGCGGCGGCGACATCTTCTTGTCGCGCGGAAGGTTGACCCAGAGCTGGATGCCGTGGAACAGACCGCCGCTGACCACGAGCTGCTCGGGCGGCGTTTCGATATGCAGGATGCCGCGGCCGGCCGTCATCCATTGGGTCGCGCCGTCGGTGATCAAGCCTCCGCCGCCGTGCGAGTCTTGATGCTGGAAGGTTCCGTCGATCATGTAGGTGACGGTTTCAAAGCCGCGATGCGGATGCCAGGCGGTTCCTTTCGGCTCGCCGGGCGCATACTCGACTTCGCCCATCTGATCCATGTGGATAAACGGATCCAGATCGGCCAGCGCCACGCCGGCGAACGCGCGGCGAACCGGAAACCCTTCGCCTTCGAAGCCGCTCGGCGCGGTCGTGACGGCCCTCACCGGCCGCTCGGTCGCGCCGGGAGCGATCGACCCGACGCGCGGGAGCACCAACGGATCACGGAACACGGCAGGCATTTCGGACCTCCATCGCGGGCGTCGCCGGTATCAACATACTCCGGCGCCCGGTTGTTCCCGGCGCCGCAGCAACCACAGCGCGGACGCGAGCGCGGCGGCGCTCATCGGAGGCCGAAGCCATCCCGGATCGGTGATGCCGGTGAATCCCCACGTGGCGAAGCCGGCCAGGGCAAGCACCAGGAGCGCGGCGGCAAGGAGCGCGCGCGGCGCGGAAACGGGCGCCGTCGGTGCGCAATGCGGCCGCGGCCGCTCGAAGCGAGCGAAGAGCGCGACCGGCCCCGCGGCGGCGACGATGAGCAGGCCGAACCAGATCGGCCGGGTCAGCCACCAGGCGGCTGTGCCGGCGCCCGGTTGCGGAAATCCGAGCGGCAGCGCGACGGGCACGACGATCAGGAGCGCGGTGAGATGCCACAAGAAGACGGTCATGACGATGCCTGCGGCCGCGACGACGGCGGTCCACACGCGCGGGCGACGAAGCCATGCGGCCAGATGCGGCCGGGCCAGCATGACCGCGCCGATCATCCAGACGGCTAAGGCGACCAACGTGATGCTCGGCGGCGAGTTGTTCGACACTCGGCCGTCGGCGACGCCGACCATGCTTCGCGAGTAGACGCCGGATCCGACCAGCATCGCAACCGCCACGAGTCCTCCGGCCGCGAGCAGGGCGTGCACGCGGCGGCCGGCGCGGACGAGCGACCCGTCGGCGTAGAAGAAGCCGAGCTGATGCGGCAGCAGCCACACGAACGCAAAGTTGAGCCAACCGATCGCCG
>DASWHR010000124.1:0-10100 GCA_036398095.1 Actinomycetota bacterium
CATCCCGCGATACGCCGACGACGTTCCCACGATCTGCGAGCCGAACCCGACGGTGGCCGGATACGCGGAGGCTTCCGGAACGCCGGCGACCATGCCGCTTCCGTACATCAGGACCGCAACCGGCGAGGCGGTCGCGTTCGAGGCGATGCCGATCGTTGCCATCTGCTCGCCTTCGCCCGCGGGAGCGAACCGGATCGCGATGGTGCATGCCCCGCCGGCCGGCACCACCTGCAGCGAGCAGCCGTCGTGGACCATGCGGAACGAATCCGGATCGTCACCCGCGACCGACACCAAACCGATCGTGAGCGGCGCGGTCCCCGGATTGCGCACGACGACCGCATGCCGCTCGGACGAGGTCGCAACGACGCGCGGCTCGAAATGCATCGCAAGCGGCGAGACACCGATCGCCGGCACGCCCGAGGCATACCCCTGGCCGGTCAGCGCGACGGTGAACGTTCCGCCGTCGCTCAGAACCGACAGCGTCGCCGTCTTCACTCCGGCCGATGTCGGCGCGAACCGCACCGACACACCGCATCCGTCACCCGGATCGACCACGTCGCCGGTGCAGGACTCGTCGTCCAGCGTGAACATCGCAGCGTCCGCGCCGGCGAACCGGACGCCGGAAACGTTCAACGGCGCGGCGCCGTCGCTGACGACGCGAATCCCGCGCGGGCCCGACTGCGTCCCGGAAAGAACCGTTCCGAACGAAACGACGGACGGCTCGGCATGCCCTGCCGGCACCGGTGTGGACTCCCCCGTCCCCGACAGCGGCACGCGAAGCTCGCCGCCGGTCGTGTCCAGCGCCAGCGTCCCCGACCAGCCGCCGAAGTAGGGCGGCACGAACTGAACGTCCACTCGGCACGAGCGTCCCGGCATGACCGTCGCGCCGGCGCACTCGTCGGACACGACGGAGTAGGCGGCCGAGGAATCGTCTTGGATCGAGGCCGCATTCGCCTGCACCGGCCCGGTGCCGCCGTTGTGCAACTCGACCGAGCGGATCGCAGACGCAAGCAGCGGCCGGCGGCCGAAGTCAACCGAGGACGGCAGAGCAGCGGCTGCCGCGACTTCCGGTGTCTGGCCGGTCGCTTCCAGTCCGACCGAGATATTCGCCCCCGCGTTGTTCGGAACCGACAAGGCCGCATCGAAGCCGCCGACGGCCGACGGCGCGAACGACACGCGTACCGTGCACGCCCCTCCCGGCGGCACGCTTACTCCGGCGCACCCGTCAGAGGCGACCCGGAACTGGCCCGCATTCGTTCCGACCAGCGACGACGTTCCCAGCACCAGCGCAGCCGTGCCGCTGTTGGAGATCTGCACCGACTTGGTCACGGTCGATCCCGGCACAAGCGTCTCCCACTTGAAGACTCGCTTGCCGGTCCGGTACTGCGGGAGCGGACCCGTGCTCCCGTTCCCGCTCATCGGCACCGAGTGCGGGCTGCCGGGCGCGTTCGAGCTGATCGTGATCGTTCCGCTGTCCGCGGTGAAATTGGTCGCGTGATACACAACGCCGATCGAGCACGACATCCCCGGACTGAGCGTGCGAGCCACGCATTGGTTGGACACGATCTCGAACGACGCCGACCCCGCTTGGGTGACCTCACCGGTCGTGAGCGTAATGTTCCCGGCGTTCGACAACTTGAGCGTGGTCACCGGCGAGGTCGTCCCAATCTGCCGGCCGCCGAACCCAAGGGCGGGCGGGTCGAGGGAGGCGACGGGGGTGCGCTCGCCGATGAACCGCTCCCAGATGCCGCGGCCGTGCGTCGCCGCGCGCAGGCGCTGGTTGATCGACCCCGCGCGCGTGACCGCGAGCTGGTAGACGGGAACGATCGGCATCCCGGCCATCGGGTTCCAGGACGCTCCCTTGTTCGCCGTCATGAACACGCCGACATCGGTGGCGGCGTAGAGCGTGTTGGAGTCCCGTGGGTCGATGGCAAGATCGTTGACCGGCACGTCGGGCATTCCCCACGCTGCGCGCGTCCACGTCGGACCGGCCGAGAGCAAATTCGTCGTCTTCCAGATCTGGCGCTCGGCCGAGCCCAGATACCGGCTGAGCGACACGTAGGCGGTGTTGTTGTCGCTCGAATCGATGACGATCGACGAGACGAACGCTTTCTCCCAGAGTCCGGTTACGTCAACGAGGGAACCGCCGTTGGTGGTGCGATAGACCTCGCCGCCGGATGTGCCGACCACGCGAAGATTGTCGTTTGTCGGTCCGATCGCGATCGCGCTGATCGGATCGGGAACGCTGCCGGCGCTCTTGTGGTTGTCGCCGCCGTCGGCCGATCGCCACAGGGTGGTCGAGCCCAGATAGATCGTGTTCGGCGAACCCGGCCCCAGCACGAGCGGCGGATAGAAGAGAATATCTTGCCCGCAGTCGATGCCGTTGGCCTTCTTGTCGTTGCGGCACCCGATAATCTCCAGGTTTCCCGCTGCGGCATCGGCGAGGGACTTGTATCGGGCATAGAAGATGCGCTTCGAGGTCGCGTAGAAGGTGTGGTACAGCCGCGCGCCGCCCGCACTTCCGTCGATGGCTGTGTAGCCGCCGTCACCGCCGGCCACGGTGCTCCAGACGCCGCCGCTGCGCATCACCGTCCCGTTGTCCTGCGTCCCGCCGATGATCAGCGCGCCGTCGGTCGGATGCGTCGCGACGCCGACGAACTGCGTCGCCGAGAAACCCTTCGTGTTGCGGCTCAGCCAGGTCGCGCCCGCGTCGGTCGAGCGCCAGATGCCGCCGTCGTTGCCAACGTAGACGGTGTCCGGATGAGACGGCGAGAACGCGAGCGCGTGCGTGTCGGCGTGGAGCCCGGCTTGCGACGTCGAAAAGTCGATTCCGTTGGTCGAGCGGAGCATCGCGGCTCCCGGATCCTCGGTGCCCGCAGATCCGCCGATCAGGATCGTGTTCGGCTTGGTGGGATGGACGGCAAGGGCTTGATCGTACCAGCATTGCGGACTGCAGAAGCCGCCCGGGTCCGCGATTCTGACCCAGTTCTGGCCACCGTCGATGGACCGGACAACCGCCCCCGCGTAGTAGGAGCCGTCGACGCGCTCGGAGGCTTCCACGCCTGCGACGATCGTCGGAGGCGTCGTCCCGCCGCCCATCCCGAACTCCACGCGAAACGCGCTGCCGTAGACGCGCGTGAACGCAGGCGAGGTGCTCCACGGGTTCGTCGAACGGTAGATTCCGTCGTCAGTCTCCGCGTCGGTTGTGATCAGGCCGATCAGCAGCGTGTTTGTCGCGGGCAGCGCCAGGTCCGTCGCGCCCGCCGCCGTCGAAGGCAGCGTCGACACTGCCTGGTGCG
This sequence comes from Actinomycetota bacterium, assembly GCA_036398095.1. Lineage (GTDB taxonomy): Bacteria > Actinomycetota > AC-67 > AC-67 > AC-67 > DASWHR01. Next base: position 3,300 of record DASWHR010000124.1, read on the forward strand.
TCGGAGCGGCCGAGTTGATCGACGTCACGCGATAGAGCGCATTGACGGGGTCGTTTCGCTGACACCCGACGCCGGAACGACCTAGCGTCACGCCCATCAGCATCTGGTTCGCGTCGGTGGGATGCGGGATGATCCGGCTGACCGAACGGCGCTGCAGTTCACTGCCCGCATCGAACGGACCGCGGAGCGTCGCTGCGGTCGATGCGTTCTCGATCCGATACCAGCCGACGCCGCCCAGGCTGTCGCACGAGAGATTTGGCTCGCCGGTGCCGACGTAGAGCGTTTCGGGATTGACCGGCGACAGCGCCAACGCGCCGATCGCCAGCGAGGCCGCCTGATCCAGCAGCGCCTTCCAGGTCGCGCCCCCGTCGATCGTCCGGTACAGGCCTCCGCCTGCGGTCCCCGCATAGACGATGAGCGGGTTGGTCGGGTGAATCGCCAGCGAGATCGTGCGCCCCGACGTCGGATCGGTACGCTCGTAGGTCGACCCGCCCGGAATCGGGTCGGGTCCGTAGGGAACCCAGTCGTTGGTCGGTGGGTTGCCGAACTGGATCCGGGGGATCTGATCGAGCCGGCGCTTGACTTCCAGCGCGGCATTCAGCCGCGGGTTGACGACTCCGTCCGGGAGCGCACCGACTCGCTGTCGCATGTACGCGTCGCGCATCATCACGTATTCGCGCTTGGAGACGCCGTCGGCGTACTCGCCCATGTCGGGGTCAACGGACGTGCCGCCCTGCGCCGGCAACAGCGGGTGCACGATGTCGCGCGGATCCAGCGGCGCGGCCGGATCGGCGAACACGGCGCCGGAGATCATCACGACGATGCACGCAGCCAGCGCCGCCGGGCGCGCGCGCGGTTTGCTCGAAGTCGTCATTTGAAATCGCTCCTGTCAGGAGGCGTTGGCGCAGACGGCGTATGCCGCCAGCGTCGCGCTCGTCGTTCCCGCGTTGCGCGCGAAGACGATCCAGGTGTTGTCGTCGAGCGGCCGCGAGTCGGTGGAGTACATGTTCGAGCCCGACGACCCGGGTCCGCCGCCGATCACGACTTTGCCGAGCGGACAGTCGACCGTGGCGCTGCCGTAGCCGCCGGCCACGATCGTGACCGCCGTCCCCACGACGCGCTGATAGCCGGAAACGCCCGCCGGACCCTGCGGCCCCGTCGCACCCTGCGCTCCGGTCGCACCCTGCGGCCCGGTCGCACCCTGCGGCCCGGTCGCGCCCTGCGGACCCTCGGGGCCTTCGACTCCGGGCGGTCCCATCGGTCCTTCCGGTCCGGCCGGTCCGGCCGGTCCCGCGAACCCGCGGGGTCCCTGCGGTCCGGGCGGTCCGACCGGTCCGACAGGACCTTCGGGGCCGGCCGGGCCTTTCCCGTCGGGAGACAAGGTGGCGGATGCCTCCCCGGGCAGGCACGCGGCGGATGAGTCCACGATCCGGACCAAACCGGTCACCGTGCTGTAACAGGCCTTGAAAAGACCATCCGCTCCAGGGATGGCCGCAAGGGCTCCGACCAGCGAAAACACAACCACCCCGGCGACCACGCCGGAAATGACGCTTCCTCGACCGAATCTCATGAACCCCTCCCGACAGCCTGTTTGGTCACCCTTGAGGCGTTAAGGAAGGGATAACAATGTTTCGAGGTCGGACCGCGACGACATCGACCGCGGAGAGCGGCGCCGGGCGTCTCTACGCGGTCGCGCGCGCGTCCCGGCCCAGGTCGCTCGCGCGTCGCTTCGGCGGCGAGGACAGCGGCAGGGTAAAGCGGAAGGCGCTGCCGCGGCCGGGATCGCTGTCGACGGCGATGGTGCCGCCGTGCAACTCGACGAACCGGCGCGTGAGCGCCAAACCCAGGCCGGCGCCTTCGACGCCACGCGCACCCGCGGCCCGCTCGAACGGCTCGAAGATGACGGCGGCTTCCTCGGGGCTCATCCCGGGTCCGGTGTCGGCGACGCACACGACGACCGCGCCGTGATCTTCCGCCGCCGACACGGTGACCGATCCGCCGGCGGGCGTGAACTTGATCGCGTTGCCGATCAGATTGAGCAGCACCTGCCGGACGCGACCGGCATCGGCGCGAACGTGCGGCAGGCGCGCGGGAATCTTGACGACGAGCCGGAGATCGGCGGCCCCGGCGAGCGAGCGGCACACGGCCTCGACGTCGGCGACCACGTCCCGCAAGCGGACGGGCCGCATCTCGAACTCGACTTTGCCGGCTTCGATCTTGGCCAGGTCCAGCAGATCGTTGATCAGCGTGAGCAGATGCGTCCCCGATGCATGAATGTCGCGCGCGATCCTGCGAACGTCCTTGGTCGAGGGCGGACCGAAAGCGGGATCGCCCAGGAAATCGGCGAATCCGATCACCGCGTTGAGCGGCGTGCGCAGTTCGTGCGACATCGTGGCGAGGAACTGCGATTTCGCCTCGCTCACACGCGCCAGCTCGGCGTTGACGCGCTCCAATTCCGCGGTGCGCTCGGCGACCTTGCGTTCCAACTCTTCGTGCGACGCTTGCAATTCCGCGGCCATCACGTTGAACGATTCGGCCAGCCGGCCGATCTCGTCGCGCGTTGCGACCTCGGCCCGCGTGGAGAGCGATCCCTGTTCGAGCGCCTTGGTTGCCGCGACCAGATCGCCGACCGGCACCGACACCGATCGCGACGCGCGCCAGCCGATCGCAAGCGCCAGCAGCACGGCCGCGGCGACGAGCAACCCCAGCGCGTTCGTGCGCGCGGAGCCGCCGGGGACGGCGTCGCTCGCGCGGATCCCCATGCCGAGCACACCGAGCACGCGGCCGGACGCCGTCAGCGGCGCGTACAACGTTTCGACGCGATCGCTGCCGTCGCCGTAGCCGCTCCGCAGTCCGTCGCGCTCCACAGAACGGAAAGGCACCGGCGCGCCGGCGCCGGCGATCCGCGTGCCCGCAGACGAAAAGAGCGTCATCCGGACCCCGGTTCCGGCGGCCATGTCGGCGATGATTTGCTCGGCCCGCTCGGATGCCACGACCGCGCCGACGACGGCGCCGCCGAGATCCTTGGCCGCAACGACCGCACGGATGCGATCGCCGTCGAGCACGATCGTGGATTCGGTCTGCACATCCCCGCGAGCCGCGTGGCGAATCTCCGCCAGGTCGGCGCGACCGCCCGTCGAAGCGACGGGATTGCCGGACTCGAGACGCACGGTGACGACGACCGAGCCGGTCGCGTCGACGACGGACAACGATTCGTGGCCGGCGTTGGCGGCGATGCCTTCGATGAGCGCGGTAAGCCGGACGCTGTCGCGCTGCGCGAGCGCCTCGCCGAGTCCTTCGGTGTGCGCGGCGAAGCGCACCGTTTCGATCAGGCGAGCGCCGGCCGTCGAAAACGTGCTTCGACCGACTTCAAGCGCGACCGCAAGCCGCGTCGAAGCGACGCCGCTGGCTTCGCGCGCCGTGCCGGACAGCAACACCTGCGTTCCGAGCACGCCCCAGACGAGCATCGAAATCAGGAACGGCACCAGCAGCTTCGCTGCGATCGGGAGGTCGCGGTAACGGGGTCGCCTCATCGGTCCCTCGGGTCGGCGGAAGTCTCCTTTCATGGTCGGACGACTCGATCGATGTCTTGACAGGCGACATGGACGCTTTACGGCATAGACCCGAATCGTTACCCTGTCGATCAAGAGGGGGGATTTTCGTGGGTCGAACCATTCGGCTGTGCGTTGCCATCGTCGCGGCGAGCGCTGCTGTGGCCGGAGCCCCGGTGGCCGCGCAAAACGCTGCCGGCGAGCTGATCGTAACGAGCGGCCCGGTCCAGGACGGCTCGATGCAGGCGGTCGGCTACGCGCCCGACTTCGACGCCGGGTGCCGCTCGACGTTGTTCTCGTCGCTTCTGGTCATCGAAACCGCAACCGGCTCGGCGTTCGGCATCGTGCACGGCGCGTGCGGCGTGCAATGGACGTCGATTCCCGCCGGCTCGTGCCGGTCCAACCTGCCCGCGCGGCCGGGATTCACCTGCTCGCATTCGGCCGGCGGCGTGACGCGGTTCGCGTTCACCGGCTCATCGCAGCCGCTCCGCGACTTCGGCTTCGCCGAGATCGACGACCGGGTCTGGTTCCAGGCCGGCGGTTTGGGCGCCGGCGCGGGCTGACCTATCCCGATGCGACCGAACACCCCTTCGGCGCCGACCGCTGCACCACGAACTCGCACGTTTTCGTCGCGAGCGAGCCGGCGTTCCAGTTCAGGTGCGCATGGTTGCGGATCGTGGCGCCGTTGCCGGCCGTGACGCGGACCTCGAACGTATAGACGCGCACGTGCCCGGGACCGAGCTGCGCTTCGCTCCACGTGACGTCGTGACCGTCGTTCGACGATGCCGGGGGAACCGCATGACACGTCGTCCCCGGCATGGAGTCGGCGCTTCCGGGATTCGGAGGGCCGGCGGCGTCGAACCCAACGCCGCGTCCGCAGTCGACGCGGTTCATGCCGATCGGAACCTGCGTGAGCGTCTCGACATCGTCGATCCAGTCGCCGCCCGACGGGTTCTCGATCCGGATCCGCCACCGGTAGAACAGGCCGCCGGAGCCGTCGGGCGCGTCGATGTGGTCCGCGCGAATCTCGACGCGCGGCGGCGGGACCGGCCGCGGCGTGGGACTGTTCGTCTGGGATGGGCTCGGCGTGGGCGTCGGCGTCGGTTTGCGACCGCCGCTCGGCGACGGCGACGGCTGCGGGCTCGATCCGGGCGCCGGCTCGTTCGACGCGTCGGCCGCGACCTCATCGATGATCCCGCGCGACAGCGGCTGGACGGTGCGTGCCTGATTCGAGGTCGAAAAGTAGCGCGGATCGGTCCACGCCGAGATCGGAAAGCGCGAATCGCCGGCCGCCCGGGTCGCGGTGCGGAACGCGAACCATTGCGTGGGCACGAGCAAGCCGACGGTCACCAGCATCCAGACCGCGAAGCTTCCGCGGCCGCTGGGCCGTCGCAGGGATTCCCTACGGCGAAGCACGTTCGTGCGTGATCCCCCGACTCGTGACGGACATTCGCCCGTAGTGTCGGAGGACACGCCGAATTGCTTGAACGAGCCGGCGGCAAAGCGGGGCGTACCGCGCCAAAGGGTCGCGTTTTAGATGGGAACGTTCGGCAGGGGAATCCGCGGCCACTCTTCGGTCGTCGCGATGAAGATCGCAGTCGCGGCCGACCACGGGCCCAGGTTCCCGGCCAGATCCGTGGCGCGCGCCGAGACCTCGTACCAGCCGGCGTCCATCAGCGGCGGCGGACGAACGCGCCAGCGGATCTCGCCCTCGCCGCACCCCGCCGTGCACGGCGATTGCACGATCCGCTCCGTGCCCGCTTCGTCCGTGAAGCGGACCTCGGCCGCGACGGGTCCGCTTCCCGCGTCGGTCGCCGACCCGGTGACGCCGAACCGCACGATGTAGTCGAGTTCGACCGGCAGGCGCGTCGCGACGGGAAGCTGACCGGCGTCGACGAGCGCCGCAGGAGCGGTGGTGTCGATGCGCACGACCTCGACGCGCGTCGACAGATTGCCGGCGACGTCGGTGCATGCGAACGACACGTCGCGTCCGCTCGTTTGCCCGGCGACGCTCTCCGAATGCGTCGCCGGCGACGCCAGCCCCGAAAGCGTGTCGATGCACGTGAACGAGATCGTCACCGGGCTCGACCGGTTCCACCCGGCGAGCGCGGCCGGTGCGCGCGTCATCGCGATCGTCGGGCCGCGCTGGTCGATGTCGATGTCGGTCACCGTCTGCGCCGTCTTGTTCCCGGCCCTGTCCTCGCACGTCGCCGTGGACGTCTGGTCGCGTCCGTCGAAGCCGAGCAGCTTCTCGATCTGCTCGTTCTTGACACCGGCGAGCGCGTCGGTGCAGCGCCACACCAGATAGACGGGCGTCCGGTTCCAGCCGGACGGCCCCGGCGGCGTTCGGTGCTCGAGCGTGATCGCCGGCGGCGTGAGATCCACGGTGAACGTTCGCGGCGGCGAGTAGGGCTCGTAGGGAACGGCCGCGACGACGGTGTGGGCCCCTTCACCTAGGAACGTCGAGATCGCATATGCGCCGCTGAGGTCGGCAAAGCCGCCGCCGACGGCCGTCGCGCCTTCGAAGATCGTGACCGGCGCGCCCGGCGGCGCGTTTCCGGTGATCGTGCGCTTGGACGGCCCGATCGTGGCGCCTTCGCCGGGCCAGCCGATCGAGAGCGACGCGGCCGACTCGTGCAGCAGTTGGACTTCATTCGCGCCGTGGACGGCGACGTAGGTGCGGCCCAGTCCGGCATCGAAGACGACGTTGGACGGTTGCGCGCCCGCCGGCATCGTGCCCAGCACCGTTGCGGTCGTGGTATCGACGAACGAAACCGTCTCCGAGCCCCAGTTCGCCACCCACAATCGGCGGCTCACCGGGTTGTAGGCGAGCGATCGCGGAATCTGCCCGACGGTGATGCTTCGAACGTCGGCGAGCGTGACGGGGTCGAGCACGCGGACCACGCCGGCGCCGGACGCGACGTAGATCTCGCCCTCGCCGACCGCGATCCCCGACGGCGACGGAACGGGTGCGGTCGCCAGGACGCTCCCGGTCGCCGGATCGATCGCGTCGACGACATCCTCCCCGCCGCTGGCGACGTAGAGCACGCCGGTGGCCTCGTGATAGGCGAGGCCGGCGGGCCGGTCGCGCACCGGAAGCGACAAGACGATCTGGTTCGTGGACGCATCGAGCACCACGACCCGGTCACCCGGCGGATCGGCGGCGAACACCCGGCCGCCGGCCGTGTCGAGCGCGAGCGCGTCCGGCGTGCCCGGTGCCAGCGACACCGTCGCCGCGACCACGCCGGTC
>DASWHR010000125.1:0-1756 GCA_036398095.1 Actinomycetota bacterium
TGTTATGGCGAGCGCTCAGCCGCGGAGGCAGGCCGCGTCCGGCGGGTTGCACCATCGCGCAGCGGCCGCCGCCGGGGGGCTCGCCCGCAACCGATATCGAGCCGTCGTCGGGCGTGAGCACGCCGGCAAGTATGCGAAGAAGGGTCGATTTCCCCGAACCGTTCGGTCCCAGGACCGCCAGCGTTCGACCCGGCTCGCACTCGATCGAGACGCCGCCTAGGACGCGCCGCGCGCCGAAGCGTTTTTCGATGTCGGACGCGGCGATGCCGCCGGGGCGGGAGGGAGTCGGATGGGTGGCCACGATTGCGGCAGGATAGCGCCGACCCCCTCGACTCTTGCGGATTGCCCCTATCCGTCCCGGACCGAGCCCCGCAGACCGACAGGAACCCGTCCAGGCAGTGTCGAACCCCCTCACGACGCCTGAAACCGGGCGTTGTGCCGGGAAATCCCGGCAGGCGAGAGGACCGCCGGAGGAAGACCGGCAAGGGGGGTAGGGCAGATGAGAAAGCTCATTTCGGCAGTGGTCGCCGCCGCGGCGCTGTCATCGTTCGGCGGCTTCGCGCAAGCCGAGTCGCTGGAAGAGAAGATCTACATCATTCCGTCCGGCGAGATCAGCCAGCTGTGCCTTGCGGATCCGCTGCCGAGCATCGGCGGCAACTGCTTCGACGTGTCGGCCGACGGCTCCGTCCACGTCCGAATCTGGGACTCGGTCAACCTCGACGCCGCGAGCTTCGACGTGCAGTTCTACGGTGCCGCCGGCCGGATCGGCGCGCGTCTGCCGGGCTGCAACGAAGGCTCGTTCGAGGTTCCCGAGGGCGCCCAGATGATGCGCGTGTTTATCGGCCTGACGAATGCGAGCACCAACTGCGACGTCACTCCGAACCTGCCGGCCGTCGGCGGATCGATCTTCGTCACGCACGAAGGCCGCGCGGTTTAACGGAAGCCACGCCAGCGGATCAGGCCCTGCTTTCATCGGCAGGGCCTTTCCGTTGCCCGAAAACAGCCGAATTAGTGTGAATCAAGCGAGGCATCTGCCCGAGAATGAGGTATCGGATCGCTAAAGTTCTCGCTTGTGCCGGTCGAAACGTTCGCTAAGGGGAGGAAACGGGTCGGCGCCCCGCCCCCGCCGGGCACCCCAACCGCCGGCCCGTCCTCCTTCTTTCTTTCCCGAGCCAGCGTTAAGCGCGGACGGGGAGGCAGATGCCGGCGACGCAGGTTCCCGACGGCGTCGGGCTGGGAGTCGGCTTCGGCTGCGACGGTGCGGGCTTGGGCGGCGTGATCGAGAAGTCGCCGGAGAGTTTGTCGACGATCTCGGGATGCTGGCGACCGTCGGTGCGGTTGATCACCGGCATCCGCGAATACCAGAACGCCTCTTCGACGCTGACTTGGCCGTCGCCGTTCTTGTCGGCGTGGCCGCTTCGCATGCCCTGCACGATCGAGTAGTACGAAAAGACGCTGTGTCCCACGCCCGGATCCTCGTAGCTGAGTTCGCTTTCGGGCGACGAGTAGGTGAGCACGCGGCCGGGTTTGATCATCCCGGCATCGCTGAAGCCGCCCGCGCGGCACAGCGACATGTCGATCCAGAAGCGGTGCGCGTTCACCTTGTTCATCTCGCGGCCGAGGTCGCCGTCGATGATGAACTTGTTCTCGTGCGTGCGGATCGCGACGTCGCGCGCCTCGTTGTCGCCGTCCGCGGTGGTTCGCATCGGCCACTCGTGGCCGCTGAAATGAAAGATCGCCGCCGAACGGTTGTTGG
>DASWHR010000126.1:0-11702 GCA_036398095.1 Actinomycetota bacterium
GCGCGGCTACCTGATCAAGGACGCGTCGCTCGAGGAAGTGCTGGATGCGATCCGGCGCGCGCACGAAGGGCACGTGGTCGTCCCGGAACGCGTCGCCGGCCAGCTGAGCGTCGAGGCGCCCGCGACGGGGCCCGGCCTCGATCTGACTCCGCGGGAGCTGGATGTTCTCGCGCTCATGTCGGAAGGCGCCGACCCGCGCGCGATCGGCAAGACACTCGGCATCAGTTGGCACACGGCCCGCTCCTACATCAAGAACGTCCTTGTCAAGGTCGGAGCGCACAGCCAGCTCGAAGCGGTCGCGACTGCCCGCCGGCTCGGCATCCTGAAATCGGACGAGTCCTCACGATGAGGGATCAAACAAACAGCTGAACCCCTCATTTGGGGGCGCCGGCGGTGCCTCGCCTGCAGGTTCCTGCGGGACCCGTACGCCGGGGACAATGCCAAGCAACGGCGGCGAGAGGAACGTGATGATTCGTGTCCTGATCTGTGACGACGATCCGCAAGCTCGGGTAACGCTCGAGCGGTGGCTCAAACATCAGCCCGACATCGAAATCGCCGGGCAAGCCGCCGACGGTGAAGACGCGCTCGCGCTTGCAACGTCGATCCCGGCAGACGTGATCGTGCTCGACGTCTGGATGCCGAAGCGCGACGGCATCTCGGTCGCCCATGCGATGCGCGACCAAGGCGTACAGACCCCGGTGGTGATGCTGAGCGCCGACGACACAACGGCCGCGCGCGCTCGTCGCGTCGCCGGGACGCGCTTCCTCTCCAAGGGAACGGCCGGTCCACGTGAGATCCTCACCGCGGTACGGGATGCCGCCACCGGGCGTGCTCCCGGGCAGGAACGGGGAAAGCACACGCCGAACTAGCCGGAGGCGGCGCCGCAGGGATCTCGGGCGCCGTTGAGGGGGGAACCGAATGAGCCGGCTTCGCGGTGGGCTAACGGCGGGCGGGGGCGTCGGCGCCGCCTTTGGGCTGCTCGTGCTCGCCGCCACGCTGGCAGCCGTTCTCCCGTCCATGCATTCCCTGCCGGCACTCCCCCGCCCGATCTCCCCGGATTACTCTCGCGACCGAATACGGCCGATCAAGCCTCTCAGCGACGAGTTCTTCGGCGGTGGTCGCGCGGGGACGGCGACCGCCGATCCGTCACTGTCCGGCCGGCCGCGCGTCGTTTCCGGTCCCGACGCATCGCCCATCGTGCACCGCATTCGCGGTTCGACGAGGCCCGGCGCGAACGATTCCGTTGCGACTGCGACGATTCTGCCGGGCGCGCCCTACACCGATCGCACGGAAACGTCGACCGCGACGCGCGAGCCCGACGAACCGATGCCGTGCGGCGAAGCCGACCGCACCGTGTGGTATCGCTACCGCGCACCTCGGGACCAATTGCTCTTGGTATCGACGTTCGGAAGCAACTACGACACGATGCTTGCCGCTTACCGGGGTACCGAGCTGAAGCCCGTGCACTGCAACAACAACTTTGCCGAGCGGCGTTCCGCCTCGCAGGTCGCCGTTCGAGCGCGAGAAGGAGTGACCTACTTCTTCCAAGCCGGGCTCGCGGTGTCGGCAGCGCCGACCCCAGGTCTCGTACCCAACAATTCGCTGTTGCTCTTCAACCTGGATGCCGGCCGGCTGCCGGCCGACCGCTACGCCGACGCCTGGTCCATCGATGCGCTGCCGTTCGAGACCAAGATCCATAACGCCGGCGCGACGACGGATCCTGACGAGCCGGCGTCCTGCCAGGTTTCCATCGGCAACGCTCCGGCGACGATTTCGATGACGCATACGCTGTGGTATCGGCACGTCGCCGCGCGCGACGGTGTCCTGAGCGTCGATACCTACGCGAGCGAACTCGACACCGTCCTGGCCGTCTACGAGGGTCACACCCCAGACACTCTCATGGGATGCAGTGACGACGCCGTGAACCGCTGGTCGACGGTGACGCTCAAAGTCCGCCGCGGAGCCGAATATCTCATCCAGGTCGGGGCTCGCGCCGGCGCCGACCCTCGCGAGGTCCGGCTCCGAGTCTCCTCGGTCCTGGTGCCACTCCACGATGCGCAGTCGCGCGCCGTCCGCGTGGCCGCCCTCCCCTTCCTAGACAAGTCTCCCATGTTCCGGACGACCATCGAGCGTAGCGAGCCGCTCGGCTGCCTGCGCCCGACTCGAAGCATCTGGTACCGATACGACGCGGCGGAACGTATCGTCCTTTCCGCGACGGCGATCGGAGACGGCGACGCATCGATCGCCGTATTCCAACTCGATGGGAACCGCCTGTCCCAACTGGGCTGCCGCGGAAGTGGCTACGACGGACCGCATGTGGCGTTCCGGACGGCTCCCGGCCGGACCTATCTCTTCCAGATCGGTGAACGAGGCGAACACTCGGGCTTTACGACGTTTCATCTTCACCGAGCGGCCCCGCCGGACAACGACGAGCGAACACGGGCGCGCGCCGTCGCCGGCTCTGCATCGGCGCTGGCCTTCGTCGATCGCACCAGCATCTACTGGGCGACCGCCGAACACAACGAAACGCCCGCCGGTTGTGCGCCGACGGACGCGACGGTGTGGTACCGGTACCAGGCTCCGACTGCGGGCGTGCTGTCAGCCAAGGCAGCGCCGGACACCGGCAAGGCGCGAACGGCGGACCCGGTCCTGATCGGATACCCGACCGCGCTTGCCGTCTACCGGCAGGTGGCCGGCGGCCTTCAATTGCTCGGGTGCGACGACGACGGTTCCGCCAAAGGCTTCTCGGAGGTGCCCTTTACCGTCGAGCCGGACGAGGTGTATTACGTGCAAGCTGGCCGCCTGGCCTCATTGAAGGGACGCGTGCGCAGCGGCTTGTGCGTCGAGATCAGCGCACCACGAGGCGGCGCCGGATCCTCGATGCCGTGCCGCACGGCGGGGAACCGAATGTCCGGAGACCGCACCAGCACGTCCCGGCCACCGACCCGGCAGGGTGGCCGCTGGCTTCGCTTCTCCTTCGACCAAGACGACGAGGGTTTCGTACGCAAGAGCGAGCAACCCTTTAGCGACGTCGCGTGGAATCCGGCGGGCCGGCGCATCGAGCTTCGCGCCGACCGCCAAGATCCAGACGACGAGCTGCTTGCCGGCGCGCTGCCGTCGGCCCTGACGTCCAACGACGACTTCACCGTCACAGCACGCTGGTTCGCGACCTCGCAAGGTAACGCACAGCGAGCCGTTCCGTTCTACGTTTCGCGCGAGATTCCGGCTTCGCCGGCTGCGACGTACGGTGCGTATCTCACCGAGGCTTCGAGCATTGCCGGCATCTTCTACTATGCGCGAGACAGCAATGTCGGCGACGTCCCCAGCTACACGATGTTCTTCTCCTCGGACGGAAAGCGGTTCGCATCCCGAGAGGTCGTGCTGCCCACCAGTACGGAATATCGCTTCGTGCTCGATTACGACGCCGCGCGACGGTCGATGACGATGCGCATCCAGAGCGTCGGAGGATTCGACATCGAACGTGCGGAGTGGCTCCTCGATGGGGAGGACTTCTCCTTCTCCGAAATCGGCGTCGCGGCGGTGGGCCATCACGGCGTGAACGACTCGACGATCGAGCCGGTCATCGAAGGATGGGTGGACGACTTCGACGTTTGGCATCGGGGACGCTGATGAGGCTCGTCCGATTGCGGAACCTCCGGCTGTTCTGGAAGCTGCTGCTCCCGTTTGTCACCCTGCTGCTCCTCCTCGGCGTCGCCGGAACATTCTTGGTCGTGCGTGATCTCGCTCACCGCGCCGAGGACGCACTCGATCGCGACCTGTTCAGCCGGTCGGTGGACGTCGAGGCGTTCTTCCGCGACCAAGAGCTGTACCTGTTGGATTCGGTGCGGTTGATGGCAAACATCGAGGGGATCGCCGCTGCGGTCGATACCGCCGACACCGAGACGGTGGCCGAGCTGCTCGAATCGGTGCTCGCCTTGCGCACAGAGCTTGCGCTCATGGTCGTCGCGGACGAGGCGGGCATCGGCCTCATGGAGATCGAACGCGGTCCCGACCGGCGTGCCGGAGGAGGGCGCTGGGAAGCGGCGCCGATCGTGGCGCAGGTTCTTGCCGGAGCCGATGCGCGCGGAGACAAGCGGACCGGATTCCTGGATGCGGCCGGCGGAACGATGTTGGCGACCGCAAGCCCCATTCGCAGTGGCGATCGGATCGTGGGCGCGGCGGTCGCGGGGGTTCAGCTCGATCGCGTCGTCACTGAGGCAGCTCGGCGAACCGGCGCCGGGCTGCGCCTGTACGGCCGCGACGGGTTGGTGCTCGCATCGGCCGGCGAGCCTGCGGAGCAGCCGGCAATGGCACCCCCGACGACGCGGTTCGACGGTTCCGTACGCCGAACCGAGCGCACAAACGGAGGCCGCGAGACGGCCGTCCTGTACTACCCGCTGGTTATTCGGGACGAAACGGCGGGGATGCTCGCCACCAGCCTGCCCGCCGGCCCGGCGAAGGCGGCGGTTCGCGGGGCAGGGTTGCGGCTCACGCTGATTCTGGCAGGCGCGATGGTACTCGTCGTTCTTGTCGGAGCGCTGCTCACGCGAACCATGCTCGCGCAGCTCCGCCCGCTCGTCGAGACGAACCGGCGGCTGGGAAGCGGCGACCTGTCGGCCCGTACGCCGGTTCTCGCCGGAGACGAGCTCGGCGAGGTCGCGCGCGGCGTGAACCAGATGGCCGAGCAACTCCAGACCAGTTACTCGGAACTGGAATCTCGCGTCGAGCAGCGCACGCTCGAACTTCGCCGACTCTACGACGATGTCAAAGACGCCGCCGAGGCTCGCACACAGTTCTTCGCGCAGATGGCCCACGAATTTCGCACACCCTTGTTCGCCATCTTGGGTCATGCCGAGATGATGCGCGACCCGTCGTTCGCTCTGCGCGGCCCGGCGTGGCGACGTGAGTTCGGCGACACGATCAAAACGTCGAGCCAGCATCTGTTGACTCTCATCAACGAGATTCTCGACCTCGCCAAGTTCGAAGCCGGCCGTATGGAGCTGTCGATGACCAAGACGTCGCCGGCGGAGATTCTCATCGAGGCAAGGCCGACGATCGAGTCGCTCGCGAGGGACGGCAGCCTCGATGTCGAGTTCGACGTTCCCGATGGCCTGCCTGCCGTGCGGGCGGACCGAACGAGGCTGAAGGAGGTCATCCTGAATCTCGCCTCCAACGCGGTGAAGTACACGCCGGCGGGAGGTCGCGTTCGCGTGTCTGCCTCGGCGGCGGATGGGTGGGTCACGGTGTCGGTGTGGGACAACGGCGTCGGCATCCCGCCGGGAATCGGCGACCGCATATTCGAACCGTTCTTCCAAGTCGAGGGCACGTCGACTCAGCGAGGGGAAGCCTCCACCGGTCTGGGCCTGGCCTTGGTCAAGCGGCTCGCCGACGCGCACGGCGGCAACGTGTCGTACGCGAGCGTGCCGCACGAAGGCACCACGTTCCTTCTTTCGTTGCCTGCCGTCACCCGTAAGCGCCGAGGCGCGCCGCCCCGGCCGGAGTACTCCGCGAGCCGCTGAGAAAGCTCACCACGCGGCCCCGCTACTGGTTTTCGGTGAGCAGAACGTAGGCGCCGCCGGCACTTGAGAGCGGCCCCCCGGTGGCGATGCGTATGAGATATTGCCCCGGCACCGCCCGGCCGAAGACGCAGTAGCCGGCGCCCGCCCAGCAACTGCCCCAACTGGTACCCGCGCATCCTCCGGCGATGTCGGCGGCCGTATACAGCGTCATCACCGCATTGCCCCCACCGAACGTCCAGGAGGTCCTGCCGGTGTCAAACGAGGCGTCGTACCAGTCCTCGGTAACGGCCGTCACGGCACCGGCGTTGACGGCTTGCGCCTGGAGATTTCCCGGTCCACAGCCACCCCCCGGAAGAGTCACGCCTTCCTGGACGCCGGAAGTCAACATGACGCAGGAGATGATCGCAACAGACAGTCGCTTCATCGATTCTCCCCCCCTTCGCAGCAATCCTCAGGGTTTCATCGGCCCAGGAACACCCACACGAGCGGGCATCAACACGCCCTCAAATGGGGAGGGGAAAGACCTCCTGAGGTGTCGCCGGATTAGCGTGGCTCGAAGAACTCAAACGGTCTACGGCGGCGCCACGCTTGATATTCGGCGTGCGGCCGGCCTCGGAAGCGGACGAGCGGAAGCAGCGATGAGAGCGTTCGCGCGTGGTCGCCGGCGACGGCGCTCGGGAGATAGGTCGCGTCGACAGGTTGCACGTCGTATGGGGCGGGCACGCGCGGGCCGAACATCACCAGGTTGCGCGTTCCCGGCAGCGCCGCGCTGGGAACGACGAGCGGCGCCGGCGGGCCCGGTTCGCGCAGCCGTCTCGCGAGCCCCTGACACGCCGACCGATCGTCGGCGATCAGATCGGCGGGACGCACCCCGGCGTCCCGCGCCGTCGCGAATGAAATCTCCAGGAGTTCCTGGACCACCACGCGAAAGGCCCACACGCGAAACCGCACGGCAAGCGCCTCGTCCAGACCGCGGCGGTTCTCCCGGCGAAGCAGCTCCGCCCACGGCGTCAGCGGGTGCAGCGAGAAATATTGAACCGGCGGATCGCCGGCGCGGTGGAAGCGGCCGTCGAAGGCGCTGGGACGTACCCGAAGCGGCGCTCGCGGCCCGGCCAGCCGGAAGGCGACGAGTTCCATCACCAGTAGTCGCCCGAGGCGAGAGCAGCCGCAGCTCGCACGATCTCGTGAGCGCGCGACGGATCGGCAAGGACGCTCCGCGGGGTCCGCCCACCCAGATGCGCGTTGCCGCGGTCGAACCATGCGACGACGCCAGACGGCGTCAGCGCGTGACGGAGATGGGCGACGGCGCGCGCGACGACACGTAGCCGGGCGAGGTCGTCGCCCAACGGGGCCGTCCCCGCAGCTTCCGACAGCCATCGCTGGAACGTTCGGGTGCTGGCACCGACCAGACGCGCCAGTTCGTGATGTGGCACCTCGACGGCCGAGGCGAGCCATGCGGCAACGTCGCGAGGCATCCCCGCCGCGGGCGGTCCCTCGGCGAGCCCTGCGAAGACCTGGCGGATTTGCTCGATCGCGATGGCGACGTCGCCGCGCTCGGCGCGAGGTTCGCCGGCCGCGAGCACGGCGTCGAGCACGGCCCGGTACACCGCGAACCCGGCCGCCGGCTCCAGCTCCGCGAACGCAGCAGGCTCGGTCGCGGCCAGCATCCGCGCGAACCGCCGCACCACAAGACGCACATCTGCCGGCACCGTGCGGCTCCGCGCAAGCCGGTCGCCGACAGCCCGGAGGACGCGCTCGTGCTCGGCAGCGTCGGCCGGCTCGAGCCGGTCGGGCAGTTTGGCGGCTTCATGTCGCATCTCTATGACAGTACAACGCCACTCGAATCGGCGTCAATGACGCGTCACCGCTTCGCCGGCGCTATTCTGGGCGAAGGCACCGCGGCCCTGGAGGCGCATATGAAAGGCGTCATTTTTGATCTCCTTGAACAGGTGGTCTCGAAAGGCTACGGCGAGCAAACCTGGGAGACGATGCTCGACCAGACCGGCCTTGACGGCGCCTACACCGCGGTCGGAAGCTACCCGGACGAGCAGCTCGGCGCACTCGTCGTAGCCGGCGCCACGCTGGCCAAAGTGGAGCCCGACGCGCTCGTTCGCTGGTTCGGAAAGGAATGCGTTCCGCTCCTCGTCGAGCGATATCCGGAGTTCTTCGCGCCGCACACCGAAACCAAGTCCTTCCTTCTGACCCTCAACGAAGTGATCCACCCGGAAGTGCGAAAGCTCTTCCCCGGCGCGTATGCACCCTCGTTCGAGTTCGACGCTCCGTCCGACGACACGCTCGCGCTGACGTACTCCAGCCACCGCAAGCTCTGTTCGTTCGCCGAAGGCCTTATCGAAGGAGCAGCCGAGCATTTCAAGGAAAGCGTGCGAGTGACCCAATCCTTGTGCTCGAAGCGGGGCGACGACCAGTGCCGGCTGCTCGTCACGTTCGAAGGGTCCGGATGACGACGTCGAGTAACGATCCTGATCAGCTCGTGCGTCGGCTGGAACGCGAGCGGCGCGCTCGCAGGGAAGCGGAACGAATCGCGGAGCAGGTCACGGCGAACCTCTACGCAACCACACAGGAACTTCACTCCCTCAACGACAAGCTTGCCGAGACGAACGTCGAACTCCAATCCGTCAACCAGTCGATCCGCGACTTTGTCGCCGTGGCCTCGCACGACATCCGCGGGCCGCTCACCTCGATTCTCGGCTTCGCCTCGATTCTCGTCGGGCGATGGGATGACATGCGCGACGAGGATAGGCGAAATGCACTTGATGCAATCGTCCGGCAAGGCAAACAGCTCAACCAGCTCGTCGGCGATCTGCTGACCATCTCCACGATCGAAGCCGGCGCGCTCGACGTCCACCGGGAAGTCGTGACGCTTCGCGACGCCCTCCAAGAGGGAATCGACGACTTCAGCCAGCACGCCGGCGAGATCCGCGTTTCGGTTCCGCTCGACCTGAGCGCGCTCGTGGATCCGAATCACCTGCGGCGCATCCTGGTCAACTACGTGACGAACGCATTCAAGTACGGGCAGCCGCCGGTTGAGATCGAAGCCTCAGACAGCGACGGGTGGGTCGAGATCCGCGTCCGTGATTGCGGAGCAGGCGTGCCCGAGGATTTCCTGCCCCGATTGTTCGGCCGGTTCGCGCGCGCACCCGAGGGCGCCGCCGCGGGCAAGGACGGCACGGGGCTGGGCCTGTCGATCGTCCAGGGTTTGGCCCGCGCGAACGGCGGCGACACCTGGTACGAGCCGAACAGCCCGTCCGGGTCGTGCTTCGGCGTGCGCCTGCCCAAGACGGCCGCGTAGTATCACCAAATCCGTCGGAGGCTCCTCGACGGACCAAAGCGGAGGTCGATCATGGGACTGGACATGTTCTCGCTGGAAGGCAAGAGGGCGCTGGTGACCGGTGGGTCGCGCGGGATCGGCGAGGCGATCGCGCTGGCGTTCGCCGAAGCCGGCGCCGACGTCGCCGTCGCGGCACGCAACGCCGATGCGTTAGAAGTCGTCGCCGGCAAGATCTCGGCAACCGGCCGCCGCGGTCTTGCGGTCGTGTGCGACGTCACCGACGAAGCCCAAGTCCGTGCCGCCGTCGACAGAACGATCGCCGAACTCGGCGGGCTCGACATCTTGGTCAACAACGCCGGCGGCAACCGGTTCATGGCGCCGGTCCCCGATCTTCGGCCCGACGGCTTCGACAAGATCATCAACCAGAACCTGCGGAGCGCGTTCCTGTTCAGCCACGTCGCCGGCGCGCACATGCGCGACCGCGCAGCCGGCTCGATCATCAACATGAGCTCGGTCGCCGGCTTGGAGGGCGCGCCGGGCCTGTCGGCCTACAGCGCCGCCAAGTTCGGCTTGCGCGGCCTGACCATGTCGATGGCCAAAGAGCTTGCCTCCGCCGGCGTGCGCGTCAACGCGATCTCGCCCGGCTGGATCCGCACCGACCTGAACGTCGCGTTCCGCGGCGACTCCGACGCCGAGAAGGCGTTCGTGGCGAACGTTCCGATGCAGCGGTGGGGCGACGCGCGCGAGATCGCCGGCGCCGCAGTCTTTCTGGCGAGCGAAGCGGCGAGCTACGTCACCGGAACGACGATCGTCGTCGACGGCGGCTTGATGGCCTAACCTTCGAGGTATTTTCGCGCGCGAGCACGCATCGCTTCGACGATCTCGGGGGGCGCCTTCGCCGGCGAACCCGCGTCGAACGGCGGCTTCGGGTCGTATTCGATGCCGAGCTGAATGCTCATCGCGGTTTTCTCGTCGCTCAACCCGGCGGCGACGGCCAGCGCCAGGTCGATGCCGGCCGACACGCCCGCGCCGGTCACGATGTTGCCGTCGCGCACCACGCGCTTGGCGACCGGTTCGGCACCCAGCTCCGCAAGCGCGTCGAGCGCGAGCCAATGCGACGTCGCGCGGCGGCCCTCCAACAACCCCGCCTTGCCCAGCAAGAGCGACCCGGTGCAGACGCTCACGACGAGCTGCGCCGACGCGGCCGCACGCTTGAGGTAGCCGATCAGAGCCCGGTTCTCCATCTGCTCGATCTGGCCGGGCCCCCCGGGGACCAGCAGCACCGCCGGCTGAGACACGCCGGCAAACGTTCCGTCCGGCTTGATGGTCAAGCCGCGGTCGGCCGTGACCAAATCCAGCGACTGCGACACGAACATCGTCCGATAGCCGGGGATGCGTGAGAGCACTTCGTAGGGTCCGACGGCGTCCAGCGCCGTGAACCGCGGATAGACCACGATCGCGATCAGAGACTGAGCCTCTCCCATGAGGGCCGAATCCTACCGACGAATTGATGCGCCCGCGCCGAGGGATTTCTCCGCCCGCCCGGCGCACATTGATCGGCCGATCGGCTGTTTCGGCGCCCACGTGCCCGGGTCGATCATCGGCGACGCGCGCAGACATCGGCAGCCGTTCGCGACGGCGGCCACGAGACGATCGAAAGGGGAAGGGAAATGACACGCAAGGAAATGATCGCGGTGACGCTGGCCGTCGCCGCCATGATCGGGCTGGCCGCGCCGGCCGGAGCCCACGCGCCCGCCGGACGATACGGCGCGAAGGGCTTCCACTGGCTCGCCCGGTTCACGGACTACGCGGTTCTGTGGGTCACGTCGAACTCGTGCAACCAGCAAGAGCTCGACGCGGACCAGACCGCGACCAACACAACGAAGAACGTCGAGGGGCAGCGGGAGTGGAAGACGCGCTGGCCGTCCGGGCTGAGCCTGGAGCGGCAAAACTGCACGGGCAAGGCGAACCCCGCGATCGATCTTCGCTTCAAGTATCTCGCGTACTCGACGTGGATGGACACGCACGGCAACGGTTCGCTGAACGGCCAGTACGGCGGAGAGAACCACAGCGCCCCGGCGAGCGCGGAGTATTGCGCGATGTGGGGAGCCCGGCACCCGTGCGGAACGCACTACGCCACCATTCACATCAACAAGGACCGCTACTACAACCAGTACGACGCCTACTATCGCAAGCATCTCCTGCTCCACGAGACCGGCCACTCGATGGGGATGCAACACCACTGCTCGTCCGGATCCTCCGTCATGCGCACCGGACAATCGACCTGCTCGGCCACGATGGGCTACTCGGCCCACGACCGGCTGGTCGTTCGCGACGACATCTATCCGAACTGGCCCTACAACTGAGCCGTCACCATCGGCGTTGGAAGGAGTGAAGAACATGAGCAAGCGATTCGGAGTGATCTCGGTCATCACCCTCGGCGTGACCTTCGGTCTCCTCGCGATGGCATTCGTGGGATCCGGGAAAGGGCCGGCCGCAGACGCGGCATCGGCAATCCAAACCTGCCTCAACATGACGTTTCCCGCCAACACGTCGATCTCCACGCACCTCGACAAGACCAACCAGACCCTGGAGCTGTCGTGGTTCGACGAAACCACGGCGGCGGACAAGTCGGTGATGATCCGGTACGTGGATCCCACCTGCCAGGCCAACGCGCAAACCAAAGCGAAGATCGACCACGCGCTCGACGTGGATCTGGAATGGATGACGGAGACGTGTCAGAGCCTCGACCGGATCTCGAGCGGAGCCGAGCCCGCCCCGACGAGAAACGGCGTCACGCTCAACGTCCTCGCCGTGCCGGCCTTCATGACCGCCAACTGCACGGCCGACATGATCCAGACGAAGTGAGCCGGGCGTCGCCGCCCGACGGGGCG
>DASWHR010000127.1:0-67952 GCA_036398095.1 Actinomycetota bacterium
CCTTCCAGCTCGAGGTTCACTACGAGCAGTTGCTGGATCACGCGGTCGTCATCGACGACTAGGACTTTCTTCGCCACGGCGCCTCCGGCTCGGGAACGCGCGCATCATATCGCCGCACGCCGCCCAGACGGATTCCATTCCGGTTCGGGCCGCTCGTCGCCCTGCTAGGATCGCGTTTCTTGCCCCCGTAGCTCAGAGGATAGAGTACCGGCCTCCGAAGCCGGGTGCGCAGGTTCGAGTCCTGCCGGGGGCGCTTGGCTGATTGGGGGCTCCGGGACGACTCGCCTCGCTCGTCGCCCTCTGCCCCCAAACCCCCGCCACGATTTGGTCCTGCCTCCGAGAGTCCGGGAAGATTTCTAGGCTGCGGCGAAACGCCTCCTATTGACCCCGGTGGCGGATGCCTCGTGGAAATCACCCGAGGGGAAGTCAGTCCTTCACACGCAGAAGGCGCCATTCGTCCGGCACACCCTTCAGCCTGTGAACGCCGCGGTCCGAAAACGCAATGCCGGATCCGACCACTAAGTCTTTGACCGTGCTCGACACGAGCACCTCGCCCGGCGTCGCTATCTGTGCAACCCGGGCGGCGATATGCACTCCGAGTCCGCTGATGTCATCGCCCCGGCGCTCGATCTCTCCTGTGTGCAGCCCGGCACGGACTTCGAGCCCAAGGCCCCGCAGCGCATCGCGGATGGCGAGCGCACAGGTTACGGCGCGCGCAGGCCCGTCGAAGGTGGCAACCACGCCATCGCCGGTCTGCTTCACGGCGATGCCCCGATAGCGCTCGAGCTGGCGTCGGACCGCATTGTCGTGCCGGTTCAGGGTGAGTCGCCAGGCGCGATCACCGATCGTCGCGGCGGTCGCGGTCGAGTCCACAATGTCGGTGAACAGCACGGTGGCGAGCACTCGGTCCGGAGCAACCGCGCGCGGCCTGCCCAGGACGAACTCCTCGATCGTTCGAGAGATCAAATCAAGGTCCTCGCCGACCCAGACATGGTCGCTGCCGGGTAGCTCGACGTACGTCGCGTCTGGGATGTGCTCGGCCAGGTATCTTCCGTGACCGACGCGGAACTGCAGGTCGCCGAGGCGGTGCATGACGAGCGTCGGGACTCTGATCGACGACAGCACTTCACGGACGTCGGTTTCCATCCACATCGCCATCAGGGCATCGATCGCCGACTTGCTGGCTCCCATCCGCTCCGCTCGCGCCCAATGGCGCCGCACCTCGGCGTCATCGGCCAGGCTGGGGAGGAAGAGCTGGATCGAGACTCCCGTCCCCCAGGTCTCGCTGGTGAGATCCCGGAACCGTGCCGCGGCGCCCACCGGCATCCCGGCCGGGTAGTCGGCGTCACGCAGCCACCGCGCGTACGTGCCATACAGGACCAGCGACGACACGCGATCCGGGTAGGTGGCGGCGAACAGCATGCAACTCGGGCCGCCATGCCCCTGTCCGACGATCACGGCCCGCTCACTGCCCGCCGCGTCCAGCACGGCGCGAAGATCGTCCATGCGCTCGTCGAGCGTCGGGAGGGCCTGGAGTGGCATGGGATCAGACAGTCCGGCGCCACGCTGGTCGAAGGCGATGAGCCGGCTGAAGGAGGCCAGGCTTTCCCCGAGATCCTTGAGGAAAGGCATGTCCCAGAACTCCACGTTACTGATGCCGGGCGAGGACCAGATGAGATCGACGGGGCCTTCGCCCACAACCATGTAGGCGAGATGGGTATCACCGCTCGTGGCGTACCTGACTTCGCGATCTTCCAAGCTCATCTCGTCACCCTTTCCTCCTTCCGGCGCTCAACAACGCCCTACCGCGTGGCCGAGTGTAGCTTCGCCGTCGGCGGCAGCGGCAGTGCGGAAGGAGGATCCGCCGGCCGCGGCGAACGATCCGGCATGAGGCATCTGACGGACGGGAGGGCACGATGAGGCGGATGCGAGCCGCGATCGCGGCACTGGCACTGATCGGATCGATGCTGGCCATGGGGCCGGGGCAGGCATCGGGAGTCGCGCTGGAACTGGTTGCAACGAACCTGACCGAGCCGATCCATGTCACCAACGCCGGCGACGGCTCGGGGCGCCTGTTCATCGTCGAGCGGGCCGGCATCGTCAAGATCGTTGACGACGGACAGGTTCTGGCGGACCCGTTCATCGACATCAGCGCGATCGTCGGGGACGGCTTCCTGGAGCAGGGCTTGCTCAGCATCGCGTTCCATCCCGGCTACGCGACGAACGGCTCCGTCTTCCTCAGCTACACCGATCTGCTCGGCCGCAACGTGCTGGCGCGCTACCACGTGGACCAGAGCGACGCGAACAAGCTCGATCCGGGAAGCGCCGAAATCCTGCTCACCCAGCTTCAGCCGTTCCTGAACCACAACGGCGGCTTGGCGTTGTTCGGACCCGACGGATACCTCTACATGGGGATCGGCGACGGCGGGACGGCGAACGATCCGGCTTTCAACGGCCAGAACGCGCAGACGCTGCTCGGCACGATCATCCGCATCGACGTGGACGTGCCCTCCGGCTACGCGATCCCGCCGGACAATCCGTTCGTCGGGAATCCCGCGGCCTCCGGCGAGGTCTGGGCCTACGGCCTGCGCAACCCGTGGCGGTTCTCATTCGACGCGGCGACCGGCGACCTCTACATCGCCGATGTCGGCCAGAACGTGTGGGAAGAGATCAACGTGGCGGCTGCTTCGAGTCCCGGCGGCGAAAACTACGGCTGGAACCGTTACGAAGGAAATCACGAATTCCAGATCGAGCTGTTCCCGCCGATCACCCCGTATGTGTTCCCCGCGCTCGAGTACAACCACGACGAAGGCTGCTCGGTCACAGGCGGCGACGTGTATCGCGGTCCGACGCTGACGGCGCTGACCGGCGCCTACGTCTTCGGCGACTATTGCACCGGCCGGATCTGGAGCATGACGCAGACGGGATCGACGTGGAGCAAGACGCAACTGCTTGCCTCGAGCTTGGGCATCAGCAGCTTCGGCACCGACGAGGCCGGCGAGATCTACGTCGCGCACCTAGGCTTGGCGCTGGGCGGCCCCGGCGCCGTCTACAAACTCGTCGCCGCATAGCGCCGGGTCACGGAAGACGCTTGGTCCAGCGCGTGTAGCTGCGGCGCACCTTCATGCCGGCGTGCTCGTAGAGCGCGAGCGCGCCCGTGCGGGAGTCGGTCGACAGCCCGCAGCGCCGGCGGCCGGCTGCGTAGACGCGTCGAAACGACTCATGCAGCAGCGCGCGACCCAGCCCCAGGCGGCGGTGCTCGCGGGCGACGGCCACCTGATGGATCCAGCCTTCGTCGTTGCCGTGATAGTCCAGGCCGATCGCAACGCCGGCGATCGCATCGCCGCGCACGATCAGCGGTGACATCGCCGGAGCGAACGCGCTTCGCGCCGTCGCGATCGCGCGCCACGCCTCGAACGAGGATGGCTCGCGTCCCGGCCACTCGTTGAAGGCGTCTTCGATCACGCGATAGACGGCAGGTTCGTCGGCGTCGCGATAGCTGCGAATGGCAAAGCCGTCGGGGAGAACCGGCGCCGCGGGTGGTTCGCCGAGATCGATTGAAAGGATCCACGAAGTCCAGCGCGACTCGTACCCGTGCGCCCGAAGCAGCGCGACCGCATCGGTTCGGACGTCGGGAAGGGTTTGGCCGATCTCGTCGCGACCGGCGGCGCGCGTGCGCTCCCACGTCCACCGCATCAGGCGCGCACCGATGCCCCGGCCGCGCCATGCGGGATGCACGTCGGTGTCGGATCGCCCTTCGAAGACCTCGCCGACGGCAACCAAATCGCGCCCGTGGAAGACGCCCAGGGTATCCACCGCAAGGTCGAAGCCGGGACGCCTCCAGTGATCGGCCACATCGGACGCGTCGATCTCGACGGTTCCGTCGTCGTCACGCTCGCACGCGGCGACGACGGCAACGACCGCCTCGACATCGTCGAGGGACAGCGACCGAAACGCTAGTGGATCCAGACGGGGGTGCCGATCGGCGTCCACGAGTACAGCCGCTTCGCGTTGGCGGGGCCGATGCGAATGCAGCCGTGTGAATCGGGCCGTCCCAGCTTGGACGCGCCGATCAGTCGCTTCGGGTTGCTGTACGGGAGCGAGTGAAGGTTGTAGTTCGAATAGAAGTTCATCGCGTACGGCATCCACACCTTCCATTTGCGCGACCACCACTTGGTGCCTTTCGCGCGAACCTTGAACGTCCCCTTCGGCGTGCGGTATCCGGGACGCCCGGTCGAAACCTTGAAGGCCATCACCGCGCGTCCGTTCTCCCACGCGGTGATCGTCTGCGAACCGATCGCGACTTCGATCATCTTTCCGGTGGCGGGAACCTTCGCCGGCTTCGCGCCGGCGACCGGCTTGGCGGCCGGCGGCTTGGCCGCAACGGGCTTCGCCTCGCCGGCCGGAGGCCCGAACAAGGTCGCATCGACCGCGACGGCCCCCGATCCCGGCGCCGACCAACTGCCCGGCGGCGAGGATGCGGTGGCGATCGGCTGCGGCGCGGTCGCCAGGGACGTCACGACCATGGCCCCCAGAATGGCGGCGGTCGTCAAGACACGTTTCACGGGAACCTCCTCCCCCCTTCGAGCCGGTTTCCGGCCCGTCGATGAGGTCATCGGCACAGAAATCCACCACTTGAGGGCAAACGGATCGTACGGGCGAACCCGGGCGGGAGCAAGGGTCTAGCGACCGGCCGGCTCCCGCAGAGCGGCACCGGCGAACTCTCGCATGCCGTCGGCGAACCTCACGCGGGCCCTGAAGCCAAGCACGCGCGCCGCGCGTTCGGGCGAAGCGAAGACGTGCCGGACGTCGCCCGCGCGAAAGCGACCGCACACGACCGGGGCCGGCGCCACCCCTCCGGTCGCCGACCACAGCGCATGCGCCATCTCCCCGATGGTGTGCGGCTCGCCCGACGCGACGTTGAACGCGCCCACGGCCGGCCGGGACGCAGCGATTGCGACCGCGTTGGCTCGCGCCACGTCACGCACGTGCACGAAGTCGCGGACCTGCCGTCCGTCTTCGAACACCTGCGGCGCCTCTCCGCGCTCCAGCGCGCTTCGAAAGATGCTCGCCACGCCGGCGTAGGGCGTATCGCGAGGCATTCCCGGCCCGTACACGTTGTGATAGCGGAGCACGGTCAGCGGAATGTTCCGCTCGCGCGCGAGCGCCGCACACAAGTGCTCTTGATGAAGCTTCGTGGCGGCGTAGACGTTGCGCGGATCAGCCGGCGCCGATTCGGGAACGGCCTCGGGCTCCAGGTCGTTGCCGCACGCCGGGCACAGCGGGTCGAAGCGGCCGGACGCGAGCATCTTTGTCGAGCGTGGGTGCGGGGCGACCTGACCGTCGCGCGTGCAGCGCCAGCCGCCTTCGCCGTAGACGACCATGCTCGATGCGAGCACCATCCGGCCGTGGAAACCGGCGGCATCCATTCCCCACAGCAACGTCGCGGTCCCTTGATCATTGTGCGACACGTAATCGCGGACGTCGGCGAAGTTCACCCCCAGCCCCACCATCGCCGCTTGATGACAGACCACGTCGATACCGCGCAGCGCGGAAAGCACGGTTTCGGGATCGCGCAGGTCGCCGATGATGACCTCGGCGGCGGGATCGGCCGACGGCATCCCGGCGTGCGCACCGGGATGAAGATTGTCGAGAATCCGAACACACGCACCGTCGGCGAGGAGCGCATCGACGATGTGGGACCCGATGAAGCCGAGCCCCCCGGTCACGAGGATGTTCACCATGGCGTCGCGATCATCGTTTGAACGCCGAGGGCGACGGCGATCTGCGCCGCCAACCATGCGCGCCGATTGGGAAGCGCCGCGCACGCGATCACCAGCCACGGCACGAACAGCAGCCAGATCCGTTCGGTTTCCCCCTTCGACATGCCCGAAAGGTCGGCCAGCGCGACGGCCGCGACACCTCCCGCGACGAGGGCGCCGGCAGCATGCCGGCGCATTCGGACCATCGCCGCGGCGGCAGCCGGTCCGATCGCCAGGCCCAATGCTCCCAGATTCGCAGCGAGCGAGAACCAGTAGCCGCGGTCCTGCGCCACACCCGACAGATACGCGCGGCGCGTCGCCAGCAGGCCTGCCGGCCACCAAAATCCCGCCGCCGCGAACACGGCAAGCACCATCAGCGTGCCGGTGACGAACGAAGCGGCGCAGTCGAGCCGGCGGCGTCGCCACGCAATCGCCGCGGGGACGGCGGCGAGAAGGACCGCGCCGTAGGTCAGCATCATTGCGATGCCCATCAGCACGCCGCCGGCGGCGGCGGCACCGCGCGATCGGGCACCCTCTCGGCCGGTCGCGATCACGCCGAGGGCGACCGCCCAGGCGCCCACGCCCGCGAAGAGCGCGTCCGCCGACGTCGCGATCCACACGGCCGCCGGCGCAAAGACAAGGAAGGGCGTCGCGGCGCGCGCCGCCGGTTCGCCGGCCACTTCGCGCACCGCGATCATGGCTGCGGCAACGGCCGCCGCACCGCCGCCGATCATCATCGCCGCCGCCCAGCCGGCGCCGCCCAGCCCGGCGCGCGACATGGCCCACAGCAGCAGCGGCATCCCCGGCGGATGGCCCCGCACATGCGTTCCGTACCCGGCGAGCGAGTCCGAGAACGACCCGAGAAACCGCGACGGGGAGTCCAGAGCCGCGG
The DNA here is from genome assembly GCA_036398095.1 of Actinomycetota bacterium. Lineage (GTDB taxonomy): Bacteria > Actinomycetota > AC-67 > AC-67 > AC-67 > DASWHR01. Next base: position 6,655 of record DASWHR010000127.1, read on the forward strand.
CCGTCGTCAAGTATTCGCCGGCCCGGCGCACCGGTTCGGTGAGCGCTGCGAACCCGTCGGCTCCGGCCAACGCGACTGCCCACGCCGCCGCCGCCACCGGGGCCACGAAACACAGGGCGCGCCAGGATGCTCGATCCGCAACGCCTGGCAGCAGCCGCCACCCGATCAGGCCCGCGGCGATCGGCACCACCGTCGCCGCTCCGATGCGCGGATCCCAAGGGCCCAGCACGCCCGGCAACGCGAGCAGGACCAGCAGCGCCCACGCGCCGACGGCGATGCGTTCGTTGCGCGCGGCCGGGATGACGGCGGCGAATCGTTCGGCGGTGACGGACATCGCAGCGATGCTAGCCCCCTGCTCGTCGAGGCGCGACGCGACAGCGCCGTTCGTCATGGAAACGTAAGCATTCGTTCATCGGCAGCCAAGATCTTCCCCCTACGCTCGCCCCATGGTTGACGTGATCTTGCCGGTCTTGAACGAAGCCGAGGCGCTGCCGTGGGTGCTCGGCCGAATGCCGGCCGGCTATCGCTCGATCGTGGTCGACAACGGATCGGGCGATGGATCGGATCGAATCGCGGCCGAACTGGGTGCGATCGTCGTCTTCGAGCCGCTGCGAGGATTCGGTGCCGCGTGCTTCGCGGGGCTGCTGGCCGCGAGCGGGCCGATCGTTTGCTTCATGGATTGCGACGGGTCGCTCGACCCCGCATCCCTGCCGCTGGTCACGGAAGCCATCACGCGCGGGCGAGCCGATCTCGCGATCGGATCCCGCCTGCCGGGAAGAGGGTCGATGCCCCTTCACGCCCGCGCAGGCAACGCCGCCCTCGCCAGAACGGTTCGCCGCCGCACCAGCGCGTCGGTGCGCGATCTCGGGCCGATGCGAGCCGCGCGGCGCGACGAGCTGCTCGCGCTGGGATTGACCGACCGTCGATTCGGCTGGCCGCTCGAGATGGTTCTGCGCGCCGCGAACGCCGGATGGCGCATCGCCGACGTCCCCGTTCCGTACGCCCCGAGGATGGGACGATCGAAGGTGACCGGAACGGTGGCAGGGACGATGCGAGCGGTGCGCGACATGCGTCGCATCCTCAAGACCATCGCACGATGAGACGGAATCAAAGACGCGACGAGGCGCCGGCATGCGTCCGCGTGATCGTGCTCGCGAAGGCTCCGATGCCCGGTCGAAGCAAAACGCGCCTGACGCCGCCGTGCACGCCGGCGGATGCGGCCGCGATCGCTCAGGCGGCGCTCGAGGACACGCTGCGTGCTGCGGAGCAGGCGAGCGATTCCCCGATGCCGCGGCTTTCCCCGATGCTGGCGTTGGATGGACCGGCGGGCGATTGGCTCCCACCCGGAATTGCCGTCGTCGCGCAGGCGCCCGGCTCCCTCAGCGAGCGCATCGCGGCCGCGTTCGACGCGGCCGGCGGACCGGCGCTCCTGATCGGCATGGATACGCCGCAGATCTCCCCGGCGTGCCTGCGATCGGCTGCCGCCGCTTTGACCACACCAGGCTGCGATGCGGTGCTGGGCCCCGCGGAGGACGGCGGCTGGTGGTGTCTGGGGCTGCGCCGTCCGGAGCCGCGCATCACCCGAAGCATCACCCGGGGAGTGGCGATGTCAACGGCCCAGACCGGCGATGCACAACATCTCCGGCTGCATGCGCTCGGCCTTCGTCACTCCTTCCTGCCGTCGATGCGAGACGTTGACACCTTCGACGACGCGCTCGCGGTGGCCGCTCTCGCTCCCGGGACTCGATTCGCGGCCACGACCGCGCGCGTTCGGGAACGCATCGGCCACGCTGCCGCGCCGGTCGCATGATGCGCCTGCCGGCTCCGCCCGATCGCCTTCGGCGCGGGCCATTTCGACCAGGTGCGTTCTCGATGCGGCTGCGCGACGAGCGAACCGCTGCGCTGCTGGGCGTGGCACTTGGCATCTCGGTGCTCATCCTCATGGCAACCGGACTCGTGTCACACCTCATCCAGCATCCGCCCGGGTGGCTCACCTGGCCGGCCCGCCCGGCCAACACATATCGGGTGACGCAAGGCATCCATGTCGCCGCGGGCATCGCGACGGTGCCGCTGCTGCTGGCGAAGCTGTTCGTGATCTATCCCAAGCTCTTCGTCTGGCCGCCGGCTCGAGACATCCCCCACCTCATCGAGCGTCTCACGTTGTTCCCGCTGGTCGGCGGAACGCTGTTCATGCTCGCGTCCGGCCTGTGGAACGTCGCCGGCTTCGAACCGTGGGGCTTCTTCTTCCCCGTCGCCCACTACTGGGGCTCGTTCATCACCATCGGTGCGCTCATCACCCACGTCGCTGCCAAGGCCGCCGTCACGCGTCGCGGACTTTCGCGTCCTGCCGGCGGGGCCGGCGGGGCCGCCGCGCCCGAGGAGGCCGGACTGTCCCGGCGCGGGTTCATCGGCGCGATCGCAGCCGCTTCGGCAGCGCTGACCGTGACCACGATCGGCCAAACCGTTTCACCGCTCCGACGCCTCGCGCTGCTGGCTCCTCGTGATCCGAAGACGGGGCCGCAGGGCGTCCCGGTCAACAAGACCGCCCGCGCCGCAGGCGTGATCGCCGCCGCAACCGATTCGGCGTGGCGACTCCGGATCGAGGGAAACGTGCCGGCGCCCTTGGAGCTCTCGCTCGAAGACGTGCGCGCCATGACGGCGCACACCGCCGATCTGCCGATCGCATGCGTGCAAGGGTGGAGCGCCCCGGCGCGATGGCGCGGCGTCCGCTTAGCCGACGTCCTCGACCGGGCCGGCGCGTCGCCGGACGCGAGCCTTCGCGTCGAATCGCTTCAGCCGGCCGGGCAGTATCGAGCCTCCAGCGTCAACCGGCTTCACGCTCGAGACCGCGACACCCTGCTCGCCTACGATCTTCACGGCGCGCCACTCCACCTGGACCACGGCTACCCGCTTCGACTGATCGGCCCGAACCGGCCGGGCGTGATGCAGACCAAGTGGGTGACGCGGCTGGTCGTCGAATGAAGCGCGGCCCGCTCTTTTGGTCCGGCGTCGCGATCGGATGGGCGTTCATCGCAGCCGGAGCGGTGGGCATGATCGCGCAGGCGCGCTTCGCCAAACCATCCGAGACGGCGTTGTGGATCGCCGGCGCCGTCCTCGCCCACGACGCGCTCGTCGCGCCGATCGTCATCGTGATCGCCCATGCGTTGCGGCGCATCGTCGCACCGCGATGGCTTGCAGCAGCACAAGCCGGCTTGATCGGCTCCGCGATCGTAACTATCGCCACCCTGCCGATCGTGCTCCGCCTGGGTCGCCGCGCCGATAACCCGAGCCTGTTGCCGCGCGCCTACGGGACGGGACTTGCGGTCACGCTCGCCGTCGTGTGGTTGGTCATGGTGACTGCCGCGCTTCGCGCAGCGCGCCGTCACCCGCTCGGATCCGATTCAGAATCCGGGTGATCGTGTGTGGAGTCCCGACCGGGCTCCGACGGCGGGGCCTTTCAGCAGCCGGGCTCGCCGGGGTGCCCGCAACACCCCGCCGCAAGCGCGCGCATGCGGTTCTTCGTCGCACGACGAAGCTTGTCGACGACCGGGCCCTCCGCCGTTTTCCAGTTCGAGAAGAAATCCTTCACGTATCCCATCACACCGGCCTTCCGGTCAGACGGCAGCGAGCCGGAAGCCCACGCCGTGCACCGTCTCGATGTAACGCGGTTCCTTCACATCGTCCGACAGCTTCTTGCGCAGCGAGGACATATGCACGTCGAGGGTCTTCGCAGCCTCGGCGGGCGTGGCGTTCCACACGGCCCGGACGATCTCATCGCGGCGCACGACCGCACCGGGCCGCTGCATCAACATCCGGAGCAGCTCGAACTCCTTTTGGGTCAACGTCACCTCTGCACCGGCTCGATGACAGCGGTAGGTGGCCGTGTCCAACGTCAAGTCCTTGAACGAGAGCGTGTCGGGATGAACGGCGGGAGGACCGCCGGCGCGACGCGCGACGGCGCGAACGCGAGCGACCAGCTCCGGCAAGGAGAACGGCTTGACCACATAGTCGTCGGCTCCCAATTCCAGGCCGACGACGCGTTCGGATTCACCGCCGCGCGCCGTCACCATGATGATCGGGATTCCGGTGCTCGATCGAATCCGCTGAGCGACGTCCCGCCCGTCGATATCGGGCAGCCCGAGATCGAGCAAAATCACGTCCGGGCGCCACGTGCGTGCGAGCTTCTCAGCGTCGGCCCCCGTTCCGCATACCGAAACGACGTAGCCTTCTCGCTCGAGCGCATGACGAACGGCGCGCGCCAACTCCTCCTCGTCGTCGACGACGAGAATTCGCAACGGCCCACCGCTCGCAGGTCCACTCATGTCGGGTATCGATCGCTCCGGCCGTATTCTAGTGAACGCATTCGCTCTGCGGCGTTCGCCGGGAGATCCGCCTCCCCGTATTGGGAAGATCACGGCGATGGGTTAGCATCGGGGCTCAACCGAAGGCGCAGATCACAACAGAGTCCATGGGAGGTCACGATGGGGGCGAAGAAGAAGGTCGCGAAGCGGCCGTCCGGCGCGACACGGAAGGTCGCCGGCGGGCTTCCGTGTCCGGAATGCGATTTCGTCGCCAAGCACGCTATGGGACTCGGACGCCACCGCTCGGCGCGGCACGGCGTGGTTCCCAAGCGCGCCGCGATGGCCCGGCCGAAGGCGCAAGCCCCCGGCGCGCCCTGGATCACGCGCGAGCAAGCCGCCGAACGCGCGGACGTTCACTACAACACGATCCGTCACTGGGAGCGGCGCGGATTGGTTCGCACCACGCGTCGTGCCGGCATCCGCGGCGTGTTCGTGCACGGCGAGGACGTCGATCGCGCGGCGGCCGGCGGAACCGCGCTCGGCGTGGGCGCTCGGTCGTTGTCGATCGAAGAGCTTGAACGTCGCTACTCGGAGCTGCTCGCCAACTTGGAACGGTTGCTCGCCGCGACGAAGCGAGGCGCGGAGAAGGTCACCAGCGTCGCCGCCGGATCACAGCGCTCGCGGGGCGGCGGCCCCGCGAAAGCGAAAGCGAAGGCTCGTCCGCGGCGGCGTGGCCGGCCGCGATCGCGCCGATAGGTTCGAGTTCGGCGGGAATCCCGAACGCGTCCTTCACGTCGCGCTCGTGCCGGAGGCCGAAGAACAGCGCACCGAGACCCTCGTCGGCGACGGTGAGCAGCATCGTCATGGTTGCGAAGGCGGTGTCCACCGTCCAGTAGGGAACCGGCCACCGGTCTTCGTCGCGGTCGGTCCATCCCTTGTCGGGTTCCGCGTAGCGATCCAGATAGGCCTGTTTGTTCGCGCACGGCAAGACGATAAGACCCGCGCGCATCACGCCCCGTCTGTTGGACTCGCCTCGCTCGCCGCGAGGCCAAGCCGCATCCCAGAACCGCTCGCGATCCGCGGGCTCGGTGAGGGCGAGGAATCCCCATCCCTGCGAAAAGCCGGCCGACGGGGCGCGCGTCGCGTTCGAAAGAATCCGCTCGACGACGGCTTCGGCGACCGGACGGTCGTGAAAGGAGCGGACCATGCGTCGCCGCTCGATGACGCGCTGAAACTCCATCGATCCTCCTAGGTGCGGCCGCGCATCGCCGCGAGCGCCGATTCTAGGCGGCGCCGCGCGCCGGTGAGTGTTCGGAGCCGCTTGGCGAGAATGTCGCGCGCGAACCGCTCCAGCTCGTCCGGTCCGGTCACGATCGCGCGAAGCCGTTCGATGCGCGGCGCCCCGTCGTGTGTGGCGCTTTCGACTTCGGGCACCCAGGTTCCGTCGCGGCACACTTCACGCCGCGTCGACACGACCGTCACGAGTCGCAGCGGGATTTCGACTTCGACTTCGAGCGGCGCGTCGTCGGACATGCCCGTAGCCAGTCGCAGAATCTCGGCCGGGTCGTCGGCCGGGATCTCGACGGTCGCTTCGTTGCGAAGCGCGCGGGCTCGCACCGCCCCGGCGAGCACGGTGTCGTGCGCGACGAAGTCGTTGTCGAGCTTGCGGACCGCGCCTTCTCGGCAAGGTGCCGGCAACCGGCCCGTCCCAGACACGGCCCCAGATACCGGACCGGAAACGGGCACAGAAACGGGACCGGAAACCAACGGGGCCGCCTCCGGCTCGTCTTCGGCGAACAGCGGCGGCACGTCGATGTCGAACTCGTCTTCCTCCATGAACGACGGCACATCCTCGATCAACGATTCGCTCGCGCGAATGGTCGGCAAAACGTCCCCCGAGGAGGATCGGATCAGCAGGTCCGGATCATCGCGCGTGAGAGGCGCAGGCGCCGGCTCGGGTTCAAGCGGCGCCGGATCGGTCGGCGCGGGCGGCTCGAAGGTCGGTTCGCGGTCGCGCAGTGTTCGCGGTGCCGGTGAGGCATCCAGGACGTCCGGGCGGGCGAGCGACGCATCCCATTCGGTGTTCGCGCGCGCGGGTCGCGGCATCCGGCGGCGCACGCGGGCAAGCGCGAACAAGCCGAGCAGCGCCGCGGCGACCAGCAGGATCGCAGCGACCGGCAGCGGCTTCGATGCCGCCGCCGGCGGCGGCGCGGCTTGCGGTTCGCCGGCCGGCGGACACGGCATGGACTGCACAGGCGGGGCCACGTGCTCGGTCTCGTCGCGAGCCCCTTGGCTGTAGACGATCCCGCAGCCTTCGGGGTCGGTGATCCGAAGCGTGATCCTCGCGCGGCCGTCCTGCTCGTTGGTGCATCCGTCCGGACGACGCGCCGGCGGACCGTGCTGGAATCCCTGCGACGGTCCGGTCGTCTCGGGATCGGTCAAGTATCCGCACTCTGCCTCGAGCGCCCAGCGATAGCTCAGCTTTCCACCGTCGGGGTCGCCGGCGACGGCAATATAGAAGGTCGTCGTGCTGGTCGGGTTGTACCGGGCGACGAATCGGTCGAGGCGCGGCGGACGTCCTTCCGCCGCAGCCGGGCTTGCCCAGGCGGCCACGGCCGCAGCCGCGACGACCCACACGAGGCAAGCGCGCCGCATCAGTCCTCGACGGACCGGCGGCGAGCGATCGCGAAGAGGCCGCCGAAGGTTCCGCCACCCGCGAGCAGCACGACGGCGACGGCGAACCAGTCGCCGGCTCCTCCGCCCGACCCGGTCCGTCCCTCCTCGCTCGGCGTCGCGGCGGCGCTCCGCGTCGGTGCCGGAGACGCCGACGCGGTCTCGCTCGCCGACGGCGACGGCGACGGCGTCCCGACGTTGCCGCGAAGCTCGATCGTCATGACCGGCGTATCCGGGTCGTCGCTTTCCACGCGCAGGATCGCCGTCCGCGGCCCGTCCTGCCCGGGGGTAAAAGTCGCCGTCAGCGGAAGCTCGCCCGCGGGACCCAGCACTTTGGGCGTCGACGGCAAGGACTCGAAGCGGAAGTCGGCCGGCGCATCACCTTCGACGATGATTCGCGTGATCCGCAGCGGTGCGCGGCCCCCGTTGGAAATAACCACGGGAACGCCCCGGCTTCGCGTCCCGACGGCGACATGACCGAGGTCGATCGGCGACGGGTTGACCTTAATGTCGGGCGCCGTTCCGTTTCCTTCGACTGCGATCGTCATTCGCCCCACGCACGCGTCCGAGTCGATCGTGATGGTCGCGGTGCGCCGCCCGACGGCACCGGGGCGGAAAGCGACGGTTACGATTGCGTCCTCGCCGGAGTCGAGCGTCTGCGCTCCCGATCCGCGAACGGTGAACTCGGAGCGATTGGTCCCCGCGGCAGCGACGCCGGTGATCCTCACCGGATCGCCGCCGATGCTCGTGATCGACAACGCAAGCTCGTCGGACGTGGTCTTGATTCGCTGATCGCCGAACGACAGAGCCTCCGGGTTGACATCGAGAATGCGCGTTGCGCCGCGTCCCGAAACCGGGATTTCGACCGGCCCTTCCGGGGCGTCGGAGGTAATGCGCACGATCGCGCTGCGGTCGCCGGCCACGCGCGGCAGGAACCCGACCTTGAACGAGCCGCTCTGTCCCGGGGGAATCGTGCGCGGCTGCGCGTCGGCCAGCGAGAAGTCCTGTGGATGGGAGCCGGTCAGCGCGATGCCCGACACGGTGAGCGGGTCGCTGCCGGTGTTGGTCATCGTCACCGCACGCGCGTCGATCGGAGCGCCGACGCACGACGTCCCGAAAGCCAGCGTTGTCGGCGACACCGACAAGCCGGAAGCGGCCGACGCGACTCCGGAAAGAAGGAGAGCGCACCCGGCCCCGGCGACGGCGAGCACGATGCGGGTCCGCACGACACTCAGACTACATGCGACGGGGTCGGCTGCTAGACAGCCGTGTAGACGAAGGAGCCACCGGCACCGGCGGCGAGCGTGACGACCGCCCAGGACGCGCCGGCCGGAACCCGCCCGGCCTCGTCACCGGATTCGGCGAACGCACCCACGGGCTCGGTGTCGTCAAGCGTGACGTAGAACGCGACGTCCACGTCCTCCAGGCCGGTGACTCCATCCTGCGTCTCCAGCCGGAACGCCGCGCCGGGCGTGGTGACCGCGAACACCCAGCCGGCGATTCCGTTGACCTGCGTCGCGGCGTAGGTCATGCGGGGAATCGCCGGCGATCCGAATGTCGCCAGCTCGATCCGGCCTTGGACGGTCTGCGTCGCACCGGCGTGGGAGCCGGACCCCGAAGCGAGCACCAGCAGCCCGGCAAGAATCAGATGGTGGACACGCATCCCGACGATTTCTCGGCCGACCCCGCGCGTCCCTGCTCCCCAACTCGGCATCATTGTTCGGACTCCTATTTGATGCAAAAAAGATTCGTGGCGCACGGGACGAACCCGGCAATCTCGACGACGACGATCAGGGCGACGGTGAGTGCGGTCAAGATCGCCACGACAAGCCAGAGCGGACGAATTCGGTCCCGCATCAAGCGCGCCGGCGGCGAGCCGCCGGCGCGCGACTCGCCGTCGTCCGGCGTCCCGGTCTCCGACAGCCGGCCGGCGTCCACCAGGCTCGATTCCAGCACCTCGAGCCGTGCCGTCTCCAGCAAGCCGGTCGGGACGAGCACGTGGACCGGCACGTTCACGTTTCCCGACGGATACATCCACGCGAACGGACTACGATCGAATCCGTCGAGCACGACCGGAACGCCGGCTCCTTCGAGCAAACCTCGCAGCAGCTCGGCCTCGAAGCGGTCGTTCGCCGTCAACAGCCACGACCAACCACCGCGGCCGTCGCCCCCGACCCGCTCTCGCGGCGGCGCGGGGTCCAGAACGTCGCTGTGCCTGCGCATGGTCAAAAGAGTATGACCGGTCGCCCCGATCCGCCACGGCCGGCCCGATCCGGGTCGGATAGCCTTGGGCCCGGGCGTTCTTGAACCGAGCGTTCGACACGAGTGGACGGCGGAGGTCGAAGATGAAGATCAGCATTGAATATTGCGCGGTTTGAGGGTATTCGGCCCGTGCCGTCGGTCTGGCGGCCGCCCTTCTATCCGAGATGGAGCAATCGATTGAGGACCTGCGCATCATCCCTTCCGGTGGGGGCGTCTTCGAGGTGATCGTGGACGGAGACTTGGTGTATTCGAAGAAGAAGACCGGCCGTCACGCCGAATCCGGCGAGGTCGAGGCGATCATTCGGAGCCGCGCGTGAAGCGAGCGCTGCTCATCTGGAATCCCGTCGCGACCACCACCTCCCCCGGCGTGCGCGACGTCATCGCCCGCGCACTGTCGAGCGAGTTGCACATCGAGGTGGCCGAGACGGTGCAGCGCGGCCACGCGACCGAGTTGGCCGCCGACGCTGCCGCCGGCGAAAGCTTCGATCTGGTGTGCGTACTCGGAGGCGATGGGACGATCAACGAAGCCGTGAACGGGCTCGCCGGCACCGGCGTGCCGCTGGCCGCGATCCCGGGAGGGGGCACGAACGTGCTCGCGCGCACGCTCGGCTATCCGAAGGATCCGGTCGAGGCAACCGCCACGCTGCTGGCGAGGATTCGCGACGGGCTCGAACCCAGATCGGTCAACCTCGGACGAGTGAACGGACGTGCCTTCGCGTTCTGCGCGGGGATGGGCTTCGACGCCGAGGTGGTGCGTCGCGTCGAGTCGAATCCGCGAGCGAAGCGACGATTCGGTGAGGCATTCTTCGTCGCATCCGGACTTCGCGAATACTTCCTGCCGCGGGAGCGGCCACGTCCGGCTATGACGCTTACGCTGCCGGGCGGTGCGCGCGTCGAGGGCGTGCGCGTCGCGGTGGTCGGCAACAGCGATCCGTTCACGTTCCTGGGCGCGAGGCCCTTTCGAATCGTGCCGGACGCTCGGCTGGAAGACGGCCTCGATGTGACGGCCATTCGAACGATGCGGATCACAACGATCCTTCGCGTGCTGTTCACGGCGTTCGGCTCGGCGCGGCACACGGGATTCAAACGCGTGACCGCGCTCCACGACCTCGACGGCTTCACGGTCGAGGCCGACGCGCCGGTTCTGTTTCAGGTTGACGGCGACCTTGCCGGACGCGAGACGCAGTTCCACTTCACCGTCGAGCGGGATGCGCTCCGACTGATCGGCTAGCCCAGAGCCGCCCGGGCGGCCGCGGGGTCGTCGGTGATGATCCCGTCGGCCCCCGCGTCGGCGAGCGCACGGACGGCCGCGGGGTCGTTCACGGTCCAGACGACTGCCGCCTTGCCGGCGGCATGGGCCTGCCGGATGACCGCGGGTGAGGCGAGATCGACCGGCAGGTAGCAGATCTGGTGCCCGCCGGCGACGGCCATCCGGATGTTGTCGGCCGGATCGACCGGAGCGCCGGTCAGGACACCGGTGTCGGCCGTGCCTCCGGCGGCGCGGAACTCGTCCAAGGCCGTCACGTCGAAGCAGGACACGACCGTCCCGGCGACGTCCCGGCCGTCCAGGAACGCGGCGACGGCGCGGGCGGCGCCCGCGGCCTCATTCGACCCCCACGCGCCCTTGATCTCGAGCACGATTCGGCCGCCGGCCGCCTCCCAGGCCTCGATCAGCGTCGGGATGCCGCGATCCCCGGTCGCGGCGGCCCGGACCTCGGCGGCGGTCAGATCGGCCACGCGAGCGTCCAGGCCGGCAACGCGCGCCAAGGACTCGTCGTGGACGATGACCGCGACCGAGTCCGCAGTCAGGCGCACGTCCACCTCGACCGCGTCGGCCCCGTCGGCAAAGGCCCGGCGGATCCCGGCGAGGGTGTTCTCGGGCGCACGAGCCGCCGCCCCACGGTGGCCGATGATCCTCACTCCCCCTCCTTGCCTCGGTTGTTTCCTGTGTCGCCAAAAGTCAATCGTTGTCGTCTCACGATAGCGCCTGTGCCACAAGCGGAACAGGCCGGCCGCGCCGGCTGTGGAAAATACGGGGAAAGCCTTCTCGGAAGGTATTGCCAGCCGTTTCTGCCGCGTCATATACTCGCGCCGCTTCTGGACCTTGACGATTCACGTTTGCACTCGGTCCGGGGCGAAGACGAGAAGAGGGGGAAGTTGCTTTGGAGAGCATCTCGATGGACTGGCGCCACCAGGCCTCCTGTCGCGACGTTGACCCCGAGATTTTCTTCCCGATCGGCACCACCGGTCCCGCACTCGCCCAGATCGAGGCCGCCAAGGCCATTTGCGCGATGTGCGCCGTTCGCGAACCCTGCCTGGAATGGGCGATCGAAACCGCCCAGGACGCCGGGGTGTGGGGCGGCCTGACCGAGGAAGAGCGCCGGTCGCTGCGCCGCAGCCGTGCAACCCGCCAGCGCGTCGCAGTCTAATTCCGCGACCACCCGTCGCACGATCGCTGCCGCGTCCGGACCCAAGCGCTACGATGCCTGGATGATGCGCGAGGAATACAACGGCCCGGTCGGCTTCGCGTCCGAGCCCTCCGAGCGGCGCAAGAATTGGATCGCCCGGATCATCACCGCCGGCCTGCTGCTGTTCATCGCCTGGCTGGCGATCACCCGCGTGCTGAGCCCGCCGACGGATCCGACCTTCCGGCCTCCGCCCGGCCAATCGTCCTCGCTGCCCGGTCCGCTCTAGACATCGACGGCGGTCGTCGCCGCCCACAACACGGCCAAGTCGCCGGCCACCTCCTGCGGATGCTCGAGCGGCACGGTGTGCCCGGCATCTTCGAAGATCGTCAAACGTGCTCCCGAAATCCGCTCGGCCAAATACTGGGCATACTTCACCGGCGCGCACACATCCCGGCCGCCGGCAAACACCTGGGTGCGAACGCGAATCTCGGCGAGGCGATCCATCACGTCAAAGAGGTCGCACGCCTGCAGATCGGTCAGCGTGTGCTCCATGCCGACGGCCTCCAGCATGCGGCGCAGCACGATCCGCTCGCGATCGCCGGCCTTCGGGCCGCACTGCGCGTTGGCGAACACGTCGATGGTGTCGCGGACGCCGTCGGCGAATCCTTCCAGCACCTGCGGCCAGACGCGCAGCCGCGCGCCGGTGCACGACAAGCCGAGCCCGGCCACGCGCTCGCTGTGCTCCAGCGCCATCCACAGCGCGACCGCGCCGCCGAGCGAGTGTCCGGCGACGGTTGCACGCTCGACCCCTTCGCGATCCATCGCGGCAACGACCGTGCGCGCATAGGCACCGACACCGCGCTCGCGCTCGGCGTCCGGCCACGCGCACCCGTCGCGCCCGGGCAGCGCGAGCGCCAGCGTGGGAATCCCGTGGAGGTGTTCCAGGACGCGATCCCACAGCGCCGGCGTGGCGCCCGAGGAGTGGAGAAGGATGAGCGTCACGACGGCTGCGCCAGCGGGATCTCGACGCGCACCCGCGTTCCGTGATCGGACTCGAGCATGATCGCGCCGCCCAATTCGCTCTCGACGAGCGTCCGAACGATCTGCAGACCCAGGTTGGAGCTCCGATCGAGCGTGAAGCCTTCGGGGAGTCCCGCGCCGTCATCGGCCACGGTCAACCGGAAGTTCAACCCGCGTCGCTCGATCGTGACGGCGACGCTCCCGCCGCCTTCGCCAAAGGCGTGATCGACCGCGTTCTGGCACAACTCGTTGAGAACAAGCGCGAGAGGGGTCGCGACATCGGCGTCGATCTCGCCGGCGCCGCCCGTGAGCGTGAAACGAACCGGACGGTCTGGCGCGGTGAGCGACTCGCCGACCATCTCCACGACCCGCTGCGCGACTTGATCGAACTCGACCAGCTCGCTCGAATCCTGGGAGAGCGTTTCGTGCACGAGCGCGATCGAGGAGATGCGCCGGATCGCCTCTTCCAACGCCTCCTTTCCTTCCGCCGTCCCGACCCGGCGCGTCTGCATCCGCAGCAGCGAGGCCACCGTCTGCAGGTTGTTCTTGACGCGATGGTGAATTTCTCGAATGGTCGCGTCCTTGAGCACCAGCATGCGATCCCGCCGGCGCAGCTCGGTCGTGTCACGGACGAATCCGAGCGCGCCCTCGACGACGCCTTTGTGCACGATCGGGATGAAGCGACGGAGTACGAACGCGCCGTTGGCTTCGATCTCGCTGGTGACCGGCCGTCCGGCCATCAACCGGGCGAGCACCGCCTTGTCTTCGACCTCGGATCCGCCGAGCGGCTCGTCCACCAGGTTCGCCGTCACTCCCAGCCGCCGGTAGGCGCTGACGGCATTCGGGCTGACGTAGGTGACGACGCCGGCTTTGTCGATCCGCATGAAGCCGTCCCCGACGCGCAAGGGGATTTCATGCTCGGGCTGATCGCCGTCGAACGGGAACTCGCCGTCGGCGATCATCCGCGCCAGGTCGCCGGCCGCCTGCAGATAGGACAGCTCCAACTTCGACGGGGTCCGCGCGGTGGACAGGTTCTGCTCGCTGGAGACGGCGGCGATGACGCGCCCATCGCATCGCACCGGGATGACCTCCTCGCGAATCGGGATGCCGTCGCGCCATTCCGGATCGCCTTCGCGCACGATCCGCTCTTCGCTGATCGCGCGAGCGACGCGCGGGCGCCTAAGAACCATCGCGCCGACCATGTCCTCTTGATACAACGTCTGCGCGGGAAACGGCCGCACCTGCGCCAGCACGACGTAGCCGTCGCCGTCGCGGAGCGGCGCGAACAGCAGCAAGTCGGCAAAGTTGAAATCGGCGAGCATCTGCCAATCGGCGACGAGCCGCTGCAGATGCATCACATCGCGCTCGCCCAGATCGGTGAAGCGGCGCGCCAACGGGCGAAGCGGATACATGACGCCGCCAGCATAGCCGGGCACGCCGGGGCGGATGGTAGCGTTCGGGCATGCGGTCGCCTGCCGAGGGATTTCGCGTCGGACACTGGACCGACTCCTCCGTTCCGACCGGCTGCACGGTCATCCTGCCGCCGCCGGGCAACGTGTCCTCGTGCGACGTGCGCGGGCTCGCGCCGGGCTCGCGCGAGCTGGCCGCCCTCGCGCCGGCGATGCCGCGCAGCGAGGTGCACGCGGTGATGCTCGCCGGCGGCAGCGCCTTCGGGCTGGCCGCGGCCGATGGAGCGATGCGCTGGTGCGCCGAGCGCGGCATCGGCTTTCGCGCCGGCCCCGTCGTCGTTCCGATCGTCCCGGCGGCCGTCGTGTTCGATCTCGCCGCCGCGCCGGGCATGCGAAAGCCCGACGCCGACGCCGGCTACGCGGCGTGCGAGGCCGCGTCCCCGGGGGCCGTGGAGCGCGGCCGCGTCGGCGCCGGCGCCGGCGCGTCGGTCGGAAAATGGGCCGGCCTGGATCACCGGTCGCCCGGAGGGCTCGGGCTGGCCGTCGCCGAACACGACGGCGTGACGGTCGCCGCGCTCGCCGTGGTCAACGCCTTCGGCGACGTGATCGGCGAGGACGGATCGATCATCGCCGGCACGCGCGCCCCCGACCCGTCTCTGCGCGACGTCGAGGCAGCGCAGTGGTCGCCGAACACGGTGCTGGCCGTGGTGGCGACGACCGCAACGATCGGCAAGCGCGAGTCCGCCTTCGTGGCCTCGCGCGGCAGCGACGGCATCACGCGTGCCGTCCGCCCGGCGCACACCCACTACGACGGTGACGTCGTGTTCGCCGTCGCCGCCCCGGGCGAGCGCCCCGCGACACGCCGCGAAATCGATCTTCTCGGCATGCTCGCATCCGACGCCGTCGCGGCCGCGATCCGCGACGCGGTCGCATAGCCCGCAAAGGCGTGCCGCGGCCGGCCGCAGTCGGCCGCGGCGGTGTGGGGCACGATGACCGCGCCTTACGGAGGCTTCTCCTGCCCCGCCGGCCGGATCATGCGGCAGTTCGGTGGATCGCCTTCGATCCTCCACCCGAGGTGCGTCTTCAGGGAGTGGTGATACGCGCACAGCCGATGCAGATTCTCCAGCGACGTCGGCCCTCCGCGGCCGTATTCGATCCGATGGTCGCGTTCCAGGCCGCGTCGGCGCGTGCATCCTTTGATCGCGCAGCGCTCATCGCGCGCCTCGAGCGCCGAACGAACCAGTGCCGGCACATATCGACCCGTGTTCACCACACCCGATAGGTTCCCGTCGTTGCGAATGGCGATCTTGAGCATCCCGCCCGGCTGCGCGGCCAGCCGCCGGGCCGCCGCGACCGTCGTGGGACCGACGCCGGCGATCTCGCACCGCTCCCCCGGCTCCGCACGACCGCGATCCCACGCCGGCTGGTCCACGTATACGTAGACCGTCGCCCGAACGGCCACGTCCTTCGCGCTGCCTCCGGAGCCGATCTTCGCCGGCATCGAGCAGAACGCATCCGCCATGTGCGCCTCGTGCGGCTCGATCACTCCCGCCCGCCGCGACTCGGCAGCGCGGCGATCAGCCGCCGCTTGGAGCCACACCATCATGGGCGCGGCCTGATCCGCGGTCATTCGTCCATCGACTCGCACCGCCAGCGGCCCATCGGCGCGGAACCGAAGGGAGCGAGTCCGATGCACCCGCTCATGCTCGTCGTCGCCGGCCGCCGCCGCGCGCACCATCCGGCACTTTTCTCGCAGCTCAGCCGCCGTCCCCGCCGAGGCAGCGGCCAGCAGCGTCGCCTCAGACGCCGGATCCGCCTGCGCGGCCTGGGCGATCTCCGCGGCCTGCTGCACCGACACCCGGCCCGCTGCGAGCGCAGACCGGGTCGCCGGCGCCGACGCCAGCGCTTTCGCCGTCTTCACCGACGCGATCGCGTGGCCCATCGTGACGCCGGATCGCTCCGCGGCCCATTGCGTCACCGACTCATGCCCGCCGCCCTGCCACGCCCGCAAGCGCTCGACGGCCGCCAACGCCGCGAGCCGCCCCGCCTCCGCGACCCGCCCGATCCGCTCGAACGCGTCCAGCAGCGCCACCGGGTCCGCATCCGCGGGGACCCGCCCGGCACCGACGGCACCCTCGAGCTCGGCCGCGATCCGTTTCAATAAGGACAACATGACAGCCCCGATTATCGAACATCTGTACGACCGAGTCCATTCCGAGAAGAACGAGCAGAACCGGACATCCGGGCAGGCCGCGAGGCCGCCCTACCCGCGCGCCGTGGACAGCCACGTTCCCGTGCGGGCATCGACGAAAATCAGGCCGAAGGAGAACGGCGGATCCGAGGGATTGCAAATCACGCCGCACCGCCCGAATTCTCCGTTCGGGGGCCACATCGACACGATCCAGAAGTCATCGACCGGCACCCCCGCCGAGGACCACGCGGGAGGATTCTCCGGCGTGCTGGCAAGGACCGACTCCAGAACGATCGTGCCCGGCGGGAACGAGCCGCCAACGATTGTGCTCGTGCGCCCCAGTGCGATCTGTTCCGCCCGCTCCTTCGATAGGGGCGGATCGTTCGTCGACGGTGCTCGCAACCCGTACCGGCAGCACGCTTCCGCGATCTGCCCCGGGGTTACGGACGTCATCGTTGGCGCGCCCCCGCCACCGGACACCGGAGCCGCAGCACCATCGCCGAGCGCACGGCGAACGACACCGGCGCCGAGCCCCGCACCGCACACGATGGCGACGCTCAGCAGAATGATCCCGCTCCCGTTTCGGATCCGGCGCCGGCGCGCCCGTCGCAATACCGCCGGCGACGGCTGCGCGACCACGGGCGCCGACGCAATGTCGGCAAGAAGATCGCGGATCTTCGCTTCGATCATGACGTGCCTCCCAACGCTGTCCTCATCGCCTCGACGCCGCGAGACACCAAGGACTTGACGGTGCCGCGGCGGCATCCAAGAATCTCGGCCGTCTCGGCTTCCGAGAGATCGCAATAGAAGCGAAGGGCCAATGCGGCACGCTGCCTCTCCGGCAAGGTCATCAGCGCCCGGCTCAGCCGGTCGCGCTCCTCGATCTCCGGCGAGAGCGTCGCCGGCTCCCGGCGCGACCACACCAGCGGCTCGTGGCGCCCGGCCACAATGCGGCGGCGCGCCCGCATCTTCGACGCGTTGATCACCGCCCGCCTCAGGTAGACCGGAAACATCTCGCGGTTGCGCAGATCGGCGAAACGACCCACCGCCCGAATGAACGCTTCCTGCGCCAGGTCTTCGGCATCATCGACAGACCCGGTAAGAACGCGCGCCAACCGAATCGCGGCCGGCAGATGCGCAACGTACAGGTCCGCCATCCGACCGGACGTCACGGGCTCACCGGCGAGATCGATCTCCATACCCCCAATGATGCCCGGCTCCACCGTTCGGTTCCCGCCGGGACGTGTCGGAGGAGGGGCTAACGACCGCGGAACTCCGGGACGCGACGCTCGCGCAGCGCGGCAAGGCCTTCGCGCAGATCCTCGCTCGCCGCGGCCTGAAGCGCGAGCGCGTCGTGGCGTTCGAACAGCGCGGCGTCGCGCGTCCGGTCCACCGGGCCGTGATCGATGATGGCTCGCAGGCCGGCTTTGCTTCCGCGGACCGACAACGGCGCGCATGAGGCGACTTTCTCGGCCAGCTCCGCGACGGCCGTCGCCAGATTCTTGCGGGGGACGGCCGCGTTGACCAGGCCGCGCTGCGCGGCCTCGACGCCGGTCCATTCGCGCCCGGACAGCAGCATTTCGCGAACGGTGGGGATGCCCAGCACAACGGCCATTCGCTGGATCTTTTCAAGATCCAGCAGCAAGCCGAGTCGCGCGCTCGGTATGCCGATCCGCGCGTCCTCGGCGGCGACGGCCAGATCGCAGGCGGCCAGCAACTGGCAGCCCGCACCGAGCGCCGCCCCGTGAACGCCGGCGACCACCGGCAGGGGATGCGCTTCGATCGCGCGCAGGAGCGACTCGAACCCGGCGCCGTAGCGGGCACCGGCCGCCGCGCCGGCCGCGACGTCGCCGAAGTCCGCGCCGGCGCAAAAATGCTCGCCTTCGCCTTGCAGCACGATGCAGCGCGCGGCCGGATCGCCGGCGGCGGCGCCCAGCGCGGCCTGCAGGGCGTCGAGCATGGCGGCGTTGAGCGCGTTGCGCTGCTCCGGACGCCGCAGCGTGATCAGCGTGACGCGTCCGGTCGCGACCGAGACCAGCTCGCTCATTCGATGACCGCGATCACGTCGCCTTCTTGAACGACGCCGCCTTCCTGAACGTTGACCGCGGAGACGGTACCGGCCTGGGGGGCCTCGACGGGGATCTCCATCTTCATGGACTCAAGGATCACCAGCGTGTCGCCTTCCGCGACCGTTGCGCCGGGCTCGACGAGCACCTTCCAGACGTTCGCCACCATTTCCGCTTCGACGTTGGCCATCCACCGCTCCTTCGCTCGGATCGCCGCAGTCGTGCCACGGCTCGGGTCGGATTCTTCCGGAACGACGCCGTGGGAGCAAACCACCGCGTTGCCCGGGCGCGCCGACGCGCGGCGTTCGTCCCTTCCGCTCCGTCCCGATATGAAAACAGGAACAAATGGCGGTAATCCGGCAGCGCCAAAGGGGACCGCCCGGGGCGAATCGAACGTGATGGGCGGGAGGGGTTCATGAACGTTCGCTCCAGGGTTCGAGCGGCGCTTCCGGCGCTTGCGATTGCCGCGACGATGCTCGCGCCGGTTCCGGCGTCGGCTGCGCCGCTCGTCGTCGTCCAGTTGACACCGTCGAACGGGTCGACGGTGTATCCGCCTGCCCAGATCCGGGTCGAGTTCAACCAATGCGTGGACCTGCCGCGCTCGTCGCTGGAGCTGCGCAGCCCGCAAGGCACGCTGGTGAGCGTCTTCGTCTCGTACCCGAGCTGCAGCAGCATCGTGATCGGTCCGACCGAGACGATCGGAAGCGGCCAGTTCACGATCTTCGCGTTCGGCGTCACCATCGGCGGCAGCAGCGTGTCGCATAGCGCGACCTTCTTCTCGGACGGCATCGCGCCGGTCCCGCCCGACCCGGCGATGACGCATCCGATCAACGACGCCAACCGGACCAAGGTTTTCGTGACCGGAACCGGTGAGCCCGGCTCGAGCGTGTTCGTGGTCATCGACGACGACAACGGATCCACGCCGGCCGTCGCGTGCGGCGTGTCCGGCCAGCCCCCGTGCGGTCTCGTCGGCGCGGGCGGGCTCTTCGCGGTCGGACCGTTCAACGTGACCGGGCTGGACGACTCGCCGGTTCCGTCGACCGTGCTCTCGACGCTGTCGATCAAGGCGACGGTGACCCTGACCGATGCCGCGATGAACGTCTCCCCTCCGCGCTTCGCCTTCGCGTTCAAAGACGTCCTGTATCCGGCGGCGCCCGCGATCGACTTCCCGTCGGCCGGCATGACCAACGCGAACCAGCGGTGGACCGTCACCGGAACGGTCGCGTCACAAGCCGGCTTCGAGCACATGGACCTGCTGCTCTACGACAACGGCGTCGCGGCCGCAACGACGCGCGGCCGCTGCGCGAGCGGCGTCTGCGCCTGGCACGGCACGATCGTGTCGAACCCGGGCGCGCGAACCTTCGCGGCGCGGGCGCGCGACGCGGCCGGCAACGTCGGACCGTCGTCGCCGACCGTGGGCGTGACGGTGTCGTCGTCCACCAGTACCGGGCCGATCCGTCCGAGCATCGACATCGACCCCTTCCCGGTCAAGGACGAGTTGTCCGTGTCGGGCGTGGCGCAGGCAGGCGCGGCGATCGAGATCAAGATCGACGCGGCGCCGTTCGCGGCGTGCGCGACGGCCTCGTTCGGACCGGGAACTCCGAACTATGCGTGCGGGCCCTTCGACACGTCGGCGCTCGCGCCGGGCATCTTCCCGACGTTGCTGCGAGACCCGTCGGCCAACGGCGGCGTCGCCGGCGTCGCGGTGCTCAAGGATGTCGTCGCGCCGGTCGCGCCGACCGTTCAATTCACCGACCCCGGTCCGTGGGTCAACGCGCAGCAGGCTTCGTCGCTCCAACTGGACGGCTCGGCCGAACCGTTCGCGTCGGTGACGGGAACGGTCGCCTCGACCGGCGGCGGCACGTCGGTGGTCTTCACCGGGCAGACCGACGTGTTCGGCAACTGGCACGCCGTCACGAACGTGGCGCTGCTCAACGACGGCTGCCTCTCGGTGACGGTCAACGCCGTCGACGCCCGCGGGAACGTCTCGGCGGCGGGGACGGCCCCGTGCGGTCCGACGCTCGACCAGACGGCGCCGCCGGCGCCGGTGATCGTCGTCCCGGCCGAAGGCGCCACCGTGACCTCGACGACGTTCGCCGTGTCCGGCACGGCCGGCGGCGGCGCGGCGACGGTGCAGGTCTTCGAAGGCGCGACGCTGAAGGCGACCGGAACGGCCGCCGCGTTCTCCGGCGCCGGCATCGCGATCACCGTCTTCAACGACGGGATCAAGGTGCTGCGCGCGCGCTCGTTCGACCCGGCCGGCAACGTCTCGCCGTTGTCGGCGCCGCGCACGATTCTCCTCGACGCGAACGGTCCGGTGCTCGCATCGACCAGCCCGCCGAACAACGGGATCACCAACCCGTCGGCGACCATCACCGCGACCTATACCGATCCCGATCACGCGAGCCTGGGTTCGTGCACCTTGACGGTCCGCGACAGCGGCGGCGCGCTCGCGATGGGATCGGTCACGGGATCGGGCCTGTCGTGCATCTTCACGGCGGCTTCGGGCGCGCTCACCGTCGCCGGCAGTCCATACACGGCCACGGTGCAGGCGACCGACCCGGCCGGCAATCAGTCCCAGGTGGACACCTGGCAGTTCTCGATCGACGATCAGCCGCCCGCAGCGCCGGTCTTCACCTCGCCGCCCGAAGGGGCGCTCACCGGATCGCCGGTGCAGTTCCAAGGGACCGCCGAACCCGGCTCGACGGTGCAGCTCTTCTTCGGCGCGACGTTCCTCGGCGGGTCGTTCGCGAATCCGAACTGGTCGATCAGCGCGTTGTTCTCGGACGGCAGCTACACGCTCACCGCCGTCGCGATCGACGCGGCCGGCAACGTCGGACCCGGCGCGAACCGCTCGATCGTGGTGGACACCACCGCGCCGGCGCCGCCGATCATCACCGCGCCTGCATCGGGCGCGACGGTCGCGCCGAACACGCCGGTCACCGGAACCGCCGAGGCGGGCGCGACGGTGCGCCTGTTCGAAGGAGCGCTCCTGCTCGGCGAGACGGTCGCGAACCCGAACTGGTCGATCACGCCGTCCACGCTCGGCGGCGGACCGCACACCGTGACGGCGTTCGCGGTGGATCCCGCCGGCAACACCAGCGCCGGATCGTCGCGTTCCTACATCATCGACGCCGCGGCTCCGTCCCAGCCGGTCATCACCGCCCCGGCCGAAGGCGCGTTCTTGCCCTCGACCGGCGTTACCGTCTCGGGCACCGCCGAGACCGGCAGCACCGTGCGCATCTTCGAAGGAGCCGCCCTGCTCGGCACGCAGCTCGCGACGCCGTCGTGGTCGTTCCCGCTGACCTTCACCGAAGCCGCGCACACCGTCCGGGTAAACTCGACCGACATCGCCGGCAACGTCTCAACGGACGCAACCCGATCGTTCACCGTCGATATCACCGCGCCGGGCGCGCCCTCGATCTTGTCGCCGGCCAACGGCAGCCTGCAGCCCGCCACGTTCACGCTGTCGGGAATCGCCGAGCGTCTCGCGCTCGTCGAAATCTTCGAAGGCGCCACGCTGATCACCTCGACCACCGCGACGTCCACCGGAACCTGGACCGCGTCCGTCACCGCGAGCGACGGGCCGCACACCTATACGGCGCGGCAGACCGATCAGGCCGGCAACGTCGGACCGCTTTCGCCGGGCCGGCTGATCAACGTCGATGCCATCCCGCCGGGACCGCCCACGATCACCTCGCCGGTGGAAGGCGCAGTGCTCAAGCGCCGCGTGTCGATTCAGGGAACGGCCGCCGAGCCGGGCGGCGTGGTCACGATCCTGGAGAGCGGGCAGCCGATCGCGGTCGCGCAAGTGAGCGGCGCCGGCACGTGGGAGGTCGTCTACGACTTCCCCAACGACGCGACGCATTCGATCGTCGCGCGACAAACCGACCTCGCCGGCAACGTGGGCGGCGACAGCGCGCTGCGCACGTTCATCACGGACGGCACGCCGCCGACGATCGACATGGCGACGGCCGGGTTCTACCCCGCGGCACCGTTCGTGTCGATCGCGACACCGACCTTCACCGGCTCGGCGTCCGACAACCGAGGCGTTACCCAGGTCGATGTGCGGATTCTGGATCTGCTCGGGAGCGTCGCTTCCAGCGGACAGGCGATCTGCGCCTGCGGCAACACGGCGACGCCGGTGACGTGGACCTATACACCGCCCGGCCTGCTGCCCGGCATCTACACGATCGAAGTGACCGGCACCGACCAGGCCGGCAACGTCACCGCGCCGCCGGCGAAGCTCACCTTCGTGACGCTCGGCCTGTGACGGCTCACGCCAGCAACTGATCAACCAGCAGCGACTCGAGCCAGCCGAGCCATTGGTAGACGGCCGCCGCCGGCGCGTCGGGCGAGGACTCGTCGATCGGCTCTTCTTCGGCTTCTTCGGTGACGTCCAAGCGCGTGCCGAGCGCGAGGCGGGCGTCGTTGAGCGCGCCGAGCAACGCACCGGTCTCCTCGTCGTCGAGCGTCGTGGACCACAGACCCCGCCTGACCCGTCCGCGCCCGAGCGCGCGATCGAGCGTCTCCAGCGCGGCCAGCTTCGCGGCGGTCAGGTCGTCGTGGGTATAGGACGCGAACTCGGATTGCGCCTCGGTATCGTCGGGATAGGCGACGGGAAACAGTCGCTTCAAGTGCGCGGGAGGATCGTTCATCGCAACCTGATCGCGCAGCTCGCGGAAGACGCGCGCGAGTATCTCGGCTTCCGCATCGCCCAGGCGAAGCTCCAGCCCGCCGCGCCGCCGAGCGAACGGCCCCATTACGAGTCCCGGGACAGGGTCGCCCACAATCCGTGCGCATGCAGCCTGGCGACGTCGGCTTCGCACTTCTCGCGCGGGCCGTCCGACACGATCGCCTTGCCTTCGTTGTGAACCTGCAGCATCAGCTTGGTTGCCTTCTGCCGTCCGTAGCCGAACAGCTTCTGCAGGACGTAGACGACGTAGTTCATCAAGTTGATCGGATCGTTCCACACGATCACGATCCAGGGCCGGTCCGATGCGACGGCTTCGTCGGTTTCCGGCCGTTCGACTTCGACGGGCGCGGTGCGCGTGGTCACCACGGCAGTGTAGCGATCGCGCTCATCGAGGCGGCGTCTCTTCGACGGGATCACCGGGGATCTTCTCGGGCGCCTTCTGACCGTAGGCCTTCACG
This sequence comes from Actinomycetota bacterium, assembly GCA_036398095.1. Classification (GTDB taxonomy): domain Bacteria; phylum Actinomycetota; class AC-67; order AC-67; family AC-67; genus DASWHR01. The sequence continues at coordinate 30,139 of DASWHR010000127.1, forward strand.
AACGCCGCGGCGGCATCCACGGCTTTCCCGGTCGGCGCGGGGCAGCGTCGCAGCACCGTCCATGCGGTGAACGCGAGCGGCGTCGCCGGAACGAACCGGTTCGCGGCGCGCGGCGCAAGCAGGATCCATTCGGGATTCGACTTGGTCAGCGTCACGAGTCCGTCGAGCACCGCATCGTCGATCTCGCCGGGCACGTACTGGATCACGACGTGTCCGTGCTCCAAGTTGTGCACCTGGATCTCGTCGGGGATCTCTTTCCCGTAGGTTCCGGTCGCGCCCCAGATCCCTTCGTGGTCGCCCGAGACCGGCGGCAGCGTCGAATACTGGACGCGCGTTCCTTCGGTGACGTGTTTGCGCGTCCCTTCCGGAAAGCGCACGATCGCATCGCATCCGGCCGCCTCGTCGGCCGGTTGGATCTCGACGGGCGTGGCCGGTCCGCTCGGCGTGTCCCCGCCCCCGCACGCGGCGAGCACCAGCGAGCCCACCAACGAAACGATCGCCGCGCGCCTCATACCGGCAACACCCCGTGCTTGCGCCACGGCCGCTCAATTCGCTTGGTCGCCGCGCGCTCCAGGCCGCGCGCGATCACGCGACGCGTATCGGCCGGATCGATCAGGTCGTCGACGAAGGACCATCCGGCCGCAACGTACGGGCTGATCTGCTGACGGACCGCGTCGATCATCGCGGCGCGCTGGGCGTCGCGCTGATCTTCGGGGATCTTCTCCAGGATCGAACGGCCGATGATGTTCACCGCTCCTTCGGGCCCCATGACGCTGATCTCGGCGGCCGGCCAGCCCACGATCAGGTCGGGCTCGTAGGCGCGGCCGTTCATGACGTAGTAGCCGGCTCCGTAGCCCTTGCGGACGACCACCGTCACCTTCGGCACCGTCGCTTCGCTCACGGCGAAGAGCATCTTGGAGCCGTGCCGGATGATGCCTTGCTTTTCGACGGCGCTGCCGACCAGAAACCCGGGGCAGTCCATCAGGAACACCAGCGGGATGTGGTAGGCGTCGCAGAGCCAGACGAACCGCGCGGCCTTGTCGGCGGCGTTCACGTCGATCGCACCGCCGAGGAACATCGGCTGATTCGCCACGATCCCGACCGGTCGTCCGCCGAAGCGCGCGAAGCCGGTAATCATCGAGCGCGCCCAGTCGGGCTTCATCGGAAGGAACGATCCTTCGTCGGAGATCGAGCGGATCACCTTGCGCATGTCGTAGGCCTGACGCGGGTTCGCCGGCACGATGTCGTAGAGGTCTTCGCATCGGCGATCGACCGGATCGTCGGTGGGAATCACCGGCGAGCGCTCGAGGTTCGACGACGGCATGTACGACAGGTAGCGCCGCACCGCGTCCAAGCACTCCTTGTCGTCGGCGACTTCGAGGTCGGCGACGCCCGACACCTTGCAGTGAACCTGCGAGCCGCCCATCTCCTGCTCGGTGACGATCTCCCCGACGGCGGCCTTCACCAGATGCGGGCCGCCGAGCGCCATCGACGACACGCCTTTGACCATCGGGACGAAGTCGGCGAGTCCGGGGATATAGGCCGTGCCGGCGGCGCCCGGACCCATCATCGCCGCGATCTGCGGGATCACCCCGCTCATGACTACCTGCTCGCGGAACAGCTCGCCGGTGCGTGCGAACGCCGATCCGGCCGCTTCCTGAATGCGCGCGCCGGCCGAGTCGATCAGCCACACGATCGGCATCCGCTCGCGCAGCGCCAGCTCGCGCATGCGAGCGGCCTTGAATTCGCCGACCATGCCCATCGAGCCCGCCATCACCGTGAAGTCGTAGGCGATCACCGCGGTCTTGCGACCGTCGATCGTGCCGACGCCGCACACGACGCCGTCGGCCGGCGTGAACTTGCCTTGCATCTGCGGCGAGGACGACTGGTGATGACCCAGCAGCCCGAACTCTTCGAACGAGCCGTCGTCGAACAGGAAATCCAATCGCTCGCGAACGGTCATCTTGCCGAGTGAATGCTGGCGCGCGATCTTGTCGGTCCCGCCCATCGCGCGATGCTTCTCTTTGCGCTCGTGCAATTCGGCGGTGTAGCCGCGCATGTCGGGGCCTTGGTAGGTCAGCGTGGGCATCTCGCGCGCTTCGGGCGCGGACGCGTCACCCGCCGCCGGGGTGTCGTCGCTCATCGTTCTCCCTTCCGGGGGCTCGTCGCCGGGGTCGTGTCCCCGAAGTCTGCCGGAGCCCGCCTGGGTTGGCGCCACTGTACGCGCCGGTCAGCGTCCCTTCCAGACGGGGTCGCGCTTTTGAAAGAATGCCGTGACGCCTTCGACGACGTCTTCGGTTTCCAGGCAAAGACCGAGCATCGCGTGCAAGTACTCGAGCCCGTCCCGCACGCTCATGTCTTCGCTCGCGTAGAACGAGTCCTTGCCGAGCCGCATCACGATCGGCGATCGCGCAGCGAGCGTCGCGCACATCGTCGCGACGGCCGCGTCCAGCTCGCCGGCCCCGACGACCACGTTCACCGCGCCGATCCGCTGTGCCTCGGCCGCGTCGATCCGCGCGCCGGTCATCATCAGCTCGAGCGCCTTGCCCGGCGGGATCTTGCGCGTGACCGTGGCCGTGATGATGAACGGCCACAAGCCCATGGTGATCTCGGGCATGCCGAAGGACGCATCGGAGGATGCGATGACGATGTCGCAGGCGCACATCAGGCCGAAGCCGCCGGCGAGCGCGTGGCCCTGCACGCGTGCCACCACCGGCTTGCCCAGACGGCGCATGTCCTCGATCAGCCGGCCGAGATCGCCGCGCAGCAGATGCTGCTCGACCTTGGATTGATCCGCGGTGAAGCCTCCCAGGTCGCCGCCGGCGCTGAACGCCTTATCGCCTTCGCCGGTGAGCACCACGACGCGCACCGCCACATCGGCGCGGGCGATCGAAAAGGCCTCGCGCAGTTCGCGCATGACCTCGACGCTGAGCGCGTTGCGCTTGTCGGGCCGGTTGATCGCGATGCGCGCCACCGGACCGTCGATCGAATACGAAACCGTCGCGAACTCGGCCATCGTCCTCCTTCAGCGGACCGCGAGCCGCCGGTCGCCGGCGGTCGTGGTGCGTGCGATGATGGTACTTCAGTGATCGTCCTTCTGATCGTCCTGGTTGCCGGCATCGTCGTCGGCCGCGCGCGCGGCGGATCGCTGCGACGGCTCGGCGAGGCGCGGCTTCGGATGACCCCGGTGATCTTCGTCGGCGTGGCGATGCAAGGGACCGCGGCCTACGTCGGCAGCCGCCCGGCCGCCACGACACTCGCGTTGATCTCGCACACCGCGGTGTTCGTCTTCGCCGGCGCGAACGCCAAGCGGCCCGGCATGGCGCTGCTGGCGCTCGGCGCGCTGATGAACTTCGTCGTCGTCGGCGCGAACGGCGCGATGCCGGTCTCGCTCGATGCGATGGCACGCGCGGGAATCGGATCGCCGGCCGTGGGTTTGCCCGACCTCGGCGGCCTCCACGAGATCATGACGCCGGCAACGCGGCTGCGGTTCCTGGCCGACGTGATCCCAATCCGAGCGGCGCGACATGTGGTCTCGCCGGGCGATCTGACGCTGTGGGCCGGGCTGGTGCTCGCCGTCCAAGGCCTGATGGTCGCGCGCGGACACCGAACCCCGGCCGGCCACGCGCCCGCCTAGGGAAAATTTCTGCGTTTCCTTCCGCGCTCGTTGCTCGTTGCACCCTGGTACGGGACCGCCGGGCGGCGGTCCTCGAGGCCACGAGGGTCCCGATGTCTCATCCGGCACCGGGGGGGAGCCCGCCTCGATCCACCGAGCGCAGCGAAGACGCGCTCGAGGTTCGCTCGGCCGACGGCGTCGCCATAACGATCCGATCGCGCGCTCGCATCCGCGCGCACGATCCGTCGTTCACGCGCCGGCAGACCGAGATCCTCGGGCTCGTCGGCGACGGCTTGTCCAACACCGAGATCGCCGAGGCCCTGTGCATCAGCCGGCGCACCGTCGAAAAGCACGTCGAGTCGATCCACATGAAGGCGGGCACCGGCACGCGTGCGCGGCTCGTCGCGTTCGCGAGGATCCATTCGCGCATCGACGAGCGGTGAATTACGTACTTCTCCCCTGCCGCATCCGGTGCGCGCATCGCACAATGCGCGACATGCCCCGAACGATCGAAGCGGCCGGACGGCCGGAGCTACGCGCCGACGAAGCGGTTGAGCGCGGACAGGGTCGCGCGGGCTATCGCGTCGCCCGGATCACGGCGCATCACGGCCGAACCCGACACGACGTGATCGCCGCGGCCGGTGATCACGCGAAGCACGACCAATGCGACTTGATGCGATCCGGCGGGAACCACGATCGCCGCCTCGACCTCGACGGCTTCGGCGCGCAAGGCCTCGGCGACCGCATCGACCGTCGCTTCGGCCACCAGTCGGAGCCCGGCGGTCGCCGGGCCGCGCGTCGTCCGGTCGATCTCGGTGCCCTCCAGCGCCAAACCCACCTTGATCTCGGTGGAAAACGACGCGGTTTCGGCCGACAGGCGGCGCAGCACCGGACGAGCCGATCCGGCAACGGCGGCGACGGGCTCGGGCTCGGGCTCGCGCTCCAACTGAACCACGCTCACGACGCGATAGTCGATGGTGATCCCGAAGCGTGTCAGCACGGCGCTCTGGATGTCGCGGACGAGTTGCTTGGGGGCGCGGCCGGGCGCGGCCAGCACGTGCACCTCGGCGATGCGGCCGTCTTCACCGCCGACGACTCGCGCGGCACGCACGCCGGCGATGTCCGCCAGGCCGCGTTCGATCTCGGCCGGCGTCGGGCGGCGCGCGCCGCCGTCCGGCGCGTCGTCCGATGCGACCGGAGTGCCCCCGCCGGGCGATCCGTTTTCCCACGACATCGTGGTCCCTCCGATGCCGGATCGAATGCGTCCGGCGCGATGGCTCACTCTATTCGGTCCTCGCCTCGGCTCCCGGGAGCGAGGACGGAACGCGCACCGACCTCGAACCGCACGTCGAAACGAAAGGAGCGAAGCCAATGGCTCACGATCGATTCCTCAGAACCTCCGAGGTTGCCCTGATGCTTCAGGTCTCGCCGAAGACCGTCTCTCGCTGGGCGAAGGAGGGCCGCCTCCCCTACATGGCCACCCTGGGCGGTCACCGCCGCTTCCCCAAGAGCGAGATCGAGCGCCTGACCGAAGACCTGAACCGCTCGGCCCAGGACGTCCTCGCCCGGGCATAAGACGCTGCCAACGCGGGCCGGCCCGGAGGCGGCCGGCCCGTTTCGTCGCACAAAAACCCGAACCGGGAAAATACATCCCTGTAATTCCGGATAAGGCGAAACAAACCCCAAAACTCGTCGTTTTCCACAGAGAGTATTGACCGGACCGCCCCGTAGAAGGTACAAAGCATCGCTCGTCCAATTTGGACACGTGCTCCCCCCGGCACGGCCGCGCAGGTTATTCGGCCGTATCGGGGGTCCGGTTTTTTCGGGTCCGAAAGGCGAGCGTCGTTTGGGGATGGGACGCGCGGATCATCCGCCGCCTCATGTTGGGGGCGCTTCGGCGCAAATTGAAAATCGCATAGGGCGTTGGGGCCGGCAGGGCCCGACGGTGTCGCCACTCGAGCGGAGCGGACGGACTTCCCGCGCAGCAGCACAGCGGAAGCGGGAAGGGTCGCAACATCGAACTCTACCGTCCGAATGGGGGGCGACCCATGAAGAAGCGAATTCTCGGCATTCTGGCCACGCTCGCAACCGTGTTCCTGGCTTCGGGAGCGAACGCGTCGTGGCTGAACGCAAGTTGGCTGAGCGGCAAGTAGAAACACCACACCACCCGTTGCAACCCGGCGGGTCCTGCCGGCTTCATTGCCCTAGCGAACCCTGATGTGGGAGGAGCAGCGGAGCGATGAGGCTTAGTTGGGCGGCCCGTGCGTACATCGCGGTGGTCGTCGTATCGGCAAGTGCCGTCTTGATGGCAGCCTTGACGTCCGGGTCGTCGATCCCGATCGGCCACACGATTCTTCTGGCGAGCCTGTTCCTGCTGGCCGAGGCGTTTCCCGTCGCACTGCCGCGCGGCGCCGCCTACTCGGTTTCCTTCGTCGTCACGCTCGCCGCGATGATCACGCACGGCCCGGCCGTCGCGGTGATCGCCGCGGGCGCGGGCGCTTTCAACCTTCGCGGCATTCGCCGCCATCCCGCTCCCATCGCAAGCCGCATCTTCAACGGCGCGAACTTCATGATCTGCACCGGGATGGCCGCGCTCGCCTATCGCGCGACCGGCGGACCGATCGGACCGGAGCTGCTCACCTCGCCGATCGCCGGCGGGCTGCTGCCGGTCCTGGTCGCGACCGGCGTGAATTTCGTCGCCAACACCGCGATCGTCGCGGTGATGCTCTACTTCGCGACGCCGCAGTCGCGTTTCCGGAACAGCCCCTGGGCGATCTGGCGCAGCGAGTTCACCTCGCTGCTGCCCGGCTATTTCTCGTTCGCGTTCCTGGGACTGCTCCTGGCCGTGCTCTATATGGAGGTCCACGCGGCTGCGGTCCTGTTCGTGCTCGTCCCGCTGCTGGTCGCTCGCCGCGCGTTCGCCGCGGCCGTGCGCGCGCAACTCGCCTACGAATCCACGGTGGAAAGCCTGGTCACCGCGATCGAGGCGAAAGACCGCTACACCCGCGATCACGCGGGGCGCGTCGCGCGACTGACCGATATCGTCGCGCACGAGCACGGCGTCCGCGGCGAGCAACTCCGGACCTTCCGCCTGGCGGCGCTGATGCACGATGTGGGAAAGCTCGGGGTTCCCACCGCCGTGCTGGCCAAGCCGGGCAAACTCACGGCCGACGAGTACGACGCCATGAAGAACCATCCGGTCCGCGGCCATGAGATCGTCGCCGAAATCGACCTGCTCCAGGATGCCCTGGCGGGAATCCGCCACCATCACGAGCGGATGGACGGCTCGGGCTACCCGGACGGGCTGTCGGGCGACCAGATCCCGCTCGTCGCTCGAATCATTATGGTTTGCGATGCTTTCGACTCGATGACCTCAACACGAGCCTATCGGAAGCCGATGACCATGAGCGAGGCATTGAGCGAGTTGCGTCGGTGCGCCGCAAGCCAGTTCGATCCCGCGGCCATAGACGCGCTCGAAACGGCGCTCGCCAAGCATCCGTGGCGAGCCGAACCCGAGATCGAGCGTCTGCGACGAGTCGAAGAAACGAAGGAAAGGAAGAACGATGCAGCGGCCGTCTGACCCGGCAACCTGGGGCGATCGAGCGCTCGCAGCCGTCGCCGCGATCGTCGCGGCCACGCTCGTGCCGTTCGCCGGCGTGAACGGACTCGGCGATGCGCTCCTGACCTTCGGCGCCTTCGTTCTTCTCACCGAATTGCTCGACACGGAACTTCCCAGCGGCAAGCGGCTTCGCCTGTCGCTCGCGCCCGGCCTGGCATTCGCGATGCTCGAAGGCACGCCGGCCGGATCCGCCTCCCCCGCCGTAGCGGGGCTGACCTTCCTTCTGGCGGCAAGCATCGCCGGGGGAATCCGCCTTCTGGCCAAGCGCGAAGTGCGTTTCGGCGAGATCGCCGCCTCGTTCCTGACCGTGACCGCCGCGGCCGCAGCCTACAGAGCCTTTTCCGCGACCGGGCCGCTGCATCTGGTCGGCCGCGACGGAACGCACCTGGCATCGGTGACCGGGATGGCGGCGGTCCTGGCGATCGCACTCGCCTTCGAGCCGATCCGCCTGTGGGTAACCGGCGCCGTCGATCCCGCCGTGCGGCGCGCCGGCTCGCCGACCGCGCTGGTTCGAGCGCTGCGCTCCAACGCGGCGCTCCAGACGGCGATCGTGTCGATCGCCGCGCTTGTCGCGCTCGCGTTCCCGAAGCTGGGCGGCTGGTCCTTCCCGCTCTTCCTCGGCCCGCTTGCCGCGACGCGCTACGCGTTCCGTCAGATCACGCAGATCCGAACCACGGAGGTGCAAACGCTCCGTGCGCTTTCGAAGATCCCCGAGATGGCGGGCTACACCCAGCCCGGCCATTCGCGCCGCGTCGCCGAGCTCGCCATCGCGATGGCTGCCGAACTGGGCGCCGCCGAAGACGAGCTTCGCGAGATCGAATATGCGGCGCTGCTCCACGACATCGGCCGCGTCGTGCTCGAAGATCCCGAAAGCGCGGACGCGTCCTCGCTCCGCGCCGACGTCGCCGCGACCGGCGCCAGCATCGTCGCCGCCGCCGGCACGTTCCCGGACGTGGCGCGCATGATTCGCGAACAGCACCACGACTATCGCCGTCCCGGCGAGCTGATCAACGAAGAGGTTTCGCTGGGCGCGCGCATCCTTCGCGTCGCCAACACCTTCGACGACCTTTCGACCGGGCAAGGATCGACGCCGACGAAAAGCGCGTGGGAGTCGATCGAAGAGCTCCATCGCGGCGCGGCCTACGACTACGACCCGACCGTGGTGTCCGCGCTCACGCGCGTCCTCGCGCGCGACGGCGTGCTCTAGGAGGGTGCTGAAAAAGACCGACCCGTGCTTGGTCGGACTTCAATCAGCTCAGGTCGAAGAGTTAACGTCGGTCGGGCTTGCATGCAGACACTCACTTTTTCAGCACCCTCCTAGGCGTCTGCTCCGCCGGCGAGCATCTGTTCGATCTGTGCTTTGAGCCGTTGCGTCAACTCGGGCGGCGCGGCGCCTTCGGAGCATTTTCGGCGCACGACTTCTTTCAGGTCCTTCTCGAAATCCACGTGGTGAAGACACGGCGGGCAGCGAGTCAGATGCGCTTCGATGGTCGCGCAATCGTCGCCGGCGATCTCGCCGTCGATGTAGAGGTACAGGCGCTCTAGGACCTGTCTGCAATCCGCTTCGGGGTTTCCCATGGCTCTTCCTCTGTAACGAGCCCGTGGGTACGGGCAAATTCCCAAAGTCGCCTCTGAAGTTGCTTCCGGCCTCGATGGAGCCGGCTCATCACGGTTCCGATGGATACGCCCGTGATGTCCGCGATCTCTTTGTAGGAGAAGCCTTCGACATCGGCCAAAAGGACCGTCATCCGGAACTGCTCGGGGATCGCCTCCAGCGCCGCCTTGACCTCTTCGTCGGGGATTTGATCCAGGATCAACGTCTCGGGGGTCTCGGTCGTCGCCGCCGACAGCCGGTCGAAGAGCGAGAAGTCCTCCGATTCGGCTTCGCTCACCGTCTGCGGCTGGCGCTTGGCCTTGCGGTAGGAGGAAATGAAGGTGTTGACCATGATCTTGTACAGCCATGCGCGCAGGTTCGTCCCCGACTCGTATTGGCCGAATGCTTGGTACGCTTTGAGCGAGGTTTCTTGCAGCAGGTCCTCCGCGTCGGCCGAATTGCGCGTCAGTCGAAGCGCGGTTCCGTACATCTGCGCGATGAGCGGAAGGGCGGTTTCGGTGAACGATTCCTGCGCGGCGGCCATGGCGGGGCAACCTTAGCCGCCGGCGCCGGGGGCGTAAACCCGAGCATCTGGGTCGAGCGCGGCCCAGCCGAACCAGAGGCTTCGAATGCCGGCGAGCGGACGCAACGCGCGGCCGGCAAGCGGTCCGGCCACGGCGCGGCCGAACACGTTCCACCGCGTGCCGGTCTGCCGGTCCCGGAACAGCTGGTCGCCGTCCGGGCCTTCGGCCGGCTCGAACGTCAAGCGCCGCCCGTCGACTTCGGACGCGAAGGCGACGGCCGATCCGGCGTCGCGCGAGTCCGCGATGACTTCGCGGTCCACGGCCGAAGCGACGCCGGAAACCCAGGCGACCACGACATCTTCGTCGTTGATCGTGCCGGCGTCGCGGACGGCATCGAAGGGATAGACGCGGCCTCCGGGGACGGCCAGGACGTGGCTCATGGCCGGCAACCGCGGATCGGGCGTTCGCAGAAACAAGCGGCGCGGCGGGATCGACCGGGCGGCATAGCCTTGATAGGGCGAGCGACCGTAGGGCCGCGCGTAGCCGGTCTCGGGATCGAGGACGGTTCCGTCGGGGAACGCCTCCGCGTACCCGGAGGCCGGCACGAGCATCACAGCCACCGGCGCAAGCGCGCCGGCCGGTTTCGCCCTCGCCTCCGGACCCGCGACGGCGCGGCCGGTCGGGGGAAGCCACAGCGATCCGGTCTCACGGTCGGCCATGACCCCGGTCGCGGCATAGATCTTGCCGCTCTGCGCGAAAGTGAACGTCCGGCCGGCGCTGCGCCGTACCCAGGCGGCAACCGAGTCGGTCAGCGGGCTGTAGGCCACGACGACCGGAACGCCGCCGACGACATCGTTGACGACCTCGTGCCAGACCAGGATCGACAGCGGATACGCGCGCGTGATGCCGCCGGCCTCGATCACCGCGAGCGGTTCGACGTCGTCGGGCCGAATCCGGGCGATGGCGGCGTGAACCGGGTCGTCCAGCGGCGGGATCGATCCGTATCCGAGCGCGTCGATCATCTCGGCGGCGCGAAAGCCGCTCGTGGGCGGCCCGGTCGCGAAACGAAGGCCGCTGCACCCCCCAGAGAGGATGGCAAAAAGCCAAAGCAACCCAAGCATCCGAAATCGCATACGTGTGATTTGACCCCTCCCCCTAAGTTTGGCAACCTGGACCGCCGTGAAGCCTACCGCCGGGTAAACGGGGCTCGATTGCCCGACGGGCATGGAGGGGAACTATCTCGAAGCGCATCGCCGTCATTCTTGCCGCCTTGATCGCGGTTTCCTTGCTTCCCTCACTCCCGGCCGGGGCGATCGGGCGCAGCGAACTCGAATCCCGCGTCAAGACGCTCAAGAAGTCCTTGGACGCGATCACGGCGACCCTGTCCGATGCCGAGCGAGAGCTCGACGCGGCGCAGAAAGCCGTTGACGTCCATACCCGGGCGCTCGCCGCGGCCGGCAAGCGACTGGCGAGCCTGCGGAACGCGCATTCGCGACGCAGCGCCGAGATGTACATCGCCGGAAGCGCCGGGCTGATCGACACCCTGGTCGCCTCCGAGGACGTGGACGTCTTCGTCGAGCGGCTCGGCTATCTGGAGCGGATCCGCTCCGCCGAAGACGCCGGGCTCGACAGCATCGTGGCGCTTCAGCGCCGGGCCAAGACCGAAACCGTCGAGCTTCGCGAGGCCCGCGACGAGGCCGCCGCCGCGCTGCGCACGCTGCAGAAGCGCCGCAGCGGCCTGGACGCCAAGCTTCGCGACTGGCAGTCGCTGCTGAACCTATCGAACGCGATGGCGAGTGGAACGCGCGCCTCGCGCAGCAGCATCCGGGGCTTCCGCTGTCCCGTCCGCGGACCGCACGGCCTGTCCAACGACTTCGGCGACCGCCGTCGCGGCGGACCGCATCAAGGCATCGACATGCCGGCCAACTCGGGCACGCCGGTCGCGGCGGTCCTGACCGGCCGGATCGCCGACGTGGTGCGCGGCGGCTGGATGGGCCGCGGGATCATCCTTCGCGACACAGCCGGAAACGAGTGGTGGTACGCACATCTGTCGTCCACCTACGTCTCGCGCGGCGAGGGAGTTTCTGCCGGCCAGGTGCTCGGCCGCGTCGGATGCAGCGGAAACTGCACCGGACCGCATCTGCATTTCGAGTACCACCCGGGCGGCGGCGCCGCCCGCAACCCCTACAAGATCCTCCGCGCCGCCTGCTAGCGCGCTTGCGGCAACGCCCAGAGGCCGCGGTTCGCTTCGCGCGCTTCGCGTTGCAGGTCGCGGAACACGTCCACGTAGCGAACGTTCGGCGGATAGGTTGCGATCTGCGCGTAGCCTTCGATCAGGAGCGTCGCGTTGAACATGCCGCTACGAACGTCCGCGGCCGATCCGTCTCCCCGCGGCCGCATCCAGATGTAGGCAAGCAGGCGTCCGTAGCGATCGCGACGTTCGATGTCGTATTCCAAGTAGATCGTTGCGCCGTCCAGCCTCTGCCGCGCGAAGCGGGACGCTTCGGCGCCGTAGGGCTCGTGCCGCGTCGTGCTTTCGGGCGTGTTCACCCCGATGAAGCGGATCTTTTCGGTCGCCCCGGTGGCCGCGAGGCGCGCATGAACCGTGTCCCCGTCCACGACTCGCGTGACCGTTGCCCGGTCGACTGTGCGCGCCCCATCGAATGCCTCGATCACGCCCGTCGCGCTGCAGGCCGACAAGGCCGCCATCGCAAGGACGGCGATCGCACCCCGAAGGATGTCCACCACCTCAGCAGCCGGCCGCGACGGCGAGCGCCTCGCACACGGATTGCATTCGCCCGGCAGACAGCGCGGTGATGCGTTCCGTGCAAAGCGACTTTCGGATCGTGGTGATGTTGTCGAGCGTGAGGACGCACGGAGCGGGCATGCCGTCGTCACGGCCGATGAAAACCTCGGTCGGGATCTCGCGGATCGTCCGCGTCGCGGGAATCGCCATGATCCGCTCGAGCACAGCGATCGCGGGCGTGCGCGTCAAGATCAAGAAAGGCCGGCGTCCCGCGTCGGGATGCTCGTACCACCAGACCTCGCCGCGGGCTACCACGGTGGCAACCCGGCCTCGCGTTCTTCGGCGTCCAGGCGAGCCAGCAGCTCGCGGGCGGCCGCGTCGGCCGTTCGTTCGTCCTCGGCGGCTTGCGGTATCCGGTTGTATCCGGCCACGATCGCCGCGTCGATGTCCCGCTGGGACGCCGCGGCCAGATACGCTTCAGCCGCCTCGCGGATCAGGACCGAGCGCGAGATCCCTCGGCGAGCCGCCTCCTCGTCCAGCCGCCGACGAAGCTCCTCCGTCAGTTGAACGAGCGTCTCAATCCTTGCCATATGGCTACCATATGGCACGGTGTCGCTGGTCGTCAATGACATGGAAGAGGGCCGGCCACAGCGGCCGGCCCTCTTCCCTGCTTCCGCGTCAGATCGTGGCGTCGTTGGCCAGCTTGGAGGGCTGCACGACAAGCGTGCGGTTCCCGATCGCGGCCTCGGCGGTCGCGTCACCCGTCGTTTCCTGGGCGAGCGTCGCCTTCACGGTGATCTCGTGGATTCCGGAGCCGACGTTCAAGTGGACCCAGTTGAACGAGTTCGCAGCCTTTGTGTCGATGAAGTCCTCTTCGATGTCCTGGCCGTCGAGCGGGTCCTCCGCGTCGGTGACGGTCCGGCTGTAAGTACGGTTGCAGAACGTGACCTTGTCACGGTCGCTCCCGGCGGTGGACGAGTTGACCGGCACGATCTGTCCGTCGACCTCGATCCACGCGAGTACCGTCCCGGCGGCGGTTGCCGTACTGACCCCGCCGTTGTCGGACGGCCCGGTCAGCAGCCGGGTGAAGATCGAGCACTCCAGTGTCACCGAAAGAACCAAATCGCTCGGGGATGAGCTGCGAAGCGTCGCCGACAGGATCGTGACCTCGGCATTCGGCCCCATGACCTCCAAGGTCGAACCCGCCGCCACGACCTTGTCGGCCGGCTGATGGGTCGCCCCGGCGCCGAAGACGCCTCCGAAAAGCAGAGCGCCGGCCGCAAGACCGGCTACGACAAGGCTCACCCGGCGCGGTGCTGTTTCCTTCGACATTGTTCCTCCTCCCCCGGGGGCGGCCCCAGGCTCTCGAACAAACCCATGCCTGATGCCCAATTCGATGAAAAGGCAAACATATCCTGCCGCTTTTCCACGAAAGGAACGCGCCGCCTCGGCGGCGAACGATCTCCCCATGACCTCTCGCCGCCGCGGTTGGACCGCCTCGCTCGCGATCGTCGCCGTGCTGGCGGCGCCTCTGGCCGGCACGACGGTGCCGAGCCGCGCGGAGCCGGCGTCGCTTGTCGATCCGTTCATCGGCACGCTCGGCGCGGGTTTCGTCTTCCCGGGACCGGCCGCGCCGCACGGGATGGTGCAGCTCTCCCCCGACACCGAAGGTTACTTCGCATACACCGGCTACCAGTGGGCCGACACGCGGATCCGAGGCTTCAGCCACGTTCACGTCCAGTCGATGGGCGTTCCCGAGGGCGGCAACATTCCGCTGATGCCCACGACCGGCGACGTGGTCACCGACGTCGCCGACTACCAGTCGCCGTTCTCCCACGCGACCGAACGCGCGCGTCCCGGCTTCTACGACGTGCTGCTCCTCCGCGACCGGGTTCGCGCCGAGCTGACGGCCGGCGTTCGCGCCGGCATGCACCGCTACACCTTTCCCGCGACCGACCGCGCCAACGTGCTGCTCGACATCGGGCGGCAGGTGCCCGGCGGCGACATCAACAGCAGCCTGCAACGCGAAGCGGGATCAAATCGCGCGTCGGTCCGCGTCCTCGACGACCGCACGATCGTGGGGACCGCCAATGTCGATCGCGCCGCCCCGCACGGCTACCGCGTCCATTTCGCGGCCGTCTTCGACCGCGCGTTCGACTCGTCCGGCGTGTGGGCCTCGCGCGGCGCGCCGTTGCAGCGCAGCGTTGCGGCCGTCGAAGGCGTCGGTGCCGGCGCGGCGGTGACGTTCGATGCGCGCACGGATCGCGACGTGGTGATCAAGGTCGGCATCTCGTTCGTCTCGCAGGACAATGCGCTCGAAAACCTGGACGCAGAGGCGCCGGGTTTCGATTTCGACGGCTTGCGCGACTCCACCTACGCGGCGTGGAACGATGCGCTTTCGGTCATCGACATCGACGGCGGCACCCCGGCCGAGCGGACCGCCTTCACCACCGCGCTGTATCACGCGCAGCACCATCCGAACGTCTTCAACGACGTCAACGGCGAGTACCTCGGCCACGACAATGCCGTGCACCGCATCGGCGCCGACGGCGACCCGATGCCGGCCGGGTCGACCTACTACGCCAACTTCTCGATGTGGGACACCTATCGCGCCGAGATGCCGCTGCTCGCGTTGATCGCGCCCGGCCGCTATCGGGACATGATGCGATCGCTCGCCGCGATCATCCGGTCGGGCAGCGTGATGCCGCGCTGGGCGCTGATGAACGGCAATCCCAACTATATGAACGGCGAGCCGGCGTTGCCGGTGATCGTCGACGGCTTCTGCCGCGGGCTGGTGCCCGCCGACGCGCTCGATGCGCTCTACACCGAAGCGCGCCGCGTCGCGCTTGAGGGGCGACGCAATCTCGAGTTCTATTCCCGCGGCTACACCGACGAGGCGTCGATGACGCTCGAGTATGCGCTCGCCGACTTCGCGCTGGCGTTGATGGCCGACCGGCTGGACCGTACCGACGACCGCGACCGGTTGCTCGCGCAGTCGAACGCCTGGCGCAACCTGCTCGATCCCGAGACGCGGTTCATCCGGCCTCGCAACGCCGACGGCTCCTGGCACGGCGACCCGTATCTGCCCGAGATGCCCGACCGTTTCCGCGAAGGCACCGGCTGGCAATACACCTGGCTGGCGCCCCAGGACGTCGCCGGGCTGTTCGAGGCGATGGGCGACGAGGACCTGGTGCGCGCACGCCTGGACGTGTTCTTCTCGACTGCGCTCAACGCAACCGTTCCGCTCGCGCCGGCCGAGGCGCAGCAGAAAGCGACCGCCTACGGGATCGCCTACTACGGGAATCAGTACGCGCCGTCGAACGAGCACGACCTGCAGGCGCCCTGGCTCTACAACTGGACCTCGCAGCCGTGGAAGACGCAGGCGATCCAGCGCGCCTATCAAGGCTTGTACCGCGCGACGCCCGACGGCCTGCCCGGAAACGACGATCTGGGAACGATGAGCGCCTGGTTCGTGTGGAGCGCTCTCGGGTTGTATCCGGTCACGCCGGGCTCGCCCACCTACACCATCGGAAGCCCTCTCTTCACCCGCGCCGTGGTGCATCCGCCGGGTTCGCCGTCGTTCACGATCGAAGCGCCGGGCGCGTCGCTCGCCGGGCGCTACGTTCAGTCCGCAACCCTGAACACGCAGCCGCTCGACACGACGTGGATCACGCACGATGCGCTGATCGGCGGCGCAACACTGCGCCTTCCAATGGGACCCGCCCCATCCGCCTGGGGCTCCGCACCCGCCGCACGCCCCCCGTCCGCATCCACCAATCCCCTCGCCGACTTCTCCTGCCGGCCATGAGACCACGAGACTGGTCCATCCTCGGCATGCGCCTGTTCGCCATCTATCTCGCAGTGCTCGCGATCTGGCCTTTGACCGACGCGATTCAACACGTCGATCGGATAGGGAACCTCGAGGCGCTCCGATTCTTTATTCAGGGCGTCGTCGTCGCAGCGGCGACCGCGGTAGTAGGTCTGGTGCTGTGGAAGACCGCACCACGGATCACGACAGTCCTGCTTCCATACGGCCAACACGCGAAGGTTTCCGCCGTCACCGCGCGCGACGTTCTTACGATCGGCTTCGTGCTCGCCGGGATCTTCCTGGCAGCATCCGCTGTCACACCGCTTCTCGTGAACCTCCAGTCGGTCGTCTTTCCCGCTCCGGTGACATCAGGACACTTGGATACCTCGTTCGAGGAGATACACCGTCGGCAGTCGATAGCGTTCGTCGTCGGTTCGGTCGTCGAAGGCGGGATCGGCCTCCTGCTCGCGTTCGGGGCGTCGCGCTTCGCGACGCGCGCCAGTATCTCCAAGGAAGCCCCGTGACATCCAATGGGCAGACGATCTCGCCGCACTCCTGGGCACGGGCAGGCGTGATGCTGCTGGCGATCCCGGTCGCGGCGCACGCCATGGGCGATGCCACCCGAATCGCCGACTACGTCGCCATCGGCGCCGCCGGTGCGGTTTGGGATAACGCGCAACATACTGTCGTGGCCTTGGTACTGCACCTGGCGGTCGCGATATTGCTGTGGGTCGGCAGCGCGCGGATCGCCGCTGCGATCTTCCCCCACGAGGCGGACACCGGAGACGATGACCTCGAACGTATTCTGGCGGTCGCGCTCGTGGTGGCCGGCGTGGCCTTGGCCGTCAGCACGCTTCAACAGTTCGGGGCGGGCGTCTCGGAGATCGCCGTTCCGACGCTGGGCCCCGCGTTCGGCGCCGAAGCGATCTCAAACAGGAGAACCCAAGGGGCCGTCAAAGCGGGCGGAGCTGCGATCACAGCGCTCGCCGGGCTGCTGCTCGCACGGCGAAGCCGCGACATCGCGCGAGCAATCGCACGCCGCGGACATGACCGAGACCCGTGGGCAGGATCAGTCGACGAGGAACGCGCCTAGGCTCGCGGTGCCGATCTCACGTGGCGCGGCGCCCTCTTACATCACCGTACTCGTATGATGTATCCTCCACCTTATGAAACGGCTGCAGATCAGCATCGAGGAAGAGCTCGACGACGCGCTGGCCGTCGAGGCGAGCCGGCGCCGGACCTCCAAAGCGGCGCTGATCCGGCAGTACGTTCGCGAACGCTTGGGGCGCAGCCGTCCCGCCCCCGATCCCCTGACTGCGCTCGTCGGGGACATCGACGACGAGGCCGGCGACATCGACGCGATCGTCTACGACCGGTGAAGTTCGTCGACACCTCGTTCTGGGTGGCGCTGCGCTTCGCGCGCGACGGCCACCATCCGGACGCCAAACGGATCTGGGGGGAAGGTCCCGGCGCGTTGATCACCACCGACGCCGTCGTCGGCGAGACGTGGACGTTCCTGCGACGCCGCACGGGACATCGGCGAGCCGTCGAGTTCATCGACGCCGCAAGGAAGTCGGCGTCGCTCACGATCCGCCACGTCGACGAGGATCTGGTCGCAGACGCGCTGCGGTGGCTCCGCCGTCATGACGAGCGCGACTACTCGTTCGTGGATGCAACCAGCTTCGCGTTGATGCGACGGTTGAGGCTGCGCGAGGTGCTCGCCTTCGACGGAGACTTCACAGTCGCCGGCTTCACCGAAGTCCGGCCGTAGCCCGTGGAGCGGTCTACAGGCTCCCGATCGAAAGCTCTGTCGTCCCGGCGGGGATCGAGATGACGATGTTGCCGCCGGCCACCTCGGCCGTCGCCTCGCCGCTGAGAACCTCGATCGTCGTGTCGCCATCGAACGAGCCGCGCAGCACCACGGTCATCGCAGCGTCGGTCTCGACAAGCAGAAGTCGGGGCGCCTTCGACGGCCAGAACATGCGGCTCGTGTCGAGCTCGGCGGCGCGCAATCCGCGAACGTCCATCCGGATCGTGTGCTGGATGCTCGTGCCTTGGCGGCGCTCGCGCCCGCG
This sequence comes from Actinomycetota bacterium, assembly GCA_036398095.1. Taxonomy (GTDB): domain Bacteria; phylum Actinomycetota; class AC-67; order AC-67; family AC-67; genus DASWHR01. The sequence continues at coordinate 48,121 of DASWHR010000127.1, forward strand.
AAGCACGTACGCGCCGAGTTCGTCGGCTCCCGCCCGCGGCCCGACCGCAACGTCCAGATCTCCCTCGGCAAGGTTCACCGCGATCCGGCCTTCGAGGGCGTCGCCGGCAAGTCGCAGCCCATCGACCCAGTACGCGCCGTCATAGGTAAGCCCTTCCTGTTGAAGGTCGGCAACGACCGTGTACTCCACGAACGTCGGGGATCGCTGTCGCTTCGGCAGGTCGCCGAGCCACTCGCGCACCCACCCGTCGGTCGTGCCCGGATACGAGGTCTCGTGTCCGTGGTTGGGATACAGCACGTAACGGTAGCTTCCGCCGACCGCATCGAAGTGCGCCATCCAGCCCTCGGGACCGGTGGACGGCACCAACTCGTCGGCGCCGCCGTGGATCACGAACATCGGAACGTGATCGAGATTGTCGAACACGTCCGTCAGGCTGAAGCCGCATCCCGACGCGTCGCGGTCGCACATCGGCGGGTTCGGGTAGGGCCAGGTGACCGGCGCCGGCGCCGGCCAGATCGCATACGGCGTCGTCGGGCCGGCCCAGACGATCCCCGCCGCGAACTGATCGGGATACAGCGCCGCAAGCCGCCAGGTGCCGTAGCCACCCATCGACATGCCCGATAGATAGACGCGCTCGCGATCGATGTCGTAGTGGCGGGCGGCGTCTCGCCAGACTTCGAACACGTCTCGTTCGGCGGGACCCTCGTACCATCCGGCCTCGCCGCGGCCGTGCGGCATCACCACGGTCGCGCCCAACTCGTCGGCCCAGCGCCGCGCCTGCAACGGGAACGAGGTAATCGGATAACTCATGTAGTTGCCGCCGAGGAAGTGCATCAGGATCACCAGCGGCCGCGGCCCCTGATGACAGCACGGCTCGTAGACCGAGTACGGCTGGTAGGCCGAGCGGTAGAAGCGGTAGTCAAAAGACTCGTCCTGGTTGTAGAGCGTCTGCTCCTCGACCCCCTCGCCCAGGCTCTGCGACGATTTGAACGTGCGCACGAACGTCTTCCGTCCGCCGAAGACAGCCTCGACGCGAACGCATGTGCTGCACGGATTCGCGAGCGACGCAACGTCGATCCGGACCGTGGCGTTCGCATAACTCCCATCGGCCAGCACGCGCGACTGGTGCAGATCGTTCCAGTAGGTCGCGTCGGACTCGTCCACGCCGATCAGATCGAACAACGGCGGCGCATCCGGATCGGGGCGGATCCAGTCGCCCGCGGCCGGATCCCACAGTCCCGCGCCGACGAACAGGTCGCGCTCACCCGCGCGCGGATCCAGCACCGCGTGGGGAATGCGAGCCTCGAACGTGTTCTGCGCCGCGTCGGCGACCACGGTCACCGGCGTTCCGTCCAGCGATCCCGTCTGCCCGTGCATCAGCAGCGAGGCCGCGGGCCCGTCGGTGTTGGGGTCGCCGAGCGTGGCGAGCACGGCCGTGCGAGACGGGTCGATCAACGTGTTCAGCACCACCAGCAGATACCAGGCGTGCGCATCGACGCCCATGCGCACCTCGACGATGTCGGCGCCGTTGCCGGCGAAGGCCGCATCGCCGGGATAGGTGAAGTCCCCCGCGTGCGACGTGGCCGCGTTCGCCCCGTGGGTCACCCAGACGTATTCGAGCGGGTTCGTGGTCTGTCCGTCGCTGCCGTCAAGATCGGCGCCGGTGTCGTCGAACGGATAGTCGCTGAACACGAACTCGTCGCCCTCGTGCGTGCCCCTGCCGGCGATACCGGCCGGCTCGGCGTCCCAGTCGAACAGGTGGCCGTCGGGCGAGGCAGCCGCCGGCGGAGCGAGCGCCGGTCCCCCATCGGGCCCGCCGCTCTCCGGGGGATCAAGATGATGCGCCGGGGAAGTCCCCGGCAGCAACGACATGGACAGCACAACAAGAACGGCAGCGATCCGACGCATATGCACCTCCGGCCCATCTCTTTCGCGCCCCACCGCACCGCTTCCTGCCGAAGCCCGTCGGCGGCAAGCAGCTTTGCCCCTACGCCCGACTACCCCGAGCCCCTACCCTTGAAGCACGTCGAACTTTGCATGTTGACCCCTAATCACGTGCCAATCGACGCAGCTCTCGATCCGAAATTCTTGGGCGCGGTGTTCCCGTGACCCCGCGCTTGTCGGTCGTCGTCCACCGTATGCCCTGACCTGCTATTTCTCGCCGTGGTAGCCCTACAAGCAGGTATCCCTGCACGCGAGAGCGAACCCGTATCGTCAGAGGGAGATCCACCGGCGCCGGCAGCCTCGATAGCCGGCACGACCGAGGGGGGAAAGGCATGAGACGCCGATTCGATGTGCGCAGGTTGCTGGTCCTCGCGGCGACGTTGACCGTGGTCGCGACGGGAGTGTTCCAAGCCAGTGCCGGCATCTACGTCGGGGGCGCGACGGTCGTCTACAAGGAGGCGGGAAACCAGACCGCGGTAGACGAGGGCGCGGCCGCGTGTCTCGTGGGAACCGGGACCGGCATCGGCGGCGGATGCTTGCCCTTCGGCGCCGGCACCGCGGTCGAGGTCATCGACGCGCTCGGCATCCCGACCGGAACCGAGCACGAGGTCGCATTCCAAGTCTGCATCGACAACAATGCCGACCTCAAATGCACCAGCGGTGGCGCGTCTCAGACGCTTCCCTGCCACGACGAGGTCTTCTTCAGCCACTCCGACGATGGCCTGTTCTTCAACCCGCTGGGCCCTCTTCCCGGCGCCCGGTCGCCCGGTTGCCCAACCGGAGGATGGAACGGGTACGTGGTGTTCATCTGCCAAGGCGTGCACACCGGGCAGGGACCGTTCCCCGGGACCTCCGGGTCGCCACACGCGCATCCCTCGACCCTCGGCACGATCGAGCTCACGACCGGAGGCAGCGGTTTCGGTGACTTCTGCGGAGGATCAAGGGATGTCGTCGTCGAGAAGGACTACGTTCTGATCGGCTGAGGATGCCAGCCGGAGGAGGTGTTCGGGACACCGGTCGGCAATCTCGACGAGATCAAGGTCGACACGACCCCCCAGGGCGGCAACTGCGGCAGCGATGTCGTCGCCTGGGCCTACGGCCTTACGCAGCCCGTCTCGGCCGGAGACATCGTCGTCACCCCCTAATCTCCCGCCGGCTACCTCGGTATCGATGCTTCGGAGGAAGGCACACCGTCGTGGAGGAAATCAATCCATCGCGCCGCGGTCATGATTCGACCATACTCGAATAACTATTAGAGTTGACCTGAAATCCTGAAACAGGGCCGAGGGCGGTGCGCCTCACAGCGAGAGGTGGGTTCGTAGCGCGTCGGCGACCAGGCCAAGTTCCGCGTCGGGAACAGAGCCGATTCTGCGGCCCAGACGCGACGTTGCGATCGTGCGCACCTGATGGCACAGAGCCAGCGAATCAGCGCGAAGTCCTGCCGTTCCTTTGTTCAGGCGCACTTCGGATGGATAGGTGCGCCGGCCACGTCGAAGCGTGGTGACGGGAACGATCGTCACGATCGGCATCACCTCGTTGAACAGGTCGTTGCTCACAACAACGACCGGCCGCGATCCCGCTTGCTCGGACCCTTCGACCGGGCCGAGGCGCGCCGCGTAGATCGCTCCGCGTCGCGGCCGGTCGCTCACGGCGCGGAGTCCTCGTCGTCCGAGTCCGCGAACGCGTTCTGCAGATCGTCGACGTCGGCAACAAAGAGTGGATCCGCCGCCGCAGCGGCGTAGGCGTCCCGCAACGCGCGCCGGCGAGCTTCGTCGAGGTAGTTCACAACGGCATCCTGAACGAGCCGGCTCTGCGATTTGGCCAGTCCCGCGTCCACCGCCTGCTTGAGGTCGTAGACGACCGACTCTTCCATGGCCAACGTCACCTTGCGCTTCGACATACCACCAAGACTACCATACTATTTTGCCATACATACTAGACGGGTGCGTACGGGCCGGCGCATCGTCTATGCGCGGCCGAGCATCTCGGCTGCCTCTAGGGCGGCCGGGTGCCGGAGCGTCAACGGCTCGATCGCCACGACCACCGGATTCGCCGACCACAGTCCGTACACGCTCCAACGCGCGTCGCGAACGCTCCACCACGAAAGCCCGTCCCAGGCTTGTTCTTCGAAGGCCGCCAAGGCAAGCCGCTGCGTGACGGTCCGGTCCGGAGTTGCGATGTTCGACGGGCGGAGCGCGCGTGGCAGAAGCGCCTTCGCATCGTCGAGGTTCAACACCTTCGAATCGACCTCCATCTCGACCAGCGCGCGTCGCGCAGAGCCGAACCGCTTCGACGCGAACATCTCGTCGCGCCACCGGCTCTTGTTTCCGAAGGCCTCGCCGAACGCGCCGGCCGGCTCGCCGGCCGCGTACAGAACGCAGTAGGAATCCGGATTGTCGATGCGCCCGGCGCCTTGCGCGAAGGGAACATGAAGCGGATGTCCCGGCTCTTCAGGAAGCGCCTCTTCCCGCCACGAGGCGACGCGGTAGACGCGCGTCAGGCGTAGCCTCCCTGCTCTTCGACCTCGATCGCTCCGACTACCTCGTCGAAGCGTCCCCGCGTGAGCGCATCCACCGGTCGGGTTCGCAGCATCGCATTGTGGGATTCGAGCCAGTCCAGCGCCACGACCGCGACCATGTCCTCGAACAATCGAGCCAGCACCCGGTCGAGTTCGATGATCGCGCGCTCATGCGCGGGGCTGGGCCGTTCCTTCCCGGACCGCCACCGCGACGGCTGAGAGGCGCTCACGCCAAGGATCCGCGACACCTTGTTGTTCCCAAGCGTCTGCACCGCCGCCTCCAAACGTGACAGCAGCCCCGCGGCGTCGCCGTAGACCGGCGCGATCTCGCGCACCATCGCCTGCGGCCGCTTCCTCGGCCGCCCGGGCCCCCCTTTCATCATGCCCAATATCTTCTATTGGGCAAACGCAGCGTGTCAACCTGCCCGGTCGGCAAGGAAAGGCAGGGCCGTTCGGCCCTCCATAGGACGTGCTCCGCGTCGATGATGTTGAAGAGGCCCGACGCACGGGCGCGACCGGAGGCAAGGATGGCGTGGCCCCGATTTGGGCAAGCGGAAGGAAAGCTTCCACTTTGGATGCGCCTTTGCACGGTCGTGGTGGCCGTCGGCTCGGCCGTGGGAGCGGCAGCGGCGATCAGCACCCTTCAATCGGACGCGGCCGAGCGCCTTCGCGCCGAGACGCGCGTCGTCGCACTGGAAGGCGTCGCCTGGGGGATGCAGGGCGTGTATTCATCCCTCCTCCTTGGTGGCCCGACCGACCGCCTGCACCGGGCGCACGTGATCATCTCGGACATGGTTGCCGAAGAGGACGCCGCGCTTCGGCGACTCGACCACGAAGCCGTGACCCAAGACTTTCGCGAAGCCCACAAAGCGTTCCGTGCGGCCATGGACGCCGAGTGGGCCCGCGTCTTGACGAGCGGTCCCACCGAAGGTTTCGCCGCCGACATCATGACCCCGCTGTTTAACCGCGTGGTCGACCTCTCTCAATCCACCCGAAAAGCTCTGAGCGATCGCGGCGCTTTGGACCTCCGGGAAGTGCGGATCTTGACGGGAGCGATTTTGATCGCCGGCGCTTTCATTGCGCTCGCCGTCCTCGCTTTCGCTCACCGAGTGCTACGGAACGCAGCCGTTCGAATCGCCCACGAAAGGGCACTCGCGCAGGCCGAGCGCCGATACCGTTCGATCTCAGGCAACGCCGAGGAGATGCTGACCATCATGTCCGCAGATGGCCGGCTGATGTGGGCGAGCCCCACGTTCGAGCGAGTGTTCGGCTGGAAGCTCGAGGACCGGATCGGAAGGCGGGTCGGGCGCTTCGTTCATCCCGAGGATCTGCCGCGCGTGTCGAGGGAGTATGCGCACGTGGCCGCGCAACCCGGCGCGGCGATCAATCAGCAGTATCGAGCGAAGGATGCGAATGGAAACTGGCACTGGATCGGGGTGACGCTGACGAATCAGACCGGCGATCCCGATATCGGTGGCATCGTGTGGACGGCACACCTGATCGACGCGCAGAAGGACCTGGAACAGAAAATGATGTTCGGGCTGTCTCATGACAACCTGACCGGACTGCCGAACCGGGGTGCCTTTACCAGGATGCTCGCCGGCCTGAACGTGGCAGCGGATTCCGCGAGCTTTGCGGTGCTCAACCTTGACCTGGACGACTTCAAGAGAGTCAACAACGGACTGGGTCAGGCTGCTGGTGACGCGCTGCTCGTGCGCGTCGCGCGACGGCTTCGCGCATGGATCGGCTCGGGCGATACGGTCGCGCGGCTCGGGGGGAACGAATTCGCGATCCTTGCGTCCGCAGCCGGCCGCGAGGAACTGACACACCTCGCCGATCACCTCGGTGATCTGATAAAGGATCCTTTTCAGATTGCAGGACATGATGTCTTCATTCGGTGCAGTATCGGACTAGCGTTTGTCCAGGGACCCGAGGTCGAAGCGGATGCCGTGATACGAGACGCGCACCTCGCCATGCTCGCCGCGAAGAGATCGGGCAAGGGCCGTTATGCGATTTTCGAGGCACGCATGCGAATCGGGCTTGGCGACTCCATCCAGATCGAGGCCGACTTGCGCCGCGCCCTCCTGACGAACGAGATCGTCGTTCACTATCAGCCAATCGTCGACCTCGCCACGAGTCACGTGCACACCGTCGAGGCACTGACCCGCTGGCAACACCCGGACCAAGGCCTGCTCGCGCCGGCGCTGTTCTTCGACCTGGCCGAGCGCACCGGCCTGATCGTTCCGATCGGACGCTTCGTGATCCGAGAAGCCTGCCGGCAAGTCGCCGACTGGCGCTCGGCCCGCCCCGGCGCCTCTGATCTCCGGCTCGCCGTCAATCTCTCGTCGACGGAACTGCGCAGTCCCGATATCACCGCCGACATTCTTCGCGCATGCGAGGATGCGAAGCTTCCTCCGGAGGCGCTCACGATTGAAGTAACCGAAACCGTCCTGACCGAAGACGTCGCTGAGGTTGCCGTCGTCTTGCGGCAATTGAAGGAGCATCACGTCCGGATCTCGATCGACGATTTCGGGACCGGCTACTCGTCGTTGTCTCATCTGCGAAGCTTCCCCGTGGACGAGTTGAAGATCGATCGCTCGTTCGTCGATGGAGTCGACACCAGCGACGACCTCAAGGCGATGGTCCGCGCGGTGGTGAAACTCGCGAACGATCTGTCCCTTCACACCGTCGCCGAAGGAGTCGAAACCCCCACGCAGCAACAGGTGATTCGCGACCTGGGCTGCGATTACGCGCAGGGATATTTGTATGCGCCGGCGCTGGCGCCCGACGCGCTGGCCGCCCTCTTCCCCGTCGAAGTCGGCAACGGGCTCGCAACTCTTGACGCCGCAGCGGCTCACTAGGAATCCGAAGCCGTGGCTCAGCGATTTGGGGGGTTTTCCGCGATCTGCCCGAGATGTATGGTGGCGGTGCTGTGTCCACTGCCGGCGGCCGTCCCGTCGTCCGGCCCGAGGTGGAGGGGGGATGATCGCCGATGCTGCTGTCCCGTCGGCACCACCGGTCCAATCGGTCCTATCGGTCCTGGCAGGCGGCGCTGGTCGCCGTCGGCATGCTCTTGGCATCGCTGGCATCCGCATCGTCGGCTGAAGAGCCCTGCACGACCATGCCGGCTCCCGGCACACCCCGGGAGTCGTCCACGTACCGGGAGTCCGTGCCGAGCTTGGAATTGCAGTCGGCGATCGCGGGCTATCTCCGCGGCGACCCCGACGCATCGTTTTCGTTCTTCAATTGCGAGGTCGACTTCTTCGCGACGGTCCCGAAGACGACCGTGCCTTCCTACGCCGTCCCGACGCTGACATCGCTCGGCCTGTCCACCACGCCGCGTGCACCCGAGCGCGTGCCGGCGCCGACCGACACGGCGAAACCGGCGCAGAATCTCGACGCGGACCTGTCTCGAAAGGTGCCGCTCGATCTAGAGGAAGACACCAGGGAAACCGGCGACGCCGAACCGCTCGAGATCCTCGACGGAATCGGCTTGGATCCCGGCCTGCTGGCACCGACGCAACCCGAGAATCGGACCGCTCCGGCGATCGTGCTCGAGCCGCGCGACAACACCTACCGGCCGGCCACGCCCGAGCAAACCGCGCTCGAGTCCCGCGCCGCCGCGCCGATCCTGGATGCGTTCCTGTCACAGAACGAATCGGTGTTCCGTCCGATGGGATCGTCGTTGCAGATGAGCGAGTTTCGGATCGGACGTTTCGGCCGTCGCGCGCTGTTCGAGCAGATGCCCGGCGGCGTGAAGCTGCTCGAGTCCCGCACGGTCGTGCTGTTCGACAACAACTGGAATGTCGCCGGGATCTCGCGCATGATCGCCTCGCCGGCAAAGCTCTATGCCGACCGGTCCTCGACGGTCCCCGAGGCCGACGCGGTGCGCATCGCCAAGGGCGCGGCCGCCGCGGCGCTCGACATTCCCGAAGCGAGCATGCAGGTCGCCTCGGCCGAGCACGGGATCGATGCGATCGGCCGGCACATGGCCTGGCACGTGCGGCTGCTGTCGTCGCACACCGTTGAATTCGACGCCACCGTCGCCATCCACGCCGGCACCGGCGCGGTGCTCAACATCAGCGACGACGTCATGCACTACACCGACGCGAAGCTGCGGCGCTGGGGCTACACCAACGGCGACGAAGACAACGCCGTCCAAGTCGTCGCCGGCGGCCAATACACCGCGGACGACAACACGATGCGGCACGACTACTTCTACATGCAGAGCGACGAGCGTGACGGCGGCGGCGATCCCGCCGTCCTGCCGGCCGCCTGCGTCACCGCCAACGGGTGGGGCGCCAACACCCGGGTTCGCGCCAACGCGTACGGCACCACCAGCGGGGCCGTCGATGCGATCCGTCACACGCATCGGCCGGATCGCGACTTCAGCATCTGGAGTCCGGCTCACTCCGCCGGCAGCTTCGCCGAATCCCACGCCTACTACTGGGCGCGCAAGTACTTCCTGTGGCAGAAGACTGCCTTCGAAGAGCTCGGCGCGCTCCCCGTTTCGAACTCCAAGAAGCTCAACATTCTGGTGAACACCTGCATCAACGACGTGGGCATCGCGAACTCGACCGCGGTGGCGACCCAGCACAACGAGGCCGAGTCGAACCCGAAGAACTGGATCGTGGAGTTTTGCCGGTCGGGACTTCCGGCGTGCCCGGCGTCGTCGTATGCGAATTCGGGAAACGATTTCATCACCTGCCAGGGCGGCGGCTGCTCCTTGCATCCCTCGGTCATCCACCACGAGATCAACCACTACGCGATGGGGACGCTGTTCGGGGTCGGCAGCAGCATCAACTGCAACTCCGGCGTCCAGCTCGGGTTCCTTCACGAAGGCGGACTGGGCTCGGCGGTGCCGCAAGCGTTCTGGCATTACTGGTACGGCGTCGGCTACAACCCGCCGGTCGATCGCCTCTTCACCGCCGACGTCGTCCGCGGCCAAGTCCATGCGAGCAACGCGACGCGACTGACCGTCGGAAACTATCTGTGCGTCAACAACGACGACGGCGGGCAGGGCGCCTACGAAGCCGGCCGCGTCGCCGGACAACCGCTGTGGGAGATCTATCACGGCAAGAAGGTGTCGGGAAGCACGATCACCAACATGCTGCGGCCCGCGACCGATACCGACTTTCAGATCCTGACTTTCTGGGCCGCCGACCTCGTCGCCGGCTCGACCTACAAGGACCGCTACGAGATGGCCAACCGCTTCATGCAGGTCATCCTGAACTACGGAAACTTCACCAGCGCCGCGCAAAAGGCATCGGTCAAGGCCGACTGGTGCGAGACCTGGACCCACCACAGCCTGGGCACCTTCATCAACGACTGCTGAACACCGAGATTTGGCTCAACTGGCATATTTTCCCATGTCGGATATATCCCCAGAAGGATTGGACGCCCCGACGGCGAATTGCTCATTGCGACACAAATGTCGGCTACGTCACCACCGTCCCGATAGGGATCGCTCACGGAGGTCTGGGGAGCATGAATTCAATCCGACGACGGTTCGTATTCTTGCTGGTCCTTTCCGTGCTGGCCGGCGCAGGCACGGCGATTGCCAGTCACACGGGGCCGGCCACGATCGGCGATTTCGAAATCGACGGCAACACGACCGACGATGCGCTGGCCGGCATCGACTGGGACACGTTCCCGGAGGCGGTGACATTCGACGATCCCGAAGGGACCGAGTGCACGACCGACGACGACATCTTCACCACCGGCGGCTCGAAAGAGAACACCCCGGGATTGTGGGTGTACGGCTGCGGCTCGGCGCCCTCGAAGAGCGACATCGTCTCGGGCGCAACGGGCACGCGTGACGTCAACGGCGAGTCGTTCCTCTACATCTCGTTTGCGCGCCTGGGCGACAACGGCGAAGCGAACCTGAGCGTCGAGTTCAACCAGTCCGACGACACCTTCGACAACGACAACAACCCGACCACGCCCGAGGTGGTCTTCCGGACCGCCGGCGACCTGATGGTCTTCCTCGAGGTCACCCTCGGCGGACAGGTGACCGCGCCGACGGTGTTCGTCTGGACGGGCACGCACATCAGCGGCGCGTGGGTGGACACCACCGGCACCGCCGTCCAGGGCACCGACTGGGACGCGGCGACCAACGCGAACGCTCAGGGCCGTTGGAACTTCGCAGAGGCCGCGCTGAGACTCTCGGCGTTCGGCTTCGTGAAAGACTGCCCCGGCCCCGGCCTCCATTGGCTGAAGACCAACTCGACCAGCGACATCACCGGCGGCGTGCTCAAGGACCGCACCGTCCGCAAGTCGCTGGATCTTTCGAACTGCGCGACAAAGAACTGGACGTTCAGCTTCGACCCCGAGCCGATCGCCGGCGCGTCGGTCTTCGCCGTCTACACGGTACCCGGCGGCGAGAACCGCGAGATCGAGCTAACCGACGCCGACCAGGACGGCACCTACACGGCCCAGGACACGAGCATCCCTCCCGGCAACGTCACCTATCACTTCGAGGTTCGAAACGGCGCGTCGCTGATCTGGCAGAGCGCGGAAGGCAACGAGACGTTCGCGCCCGACGAGACCAAGACGAACTCGGGGTCGATGCACTACGACATCACCCTGACGCCGGAGAGCGCCGAGAACTTCGACGACGACCCGCACACCTTCACCGCGTTCGTGTTCGAGGTCGGCACCAACACGCCGCTTCCGAACGTTCCGGTCAACTTCGAGCTGTTCGGCGGCACCCCCGACGGGTGCGGAAGCCTCGACCCGACGTCCGGCCTGACGGCGGCCGGCGGAACCATCACCACGACCCTGTCCTCAACCGGGCCCTGCACCACCTCGGTTCGGGCCTGGATCAACAGCGCGCTCGGGGCGACGACCGGCCTCGACGACGGCGAAGCGTCGGATGCTTCGACGAAGAGCTTCGTCGAGTACGCGCTAACGGTTACGCCCGGCGACGCCAGCAACGAGACCGGGCAGCCTCACACGTTTACGATCACGCTGACCAAGGACTCGGGCGGCGGGCCGGCCGGTGTTTCCGGCGCCGCCGTGGACTTGACGCTTGACCCCGGAACCTCGGACGCGCACTTCACCACCGTGAGCGCCGGCACAGTCGTGGACGACACCCACGCGACCTGCACCACCGACACGAGCGGGCAGTGCACGGCCACGATCGAGGCCACGACGGCCGGCGATGTGTCCCTGACGGCGAGCTACCTGGCGTCGGACAGCTCCGGGAACACGCGCACGATCACCGGCGAAGCGAACAAGGCGTACCGGACGTTCGCGTTGAGCGTCACGCCCGGCGATGCCACCAACGAGGTTGACGATCCGCACACGTTCACCGTCACGCTCACCCAGGACTCCGGCGTCGAGCCGGTCGGCCTCGCCGGCGAGACGGTCTCGCTCGCCCTCGACCCGGGGACGTCGGACGCGCACTTTACCGCCGTCGAGACGGGCACGATCGTCGACGACACCCATGCGACCTGCACGACGAACCTGTTGGGTCAGTGCACGGCCACGATCGTGGCGGCCACGCCCGGCTCGGTCACGCTCACCGCGAGCTGGAGCAACGAGACGATCGTGACCGGCGGCGCGTCGACAAGCGACACGGCCGGCAAGCAGTATCTCGACTTCCGCCTGACCGCATCGCCCGACGACGCGACCAACGAAGTCGGCGACCCGCACACGTTCACGATCACGCTCGAACAAGACGACGGCACCGGCTTCTCCGGACTCGCCGGCGAAACGGTCTCGCTCACCCTCGACCCGGGAACGTCCGACGCGCACTTCACCGCCGTCGAGACGGGCACCGTCGTCGACGACACCCACGCAACCTGCACGACCAACGCCGGCGGGCAATGCACCGCCACGATCGTGGCGACCACGCCCGGCTCGGTCACGCTCACCGCGAACTGGAGCAACGAGACGATCGTGACCGGCGGCGCGTCGGACGGCGACACGGCCGGGAAGACGTATCTCGAATTCCGCCTTGGCGTCACACCGGCAGAAGCCGTCAACCTGGTCGGCGACCCGCACACGTTCACGATCACGCTCGAGCAGAACGACGGCTCCGGTTTCACGGGCCTGGCCGGCGAGACGGTCTCGCTCACCCTCGACCCGGGAGCGACCGACGCGCACTTCACCGCCGTCGAGACGGGCACCGTCGTCGACGACACCCACGCGACCTGCACGACCAACGCCGGCGGGCAATGCACGGCCACGATCGTGGCGGCCATGCCCGGCTCGGTCACGCTCACCGCGAACTGGGACAACCAGACGATCGTCGTGGGAGGCGCGAGCCGCGACGCATCCGCATCGAAGACCTACGTGGCGGTCTCGCTCGCCAAGAGCTCGTGCCCGGACGATCGGGTCACGCGCGGCGGCATCCTCACCTACCGGATCGACTTCTCGACCTCCGGTGCGACGCTGACGAACGCCACCCTGATCGACGACCTGCCGGCGGAGATTCGATTCGTGGCGGCCGATCCGATCGCCGGCGTAACACCGGTGACGCCCGCAGTGGGCGACTCGAACGGCACGGTCTCGTGGACGTTCTCGACGCTGCCGCCCGGCGAGTACTCGGCGACGATCACCGTCGAGGTTGCGCCGGCGAGCCAGACCAACGGTCCGTATGCGAGGCTGGGCGAGAAGATCACCAATAGCGTCGTGCTGGACGCCGACGAGATCCCCGAGCAGTCGGCCTCGCACGACGTGCTGGTTACCAACGAGGGCGCGGCGGCCGACGGACGCGCCTTCGGGATCAGCCTGACGGCCCTCGCGACGGAGCTGATCGCGCCGACGCCCGACAGCGACGTCGCAAGCCCGGCGGAGCTGCGCAGCGTTCCCAACCCGTTGGGTCCGCCGGCGCCGCTGGCCAGGCTGCTGCGCGTCGTGGAGACCAACAACGCGAAGTCCGACTCGACCGGCTACACGGCGTCGGCGACCGCGGTCGACGTCAACGCGGAGGTGCCCGGCCTCGTCAAGGTCGAAGCCGACAGCGTGATCGCGCGGTCGTCGAGCTTCGCCCAGGTCTCCGGAGCCGGCTCCTCGCACTCCGGATCGATCGTCCAGAACCTGCGCGTCAACGACACGCAGCACGGTGACATCTCGGAGCCGACGACGATCGAGGTGAAGGACGGCGCCGGGAACATAATCGCCGAGGTGCACGTGCTGGAGCGGATCGCCTCCGGCGCCGCGGCCGAGGAAACGCAGCCGTCGACGGCCGACATGACCTTCGCCAGCGGCCTGGCCGTCAACGGGATCCACGTCGTCGTCTACGACCTGGCGTTGACGCCGATCGACGAGTCGACCGACCTGATCGTCTCCCACGCCGAAACGTCCGCCGCCTACCCGTCGGGCCTTGCCTGCGACGCGGCCATCCCGGCGGTGTCGGGACGCGCGGCGGCCGTCGAGACGGCGAACCTGACGCCCGACGCGACCAACGTGGTCGTCGCCGAGGTGATCCTGCCGATCACCGGCGGCACGCGGTCGGCGAGCCTGGCCGACGTGGACCTGCCCTCGGTCGGGACGTCCGACTCGGCGTTCACCTCCACGCAGGGCAGCATCTCCGGCGACGGGAGCCCGCAGGCTTCCTCCAGCGCGCAGATCAAGGGACTCGACCTGCTCGGAGGCACGATCACGGCGACCCTGGTTCAGGCGACGTCGTCGAGCACGGCCGCCGGATCGACCGGCGATGCCGTCATCGCCGACCTTGAAATCGCCGGCATTCCGGTCTGCGTCGAATGCGACCCGGACGTCGACGAAGTGCTGCTCGGCATTCCCGACACGGTGATCCTGCTCAACGAGCAGATCCCCGAGCCGGGAGGCCTGACCGTCATCGCGATCCACATCTTCGTGGTCGGTGAAGGCAACCCGCTCGGTCTGCCGGTCGGAGCCGAGATCCTGATCTCCAGCGCGCACTCGGACGTGCACGCGGCGGACGCGCCGTCGCGGACGAAGCTGCCGATCGAAGGCTGAAACAGACGCCGGCAGCGCCCGGAAGGGCTGCTGCCGGGGAAGGGCGACGGCGCCGGGCGAAGCAGCCCGGCGCCGTCGTTCGTGTGCGGCCGATCCACAAAAAATCCTAAACGTCGCCGGTCATCCCGGGCCGAATCGTTCATTCAGCGACGAATCGGACTCCAGATGGTTCGACGTCAGGCCGAGTAGTCGGGTGAAAGCGCGTCAAGACCGCCCGCAAGCCCTTGAAAGGACTACCCGGTCATGTCAATCCCCGTCCGCACGTCCCGAATCGTCATCGCATTTGCGATCATGCTGTCTCTCGCCATGTCGGAATCGGAATCCGGATTCGAATCGATCCCGGTCGCGAAGCCGGCGAAGACCGTCAAGACCGCCGGCGCGCCGAAGCTTTTGTTCGGCGCCTACGCTCCCGCCTCCGACGAGAATCAGATGGGCAACGTCGGCGATCTGGAGTCGGCGCTCGGCACGCGGCTCGACATCGTCCTGTTCTATCAAGCGTGGGCAGGCGGCGGCGCTCCGTTCCGCCTCGACTGGATCGAGACGGCGGCCGCCGGTGGCCGCGCTCCGCTGCTGACGTGGGAGCCGTGGGTTCCGGGCGGTTCCGCCTCACAGCCCGACTTCAGCCTGCAGGCGATTCTGGACGGACGCCACGACGACTACATTCGCAGCTGGGCCGCCGGAGTCAAGCAGTTCCCGAACCTGGTCTATCTGCGCCCGATGCACGAGATGAACGGAAACTGGTACCCGTGGTCGGGCGTCGTCAACGGCAACTCCCCCGCGAAGTACGTCGCCGCATGGCGGCGCATCCACGGCATCTTCGCCGCGGCCGGCGCGAAGAACGTGCGCTGGGTCTGGTCGCCCTACGCCGACGACGTGCCGTCGACCAACCGCTTCGAGCCCTACTATCCCGGATCGAGCTACGTCGACCTCGTCGCGATCGACGGCTACAACTGGGGCGGATGCGAGCCGACCTACGGCGGCTGGCGCTCCTTCGATCAGCTCTTCTCAGGCCCCTACAGCCGGATCATGAAGATGGGGACGCGCAAGCCGGTCTGGATCGGCGAGGTCGGGACCACCGAGTTGGGCGGCGACAAGGCGGCCTGGATCGCCGGCATGTTCACCGTGCTCAAAGCGAAGTACCCCTACGTCCGCGCCGTGACCTGGTTCCACACGGTCAAGGAGTGCGATTGGAGAGCAACCAACCCGGCGGCGGCACGGATCGCGATGGCGGCGGGGCTGGCGGCTCGTTGAACACCGGCTTGATGTCGAAATAGTCGCGCGCGCGGACCGCCTCGGTGAACGAGCGGGCGATGCGGCCGCGAAGCCGGAAGTCGACGACCGCGCTGTACCGGCTGTCGAACCAGACCACGCCCTTGACGAGCGGATAGTCGCGAAGCTCCTCGAGCGTCTCGCGCACCCATTGGGCGGCGTCGCCGCCGACGTCGACGGTGCCGATCTCGGAGATCAAGATTGGCTTGCGGAACTGATACATCTCGATATAGGTGTCGCGGAACACGTCCCCGAAGGTGCGCCACGCGTTCCACCGGTGCGAGTCGCCCCAGTTGAAGCCGGTCGCCGACACCCAGTCGACGTACTCGTCTCCCGGATAGTAGCGTTCGATGTCGCGGAAGTCGCCGGTCATGCCGGCGAACGCGTTGACGGTCCAGACCCAGGTCACGTTGGTCGCGCCCTCGGCGACGAAGATATCGTGGACATGCCGCCACGCCGTCACGTAGGAGTCCGGCGTGTTCCCGTTGGTGCGTATCGACCACGGATACCAGTTGCCGTTCATCTCGTGCATGAACCGGATCATGAACGGACCCCGGTAGCGGGCGGCCGCTCGTGCCCAGGTGCGGATGTAGTCGTCGTACCGGCCGGAGGCGATCTGCTCGTGCGTGAAATCGGGCTGCTCTTGCGAGTGGACGCTTCCTTCCGGCTTGGCCCAGGGCTCCCAGGTGATCATCGGAACGGCCCCCTGCCTGGCGATCATGCGGATCCAATCCTCGCGGAAGCGAGGCTCGCCGGTCATCCAATGCTGATACCAGTTGGCGATCCGCGCGTCGACGCCGCGGGCCTTGTTCCACTTCAAGACCTCGTCGCCGCTCATCAGCAGGTCCGGTGTGAACACGCCCATGTACGCCCCGGTCTCGGGCGGCGCGAGCGGACCGATCCCGGTCCGGCGGGGCGTCGCGCGCGCCGTCGCCGACGGGACAGCGGGTTCGATGGCGCCCTGCACGCGCACGAACTCCGGCTCGACCGAGAACTGGGGCTGCGGCACGGAGACCATCAGGACGGCGACGGCGACCAGCACCGGACCGCGCAGCGCGACCCGGCAGGCCGTGGCAATTCCTTTGCGCGCGCTCACGGTTCCGACGAGCCCGGCGAGCACGAACACCGTCCACGCCGCCCACACGGCCGACACGCGCGAGTCGCCGCGGTCCGTCGTGAACGCCAAGAAGATCCCGCCGATCGAAAGCAGCAACACGACGAGGTGGGGCAGCAGCAGCATCGACCAGGACGGCTCGGCGACCTTCGCGTTGACGCGCATGCGGAACCGGATGCCGGTCAACGCTCGAAGGACGGCAAGCGGATACAGCGGCGCGAGGAATAGGCTCGATTGGATGCCGCGAAGGCCGCCGCGGCGGCCGCCGAGGATGAGAACGAACGTGGCCATCGATCCGAGGTACGGGATCGCGTAGGACAGGTAGCTTCCGAGCGATTCCGGACGCATCACCGGAACCTGCCAGAGCAGGTGCAGCGCCGGGCCGAGCAAGAACAGGACGTGCAGGCACGCGATCAGGTAGTAGGCGACGGTATGGAAATAGTGGAGCCGCTGCATCGGCCGCAGGCCGCGCTTGAACAGCGGGTTGTCCCAGAACATGACCCGCAGGCTGTCGGTCGCCCATTGGAGGCGCTGCCTGACCAGCGAAGCGCCCGTCTGCGGAGCCAGTCCGACGGTGAGCGAACGCGGATGGTAGACGCTGTGCCATCCGGCCGCGTGCAACTCGTAGGTAGTGTGCAGGTCCTCGAGCAGGTTCCATTCCGAGAAGCCGCCGATCCGGTCGAGCGCCGTCCTGCGGTACAGGGCGGCGTTCCCGGTCGAAAACGCAGCGTTGGACGCGTCCTTGGCCGGCTGGAGCGAGTCGTAGAACAGGATCTCCAGGTTGCCGAGAACGTCCTTCCCGTCGACCCGGAAATCCTGGCGGGTCGAGACCAGCGCGACGCGCTCGTCGGCGAAGTACCCGAGCGTCTGGTGCGCGAAGTCGGGGTGCGCTTGATGGTCGGCGTCGATGACGGCGACGAACTCGCCTTTCGAGCGCTTGAGCGCATGGTTGAGGTTGCCGGCCTTGCGCCGCGAACCGGTGGTGCGGCGCAGCACCGGAACGGCGTAGCGGCGGCCGAGCTTCTCGATGTCGCGCCAGCCTTCCTTGCCGGCAATGTAGCCGTCGTTGAGCAGGTACGTGGTATGCGGATACTCGATGGCGAGCGCGGCTTTCAACGTCTCCTCAACGATGTGAACGGGCTCGCCGCAGACGGTGATGAACACGTCGAGCGTCCCGGCCGGCGGCGCGTCGGGCGCGGTGCGACGCCGCTCCTTCCACATGAGGCCGATGGCGAGGAAGACGTAGAGGAACACGGCGATCTCGGCGGCGAGAAACGCGACGCCGAGGAGACCCGTCCCTCGCACCGTGCCCGGGCGCCAGATCATGTAGCGCAGTCCCGTCGCGACCAGCGCCGTCCCGGCGACGCGGCGTGCGAGCAGCCGGCGCCGGGCGGGGATCGCGCTCCGGTCGGTCTCGGTGGCGGTCTGGGCTTCGGGCTGCGAAGACGCGTCGGCCGGTGCGGCGGCGACGTGGGGGGGCGAGACGTCCCCGATCGAGCGATGCCTCCGCACGCGCCGGGTGTGCCTCGGATGAAAAGCATGCGAGCGCGGACCATGCAGCGAACGCGACGACCGACGGGTCGCCGGTCTCACGGCCTCGACTCGACCGCGCGTCCGGCGAACCTTTGAGCTGCGGCCACGCGCCGGCTCGTCGTTGCGGCGCTCCTTCCGTTTGCGTCTCCGTCGTCCGGCCGGTCGCGGCCCGGGCCGGTCGACGTTCACCGGCTCGATCGACTTGTGCCGGCCGGCGCCGAGCAGCGCGAGCACGGCAACGGCAACGCCGTACCGTGCGGCCTTTCTGAACTTGTCCTCCCGCCACATAGTGATCGCCCCCGATTACGCGGGATGCAAGCGACCCAGCTCGCTGGGATTCAGGTGGCTGGCCCGCGCCGGGTCGATCAGGCGGGCCGAGGCTTCCTCGGCAGAGACGATGCCGGCCAGGACCAGCGACTCGAGCGCCGCCTCGTAGGTCTGCATCCCGTCGCGCTGACTGGTCGCGACCACGTTGGGAATCTGGCGGGTCTTGCCTTCCTTGATCAGGTTGCGGATCGGGTAGGTGGCGAGCAACACCTCGAAGGCGGCGACGCGGCCGCCGCCGATGCGCGGCAGCAGCTCCTGGTACACCACGGCCTGCAGCGCGTTGGCGAGCTGGATCCGGATCTGCGCCTGCCGGTCGCCGGGGAACACGTCGATGATCCGGTCGATCGCCTGGGCGGTGTCGTTGGTGTGCAGTGTCGCGAAGACAAGATGGCCGGTCTCGGCGATCGTCAGGGTCGACTGGATCGACTCGAGGTCGCGCATCTCGCCGACGAGCAGCACGTCGGGGTCTTCGCGCAACACCGAACGCAGCGCGCGCGTGAACGACACCGAGTCGGTGCCGATCTCGCGCTGATGCACGGCCGAGCGCTTGTGATGGTGCACGTACTCGATCGGGTCTTCGATCGTGAGGATGTGGACGGCTCGGTTCTGGTTGATCCAGTCGAGCATCGAGGCCAGCGTCGTCGACTTGCCGGCGCCCGTCGGTCCGGTGACCAGGATCAGGCCGCGCGGCATGTGAAGCATGGACTGGATGATCAACGGGACCCCGAGCGACTCCATCGACGGGATCTCGAACGGGATGAGACGCACGGCAAGACCGACCGATCCGCGCTGCCGGAACGCGTTGGCGCGCAGCCGCGCGTGGCTGCGCCAGGAGAACGAGAAGTCAATCTCTTTGTGCCGGTCAAGCTCCTTGGCCACGTCGTCGTCGAGCAGCGACACGACGAGCCGTTCGGTGTCTTCGGGCTCGAGGACGTCGATTCCTTCCATCTGGTAGATGACGCCGTCGACCCGCACGAAAGGAGCCGCGCCCGCACTGATGATCAGGTCGGTCCCGCCGTACCGCAGCAGCTCGTCGAGGAGCTGCTCCATCGTCACCTTGTCGCTTCTCGTCATGTCCGTTCCTTCAGTGGTGTGGGGGGCCCGGCCCGACGCCGGGCCCCCATCGTTCGTGTGCTGGTTACGGTGCTGGCGGCTGCTCCGGATAGCACTGGAGCCCGC
>DASWHR010000128.1:0-1930 GCA_036398095.1 Actinomycetota bacterium
CCGGCGCTCGGCGCGGATACGGGCGGCGCGACGCCCCCCTCCGGCTGCGGCTGCTCGAACCGCTCGCCGCGCACGTCGGTGTCGCCGCCGGCCGTGTCATCGAACTCATCGTCGTCGTCGAGGAAGTCTTCGGCCTCGGGCAACAGGAAGATGCCGTAGCGCGACTCGGACTCGACACCGGCCAGCGAGATGATCACGCGGCTGCGGCCGGCGCTCCCGCCTCGATTCGCCGGATTCGAATCGTTGTAGACAATCAGATCCAATCCGTTGACCGTGATCGTGTCGTCGTCGTTGACGGCCTTGTCGGATGCGATCAGGCCGGGTTCCTTGGCGACGATCCCTTGATAGCCGCGCGGGCTCGCCAGCCGGTACGGCCCCGGGACACGTGCGCGCATCTGGGCGCCGAACGTTCGATTGATCGCCTCGGCGACGGCAGCCGGATCGCATTCGCCGCAGCGAAAGCCCGGCGCGCGGACATCGGCATAGTCGCGCTCGAACGTCGCCGCGGTCGTGCCGGTCCGGCCGTGCGCGCGCGTGACGGCGGTCGTGGTAACCCGGCCGATCGAGATCTGATCACCGACGGAGACGCCGGACGCGACCGCGGTCGTCGTAGTCTCGATCCCGCGCGCGGTGAATCGTGTCTTCACGCTCGAGGAGGTCGAGGCAATCGAAAGGACGCCCGGAATCTCGACCGCGGCCGCCGCCGCCGACCCCTCGGCAAGACTGGCGGCGGTGTCGCACACCGCGGTCGCGCTGCCCAGCGGCGCGCCGCCGCCCTCGTCGGTCGTCTTGGTTCCGTCGAAGTCGGTGCAGATCGCGCCGCGGACCGGATAGCCCTTGCCGTCGGTGCCTTGCGTGCCGGCCGCGACCTCTTCCAGCGGTTTCTCCTCGCCGTTCGGACAAGCGCCGGCGATGATCGGCGCGAGAGGATCGCCGGCCCGATCGGCGCTGCAGCGGCCGATCGAGCGCACGTCCGAGTCGGTTGCCGAGTCGGCGCTAGAGAATCGAAGCACGTGCGCAGACGCGATCGTCCCCGAATCCGATCCCGACTCCAGCGACGACGAGGCGACGAAGAACTCGCGGTTGCCCGGCGTGACAACCCGGTCGGCCGGGCAGCGGCCGTACTCATCTCGATCGTTGGTGCCCGACTCGGAGGTGCACAGCGCGTCGGCGTTGTTGGCCAGACGCGGCACCCCGCCAACGTTGACGACGTGGACGCCGAATCCGGTCGCCTCGCTCGAGAACGTGCGCCCGGTCTTGCCCTCCTGCTCGGCGACGTCGGCGGTTCCCGCGTCGGGATCCTCCGGCGCGGCGCGGCCGGCGAGCGGCAGGTCGTCGGCGACGACGACGAACCCGCCGCGTCCCGGATATGGATAGAACAGACGGCCCAAGCGCGAGTCGATCGAGATCGGCCCGGGCGAGATCCCGTCCTTGCGGCCGGTCAGCACGGGGTAGCTCACGCCGGCCGGCAGCGGCGTCGCGCGCACGTCGGCGAGCACCAACCCGGTCCGGTTTTGGATGTAGAGCCGCCCGCCGACCGTGGAAAATCCGCGCCAATAGTCGTAGCGTTCGCCCTCGTGCTCGAGCGAGACGCCCGAGGGCACCACCCCGTGGAACCGCTGCGCCTCAGGATCGTAGACCCACACGCCCGGACCGAACGGCGGCCGGTCCTCCAGGATCAGCAACCGTCCGCTGGCCGAGTCGATGATCGGCGTCGTCGAACGTCCGACGGTCGGGCTCACCCGCACGACCGGCCGGCCCTCGCCGCCCACGACGGGCGCGTCGTTGACCAGCGGAATCCACACCGCGCGACCCTGCCCGCCGACGTAGCAATACGAAATCACGCCGCGATCGCTCCTGCCCACCACGGGATCGGCCGCGCTGGGGATGTTCGTGTTCGTCTCGCACTGATCAGACGCGTCGATTTCCC
>DASWHR010000129.1:0-10038 GCA_036398095.1 Actinomycetota bacterium
CCCACGACCGATGCGTCGAGACCCGCCGCTTCGTTGCGGCGGGTCTCGATGGACTGTGCGACTCAGGCGGTGCAGAGCCGGCGGTTCGCGTAGATCTGCAAATCGCTCAGGAGCTGCGACTGAAGGTAGCCGGCGACCCCGGTGCGGCCGTCGGCGCCGCGGCCGTACGAGCCCGCTGTCCACCACGAGTCGTTGCCCCGCGTCCCCGCCGTCGTGACCGGGTTCGAATACGAATCGGTCCCGTCGGCGTCGATCAGGTACGCGATGCCGCACTGGAACAGTCCAAGTCCCGCGACGAACGGAGCGGGATCGGCAAATCCCTGGCCACGCGTGGAGGCCGCGATCAGCGAGTACGTGTCGTTGCCGGCGTCGTCGAGCAACGCGGCGACCCCGCCCAGCGCGGCGCCCTGGCCGACCTCGGACGAGTACCGATCGTTGCCGGCGGCATCATCGAGCACGCCGACGCCGTCGCCGAACGCGCAGCCGGCGCTGCACGAGAACTGCGGCAAGAAGCGCGCCTTGTCGGCCGACGCCGTATACACGTCGTCGCCGCCGGCATCGGACAGCACGCCGACGCCACCGGTGTATCCCTCGCCGTTCGCGCCCAAGTAGATGTCGAGCCATGCGGAGAACGGGCTGGTCCGCTCCACCGATGTGTACGACGTGTTGCCACTGCCTTCGGCCAAGATGGCGACGCCCAATGCAGCCATCCCGTTGGACCATTCGCCGGCATCGAAGATGTCGGTGCCGCCGGCATCCACCAAGACGCCCGCGCCGATCAGGGCCATCGACTGGAAGCTCGTCCGCACGTAATACAAGTCGTTGCCTCCGCCGTCCACCAGCAGCCCCTGGCCACCGAAACCTGTGCCGTGACAGCCGGTGCTCGGCCGGTCCTGTGATACCGGCAGCACCACATCGGCCGCGTTCACTTCGCCGGTGCAGCGGTACGAATCGTTGCCGCCGGCATCGATCAGCGACCCGCCGGCACCGCCGTCGAATCCGGTTCCCTGGCTGAAGACGAACGCCTCGTAGGAGTCGGCTCCGGTCCCGGACGCCAGCACGCCGACGCCGCCGGTCTGGCTGAAGCCCTGCGACTTCTGATCGGCGAGGTAGGTGTTGGTACCCCCGCCATCCACGAGCACACCGACGCCTCCCAGAAAGCCGGCGCCCTGCGAGCCGTCGCCGCCGCGGTAGGTGTCGTTGCCGGCCGCATCGATCAGCATGCCGATACCACCCGCCTCCCCGTAGCCTTGATTCCCGTCGAGTGGCGAGCCGTAGAGATCATTGCCGCCGAGGTCGAGCACGATCCGTGTTCTGAGCGCCGCAGCGATCGCCGACGGCGGCGGCGCCGGGGGCGTGCCTCCACCCACGACCGTGTTCACCACGAGGATGCCGTAGGAGATCAGCGGATTCGGGTCGCCGATCGCGGATGCGACCTTGGACGGATAGCTGTCGGCACCGCCGAGGTCGATCAGCAACAACGCGTCTTCGTCGTTGACGTCGGCGCCGCTTCCCTTGACGACGATGTCACCGAGGGGCGTCGGGATCGTCGCCAGCGCGGGAGTCCCCGCGGCCAGATTCACCTGCGCGACCTCGAGCGCCGCGCGCGCGGCGTCGACTGCGTCGGCGATCATCGTCGCGCCGCGAAGCATGGCACCCTGATCGATCGTGTCGATCAGCGCGCGGCGGGCGGCGAACGTGTCGATGCCGGCGTCGATGCCGGCATCGGTGCCGGCGAGCAGCGACATCTGTGCCGACGGCTCAACCGGACGCAAGGCGCGCGTGCCCGCTCGGATCGCGGCCAGCGTCGCCGGGGTCACGCCGCGCCAGGCGGCCGTGCGCTCCGCAACCGACTCGGCGACGGCATCCAGGACGCCTGCGATCGCGCCGGCAAGCGCATCGTCCAAGCGCTCGATTACCGCGAGCGATTCGGCCGGCACCGGCTGAGCAACCGCGGCGAAAAGCCGGCTCAGCGCGGCAGCAGGATCGATCCGCGCCGGTCGAGCCGGCGACGGCACGGCCACGCCTTGGTAGCTCGCCTGGCGGCGCAGCAACGCGCCGGCCGACGAGCCGGCATCCAGAAACCCGGCCGCTTCGGCGCGCGCGAGATCGCCGGCGTCCAGCGGCGCGTCTATGGCCGCGCGGCCGAGCGGCGGCATCAGAGCCCGGATCCGGTCGTGCCGGGCGCCCACTGCGGCGTCGGGTGTGGCGCCGGGTGCGGCGCCGGCGAGCGCGAGCGGCGCCGCGACGGCGGCCGCGAGCATCATGAGCACGAATTTGCGAAGCATCTGGCATCCCCCCTTGGGACCCGGTTGGGGTCCCCTTCGAAGAGCATTCTTCGCAAAAGCCCAGAAATCCTGTGACGAAGCGGGGAATTCTTCTAGACAAGCCCGGCGGGGATGTCCACGATCTTGGCGCGCAGGTATTCCCCGAGACCCTTCGCTTGAGGGTCGGTGCGAGTCGAGGCGGCCACGCCGCGACCGAGCAACCCGTGGACGACGAAGTTCAGCGCGCGGATGTTCGGCAGGTCGAAACGCTCGACGCGAAGATCGCGCGACTCGGCGATCAAAGTCTGAAATCGATCGGCGGTGAGATAGCCGCTCAGCCACTGAAAGGTGCGGTCGTCGCGCGTCCAGACGCCGACGTTGGCGTTTCCGCCCTTGTCCCCGCTGCGCGCGCCGATCACCCGGCCGAGCGGCACGCGCGTCGTTTCCCGGTGGGAGGCAAGGGAGCGGGTCATCGGCGTTGGGATCTCGTCGAAGGAGGCGGGGAGCGCGACCGGTTCGACCTCGATGCGTTCGCCGTCGATCACGACGTTCTGGCGCACGAGCTCGTTCGGAATCAGCACCGGCACGTAGACGCCGTAGGGCGAGCCTTCGTCGGGCAGCGACGTTCCGAAGAACCCCGGATAGGTCGCGAGTGCCATCTCGATCGCGGCATTTCCGAACGCCTTGCGGCCGACCTTCTGCGGATCGGCGTCGATGACCGTCACCTTCAAGTATGCGAGCGCCTGCTCGTTGGTCGCGGGATCGTCGCGATCGGGGCGAAGCAACTGCACATCGACTTCGTTGAACGCGTCCTTGCCGCCGGGAATCGCGTGCCACAGCGTTGCCTCGGCAACCGCGGCTTTCTTTTCGATGTCCAGGCCGGTGAGCACGAACGTGAAAGAGTTGCGGAAGCCGCCGAGCGTGTTCACACCGACCTTCGTCGTCGGCGGCGGCGGCTCGCCGCGCACACCGCTGATGCGCACCCGATCCGGCCCGTCTTGGTCGAGCGTGATCGTGTCGAAGCGCGCGGTCACGTCGGGGTTGTGGTAGCGCGGCGATGCGATCTCGTAGACGAGTTGCGCGGTGACCGTGCCGGGCGAAACCAACCCGCCGGTGCCGGGATGTTTGGTGATGACACTGGAACCGTCTTCGAAGACCTCGGCAATCGGAAAGGCGACGTGCTCGAGGCCGGGGACCTCGTCGAAGAATGCGTAGT
Source organism: Actinomycetota bacterium (assembly GCA_036398095.1). Taxonomy (GTDB): domain Bacteria; phylum Actinomycetota; class AC-67; order AC-67; family AC-67; genus DASWHR01. The sequence continues at coordinate 3,484 of DASWHR010000129.1, forward strand.
TGCCGCCGGTCGCCTGCGCGCCGCATTCGATCACGTGGCCGGCGACGACCGCGCCGGCCAGCCGGTCCCAGTCGCCCCGCTTCCAGCCGAACCGCCACGCGGCCGGTCCGACGACCAGCGCCGCGTCGGTGACGCGGCCGGTGACGACCACGTCGGCGCCGCGCTCCAATGCCTCCGCGATCCCCCACCCACCGAGGTAGGCGTTCGCGGTGATCGGATGCATTCCTTCCAGCGGCTCGCCGGTGTCCGCGTTGCGTAGCTCGACGCCGGCCGCACGGAACTCGTCGAGCCTTCCCAGCACGTCGTCGCCTTCCACGTACGCCACGCGCGGCTGCAGTCCCAGCCGTTCGGCCAGCGCGCGAACCGCGTCCGCACATCCGGCCGGGTTCAGACCGCCCGCGTTCGACACGATCTTGATCCCGCGATCCAAGCACGAGCCGAGCACGTCCTCGAGTTGCGTCAGGAACGTGCGCGCCCAGCCGGCGTCGGGGTTTTTCATCTTGCTGCGCGCAAGGATCAGCATGGTCAACTCGGCGAGCCAGTCGCCGGACAGCACGTCGATGTGGCCGCCATCGACCTGCTCGCGCGCGGCGGCGATGCGATCGCCGAAGAAGCCGCTGCAGTTCGCGATGACGATCCGGTCGCTCATGGCGGCAGTATGCAACGGCGACGCGGGCGGGGACGAATCGAGCCGGCTAGGACGTCAGATAGTCGAGCCCGATCGCCCAGGCTTCGGGCGAGTTGACGATCCCCAGATGCGAGGTCAGCAACGAGTCGTCGTAGCGGCCTTGGTCGTAGACCGCAACCTCGACGGCACCGGCAAGACGCGCGCTGGCCGAGAAATCGTGCGGGGCTCCGGTGCGATCCTCGGCCGGGACCGACGGCAGCGTCCCGTCCTGGTTGTCGAAGAACACGAAGCTTTGTACGTTTCTGCATCCAGGGGTCAAGGGGCGTCACGGGCCGGTCCGCAGAACCACCAGCTTGTCGGCCCCGGATTCCGCGCCCCAGACCTCCCCCGGAATCCTGAGGAGCTGGCGCGCACGCCCGCGCCCCGCGTCGGCACGGGTAGCCGCGGAACCGCTCGCCGATTTTGCTAACCGACCGGAGCAAACCTTGACAAGCGGAACAATCATCATTACCGTTGTATGGACGTGGTTTTGCTCCACCTTGGCTGGCAAGGGGGCAATATGAGAAGGAAAGCATCGAGGGCACTCGTGACGGCCGCCTTTCTCGTTGTGCTCCTTCCGGCAACCGGGCATTCGGCGCTGTACGACTGCGGAGTTCGAAGCCTTTACTTCGCTGGGTGGGGCGAGGGCTCGAGCGGCATTGAAAACTTGGTGGGAACAACTGCCAGCATCGAGACGAGAACTCCCGACCTATGTCCCCATTTTGCCCCGGGAGACCCCCCGGGCGGGACGTACTTTAACGACTCCTCCGCGTGGACCATGATCACTCCGGGTGCGGGGGCGTACACGGGATGGGTTCAATCCGGGTTCGTGAAGCGCGCTGGCATTCAAGTGCAGATACTGATCGAAGAGCTCAAGCAGGCTTCATCGACCACCTGCCCAGACTTCTGCACCTACTATCTTGAGTCAGTGACCAACGGAAGCCAGCACACCCACAAACAGGCATTCTGTTCCTCCTGCAAGGACGGGCACGCAGCGATCCAAACGATTATCGACGGAGTGGTCCGCAATACGACGCCTTGGAATCCCGTGTCGGTATGGGGCCCTGTTTCAGGCTGGGAGTCGCAGTGGGCCGGCGAGACGCAGCGTGCTTCGACGGACATAGGGGGCGACAATGCCCTACGAGTCGTATTCCGTAACATGCAGGTGCAGCCGTACGGTGGGGGCGCATGGCACAGCCCGGCTGCTCCCATTGGCGTGTTATCGCCTAGCCATCCGCGGGCCCTCCAGAGTACGATCAATGTGAACACGTTCCAGATGTGGTGCTCCGCCTCTTGTGATCCAGCCTAGGGAGTGAAGTCATGGCGAATAACCGACTGGCAACAGCAATCCTGCTAAGCGGGATGGCAGTTCTAGCGAGTTGCGCTCGAATCCCGCAGGCAGGCATCAAAACGTCGACCACGGCCTTACAGGGAACGCGCGCCACTAGCGCCCGCCAGTACACCCCCACTGATCGGATGACGCCGGTCTCAGCCGACATCGTTCCCCAGCTCAGTGCTCAACAGGCTTACGATCGCTTGGAAGCTTTGTCTCGAATGCCTGCAGGAGACGCTTCCGTCGAACAACCGCGTGAAGTGCTCTTCGGACGGTTTGAAAGCGAGGCCATTACGAAGGCCGCGCCACTGGCGTGGGGTTTCGTATTTTCAGGAGTCGACTCCGGCGGGCATGGTCCGAAGCCTCTGATCATCAAGCGAAATGTCCTGCTCGTTGTTGATGCCACATCCGGTGATGTGGTCGTGGAAATCCACGGAGTTATTGACGGGTCGTAGGCAAGGCCGTCTTTGAGGCCTGCTATCGAGGGATCATTAGTCTGTTCAGCCCCCTGGGGGTGCCGAGGCTACGCCGCGTCCAATTACAGACCTGTATCAAGTAGCGCCGGTTCGAAGGACCACGAGCTTTCCCGCTCCCGATTCGGCGCCCCAGACCTCGCCGGCCCGGCCCAAGAGCTGCCGCACGCTCGCGCCGCGCGTCGGGATCGGATACGCGCGGAACCGCTCAACCGACGGATCGAACGCGACAAGCGCGTTGGCCCCGAAGTCGCTGATCCACACCACATCACGCTCGTCGACGTAGACCGCGTACGGCTGCGGGTTCGCGCCCGGCAATCGCCACTGCTTCCACGCGCCGGTTGACGGCTCGTACATCGCAAGCATTCCCGCGAACCATTCGGTGACGAACAGGCGCCCGCGCGAGTCGCTCCAGACGCGACGCGCTCCCCCGCCGCGGGTCGGAACGTCCACCGGCTGGACCGGGCCGGCCGCAACCTTCGCGATGTAGGAGCCGGCGAGGGATGACAACCACACATCACCGGCGGGGGTGGTTGCGATGCCGTACGGGCCTCGCCCGCGCGGCGCCTCGAAGAGCCGCACCGCGCCGCTCGCCGGATCGAGGCTGCCGCAGAACCCGGCCTGGCCGGTGAACCACAGGATCCCCGCGCCGTCGAAGGCGGCCGTATTCAGATTGACGTTGCGCGAACCGGGAAGAGGAAACCGCCGGACGGCCAGCGAACCCGGATCCACGCGCACGATCGCGTTCAGTCCCGAATCGGTGATCCACGGCGCACCGTCGGGGCCGACGATCACCCCGTGCGGCGCCGACCCGGACCCCAGCGGCACGTGCCGGGTCTCGCCCGACGACGGATCGAGAACGCCCAATTCCCCTGAACCCTGCGCCGTGTACCAAACGCGGCCGTCGGGCGCCGGCGCGACATCGTGCGGCCGCGACCCCCGCGGAACCGCGAACTCTTGAAAGGAAGGGTCGCGCGCAGTCGACGGCGACGGCGAGGAAGCGAGCGGGGACGCGGAGCGAGACGGGGACGGGGAGGCTGTCGTCGGTTGCGGGCCGAGCGAGTCGCCGGCCGGCGCGGTGCAGGACGCGACCGCCATCACGGCGGCCGGCAACGCAAGCATTGCTCGTCGCATCGGCCACAGCAGTCTGCCACGACGCGCGGCGGGATGTATTCCTTACGATTCGAAGACGGAACCGGCCGGCCGGGCACCGATTCGCGGCCGCGCGGCGTTCGAACAAGCGTCGAAGGAGGAAACGGATGAAGATCAAGAAGGACGAGCAGCCTCGCGAGGTGGCCAAGACCGACGAGGAGTGGGCGGGCGAACTGACGCCCGAGGCGTTCGCCGTGCTCCGCGAGGCCGGCACGGAACGCGCGTTCACCGGTGAATACTGGGACTGTCACCTGGACGGAACCTATCGTTGCCGCGCGTGCGGCGCGGAACTGTTCGACTCGAACACGAAGTTCGATTCGGGGTCGGGCTGGCCGTCGTTCACCGAGCCGGCGGTAGCCGCCAACGTCGAGACGCGCGCTGACGCGAGCCACTTCATGGTCCGCACGGAAGTCGTCTGCAAGCGATGCGGGGGACATCTCGGACACGTCTTCGACGACGGCCCCGGCCCGAACGGCCTGCGCTACTGCATCAACTCGGCGTCGCTCAGCCTCGACGAGCGCGCCTCCGACTAGCCGCGATGCTCGCTTGGCGTTTCGTTCAGCGATCCCGCTGGGTATCGCCGGCTTGAGGAGGGATTGCCGATGCAGATGATCAAGGACGTGATGACGACTCAGGCCTTCACGATTGAGGCGACTTCGCCCATCGCAGACGCGGCTCGCATCATGAGCGAGCGGGATGTCGGAGACGTGCTCGTCATGAAAAAGGGAGAGCTGTGCGGCATCGTCACCGACCGCGACATCGTCGTGCGGGCGCTCGCCAAAGGCGTGACCGACGCGAAGATCGGTGACATCTGCTCGATGGATCCGGTCTGCCTCTCGCCCGACGACACGGTCGACAAAGCCGTTCAGTTGATGCGGGAAAAGGCCGTCCGGCGCCTGCCGATCGTGGAAGGCGGCATGCCGGTCGGCATGGTGTCGCTCGGCGATCTGGCGATGGACCGTGATCCGAACTCCGCGCTCGCCGACATCAGCGCCGCTCCCCCGAACAACGAAACCTGACGGACCCCGAACGACACAGGAGTCCGCTAGGCGCCGACGACTCGCGCCTGCGACGTGGCGAGCACGGTTCCGTTCGCGTCCAACGCCCGCACCGCGACGAAAGCGACGGCTGCGGGACCGGTCAGCTCGGTCTCGAACCCTGCCCGCGGGACGGTCGCGACGCGTTCGAGCGCGGTCGCGCTCTCGCCGGCCAGCAGCTCCCAGGTCGTCGTCTGCGTGTCGCCGTTCCACGACACCGCGACCGACACGCCGCCCGCACCGGATGAGACCACCACGGCCGGCTCGGCCGCCGGCCGTCCCGTCCAGGGCGTGCGATGGGTGCGATACGACACGCCCGGATCCATGCGCGCGTCGAACACGACGTTGCCGTCGGCATCGTATTCGCTCATGTTCGGCTTGCTGCCCCATCCGACGAAGGTATTTCCGTTCTCGAATCGCAGCACGCTACCGCGCGAGGCGGCGAGCAGTTTCGACGAATGCTCCAGACGGCTCACCAGCGTCGCCGTCTTGGCTTCCTCGTCGAGCTTGAGCCGGAGCGCCGCCGACACCTTTGACTTCTCCTCCTCGGTCGCTGCGGCGTTGTCGAACAGCGAGATGGTCCCGTCGGGAAGCAACCGCGCGTCATGTTGCCAGCCGAACGCGGCATTCTCGGCCACCATAAAGTCGCTCTTCTTTCCGCCGAGACGCCACCGCACCGCGCCCGTCGCCGCGTCGATCCGATACAGGGTGCTGGTGTTGCGCGCGGACAGCAGCAGCGTGCCTCCGCGCTCGACATCCAGCGAATTGACGTGGAAGTAGTCCCATCCGGCCTCGGGCGTCTCGGGCAGCGGCCTGAAGGACTCGTCGAGTCCGACATGATCGAGGCTGTGCCATTCGAAGAGGACCGATCCGGTGGCGACATCGATCTGCTGCACGACATTGTCGAACGCGAATCCATCGGCCGGCCCGCCGGCCGGGCTCAGGTCCCACTTCACCGGCGTGTAGATCATGATCCATGCGCTGCCGTCCGGCATCAGCCGCATGTCGTGCAAGTCCGCCGTGTAGCCGTTGCCGGCCTTCACCGTCGCGATCTCGGTATAGGTCTGATCCATCACGATGTAGTGACCGCGTCCCATTCCCGTCGCGAGCGATCCCTTCCACCAAGTGAGGACGGGCTTGCCGCCCATCGTCTGCACGCGCAGATCGGCTGCGCTGGTCTTGTCGGGCAAAGGCTCGTACCAGACCAGGCGCCCGGCATCGTCGATGATCTCAGGCCCCGATCCCGACGGGCCGCCCTGCATGGTGAGCATCAGCAGCCCCGCGGCCGTCCGCGAGGCCGGGGTCGTGATCGTCAACGACGACGGCCGAAGATCCGGACGCGACTTCAGCGTCAGCGCGCCCGTCTGCCAGTCGGCACGCACGGTCGGCATCGGCTCCCACTTTTGCTCGGCAGGCGTGGCGATCGTGAACGTCCCAGTCCCCGCACCGGTCCCCCCGCCAATCCCCCCGGCGGCCCCGGCAATGGCGATCTTCGACGTCACGGTAACCGTCTCGCCCGGCTCGAAGGCGGCGTCGGGAATGAAGCTCACGCCGCGCCCGTCGGAGTGCGCCTGCACGCGCCCGGGATGCGAACCGCTCGTCGATCCCGCGACCGTCAAGGATCCGATGTCTTCCGGCGAGCCCCCACGCACGCTGATCTGGGTGCTCGGAGACGCCACCTTGGATCCCGGCGACGGAAAGATCCGCACCGACGACGGCTTGGACGATGCGCGCGTGGTGCAACCGGCGGCGACGAGCATCAGCACAACGGCGACGGCGGCGCTGCGGACGAACGACGTGCTCCTGAATGGTGCGACCCTGGATGTCATGGATGCAAACCGTACTAAACCCGACGTCCAAATGTTGAATGCACCCGCATCCTGGACGCCTCTA